>NZ_JBCOAT010000018.1:0-1402 GCF_040226615.1 Streptococcus australis | reverse complement strand
ATCAGTCCATAAAAGAGCTGTGCCGTATGATTCATGAAATGACTACTAACTATTCCAGTAGCATAGGGCATAAATGAAACAAAAAATAAAAGATACAAATTCTTTCAAATTTCTCCCTTTTCAACTTGGCTAACTTGACCTGCATTACCTAGGTCGCTTTGCTTTAAATTATACTTTTTTCTTAAACATTTGATACGAGTAGGTATTTCTTGTGAGTAATTTTCATCAAAAAATTTCATATATAATCTCCCTATAATCATGGAAAAGTAGTAAAAATAGTTGTTATCCTAGTTGATTAAAAAAATCTCTGATTTCCTCATCTTTTATAAAATAATATATAATTTTCCCCTCTCTTCTAGTGCCCAAGATGTTTTGATTGGCTAGTTTACGAAGATGGTGGGAGGCAGATGCCATACTGAGATTTAATAAACAGGCTATATCGCAGACACAGAGTTCTTCGACGGCAAGGAGATAAAAGATGATATTTATCTGTTTATTATCGGTAAATTTTGATAAAATGCGAAGTGATTTTTGGACTTTTTCCTTTTCAAGGTAGTTCGTTGCGGTTGTAACATTTTGTTGATTTATAACATCCACTTGACAGATACTATCTTTTTTCATAATTTTTTCTCCTAGCCTAACACAGCCCATAGCATGTCAAAGCTGTTGTTTTCAATCAGGATATACATCCCCAATCCTAAATAGACAACGGCAATAAACCATCTGCTATATTTTTCCAAAGTTTCCCCAACAGAAGGGACTTGTGCTAATTTTTGGGCAGAAAAAACCAAGAGATAAATCATGACTAGAAAAGTAAGTAAAGTCACTATCAAATTCGCTAAATTTAAGGTGGTAAAATATGGGACAAAGACACCAATATTGTCAGCGCCACAACTTGCAAAAGTAATCATAGCGACTAGAAAAATCAGGTTTTTATTGTCTTTTCGCAAACCATCTTTTGCAATAGCTTCTCCATCAGAATCTCCTAAAAGCAAAACTTTGAGGCCTAGGAAAATTGGAATCAAACCGAGTAAACCTAAAATCTCTTTACTAGGAATATAATTTAAGACAAATGCAAAAAGCAAACTTAGGAATATTAGACTAACAGAGCCTAGAAATTGTCCTAAATAGATGTTAATGATGTCCTTTCTGCTTTTTCTTTTGGCAAAAAATAACATTAGGATAATAAGTAAGTCTACGGCTGTCCCAGAATACAGGATTATTGAAGTAACAATATTTTGAATCATAAAACACCTCATTCAAATATATTTTTGAATGTATTCTAACATTAACCTTTGTAGATGTCAACTTAAAATCCACCAATTAATAATTGCATGTCAATATTTGTATTGTGAAACTAGTTTCAGAAATATATAGTCTTAAAGTATGTCCACTGCCAATG
>NZ_JBCOAT010000017.1:0-1553 GCF_040226615.1 Streptococcus australis | reverse complement strand
TCAGAACGTAGACAAACGTCATTTTTGGCGTTTGTCTTTTTGTTGTATTTTTAAAATTATTTGCTTTATCATCTGTTATTCTATCTAAAAATCGGATTTAGAACAAAATAAAAAGGGATATTCGCTACCCATTTCACCAGTTTTTTGATATTTAAACATGCCAAAGTAAGCCCAACCTTATCTTCCATTTTGGACTTTCCTTTCTCTCTAGTGTATCTCAAATTATGGTACTCCTTAGCCGTCCCAAAGAGTCGTTCAATGGTTTCTTTACGCTTCTGATAAAGCTCCTTCATTCCTCTTTGGTGGAGAATCTCTTCACAACATTCAAGATCATCTTTCCATATATGTCTCGTAATTACTTTTTGGTGGTTTTGACTTTGGGTACAAACGGATAATAGGGGACAAGAAGCACATGTTTTTGGATTACTCTTATACTCACGATAGCCTTCTCGTGTCGTCGTGCGATAGCTTAACACTTGGTTCTCTGGACAGAGGTAACAGTCATAGAAAGTATCATAGACAAAATCATTGGGTCTTAAGTTCCCCCTTACTCCCTTTGGACGAGTATAAGGAAAGACAGGGATGATGTTACGTTCTAATAAATAATGAGCGATAGCTGGGGTCTTATAGCCTGAATCCGCAATAATGTAGTGTGGGGAGAAGGGTTCTAACTTTGAAAAAAGAGCAGGGAAGGCCTGACTATCATGGACATTTCCTGCCTCAACCGTATAAGCTAAGGCCCAACCATGCTTATCACAAGCTACTTGGGCAGAATAGGCAAATACCTCCTTGTGTTCACCCTTGTGGAACCAACCACTCTCGGGATCTGTCGTTGAGATTTTCTTTTCTTTAGCCTCGCTTTCTTTTGCGGGCTTTAAGGACTTTTTTTCGTGTTTTCTCCTATCTAAATCAATCTCAACTTCCAACCGGTCACTCATAAATTTAGCTTGTTGCTCTACCATTTCCTTACGATACTTGTGGCTGTTAGCTGCCGCTTTAATATGGGTTCCATCCACAAATAGTTCAGAGGGATCAATTAAACCAGCAAATAAAGCCTGATTGAGTACTTGTGAGAATATCTCAGAAATCAGTTCTTTATCTTGAAAACGGCGACTGTAATTCTTTCCGTATGTAGTAAAATGAGGGACCTTATCATCTAAAGTTAGGCCAAGAAACCAACGATAGGCCACGTTTACTTCAATGTCTTTAATGGTTTGGCGCATGGAGCGAATGCCATAAAAGCATTGAATCAAAGGGATTTTGACTAACATGACAGAATCGAGACTCGGACGACCATTATCGGGGCTATAGGTATCTTCCACCAAGTCATAGATAAAGTCAAAATCAACCTCTTTATCCACTTGTCGAAGAAAGTGATCCTCAGGGACTAATTCATCTATCGTATAGAAGCCATATTGGCGTCGATTATAATCTGGTTTTTCTTTGTGAAACATAGCGAACACCTCACAAACTATTCTTACCTCTATTATACGACTTTACACAAATAAAAGCCCTTAGAAACTTATGGTCTAAGGACTTTGTCTTCAATCTGA
>NZ_JBCOAT010000016.1:0-2500 GCF_040226615.1 Streptococcus australis | reverse complement strand
CTAGTTGTCTGTGCAACCCCACATCCTTTTCCACTTAACAATTATTTTGGGACCTTAGCTGGTGGTCTGGGCTGTTTCCCTTTCGACTACGGATCTTAGCACTCGCAGTCTGACTGCCGACCATAATTCATTGGCATTCGGAGTTTATCTGAGATTGGTAATCCGGGATGGACCCCTCACCCAAACAGTGCTCTACCTCCAAGAATCTTAATGTCGACGCTAGCCCTAAAGCTATTTCGGAGAGAACCAGCTATCTCCAAGTTCGTTTGGAATTTCTCCGCTACCCACAAGTCATCCAAGCACTTTTCAACGTGCCCTGGTTCGGTCCTCCAGTGCGTTTTACCGCACCTTCAACCTGCTCATGGGTAGGTCACATGGTTTCGGGTCTACGACATAATACTAAAGCGCCCTATTCAGACTCGGTTTCCCTGCGGCTCCGTCTCTTCAACTTAACCTCGCATCATATCGTAACTCGCCGGTTCATTCTACAAAAGGCACGCTCTCACCCATTAACGGGCTCGAACTTGTTGTAGGCACACGGTTTCAGGTTCTATTTCACTCCCCTCCCGGGGTGCTTTTCACCTTTCCCTCACGGTACTGGTTCACTATCGGTCACTAGGGAGTATTTAGGGTTGGGAGATGGTCCTCCCAGATTCCGACGAGATTCCACGTGTCTCGCCGTACTCAGGATATTGCTAGGTATAAAGACTATTTTAAATACGAGGCTGTTACTCTCTTTGGCCTACCTTCCCAGGTAGTTCTTCTATAATCTTTAAGTCCACATTGCAGTCCTACAACCCCGAAGAGTAAACTCTTCGGTTTGCCCTCCTGCCGTTTCGCTCGCCGCTACTAAGGCAATCGCTTTTGCTTTCTCTTCCTGCAGCTACTTAGATGTTTCAGTTCACTGCGTCTTCCTCCTCATATCCTTAACAGATATGGGTAACAGGTATCACCTGCTGGGTTCCCCCATTCGGACACCCCCGGATCTAAGCTTACTTACAGCTCCCCGAGGCATTTCGTCGTTTGTCACGTCCTTCTTCGGCTCCTAGTGCCAAGGCATCCACCGTGCGCCCTTATTAACTTAACCTTATTAACCTAATTTTTTCAAAAATTAGAAAACTCATTAAATATTCACAGCGTTTTCGGTTTATTTTCTTGTTACTATTTGATATAGATATTCAATTTTCAATGTTCATCCTTGGTGATCTCTCACCAATGGAGCCTAGCGGGATCGAACCGCTGACCTCCTGCGTGCAAAGCAGGCGCTCTCCCAGCTGAGCTAAGGCCCCACAAGACCTCTCAAAACTAAACAAGACGAACGTGCAGGTTTCCTTATCCTTAGAAAGGAGGTGATCCAGCCGCACCTTCCGATACGGCTACCTTGTTACGACTTCACCCCAATCATCTATCCCACCTTAGGCGGCTGGCTCCTAAAAGGTTACCTCACCGACTTCGGGTGTTACAAACTCTCGTGGTGTGACGGGCGGTGTGTACAAGGCCCGGGAACGTATTCACCGCGGCGTGCTGATCCGCGATTACTAGCGATTCCGACTTCATGTAGGCGAGTTGCAGCCTACAATCCGAACTGAGACTGGCTTTAAGAGATTAGCTTGCCGTCACCGACTTGCGACTCGTTGTACCAGCCATTGTAGCACGTGTGTAGCCCAGGTCATAAGGGGCATGATGATTTGACGTCATCCCCACCTTCCTCCGGTTTATTACCGGCAGTCTCGCTAGAGTGCCCAACTCAATGATGGCAACTAACAATAGGGGTTGCGCTCGTTGCGGGACTTAACCCAACATCTCACGACACGAGCTGACGACAACCATGCACCACCTGTCACCTCTGTCCCGAAGGAAAACTCTATCTCTAGAGCGGTCAGAGGGATGTCAAGACCTGGTAAGGTTCTTCGCGTTGCTTCGAATTAAACCACATGCTCCACCGCTTGTGCGGGCCCCCGTCAATTCCTTTGAGTTTCAACCTTGCGGTCGTACTCCCCAGGCGGAGTGCTTAATGCGTTAGCTGCGGCACTGAGTCCCGGAAAGGACCCAACACCTAGCACTCATCGTTTACGGCGTGGACTACCAGGGTATCTAATCCTGTTTGCTCCCCACGCTTTCGAGCCTCAGCGTCAGTTACAGACCAGAGAGCCGCTTTCGCCACCGGTGTTCCTCCATATATCTACGCATTTCACCGCTACACATGGAATTCCACTCTCCCCTTCTGCACTCAAGTTAAACAGTTTCCAAAGCGTACTATGGTTAAGCCACAGCCTTTAACTTCAGACTTATCTAACCGCCTGCGCTCGCTTTACGCCCAATAAATCCGGATAACGCTCGGGACCTACGTATTACCGCGGCTGCTGGCACGTAGTTAGCCGTCCCTTTCTGGTAAGATACCGTCACAGTGTGAACTTTCCACTCTCACACTCGTTCTTCTCTTACAACAGAGCTTTACGATCCGAAAACCTTCTTCACTCACGCGGCGTTGCTCGGTCAG
>NZ_JBCOAT010000015.1:0-4839 GCF_040226615.1 Streptococcus australis | reverse complement strand
TCTCGCGCGACAACTATATTAGTATATCACGACCAAAACTACTTGTCAATATCTTTTTTCTATTTTTTTAAATTTTTTATGTTTTTTTGATTTTAGAAACTTTATCTTCTATAATATTGGAAAGCTCCTGTATGTTCTACAGGAGCTTTCTTATTGTATTAGCTTATTTTTCTTTGACTTCAAGAAGTCCTACATCGCCATCTTCACGACGATAGATGACATTTGTTGTGTTATCTTCCACATCTTTGTAGATGAAGAAGTCATGACCTAATAGTTCCATTTGTAGAATAGCTTCATCTAGTTCCATTGGTTCAATGTCAATCGTTTTTGTGCGGACAACTTTTTCAAGAGCAACACTTTCCTCAACCAGAGCGTCTGTAAAGATTTTGCTGGTTGCAGATTTGCTACGATTTTTCTTTTCAATTTTTGTTTTATTCTTTCGGATTTGACGTTCAATCTTATCAACCACCAAGTCGATAGATCCATACATATCTTGAGAAACATCTTCTGCACGAAGTGTAATAGAACCAAGTGGAATCGTTACCTCAACTTTAGCAGTTTTTTCACGATAAACTTTTAGGTTTACACGTGCATCCAATTCTTGCTCTGCTTGAAAATATTTTTCAATTTTTTCGAGTTTAGAAACGACATAGTCGTGAATGGCTTCTGTTACTTCTAGGTTTTCACCACGGATACTATATTTAATCATATAAGTACCTTCTTTCTAAACGTTTTTTCTTTTTATATCTATATTATAACGCTTTCATTTTATTTTTGCAAATATATTTTTGAATATTCTATCTTGCTAATGAAAAAGATTTTATTTCTTTCACCCCATTTACAAATAACATTTCTTTAGCTCTTTCGATGGTTGCTCCTGTTGTGTAGATATCATCCACTATCACTATATTCTCAGGCCAACTTTGATTTTCTAGCTCTATTCGTTCAAAGGCTTGTTCTACTTTCAATCTTTCCTTTTTATTTTTTTGTGATTGGGCCTTAGTATCCTTTTTTCTCAATAGGTCTTGATAGTGGATCCCTGCAGATTCTAAAATGGCTGTTACTTGATTAAAGCCTCTCTTCTCTTTTCTCTCATCGCTTAAAGGTATGGGAACTATGGTATAGCCTTTATAGTTTTTTAGCTCTGCCTTCATTTCTTCAGCAAAGAGACAAGCTAACAATTGGTCACCTTGAAATTTGTACCTTTGAAAATATTCCTTCATCTCTTCATTATAATAGTAAAGCGCTCTATGGTTTACCTTCTTTCCTTTTCGTTCCCACTCTTTGCAATCTTCACAAGAAGTCTCTGAACTTTTTTTACAACAAGTCTTGCAACTAGCTTCACTAACTGGTTCAAACTTGTTTTTACAGTTGTCACACATAGTGAGATTCTCTTTTTTCATCAGGATGAGACCTCTTAAGGATTGCTGGTTAGTCAGCTCTTCATCACATAGCAAACAATCACTCAAAACCCTGCCTCCCGATTCATTTCTTTTATTTCTTTAATGGCTTGTGTCATTTCTTTGCTGGTTCCTTCTGCTAGGAAAAGCAATTCGCCTGTGGGTCTTTCCATACTTCTTCCCACACGACCAGCAATTTGGACCAGGGCGCTCTTAGTGAACAGCCGATGATTGGCCTCAATTACAAACACATCGACTTTCGGGAAGGTGACTCCTCGTTCCAGGATTGTCGTTGAAACAAGGATGGTAATTTCTTGGTTGCGAAATTTTTCTACCAGTTCCAGCCTATTTTCTGTTTTAGAGGTCACCAGTTCGATGATTTCATCCTTGAAGGCCCTTCTTAATAGACTGAGGATTTTTTCTCCTAATTCGATTTCTGATACAAATAGGATCAGGGGGAAGGAGTTTTTACGTTGGTCTTTTATTAGCTTGAGTAACTTCCCAGGCACTTGTTTCTTTTCTACTTTCTTTCGTAGATCTTTTAGCCATACTTTTCTAGGAATCACTAAAGGATTTCCGTGAAAGCGTCTAGGTAGGCTAACGCGTTTAATCTCCTGTTTTTTGACTTTTTTATCTAACTCTTTTGTAGAGGTAGCTGTCAAATAGATGAGCTTCCCATTCTTAGTTTTGGCATTTGAAACGGCATGATAAAGAACGGGGTTATCAACAAAAGGAAAGGCATCAACTTCATCGATAATGAGGAGATCGAAAGCCTGGTAAAATTTTAGTAGTTGGTGGGTGGTGGATATGACAAGAGCCGTTCGAAAATAAGGTTCTGAATCACCATGCAACAAGGAGATGGAACAGGAAAAATCCTTGGTCATTCGTTTATACAATTCAATACACACGTCAATCCTTGGGGTAGCAATGCAAACACAAGTCCCTTTTTTAATTGTTTCCGCTACCACTTGGTACATCATTTCCGTTTTACCTGCTCCTGTTACTGCGTGTACCATCATTGGCTGGCTTTCTGTTAAGGATTGAACCAACTCCTGAGAGACCCGACTTTGAAAGGAAGTTAAGGTGCCCTGCCATCTTAGGACTTCTTCTTGCGGAAAGGCTTGCTGGGGAAAGTAATAGAGTTTTTGATCGCTCCTAACTCTTCCTAATTGAATGCAAGCTCTACAATAGTAGCTTCCTATCTGTAGTTTCCATCTAGCCTTATCAATCTTGGTCCCACACCGATTACAAAACAAGCCCGTCTTTTCCTCTACCATAGCTGGCAGTTCCTGAGCTTCTCCAAGCAGTTCCACCTCCAGTTGGTCTTGGGTGAACAAGCGTCCATAACAATCTTCAAGTTTCATACTTATATATTCGTAAAAGCTCGCAGTTTTAAGAGTTTTTTTGTAAAATAAATATATGGAATACAAGACTTTTAAAGAGGACGGTCTCGTCCAAGAAGAAATTAAAAAATCCCGCTTTCTTTGCCATGTTAAACGAGTTTATACTGAAGAGGAAGCTCGCGACTTTATAGCCGCTATCAAGAAGGAACATTATAAGGCAACTCACAATTGTTCTGCTTTTGTCATTGGAGAGCAATTTGAAATTAAACGGACCAGTGACGATGGCGAACCGAGTGGGACTGCTGGCGTACCCATGCTTGGCGTTTTAGAGAATCATGAACTGACCAATGTCTGCTGTGTCGTCACTCGTTATTTTGGAGGCATCAAGCTAGGAGCCGGTGGACTCATTCGCGCTTATGCGGGCAGTGTCGCACAAGCTGTAAAAGAAATCGGTCTCGTCGAAATCAAGGAACAGGTTGGTTTAGGGATTACCTTGACTTATCCCCAATACCAAGAGTTTGCGAACTTTCTATCCGCTCACCAATTAGCAGAATTCCAGACAGACTTCACCGATGCTGTCTTTAGTCTTGTCTACGTAGATAAGGAGCATAAAGAAGATGTGATTGCGGACCTGATTGATTTTTACCATGGAAAAATTGATATTAGTGACCAGGGATTAAAGGAAGTGGAAATTCCCATTCAGCTATAAAAAAAGGCTATCACCTCGATAGCTTTTTTATATTTTACAAACCTTCTTACTGACGGTATACTGAATACACTAACAAAGGAGTGTATATCGTATGCCAATCTATCAAAATATTACAGAATTAATCGGAAAAACACCTATTGTAAAATTGAACCACTTAGTACCTGAAGGGGCTGCTGATGTCTATGTTAAATTAGAAGCCTTCAACCCTGGTTCATCTGTCAAAGACCGGATTGCTCTTAGCATGATTGAAAAAGCAGAACGAGATGGTCTTCTTCAACCCGGTTCTACTATCGTTGAAGCAACCAGCGGAAATACAGGAATTGGTTTGTCATGGGTCGGGGCTGCCAAAGGGTATAAAGTCGTCATCGTCATGCCTGAAACCATGAGTGTTGAACGTCGAAAAATCATTCAAGCTTATGGAGCAGAACTTGTCTTAACTCCAGGTAGTGAAGGAATGAAAGGAGCTATCGCTAAAGCAGAAGAAATCGCTGCAGAACGAAACGGTTTCCTTCCCCTCCAATTTAACAATAGCGCCAACCCAGAAGTCCATGAAGCAACAACAGGTCAAGAAATTTTAGAAGCTTTTGGACCAAATGGATTGGATGCTTACGTCAGTGGTGTTGGAACTGGTGGAACTATTTCAGGTGTTTCTCATGCCTTGAAAAAAGTCAACCCAGCTGTCCAAGTCTATGCAGTTGAAGCAGATGAATCAGCGATTCTTTCTGGTGAAAAACCTGGACCACACAAAATCCAAGGATTGTCAGCAGGTTTCATTCCAGAAACGCTGGATACCAATTCTTATGATGGCGTAATCCGCGTCACTTCTGAACAAGCCTTGGAATTAGGTCGCTACATTGGTGGAAAAGAAGGATTCTTAGTTGGAATTTCATCTGCCGCCGCTATCTATGCAGCAATTGAAGTAGCGAAAGAACTTGGAGCTGGCAAAAAAGTCTTGGCTTTGGCACCGGATAATGGCGAACGTTACCTTTCAACTACCCTTTACGATTTTGATCAAGAATAAGAAAGAGGCTACGATGTAGCCTCTTTCAGATTGAAGATAAAGTCTTATGAAAAACTTCCCTTAGGTGAGTACGGACGTCAGCGAACTTCGAAGAAGTTCCATGACTTAGTTTTGAGCCTAAGGTCTCAAAACTCCCGAGTGGCAGAGACACTAGTGTCTCTGCCACTTTTCTAACGGCGGAAAGTTTTTATCTTCTTATTAAATGGCTAAGTCATTTTTAAAAATCATCTAGCCGTTTTATGTAAAACAATAGTTTGTCTACATTCAAAAAGAGGCTACGATGTAGCCTCTTTCAGATTGAAGACAAAGTCCTTAGACCATAAGTTTCTAAGGGCTTTTATTTGTGTAAAGTCGTATAATAGAGGT
>NZ_JBCOAT010000014.1:0-9777 GCF_040226615.1 Streptococcus australis | reverse complement strand
GACTCAAGGAGCTGGATCTGTCGCTATGTTGGTGACGCAGAATCCACGTATTCTAGCATTCAACGATGATAATGTAGCTCAGACCCGTGATGTCATGGATTTCTGGCGTCCCAACTACTCCAGCACACCCTTTGTCAATGGGATTTATTCGACCCAACAGTACTTGGATTGCTTGAAAACAACTTGGACAGAGTATCAAAAACGGACTGGTCTTACATTGAATGATTTTGATGCGGTCTGCTTCCACCTACCTTATCCCAAGCTTGCTCTTAAGGGCTTAAAAAAGATTCTTGATAAGAGTCTTTCTCCTGAGAAACAAGCCCAATTGCAATACAATTTTGAACAGTCCATTCTCTACAGCCAAAAGGTTGGGAATATCTATACGGGTTCCCTCTTCCTAGGTTTGCTTTCTCTCCTAGAAAACCAACCTCAACTGGTTGCTGGCGACCGGATCGCCCTCTATGGATATGGAAGTGGCGCAGTCGCTGAGATTTTTAGTGCTCACTTAGTCGAAGGATATGAGCAAATGCTCCATCCAAATCGTATGGCAGAATTGGATCAGCGAAAAGCTCTTACGATTGCCGAATATGAGAAGATCTTCTTCGAAGAGGCACAATTAGATGCTGAAGGCAATCAAACCTTCCAAGGTTACCAAGATCAAACCTTTGCCTTATCAGAAATCAACGAACACCAACGAACCTATGTAAAGGTAGAACACCATGGTTAAATTAACTGGTTTTTCAAAAGCAAGTCCAGCAGAGCGTATCGAGAAACTGGCTCAGGCCGGACTCCTTTCAGAAGAAGGACTACAAACAGTAAGGGACAATGACACATTGCCCCTTTCTCTTGCCAATGAAATGGTCGAAAATGTCCTCGGCACCTTAGCCTTGCCCTTTGGTATAGCTCCTGGCTTCCAGATAGATGATCAGGAAATTCAGGTCCCAATGGTGACGGAAGAACCCTCTGTCATTGCTGCTGCTTCTTATGCTGCAGGGTTGATCAAGCGTTCAGGTGGGTTTCAGACCCAGGTTCACAAGCGTCAAATGATTGGGCAAGTGGCTCTCTATGATGTCAGCAATAAAGAAAAGGCCAGTCAGGCGATTACAGAAGCTAAAGAAGAACTGCTCCAACTGGCCAATCAAGCCTATCCTTCCATCGTTAAACGGGGAGGTGGGGCACGAGATCTCTGGACAGAGGTGAAAGGTGACTTTCTCATTTGCTACCTATCCGTTGATCCAAAAGAAGCCATGGGGGCTAACATGCTCAACACCATGTTGGAAGCTCTGGTCGACCCTTTAGAAGAGTTATCCGGGGGCCAAGGCTTAATGGCTATTTTGTCCAACCTAGCAACAGATGCCCTCGTCACTGCAAGGTGTCACATAGACTACCGCTTTCTCAGTCGTGATCCCAAGGAAGCTGCCGAAATTGCTCAGAAAATAGCTCTGGCCAGTCAATTAGCGGCTGTTGATCCTTATCGAGCAGCGACTCACAACAAGGGAATTTTCAATGGCATCGATGCTGTCGTCTTAGCAACTGGAAATGACTGGCGGGCGATTGAAGCAGGTGGCCATACCTATGCCAGTCGATCCGGACAAGCTCTAGGACTATCTAACTGGATGGATCATCCAGAACAGCAAGTCCTAGAAGGTCAGCTGACCCTTCCCATGCCTATCGCTACCAAGGGAGGCTCCATCGGACTCAATCCAAGTGTTCAAGTGGCTCATGAACTACTTGGAAATCCTGACGCCCAGACTCTTGCACGGATTATTGTATCCGTTGGCCTAGCTCAAAACTTTGCAGCGCTTAAGGCCTTGGTCAGCACCGGTATTCAACATGGGCATATGAAACTCCAGGCTAAGTCACTCGCCCTACTTGCTGGAGCTACTCCGTCAGAGGTGGCTCCGGTGGTGCAAGCATTGCTAGAGGACAAACCCTTTAACCTGGAAAAAGCCCAAGCTGTTTTAGAGGAAATTCGTCAAAGTAAGTAAAAAATCCTTCCGTGTAAACGGAGGGATTTTTGCTAGTTTCTTCAAGTTAATCATGGATGGAAGAGATTTGTTCGTGTCCTTCTTTTACTCGTCCGTAAAGAATATAGGGAACCTTTCTTAAATCGGCAATTGTCTGACAAGAAAGGGCACACATAATCAGGCGTAAATCCTCTTTCCAAGCATTGACTTGGGCGATGGCCTCGTCAATCGGCTTTGTCTCTACCAATTCTAAAATGGTCCGAGAAAGACCGACCCCCTTGGCTCCTAGAACCAGTGCCTTGATCATATCCAAGGGATGACGAACGCCACCAGAGGCGAGAACCTCGACCTGATCCATCAGTGGTTGAGCCCCAAGTAGGGCTTGGACCGTTGTTTGTCCCCAGTCATTGAGATAGGAGCGATTGCCTCCCCGACGGTTTTCGATATAGGCAAAACTGGTCCCACCTCTACCAGAAATATCAACTGTCCTGACACCTAGTTCGATAGCTCTTTGGATAGTTCCGGCATCCATACCAAAACCGACCTCTTTTAGCACCAAGGGCACTGGAAGTTGCTTTGCATAACCTGCTAAATGGCCTTGCCAGTTTCTAAAGCTTCGTTCCCCTTCGGGCATGAGAAGCTCCTGCATGAGGTTGACATGGAGTTGGAGAAAGAGGGGCTGGGTCTCTTCAATCGTCTGTATGCCCAATTCAAGCGGTTTGTCAATCCCGATATTGGTCGCAAAGAGTAGGTCCGGATGAAGGTCCTTGACTCGATAGGAGCTATCCTGAGGATCCTTCAAAGCTGCACTATAAGAACCTGTCACAAAGAGAATACCACAGGCTTCTGCCACCTGGGCCAACTTCCGATTGATTTCTCCCCCCTTGGCACTGCCACCTGTCATGGCATTGATATAAAAAGGGTAGTCCCAATCACGACCCGCAAAATGAGTTGTCAAGTCCACCTCATCTAAATCGATAGTTGGTAAAGAGGAATGAATCAACTCAACCTCATCAAAGCTATTGTAACCCGGAGTTTGTTCCAAGGCCAAACGAATATGTTCATCCTTTCGGTTGGTCGTCATACTCTCCCATCCTTTCTGAATATAATAAATCAATCCCTGCTTCTTGCCAGCGTCTGACGATTTCTTGGGCAGCAGCCTCCTCAAATGCGAGGGCGATTCCACAATCTCCTCCTCCAGCGCCACTGGATTTTGCAATGACCTTTAACCCCTCTTCTGCCCTCTTTAATTGGGCTAGTTTTTTGGTATAAATTACCTCATTAAGAGATAGAAGTAAGTCACTAGCCCGACCGATAGAGGACCAGGCTAAGTCTCTGTCTGCTTCTTGAAAGGCCACTAAGAGGTCTTGTACAGCCTGCTCCGTCCCCTCTAAGAAGACAGGATCAATAGCTGAACGAACCTGGTTAATCAAGTCCCTTGAAATAGCAGGTTCTTGGGTCCAACCCACTAAAAAAGTATAGGACAACTGAGGGGAAAGAGGCCGGATTTCATATCCCCAATCAAGGGCTAAGACCTGGTCCAGATCCTGATCTTGTAATTGATCAGCCAGCGCCCGTCTGTCAAAAGAGCGGTAGCTAACCAAGCCTTCATAGGCAATACAAGCTAGGTCTCCCATTGACCCATTGTCACCACGCTGAATCAAGACCAAACAGGCCAAACGAAAGAGCAAGTCTGCAGGCAGGGGGAAATCATAAAGAGCTGCCATGGCTTTGAGGGTCAACAAGACCACACTGCCACTAGAGCCAATTCCGAATTTCTTACCCTCTCGCTCAAATTTCCCCCCAATACGTAAATCAAAGGGAGAAATCGCTACTCCTTGTGACTGGAGGTAGGCGTTCATCAGATGCACGGTTTCTTGGATCAATGCATAGTCCGTATTCGGAGTCAAATCAACCGCAAAAGGAAACATGTCCGACTGAATCCGATAAGTAGATGCTGGTTGGATTTCTGCCTGCATGTAAATAGGGATAAACTGAATGATGGCTGTTTGTCCAGGAGTTAAGATAGAATATTCCCCAGCGACATACAGCTTCCCACCTGCACGAACTTCTTTCTTAATCTTCATGGGATAAATCCTTGGTCTTGGAGACAATGATACGGTAGTCTTGTTCAAAAAGTGGAACCAATTGGTCCAGATCCTCTTCTAGACAGAGAACCTTCACATTCGGACCTGCATCCATGGTGAAGTAGCAACGTTTCCCTTCTTCACGAAGAGAGCGCACGAACTCCATGGCCTCGTAGCTCTTATCCGTCAAATAGGAAAAGGCTGGACTTGCAGTCTTGGTTGTAGAATGCATGAGAAGAGCATTCCGTTCGGTCAATTCCCCTACTTTTTCAAAATCATTGTCCTTCAGGTAACCCAGCATATCTTGGTAATCCCGGGCTGACTGGCGGATCCATTCTTGGAAATTGGTAGAGGTTTCCGTGCACCGTTTCATCCCTTCCCGACTAGAAAGAATTTTTTGTTGGTCGTTTAACACTAGCATGATCATAGCCAGTTTGAGGTCCGTTTCCACCTGGTAAATTTCCCCAGTATCCTTGTCCCAAGCAGCTAAGGGGCCAAAGAAGGAACGAGAAGACGAACCGGAGGCAAACTTAGCCGCTTGAGCTTGTTCTGCCTGCGTCATTCCCAGTTGGTAATAGCAATTGCAGGCTTTTACCAATGCAGATAAACCACTGGAACTAGAAGAAAGTCCTGCAGCTGTCGGCATATTGTTGCTTGTATCAACCCGCACAAAGCCTGTCTCTCCTTCTGGTTTAAAACGGTCGATGACTGCTCCAATCTTGGCCTGCTCCGCTTCATTCTGGAAGACCCCATCAATAAAGAAGGCATGGGACTTGGCTTCAGGTCCCAAAGGACTAAGTCGAGTCTCCGTATACATATTTTCCAAGGTCAAGGAAATGGAACTAGTTGATGGCACCATTGCTTCACTGTTTTCCTTGCCCCAATACTTAATAATGGCGATATTGGCATACGATTTCACGCTTACAGGCTTTCGATCCATAACTCCTCCACTCCTTTATTTCTTAGTTCTTTTGCGATCATCTCTGCATGTTCCTGGTCTGCAGCAAGGGCAATGATACAGCCACCGAGCCCGCCACCGCTCATCTTGGCTCCCAAGGCTCCACTCCCTAAGGCTAGTTCCACCAATTGATCCGCTTCTGGACAACTCACTCCCACTGCTTGCAAATGATGATGGCAGTCTGTTAAGATGCGTCCCAAGGTGAAAGCATCTTTTTGAGCAAGAGCTTTTTCTGCGTACTCAGTTAGAAGTCCAATTTCATGGAAACTAGCAAGGGCCGCTGCTCCCAACTCCTTGACTTTCTGAATGGCTTCTTTGGTATGGCCATGGATACCTGTATCAGCAATGACTAGCTTGGCACCCAAATCAACTTCTAACTCACTAAAACCGACGTTGCGAATGAACTTAATCGGCTGATCACTGAGGCAGGTCTTGGCATCCAGCCCACTTGGATTCATATGTGCAATCATTTCTGCTCGATTAACTAAGATTTCCAAGGTTTCTTGACTCAAATCTCGCTTGAAGTAATCAAAAACTGCTCGAATCGCCGCAATACTGACAGCAGCCGAGGACCCCATCCCCCGCTGGGCCGGAATCATGGAGTCAATCTGGCAAGTAATGGCCGCCTCCTCAATCCCCAAATACTCTAAGGAAGCGTAGACCGCCATCGATAAGCTATCATTCTCAAAAAGGACCCACGGACGCTCCGCAGGTACAATCTGACAAGTGACCTGAATGTGAAGGAGGGGCAAGGCAATAGCTGGATAGCCATAAACGACCGCATGTTCTCCTATTAAAATAATCTTGCTATGTGCCTGGCCGACACCTATCGATCTAGTCATACGTCTCTCAGTTATCTTCATTCTTTTCTGCTATAGATTGCTTGATACAATCTTCTCTCCTTCCATTTTAATATAAAAAAAGAAAAAAAGCGATGGCTAAACCACGCTTCTTTCTCCGTCTTAGGAAGGATTTTTTCCGGTTCCTTCCATTCCTCTTTTGATGAGCTCCATGAGTTGATTCCGATCCAGGATCCATTGGGCCCGCTCATCTTTTTCATAGGTCCGATTGGATAGGAAAATAGCTGCCAATTGGAGCTTGCGATTATAGAGAAGGAAGGTCCCCGTATAGCCTGTATGGTCCAACCAGTCTCCTTCCAGGTTCCAGGCCAGAGAGCGCGCCTTCCCTTCTTCCAAGGCATAGTTCTGCGATAAAATCTCTGCAAAAGGATCCTGTAAGTAATGCTCCAGGAAAATTTCCATATCTCTAATGGTCGAAAACAGACCTGCACTTCCGGCATGGACTCCCAGTACACGCGCTTTCGGATCATGGACGACACCAGCTGGAACGCCACGAAGGGTTGGCACCGCTTGAGAAACCGGGCCAAAAGTAGTCTCCTTCATTTGCCAAGGTGCAAAGACTTGCTCCTGAAAAATCTGGGCCAAATCCTGACCATACCACTTCTCCAGAAGAAAGCCCAACAAAAGAAAATTGACATCTGTATAGTGGAACTGGCGATTGTCCTTGAGCTTCAAACGGTGCAGGGCTTCTTTTAAGCCCTCAGCATCCAAGTCATCTCGTCTAGGGATGAAAGGATCCAGCCCAGAAGTATGGGTTAAAAGCTGACGGATGGTCACCTCTGCCTGCTCCATATCCGGATAGTGAGAAGCTAAGGGACGATCGATATCAATTTGCCCTTGTCGGACCAGAAAAGCAAGAACCGTTCCAACTCCGACGACCTTACTCACACTGGCTAAATCATAGGTCAAGCCAGGAATAACTGGCTCTTGCTTGTCTGGATCAGCTAGTCCCAAGTAATACTCCTGCCAGCTTCCTTTCTGATAGAGCGCAAGAGAGGCACCTGGGTAGATGCCTGCTCCTATTTGCTCTTGAATTTTTTGGATGATTTTTTCCATTTTTCTTCACTCATTTCAATCAGCCAAAGACTTGCTTAGGCTTCGAACCACCATTCAATCTTGCTTGGATCCTCAACCAAGACAAATTGTTGCCTTTTTGGTACAAAAGTCACCTGATCTCCAAAGCAAGAGGCCACTTCACTTGCTACAAATGGCTCTAGAATGACCTTGACCTGACAAAGGTCCCAAGTCTGTCCATTAGCTAGTGTGAGGTCCGGACCATCTGATGCTTCTAAGTCTAAATACTCTTCTAAGCCAGGTAGTTGTTGATAGAAAGCTGTAGAAGTCTCTACATTAGGTACACGAAGAACTATCTTTTCTACGAAAAACTCCGTCAAGGTTGTAAACTCTTCATTCGCTTGAAAATCTGGAACTTCCTCAATTTCAGTTAAACTGTCCACTTGCTCTTCCGCATGGAGCAAGATACGATCTCCTTCTGGCGAAAGAGCTTCAAAGGCATAGCCATTTTCCCCTCTGAAGAGGCGATCAACTTGATGACCACGAGCCAGAAGCCACTCAATTTCTTGCGGGTTGGTCACGCGAATCTTTAAGCAAGCCAAGCGTTTTGGTCCCTCAACCTTACGGGTTCTCATACTAGGGGATTCCTCTAAATAGAGGCGGTCTGTCTTCGATTGATCTCCAAGGGATAATAAAGCCCCATCTTCCAACAGGGTTTTCATTCCTAAGACCTTTTCAAAAAATTCTTGATTGACATTTCGATTGTTTGTTTTTAATACGGGTGAAATACTACTAATCTTATTTATGCACATAATTCCTCCAAGTCTTTTATATTTTAAAAGATTTTCTTTTTTTTTACAAGAAATCTTGTGCAAAAAAGACAGATTTCTCAAAATTTTGAATCTGTCTTTCTTTACTTAATATACTGTTCGTGTATGGACCCGCCCGTTTGGAGCTTCAAATTCGTATTCTAAGTAATCCTGATAGGTCCCTGGTGCAATCACTCCACGCACATCTAATACAGCCGTTCCCGCCTGTCCCACAATGGAATCTGCTAACAGGCAGCAATTAGTAGACAGAACAAAGTAAGATTTAAAACGCGAAGAAGTAAATTTATATAGCTCAGCCCCTAAATCATATTTCAATTTGTAAGCGTAGGTCGGCTGACCGTCTTCCAGTAACCTCCTAGGTGGATCCCAAGGTTCTAACAACTGATCAATTTCAGCTAGACGCTTCTCTACTGCCTGATTCTCTTCTTCGGTAAGGGATAGGCTGTAGCCAAACAGCGTCTTTTGACTCTCTTTTTTACATAGTTCGATGTATGGTTCCTTATCCACTTTAAACAGTACGCCATCCCCAATCGTCCCAAATAGACGCTCTGAAAAGGGATCGTAACTTCCGTAAGAAATGACCTTCCCCTGATAACAAATATCTACATGCCCAATCGCTCCAAATAAGTTGCTGTCAGAAGTATGAACCAAAATTTCTAATTCCCTTGCCTCTTCTTCTTTTTTCACCAATCGATAAGGGCCTGTGTGTCCCGCCGAGCTCCCTTTTTGAAGAAACTGGTTAAACCGTTTTAACTCCTTAGCAGGGATAAAGGCTGCAAAGATAACCGGTAGGCTAATACGAAAGCGACGTTTTAACTCTTGGCCTTGTTGGTCTTTGTCAAATAAAATACCATCTCGAATATTAGAAATCCCCAACAAGACCAGATAAGCCCCCAAGAGGATAAATTGGAAGTGCCCATCTGAACCAGGTTCCAAGACAGTTGCTAGACCAAGCCCACCGTTTAAAAGCGCATCCCATAAATAGAACCAGCCTCCTTTTACCCGATTGGCCTTATAAAGCCAAAATGTGATCCCATAGACAATGGCACTCCCCAACTGATATGCCCCTAAACAAATCACAACTAAGTTTACGGGCAGACTACTCAGTCGATTCAACCAGATCAACGCAAGTGAAAGAAAAATAAACCAAATAGAGTGGCTATAGGAAATAGACTTGCTACGTAACAAAAAGCGAAGAAGAAAGCTTCCTAGTCCATCAACTAAAAAGTAAATGGCTAATAGATCCAAGGAAAATTTGGTGAAACCAACGCCGTTTCGAAAAATGAGAATCCCAAAAATGACGGCAAGAACCCCAAACAATAAGGTCCGTCTTCTTGCAACTTGTTCAAAAGATATTTTTTTCAATATTCCTTCTCCTTATAGACGAAAGGTCTTTAGACAAATACTATTTTATCAAGTATAATATAAAAAGTAAAGAACAAAGAAACTGATAAAAGGAGCAGTCTATGAAATACAATCAATATAGCTATCTATCTGTTGACCAAAAAGACATTCTTAAGGAACTAAAAGAAATTGGGTTTGACCTTCCCACCCACCTCCCAGAAAAAGAACTGTTTGAATGGTTTGTCCGCAAGGTTTACTTCACCTATAAAGATACAGATTATCCCCTCTCTAACCTAGTGGTGGATTCTAAAACAGACTTTTTAACGTATATCCAATCTGACTGCGAATGGTCTCCGAACATTTTTTACACAGTAGCCCTCCAATTACTCGGTTTCCGCTATTTTATTGATTTTGAAGATACGGATAGCTTCTTGAAAGAAGTCCAATTTCCGATTGAGTATGGAAACTTGGTAGAAAACCTCTACCACCTCCTCAATACTCGAACAGTCAAAGGGAATTTACTAATTGAGCAGTTGGTCAGCGATGGCTTGATTCCTGAAGACAATCGCTACCACTTTTTCAACGGAAAAAGTCTAGCTACCTTTAACTGCCATAATGTGATTCGTGAGGTGGTCTATGTGGAAAGTCGGATTGATAGCGACCAAGATGGCCTTCCAGATTTGGTCAAGGTCAATATTATTCGCCCTCGCTATGAAG
>NZ_JBCOAT010000013.1:3428-42765 GCF_040226615.1 Streptococcus australis | reverse complement strand
TACCTCTATTATACGACTTTACACAAATAAAAGCCCTTAGAAACTTATGGTCTAAGGACTTTGTCTTCAATCTGAAAGGAGCTCTTGGGAGCTCCTTTTAGAATGCAAACAGATGATTTTTACACTATTTAGGTGTTTTTTTGTTCTGGATCCAGCTTGGTTTGTTGGTGCTTGATATAGGTCAGTTTTTCCTCTCGGCTCTTCCGTTTAAAAAGTGCTTCTGCAGACATAGCTGCTCTTTTGTCGGGAAAAGATTCCTGGTAGATCAAGGTCACAGGAAGTCTGGGACGGGTATATTTGGCGCCTTTGCCAGCATTGTGAGTTTTGATACGGCGCTCGATATCGGTGGTGTAGCCAGTATAGAGGGTCCCATCCGCACACTGGACTACATACATATAAGCTTTAGTTTCCATAATAAATCTCATGAATCTCCGGCGTATAGCTTCCATCTTCTTCATGGATGAACAGTGGAGGAAGAATTTTTAGACCATCCCGCGATCCATCTTTAATGGCCTCAATGAGGAGCATGTTGGCATCTTTATGAACCTTGGGGTAGACAAATTGAATCCGTTTAGGAGCCAGATTGTAGCGTTTCATGGTTTCAATGATATCTAAGAAGCGATCAGGACGATGCACCATGACAAGTCGGCCATTGGACTTGAGAGTCCGTTGTGCCACTTGACAAATTTGGTCCAAATTGGTGGTAATCTCGTGACGGGCTAGCAAATAATGAGGACTCTCGTTTAAATTGGAGTGCTCGTCCACTTTAAAGTAGGGAGGATTGCAGAGGATAAGGTCGATTTTACTACCAGGGAAATGGTGGGGTAAATTTTTTAAATCATCTGTAATCATGGACATGCGGTCAGACAGACCATTTAATTGGATGGAACGCTCTGCCATGTCTGCGAGTCTTTCTTGAATTTCCACTCCGACGATGGTTGCTTTGGTGCGCGTGCTAGCAAAGAGTCCGACTGCACCATTGCCAGCACAAAGGTCTACAATTAGACCACGATTGGGCAGTTTAGGAAAGCGTGACAGGAGGACACTATCAATAGAGTAGCTAAAAACCTCTCTGTTTTGAATGATTTTCACATCGCTAGAAAATAGTTGGTTGACGCGTTCGCCGTCTTTTAATTCGATATTGTTCATGGCTTTATTATAGCATGAAAAGAGGACGGGGAAAAGTTAGGAATAATGAAAATATTATCGCAACAAGGATATTACTTTTATGTATAAAAACATTTGCTTTATTTTATATAATATGATAACATTATAAAAAACAAAGGAGGTTTTGTTTATGAACAAAACAAAAAAATGGTTAGCTTTAGGATTTAGTCTTCTCTCTATTAGTCTGCTAGTTGCTTGTGGCAATTCTCAAAAAACTTCAGAGACAGCACCAAAAGAAGTTCAAACTGAGAAAGCGTCAACCAGTGAAGCTAAAAAAGAAAATAAATCAACTTACTCAATAGGTGATACAATTACTTTTGATAAGCATGCTGAGTACACTATTACTAATGTTGAGTGGACAGATGAACGGAACGAGTTTGATAATTCAAATCCAGATAAAGTTTTGAAAGTTACATATAATGTTAAAAATCTTTCGGAAGAAGATATGCCTATTGGAGTGGATATTGATTTATATGTTGGTGGAAAAAAAATGGAAAGTTATGCCAATGAGCATACCATGGGTTCAATCACACCTGGTAGATCAATGGAAGGCGCTGTTGAACATTTTGGTGTTAAAGGCGAAGGAAATTTAGAATTAGAAATAAAACCTTTCTCTGCTTTTGGTGAGAAACCAGCAATTGTTTCTATTGATGTAAAATAAAAAAGTTGAGAGTATCTTACTCTCAACTTTTTTAATTAAACTCGTATTTTTGATAAATTGTAGCCAAGATGAAGATCCCTGTAAAGAGGGACATCAAGGCAAGGTAGACTGGGAAGGTCACAGCTGTCAATGTTCCGATTTCAATCAGACCTTTCAAGTAAAAGGCAGAAAGGTAGAAACCACAAACAGAGAAGATGATTAAGAGACCTCTCCAGATATTGAGTGGCAAACAAGCCCGAATGACGGACAAGAAACCAATAGATCCTAACAAGTAGTAGGAAAGGGTAGACATGTCCAGGCTAGACCAGCCATGATGAGCTCCCCATAAACGAACAAATAAGACGCTAAAGACAACCATCAAGGCATTTGGTAAGGCCAGATGCAAGGAGCGTTTGAGGAAGTGTTTTTCCACTGGCTTAATGTTTCGTTCAAAGGTTAAGACAAATGGAGGGAATCCTTCGACAAACTGGTCAATGAGAGTAATCTGAATTGGAATAAATGGGAAAATCAACAAGTAGTTGACATCAAAGAGGAGAGCACTTGCGATACAGATAATGGCCAGAATGAAGGAGTAAATGGTCTTGATAAAGAAGATAGGAGCAATCCGTCCAATGTTATTGACCACCCGACGTCCTTCAAAGAGAATTTCTGGAACATCATTGAAGTCTGAGTTTAGTAAGACGAGGTTGGCAATTTGACGGGTTGCAGGATCTCCTTCAGCCATCACGATGGAGCAGTCAGCTTCTCGTAAGGCTAGGATATCATTGACACCGTCCCCCGTCATGGCAGTGGTTCGACCAGCAGCCTTGAGGGTTTGAATCAAGAGTTTCTTTTGATGAGGAGAAACCCGTCCAAAAATGGCTGTACTTTCTGCTAGGTCCACCAACTCATCGTCCTCAATCTTGGAACAGTCAATATAACTTTCATAGCTTTCAAAACCAGCTTCCTTTGCAATGTAAGAAACAGTGACTGGATTATCACCAGAGATAATTTTTAGATCTACATCTTGGGAGCGAAGATAATCCAAGGTTTCGGCAGCCCCTTCGCGGATTGGATCGAGGATTTCAATGACGGCGATAGCTTCTACATCACTTGGTAAAGTCAAATCATGCATATCGATAGCTTCTACACTGCGAGCTAAAATCAAGACTCGTGATCCATGGGCTTGGGCTTCCAATACAGCTGGAGGGTTTTCTTTGAGGAGCATTTCTGGGGCCCCTAAATAAATGGTTCCCAAGTTGGTCAGGGTCATGGCACCCCATTTTCGATCACTTGAAAATGGAATGATTGATTCGGCTGAATAAGCGTGTTCTAACTCGCCATATGCTTTGCGGATTGCTTGGGCAGTTGGGTTGTTATCCTCGGAATTTTGCATATAGGCAGCGAGAATAACTTCGATAGTTTCTTCAGAAAAGTGTTCAGATAGCGAGTAAATGCCTTTGACAGTCATTTTTCCTTGGGTGATGGTTCCCGTCTTATCCAAACAAAGAGTATCCACACGAGCCAAGGTTTCTACAGAGTACATCTCTTGAACCAAGACCTTGCGCATCCCTAACTTGATTACAGCTGTCAAGAGAGAGGTTACTGTCAGAAGGGCAATTCCTTTTGGCAACATGCCCAGGAGGGCAGTGGAAGAGGTAATCACAGAATCTTTCATTGGAAGCAGTTTGATTAAAAAAGCTTCACAAAAGAGGGCAATTCCAAATGGGATAATAATCTTTCCAGTAAAACTAGAGATTTTAGCCAGATTATAGAGAATGCGGGAGTTGATGGGTTTGAGAGTTTTCGCTTCTACCATTAATTTATTGGCATAGTTATTGGCCCCCACACGTTTGACACGGGCGTAGACCTGGCCACTCGCTAAGAAGCTACCGGATAGAAGTTCGTCTCCCTCTTCCTTGAGAACCAAGTCACTTTCTCCCGTCAGCATGGCTTCGTTAGCTTCAGCAACCCCCTTTTGAACGAGGGCATCACTCGGAATTTGGTCCCCAGCAGATAGCTTAATCAGGTCACCAAGGACAATCTCTTCTGGATCAATGGTTTCTTCTTCCCCAGCTCGGATGACAGTGACGAGCTCCTTACTCATCAAATTCAATTTATCAATCATCCGTTTGGCGCGGAGCTCTGTGGCGATTCCGGATAAGGCATTAAAGCAGATGACTGCAAAAAAGACCAGGTTGCTCCAGGCTTGTACCGCAACCAAAGCGAGGGCAATCACAAAGTTCAAAGCATTAAACAAGGTGAAGACATTGCGCTTGATGATTTGCCAGGTACTGGTACTGGTATTCGCTTTAAATTCGTTGGTTTGGCCACGCTGTATTTTTTTGCGGACCTCTTCATGGGTTAATCCCTTTAATTCATTCATTTCCATAAAAACATCATATCATTTTTTTAAGAAAAAGACTAGATGCAGTCGATTCGTTGACTCGGCAACTTTTTGAAAAGATTTGCGGGGAACAGAAGGATAAGGTATAATGGATAAACAAGAGAATTATCAAAGGAGAAAGCATGTTTTATACCTATTTACGTGGCTTAGTGACCTTTATTTTATGGGTTCTGAATGGAAATGCTCATTATCATCATAAGGAACTGATTCCGAGTCAAGAAGAAAATTACATTCTCGTAGCTCCTCATCGAACTTGGTGGGATCCTGTCTACATGGCCTTTGCGACCAAGCCCAAGCAATTTATCTTTATGGCTAAGAAAGAACTCTTTACCAATCGGATTTTTGGCTGGTGGATTCGCATGTGCGGGGCTTTCCCAATTGACCGTGAAAATCCAGGTGCCGCTGCGATTAAATACCCAGTGAATATGCTCAAAAAAAGCAAGCGTTCCTTGATTATGTTTCCAAGTGGAAGCCGCCATTCTCAGGATGTTAAGGGTGGAGTTGCTGTGATTGCTAAGATGGCTAAGGTACGCATTATGCCTGTTACTTATACGGGTCCAATGACCCTGAAAGGCTTAGCCACTTGTGAACGGGTTGACATGAACTTTGGGCATCCCATTGATATTTCTGATATTGCAAAGATGAACGATGAGGGCGTGGAAGAAGTTGCAAGACGTATCCAGGCTGAGTTTGATCGCTTAGATGCGGAATCTCAGGCACTCCGCAATGACCGGAAACCTTTTATCCTCATCCGTTTGTTGAAGTTTTTACTGTTGCCATTTGTCTTGGTTGTCGCTTTACTGACCCTCTTGTTTAGTTATATCGCAAGTTTCGTATGGGATCCAGACAAGCATCGGAAGGACTAATGAGTTTTCTTGAGAACAAGAATGTCAAAAATCATGTGATTTTTGACATTCTTTTTTTATTTCTTCGATTTTTTACGAATAATAAAAATAAAAGGGGTATTTATGGAGACGTGGATAGAGAAGATCAAGGAATATAAACTATTTTTAAGCTTGGCTGCTGTGGGCTTGGTAATTGGAGGACTATTTCTCTTTTGGCCTAAGCAACCCCCACAAGCACCGGAAACTATCATTTCCCAGTTAGAAATGGTGGATCAGGAGACATCTCCTAAGGAAGACACAAGCCTCTCTTCCAGCTCTCAGCAGAGGAGTGAGGAAAAGATGGAGCCCTCTCAAGAGAAAATCATGGTGGATGTGAAGGGAGCTGTCAGACAAGCGGGGGTTTACGAACTGCCAGTGGGGAGCCGGGTCTATGACGCAGTGCAAAAAGCAGGAGGGATGACAGACGAAGCTAACAGCCAATCCGTCAACTTGGCGCAAAAATTGGAGGATGAGTCCATCGTCTATGTTGCTAAGAATGGAGAGGAGCTAGCGCCTGTTGCGTCCGCATCTGCATCTGCTGGGACGACCGGTGGCGAAAAGCAGTCAAAAGATGGGAAAGTCAATCTCAATACGGCAACAGAAGCAGAACTACAGACGATTTCTGGGATAGGTCAAAAGCGAGCCCAGGATATCATTGCTTATCGAGAGGAAAAAGGAAAATTTCAATCTGTTGATGAATTGAAAAATGTTTCTGGGATTGGCCAAAAGACGCTAGAAAAGTTAAAAGAGCATGTTACAGTGGATTAGAAGTCTCCATATTCATTTATTTCATTTCACCCTGCCGGTCTTAGCTCTCTATTACTGGATGTACACGGAGCACTGGCTCGCTCTAATTTTCCTGCTGGCCTTCCTCACTTTGTTTAGGAAATGCTACGATGGCAAACGATTTTTGTGCCTCATAGGGCTTCTTTTCCTCTTTGCTCTTTGTTTTGCTTTCCGGATTGAACAAGGAAGACAAGAGTCAAGCGATCATAGGGTCCCAAGGGTTATTCAGCTTTTACCGGATACCATCAAGGTGAATGGAGATGCTTTATCCTTTCGTGCCAAGTCAGGTAGCCGTACTTTTCAGGTTTTCTACCAGCTTCAGTCAGAGGAAGAACAAGCCTATTTTAAACACCTGGATCATGGGCTAGAATTACGGATCAAAGGGGAATTAGAACCCCCGACAAAACAGCGGAATTTTATGGGTTTTGATTACCAGGCTTATCTGAAAACACAAGGGATCTATCACCTTTTGAAAATTAGCCACATCCTTGAAAAGAGACCTGCTGAGCCTAGAGATTTCATAGGTCTGCTGTCTAGTTGGAGGCGGAAGGCCCTTGTATGGGTTCACCAGCATTTTCCCCAGCCCATGAGTCACTATATGACGGGCTTGCTTTTTGGTTTTTTAGACGTCGAGTTTGAGGAAATGAGCCAGCTGTATTCGAACTTGGGGATTATTCATCTGTTTGCCTTGTCAGGCATGCAGGTTGCCTTTTTCTTAGATGCCTTTCGACGATTCTTTCTCCGCTTGGGATTGGAACAGGAGAAGGTTGTAATCCTCCTCTATCCGTTTTCCCTTCTTTATGCTGGGATGACGGGGTTTTCGGTTTCAGTCGTTCGAAGCCTCTTACAGAAACTCCTGGCCCAGGCTGGGCTCAAAGGAATGGAAAATATGGGAGTCACCCTTCTTTTATTGATTGTTCTCCTACCTTCCTCCTTATTAACTGCTGGAGGTCTCTTATCCTGCGCCTATGCCTTTATATTGACGCTCACCTCTTCTGAAGAGGAGAAGTCAGGAATCCGAAAAGTCGTCAAGGAAAGTCTGGTGTTAACACTAGGGGTTCTTCCTTTTCTCATCTTTTTCTTTGGAGAATACCAACCCTGGTCTCTTCCTCTAACCTTTATTTTTTCTCTCTTATTTGATCTTCTGTTGTTACCAGGTCTGAGTGTCGTCTTTCTCCTCTCCTTTTTCTATCCCTTGACCTTCTGGAATCCTTTCTTCGTCTGGATGGAAAAAAGTATGGAGTATCTAGCGAGCTTCACTAGCAAATCCTTGGTTTTTGGACAGCCAAGCATTTATTTTTTCATCTTGCTTTTGTGCTTGCTGGCTTGTCTCTATGAGATGCGAAAGGTTAAGAAATGGAGATATCTTTTTCTACTCTTAGTATGCTCTGTATTTGCTATCGTGAAGCATCCTTTAGAAAATGAGATTACCATCATTGATATTGGTCAAGGTGATAGTATTTTGTTGCGTGATTGGCGAGGAAAAACGATCTTAATTGATACAGGAGGAAAAGTGGACTTTGGCCAAAAGGAGGAATGGAAGAACCGAAGGTCTACTAGCAATGCAGAACGGACCCTGCTCCCCTATCTCAAGAGCAGGGGGATTGACCAGATTGATCATATGATTCTCACGCATACTGACACAGATCATATGGGAGATTTGGAAGTGCTTGCGACTAAGGTTAGGATAAAGGAAATAAATATTTCTAAGGGAAGCTTAAAGAAAGACTCTTTTGTCCGTTTGCTCAAACGGTTGAACTTACCGGTGAAAACGCTAGAGATTGGAAATCGGTTATCAATCTTTGATGGGAGTGCAGAAGTCCTCTATCCGGTAGAAGTAGGAGATGGAAGTAATAATGATTCCATTGTTCTCTATGGACGCTTTTATGGGTGGTCCTTCCTTTTTACAGGAGATTTAGAAGAAGAAGGGGAAAAGGCCTTGTTAGCCCGTTATCCTCAACTGCGCGTGGATGTCCTAAAAGCAGGCCACCATGGTTCTAAGGGTTCTTCTCACCCTGCCTTCTTAAAGCAAATCCAAGCAAAAATTGCCTTGATATCTGCGGGAGAGAAAAATCGTTACCAGCATCCTCACCAGGAAACCTTGGAACGTTTTAAAGAGTTACAAATGACTGTTTTTCGTACAGATCAGCAAGGAGCGATTCGTTTTAGAGGGTGGAATCAGTGGAATATTGAAACCGTTCGATAAGAGCTGTTTGATTTCTAGCTTGAAAATTGCTATGATAAAGTCAAGGAAATGAGGTTAAAAGTATGAAATCATTACAGTTGTTTTGGATGCAATATGCTGATTTTTCAAGAAAATCAGATAGAAAAGAATTTTGGGTTAGCCAAGCCTGGCATTTATTATTTACAAGTCCATTTTGGATTTACCAATTGGTCTTATTCTTTTCAAATTCGAAATCAGAGGAAGAGGTGATTCCCTTGACCGGGATGGACGTTTCAGCTTGGTTTAGCATCTTTTTTCTCCTCTATCTCTATCTTATTTTTGTTCCCCAGCAAGCAGTAGTCGTTCGGCGATTGAGAGATGCGGGTCTTCATTGGTCGTTGATTTTCCTATTTCTAGGCCCTATCTTGCTCTACCTTTTATCTCCTATTTCCATTTTTCTAGTCTTAGCTCTTGCAGGTTTGCTTTGTTTGGCTTGTCTTTTGGTCCTTCCAAGTGCTAGACTTGCAAGACAGGACCAGAATGCTTCTCCAGAATTTGATTTGACGAGTCCCGTGGTCTCTTCGCCAAGTATGCCATCCCATTTGATGGATCCCAACAGTTTTTCAGCTATTCCCCAGATTGTTTCGGCTCCACCAACTCCACTAGAGAAAGCGCCACTTGAAAAGAAAATGGAATCGGAACAGACCCAGCATCAGTTTAGAGAGTGGAATGAGGTACCTTCAGAACATGCAGGCTTTACAAACAATTAAAAAAATCAGTGCTGAGAACCTTCCTCCTATCCTGGTTTTATCAGGGGATGATATCGGTCAGTTTGAGTGGATGAAAGAGCAACTTTTAAAGAAAATAGGTTACGATTCATCTGATTTGAACTATTCCTATTTTGACATGAAAGAAACAGCATATGCAGAAGTTGAGCTTGACTTGGTCAGCCTTCCATTTTTTGCAGATGAAAAAATAGTGATTTTGGATCATTTTGTCGATGTGACGACCGCAAAAAAAAGATACCTGTCAGATGATGAATTGCAGTCCTTTGAAGATTACTTAGCGGCCCCTTTAGAAACGACTCGCTTAATTGTTATTGCGGAAGGAAAACTGGATAGCAAGCGAAGAATTGTCAAGCTCTTAAAACGGGATGCCCAGTTGCTGGAGGCTACGGAATTAAAGGAACAGGAGTTGCGTGCTCATTTCACGGAAGAGATCAAGTCTCTAGGCCTAGCGATTGATTCACAAGCCTTCGACCAACTTTTGATTAAATCGGGCTTTGATTTTAGTGAGATTCAGAAAAACTTGGAGTTTCTTAAAACGTACAAAGGAGCTTCTAGCATCACCATCTCAGATATTGAGGAGGCTATTCCGAAGACACTACAGGATAATCTGTTTGATCTGATCCAGATGATCCTAAAGAAACAAATTGATTCCGCCCGTAGTTTGGTTAAGGATCTTCGGTTACAAGGAGAGGATGAAATCAAGCTTCTGGCCATCTTGTTAAGTCAGTTCCGCATCTACACACAGGTCAAGCTGTTGAAGCAAGAGGGACGAACAGAACCCCAAATCGTTTCAGACCTATCAGAGTTGACCGGTCGGAAAGTGAACCCCTACCAAGTTAAATTTTCCCTAAGAGATAGTAGAGGGATATCTCTATCTTATTTGGAGCAGGCGATTTGTCTTTTGATTGATACCGACTTTCAAATGAAGTCGGGAACCTATGAGAAGGACTATCTATTTGATTTAGCTTTACTAAAGCTGGCCAACCCATCTGTGTAAGCAGAATAGTTGAATTAATTAGATGATTGCGTTATCATTTTTATATACATAAAGAAATAGAGGTATTTTCCATGGCAATTATTTTACCAGATCTTCCGTACGCATACGATGCATTGGAACCATACATTGATGTTGAAACAATGCACTTGCACCATGACAAACACCATCAAACTTACGTAAACAATGCAAATGCAGCTCTTGAAAAACACCCTGAAATCGGTGAAGACCTTGAAGCTTTGCTTGCTGACGTAGAATCTATCCCAGCTGATATCCGTCAAGCGCTTATCAACAATGGTGGTGGACACTTGAACCACGCTCTTTTCTGGGAATTGATGACTCCTGAACAGACAGCTCCTTCAGCAGAACTTGCAGCAGCAATCGATGAAACTTTTGGTTCATTCGAAGAATTCCAAGCAGCATTCACTGCAGCAGCAACTACTCGTTTTGGTTCTGGATGGGCTTGGTTGGTTGTTAACAAAGAAGGGAAGCTTGAAGTGACTTCAACAGCAAACCAAGACACACCAATCTCAGAAGGGAAGAAACCAATCTTGGGCTTGGACGTTTGGGAACATGCCTACTACGTGAAATACCGCAACGTTCGTCCTGACTACATCAAAGCTTTCTTCTCAGTGATCAACTGGAACAAAGTAGATGAGCTTTACGCAGCAGCTAAATAAGCTTTCATAATAAAAAAGTTTGAATCAAGAGGCCACTTAACGGGGGGCCTCGATTCAGGCTTTTTATTTTTAAATTGGTCAACATAGACTAAAAGGATTCTCCCGTTTTGGAAGGGATATTTCTTGCGTTTATACCTGAAAATGATACACTAGAGGAGTATGTGAAAATGAGGAGAAAGGCTTCCTACATAAGGAAGAAGCCTTGTCACTTTTTCTGAAAAAACTGTGCCTTAACAAAAGGGAGAATGAAAATGACAAGTATTACGATTACAAAAGGAGCAGTGGATACGCCACTTTATCTAAAAATGCTCAACCGCCACGGTTTAATTGCAGGAGCTACTGGTACAGGGAAAACCGTGACCTTAAAAGTGATAACTGAAAAATTAAGTCAGCAAGGGATTCCGGTGTTTCTAGCAGACATCAAGGGAGATCTTTCAGGTCTTGCAAAAGCTGGACAATGGACGCCAAAGATGGAAGAGCGCTATAAGCTACTAGGTATTACAGATCCTTTTGAACCACAAGCTTTTCCAGTTCGTTTATGGGATGTCTTTGGTCAAGCAGGCCATCCAGTCCGTGCAACGATTGAAGGAATGGGGTCTCTTTTACTAGCTCGCTTATTGGACCTCAACGAAACGCAAACAGGGATTTTGGCCATTGTCTTTAAATTGGCCAAAGAAAAAAATTGGTCTTTGATTGATTTGAAAGATTTGCAGAGCCTTTTGAAGGAAGTGTATGACCATGCCTCAGATTATTCCGCTCAGTATGGAAATATCAGTAAACAATCAGTAGGGGCTATTCAACGAAGCTTGTTAGTGCTAGAGCAAGAGGGAGCAGATCAATTCTTCGGAGAGCCAGCCTTGGATCTTCAAGATTTTATGCAATTGGATAGCAGTGGACGAGGTTACATCAACATTCTATCAGCGACTCGTCTCTTCAACTCTCCTAAACTCTATTCTACCTTCCTTATCTGGATGTTATCTCGTCTGTTCGAAACCTTGCCAGAAGTTGGAGATTTAGAAAAACCAAAATTTGTCTTCTTCTTTGATGAAGCCCACCTTTTGTTTAATGATGCGAGCAAGCTCTTCCTTGAAAAAGTTGAGCAAGTCGTTCGACTCATCCGGTCTAAAGGAGTGGGGATCTACTTTATTACACAGAATCCTCAAGATCTTCCTGAATCTGTATTGGCCCAGCTTGGGAATCGTGTCCAACATGCTTTGCGTGCCTATACGCCAAAAGAAATGAAAGCTATCAAAGTTGCTGCTCAAAGTTTCCGACCAAACCCAGAGTTTGATACGGAAACTGTCTTGACGGAGTTGGGAACAGGGGAAGCTCTAGTCTCCTTCCTAAATGAAAAGGGGCAACCAAGTGTGGTTGAGCGCTCCTATATTTTGTCTCCACAATCCAGTTTTGATTTGTTAAACGAGAGTGAACAGTTGGCCTTGATTACCAGCTCTCCTTTCCATCAAAAATATGCTGTTCGAGTAGACAATGAATCAGCTTATGAAAAATTGACTGAAAAATCTGCTAGAGAAGAGAAGGAAAAGGAGCGGGAAGCGGAAGAAAAGACAAGAGTTGCAGAAGAGAAGGCTAGCCAAAAACGGAGTCCGGGCCGTCCACGAAAATCTAGTATAGAAAAGGCCAAAGATTCCTTTATCAGTTCCTTGTTCCGTACCATTGCGCGTGAAGTTGCTAAATTGATTATGGGATCCTTTAAGCGCAAATAAGACAGTCAAAAGGGGACAGATTCATAGGAACAGGAGGAAGGATTGAGTCGGGATTGCTAAAAAAGTTTCTTCCAGAAGAAATCGTTTTCTGATCCAGAAATACCTTGTTATTTTAAAGAGAATCTTTTATAATTAACTTCATATGAAAAAAATATTTAATGTTCGATCGATCATGATTGTATTGGGAATTTTACTATGTATAGGAGGAGTTGGAGCATTAAGTTACCTTCATCTTCATCAGGCTCCAGCTTCGCCTCTTGCTCAAGAGGGAACGACGGCTCAACCAGCTGAGTCCAAGCAAGAGAAGCAGCCCCTCCAACCTCCTCGTGTCAAAACTCCTGAGGAGAAACAAGCCGTCATGGATCAAGATCGTGAAACCATGGAGAATTTGGGTCTTGTCTATGATTATGCCAATAAAGGCTTGGTAGAAGTTGTACAAGACTACATGGCTGAATATGGTATTGATCCTTCCCAAATTACCTTTACCTATAAAAATCCTGCGACAGGTCAACAATTTTCGATGAATGAGTTGCAGCCAATGACAGCGGGAAGTACTTATAAACTGCCCCTAAATATGTTAGTCGTGGATGAAGTCGATGCAGGGAAGTTAAACTTAACGGATGAATTTGATATTACCAATACTTACTACGAGTACCTTGGAGAGCACGATAATTATGTAGCTGCCTTTGGTGGAGCTATGACGATTCCAGATATGCAACGTTATTCTCTTGTCTATTCAGAAAATACGCCGGCATATGCCTTGGCCGACCGCTTTGGTGGCATGGACAATGTCTATGGGAAGTATGAAAAATATGGAAAATCCCGTGCAGAAATAAAAACCATTAGTCCTGAAAACAAAACGACATCTGATTACTATATTCAAGTCTTGGACTATCTTTGGAACCACAAAGAAAAGTATGGGACCTTGCTAGAATTAATCGGAGAGTCCTTCCCAAATGAATACTACAAACGGTATTTACCAGATTTAGTCATTCAGCAAAAACCTGGTTATGTAGCGGAAGCCCTGAATGTCGAAGCTATTGTTTACGAACAAACTCCTTATCTTATCTCAATTTTTACAGCTGGTCTAGGGGGGACAACTCCAGAAAGTACGGAGATCAGTGGTTACGGTCTTCATTTACTTGGTCAACTCTGCTATGTGATCAATGAATGGCACCGTGTAAATGTCAATTAAGGAATTAGAACCTTTCCCAAGATAGTTTTGGGAAGGTTTTTTCTATGCAAAAATATGGTTTAATGGTTAAAATCTTGGTGACATTCTTTGAGGTCAGTGAATAAATATGATATAATAACTAAAGAACCTAAAGAAAGAATAAAAATGATTACAAAAGAAGATTATCAGTTGATTCGATCCCATCCAGCTTTCTCTGAAATTCCAGTTGAAAAATTTGATAAATTAGCTGTAGAAATCCATTATAGAGAAATTCCAAAGGGACAAATCCTATTTTTTGCTGGTGATAAACGCAGTCGTATCTTTTTAGTGGTGGAAGGCTATGTCCGGATTGAGGAGTTTGACTCTTCAGACACCTTCTCGTATATGGATTACATCAAAGAAGGAGCTATTTTCCCATATGGTGGTATGTTTACAGATTCAACTTATCACTATACAGCCACTTCCATGACAACGGTAAAATATTTCAGTATCCCTGTTCAGCTTTATGAAGAAATTGTTCAGTCCAGTATGGAACAAGTTCTCTTTATAACGAGAAAACTTTCAAAAATTCTGGAATTCCAGGAGTTGCGGCTTCGCAATGTGGTGGCAGCTAGTGCCAGTGATCGTGTGATCCAATCCCTAGCTCTACTCTGTAAGGATTATCAAAAGTCTGGGCCAACTATTCCTTTTCCAATGAGTATGAAGGAGTTGGCTAGATTAGCTGCTACGACGAGAGAAACCGTCAATCAAGTGTTAAAGAAGCTCCTAGAAGAGGAGAGAATCGAGTACAAGCATAAGAAATTAACCTTTCTAGATCTTCCATTCTTTTTAGATAGTTTTGAAGAAGCCTAATAGGGCTTCTTTTATTTTCTGTCAAAAACGTTAAAAAGTTTCAAAAATCAAATAAAAAAATATTTACTCGCAAAAAGAATATATTTAGCAAAATATTCAAAGAAAGCGGCTCATTTTTCATAAAACAAGGGTGATATTTAAAAAAGTGTCAGATTCTTGGCATTCGTAATGGAAGATTGACTGTGAAAGCGGTACCAATTGGTGATAAAATAAAACCTGTAAACGGGATTAGCTAAGCTAAACCGCAAGAAAAAGGAGGACTATAGATGTCTACACACCCAATTCATGTTTTCTCAGAAATTGGAAAACTGAAAAAAGTTTGTTTGCACCGTCCAGGTAAAGAGTTGGAAAACTTGATGCCTGACTATCTTGAACGTCTTCTTTTTGATGATATTCCTTTCTTGGAAGATGCTCAAAAAGAACACGACGCATTTGCTGAAGCACTTCGTAACGAAGGTATTGAAGTACTTTATCTTGAACAGTTAGCTGCTGAGTCATTGACTTCTCCAGAAATTCGTGATCAGTTCATCGAAGAATACCTTGAAGAAGCGAACATTCGTGGACGCCAAACAAAAATTGCGATCCGTGAATTGCTTCACAGCATTGAAGATAATCAAGAATTGGTTGAAAAAACAATGGCAGGGGTTCAAAAAGCTGAACTTCCAGAAATTCCTGAAGAAGCAAAAGGATTGACAGACCTTGTTGAATCTGACTATCCATTTGCTATCGACCCAATGCCAAACTTGTACTTCACACGTGACCCATTTGCGACAATTGGTAATGCAGTATCATTGAACCACATGTACGCAGATACACGTAACCGTGAAACTTTGTATGGTAAATACATCTTCAAATACCACCCAGTTTACGGTGGAAAAGTTGAACTTGTCTACAACCGTGAAGAAGATACTCGTATCGAAGGTGGAGATGAGTTGGTACTTTCTAAAGATGTATTGGCAGTTGGTATCTCACAACGTACTGATGCTGCATCAATCGAAAAATTGTTGGTAAACATCTTCAAGAAGAACGTTGGCTTCAAGAAAGTATTGGCCTTCGAATTTGCTAACAACCGTAAATTCATGCACTTGGATACAGTATTCACAATGGTGGACTACGATAAATTCACAATCCACCCAGAAATCCAAGGTAACCTTCGCGTCTTCTCTGTTACTTATGAAAACGAACAATTGAAGATCGTTGAAGAAAAAGGTGATTTGGCTGAATTGCTTGCTGAAAACCTTGGTGTTGAAAAAGTTACATTGATTCCATGTGGAGATGGCAACGTCGTTGCTGCTGCGCGTGAACAATGGAACGACGGATCAAATACTCTTACAATCGCACCAGGTGTGGTAGTAGTATACGACCGTAACACTGTTACCAACAAGAAATTAGAAGAATACGGACTTCGTTTGATCAAGATCCGCGGAAGTGAATTGGTTCGCGGTCGTGGTGGACCTCGTTGTATGTCAATGCCATTCGAACGTGAAGAAATCTAATCATCCTTCTACGGGTTAGACGGGCTCAGTGTCTAAACTGAGCCCTCTAAACTGATTGACAGGATCTTATCATGCATAATTAAAGGAGATAATTAATGACAACTTCAGTATTCCAAGGACGTAGCTTTTTAGCAGAAAAAGACTTTACACGTGCAGAGTTAGAATACCTTATCGGACTTTCAGCTCACTTGAAAGACCTTAAAAAACGCAACATTGACCACCGCTACCTAGCTGGTAAAAACATTGCGCTTTTGTTTGAAAAAACTTCAACTCGTACTCGTGCAGCCTTCACTACTGCAGCCATCGACCTTGGTGCTCACCCAGAATACCTTGGTGCAAACGACATCCAACTTGGTAAAAAAGAATCTACAGAAGATACTGCAAAAGTTCTTGGACGTATGTTTGATGGTATTGAATTCCGTGGTTTCAGCCAACGCATGGTTGAAGAATTGGCTGAATTCTCAGGTGTTCCAGTATGGAATGGTTTGACTGACGAATGGCACCCAACTCAAATGCTTGCTGACTACTTGACTGTTCAAGAAAACTTTGGACGTTTGGAAGGTTTGACACTTGTATACTGTGGTGACGGACGTAACAACGTTGCAAACAGCCTTCTTGTAACAGGTGCTATCCTTGGTGTGAACGTACACATCTTCTCACCAAAAGAACTCTTCCCAGAACAAGAAATTGTTGAATTGGCAGAAGGATTCGCAAAAGAAAGTGGCGCTCATATCTTGATCACTGAAGATGCTGACGAAGCTGTGAAAGGTGCAGATGTACTTTACACTGACGTTTGGGTATCTATGGGTGAAGAAGACAAATTTGCAGAACGCGTTGCCCTTTTGAAACCTTACCAAGTAAACATGGAATTGGTTAAGAAAGCTGATAACGAAGACTTGATCTTCTTGCACTGCTTGCCAGCTTTCCACGACACAAACACTGTTTATGGTAAAGATGTTGCTGAAAAATTCGGCGTAGAAGAAATGGAAGTTACTGACGAAGTGTTCCGTAGCAAATATGCTCGCCACTTTGACCAAGCTGAAAACCGTATGCACACAATCAAAGCGGTTATGGCAGCTACTCTTGGTAACTTGTACATTCCAAAAGTTTAAGACTTTATAACCGTATACCAACAGCTATAGGGGCTGGACTGCTAGCTTTAGTCCTGCCCCTATTTTTTATAGAAAGGGAAAAACTATGTCAAGAAAAATCGTCGTTGCTTTGGGAGGAAATGCCATTCTCTCATCTGATCCTTCTGCAAAAGCTCAACAAGAAGCACTTGTAGAAACAGCAAAACACTTAGTAAAATTGATTAAAAATGGGGATGACTTGATCGTCACTCACGGAAATGGTCCTCAAGTAGGAAACCTTTTGCTCCAACATTTGGCAGCAGATTCTGAAAAGAACCCAGCTTTTCCATTGGATTCATTGGTTGCAATGACTGAAGGAAGCATTGGTTTCTGGCTTCAAAACGCTCTTCAAAATGCTCTTCTTGAAGAAGGAATTGAAAAAGATGTGGCTTCTGTTGTGACACAAGTCGTTGTGGATAAGAACGACCCAGCTTTCGTTAACTTGAGCAAACCAATCGGCCCATTCTACTCTGAAGAAGAAGCAAAAGCAGAAGCTGAAAAATCAGGTGCAACTTTCAAAGAAGATGCTGGTCGTGGCTGGCGTAAAGTTGTTGCTTCTCCAAAACCAGTGGATATCAAAGAAATCAATACTATCCGTACCTTGTTCAATGCAGGCCAAGTAGTGGTTGCAGCCGGTGGTGGCGGTATTCCAGTTGTGAAAGAAGCTGATGGCAGCTTGACTGGTGTTGAAGCTGTTATCGATAAAGACTTTGCATCCCAACGTTTGGCTGAATTGGTAGAAGCAGACCTCTTCATCGTTTTGACAGGTGTGGACTATGTCTTTGTGAACTACAACAAACCAGATCAAGAAAAATTGGAACATGTCAATGTCGCTCAATTGGAAGAGTACATCAAACAAGACCAATTTGCACCAGGAAGCATGCTTCCTAAAGTAGAAGCTGCGATTGCCTTTGTAAATGGTCGTCCAGAAGGAAAAGCAGTCATCACTTCACTTGAAAACCTTGGCGCTTTGATTGAGTCTGAAAGTGGAACAATTATCGTTAAAGACTAATTCATGCACATGAGGAGGGGAGTAGATCTTATTTTTACAGGATTTTGTACAAAGATCCTTCCCTTGTTTTTTCTAAAAAAGATTAGGAAAAACTAGTTTTTTAATCTTAAATATGATAAAATAAACATATAGGTAAGCGCTTTCTAAAAGATAAACCTTTTGAAAGAGTCACTCAAACTTTGTTGCGTTAGGAGGATAAGCAAATGAGTGAAAAAGCGAAAAAAGGGTTTAAGATGCCTTCATCTTATACCGTATTGTTAATCATCATTGCCATTATGGCAGTGTTAACTTGGATTATTCCAGCTGGTCAATACAAAGTTGACGATGGTGGTGCCATCATCGCAGGTAGTTATGAAGCTGTGAAACAAAATCCTCAAGGGATTTGGGACGTCTTGATGGCCCCAATCAATGCCATGCTTGGTAAAGCACCAACCAGTGCAGCCATTGACGTAGCCTTCTTTATCTTGATGGTCGGTGGTTTCCTTGGTGTTGTGAACGAAACAGGTACCCTTGATGTAGGGATTGCTTCTATCGTTCGTAAATACAAAGGCCGCGAAAAAATGTTGATCTTGATCTTAATGCCATTGTTTGCCCTTGGTGGGACAACTTATGGTATGGGTGAGGAAACCATGGCCTTCTATCCACTTCTTGTACCTGTTATGATGTCTGTTGGTTTTGACAGCTTGACAGGGGTAGCCATTATATTGCTTGGTTCACAGATTGGATGTTTGGCATCTACCTTGAACCCATTTGCGACAGTTATCGCATCTGATACTGCAGGTATCTCAAGTGCTTCAGGTCTCTTGCTTCGTTTAATCTTCTGGATTGTCATGACAGCCCTTAGCACCTACTATGTATACCGTTACGCTGATAAAATTCAAAAAGACCCAACCAAATCTCTCACCTATGCTACTCGTGAAGAAGATTTGAAACACTTCAACGTTGATAGTGGCGAAGAAATTCCTTCACAAATGAACAAGAAACAAAAACGTGTCTTGCTCGTCTTCATTTCAACATTCGTCATCATGGTTGCTGGATTTATCCCATTCAAAGATTTGGGTATTACATTCTTTGACAGCTTTAACGAGTCTCTCCATAAAGTTCCTTACCTTGGTCAATTGATCGGTAACACAGATGCTCTTGGTACTTGGTACTTCCCTCAAACAGCTATGCTCTTTGCCTTCATGGGAATCCTTGTTGGTATCATTTATGGCTTGAAAGAAGAACAAATCATTTCATCCTTCATGAATGGTGCAGCTGACCTCTTGAGTGTTGCTATTATCGTAGCAGTAGCACGTGGTATCCAAGTCATCATGAACGACGGTATGATCACTGCAACAATTCTTCACTGGGGTGAAGAAGGACTTAAAGGTCTTTCATCTCAATTGTTCATTGTCTTGACTTACATTTTCTACTTGCCAATGTCATTCTTGATTCCATCATCATCTGGTCTTGCCAGCGCGACAATGGGTATCATGGCACCTCTTGGTAAATTCGTCAATGTACCAGCTAGCTTGATTGTTACAGCTTACCAATCTGCATCTGGTGTCTTGAACTTGATCGCACCAACTTCAGGTATCGTAATGGGAGCTCTTGCTCTTGGACGTGTTGAATTGAGTGCATGGTGGAAATTCATGGGTAAATTGGTCGTAGCGATTGTAGTGATTACCATTGCCCTTCTTCTACTAGGAACTGTGGTTCCATTCTTACAATAGAATAAAGTAGGTGTTTCATGAAAAATAGAATAAAGGACGATGTAAAAGAGCAGTTTTTAACCTCTCTTCAAACCATCATTTCTTATCCTTCGGTTTTAAACGAAGGCGAAAATGGAACACCGTTTGGACAAGCTATCCAAGATGTCCTTGAGAAAACGTTAGAAATTGCTCAAGAAATGGGCTTTCAAACCTATCTAGATCCTGAAGGATACTATGGATATGCAGAGATCGGTCAGGGGGAAGAACTCCTGGCCGTTCTTTGTCACTTGGATGTTGTTCCAGCCGGTGATTTAGAAGATTGGCAGACGCCACCTTTTGAGGCGACTCTGAAAGATGGATGGTTGATCGGACGTGGAGTACAAGATGACAAGGGGCCATCCCTTGCGGCCCTTTACGCAGTTAAGAGTCTGCTTGACCAAGGACTTGTATTTACCAAACGGATTCGCTTTATATTTGGTACAGATGAGGAAACTCTCTGGCGCTGTATGAACCGCTACAATCAGCTAGAAGAAAAAGCAGATCTTGGCTTTGCTCCAGATTCGTCCTTCCCATTAACCTATGCTGAAAAAGGCTTGCTTCAAGTGAAGCTCCATGGACCAGGCTGGGAGGATCGTCCCTTACAAGCTGGTCGTGCCCTTAACGTGGTACCAGATAAGGCAACTTATAAGGGGGAACGTTTAGAGGAACTTTTACCAGTAATCGAGCAAAGTGGTGTGAAGTATACAGAAGAAGCAGGAGCAGTAACCATTCTTGGACTGTCTAAACACTCCAAGGATGCGGCTGAGGGTGTCAATGCTATTGTCGGCTTAGCGGAAAGTCTTTCCTTGATCCAGCCTCATCCAGCTCTTCTCTTTATAGCAGATGCTGTTGGGGAAGATGCGACAGGAGCAGCTCTCTTTGGTGAAATCAAAGATGAACCAAGTGGTGCTCTTTCCTTCAATATTGCGACCCTCTCTATTGATGAAGAGCGATCTGAAATCGGGATTGATATTCGGATTCCAGTCTTAGCAGATAAGGATGCTTTAGTAGAGCGATTAACTGAAGTGGCAGCTAGCTATCAACTTCAGTATGAAGAGTTTGATTATGTAGCTCCCCTGTACGTTCCATTAGATAGTCCGTTGGTGAGTACTCTGATGGAGGTCTACCAAGAAGAAACGGGGGATCAGACTCCAGCTATGTCCTCAGGAGGAGCGACCTTTGCTCGAACCATGGAGAATTGTGTGGCTTATGGGGCCCTCTTCCCTGATGCTCTCCAAACAGAGCACCAGGCGAATGAACGAGCCAAACTGGATGATTTATATCGTGCAATGGAAATTTATGCCGAGACCATTCGACGGTTAGCAGGCAAGGAAGCCTAATATAGATTTGAAAAAAGCTTAGATGGTCAGACCATCTAAGCTTTCTTTTATTTGCTAAAGAAGAAGGGAGGAGTGAATTCTTTCAATTTTTCAAAGCAGTCCAAGGCCCCCTGATTGTCTTCACAGATGATGAGGCAGACATCGTCCCCACAGACCGTTGCGACAATTTGTGGTAATTCAAGGGCATCTAAGATAGCACCGAAAGATTGAGCCAGTCCAGGGAGAGTTTTGACGACCACTTGGTTTTGGACGGGACGAAGCATGACGAGGGCATCCTCCATATAAAAACGCAGTCGGTTTTCCCAGCGAGATGGGGCAATGCTATTGATGGCATAGTAAGAGGTATCCCCTTCGTTAATTTTTACTAGATTCAAGGATTTGACATCTCTTGATAGAGTTGACTGGGTCACGATGATGCCGTTGGCTTCCAGGCTGTCCTGCAATTCCTGTTGGGTTCGAATTTTCTTTTCTGAAATAATGGACCGGATCAGGCGGTGGCGACTTTCAATCTTATTCATAAGGGGCTCTCCTTATTTGATAAACATAGCATCTCCAAAGCTGAAGAAACGGTAGCCTTGGTCGATAGCGTGCTGATAAGCATCCAGAGTGAGTTCTCGACCTGCGAAGGCAGAAACGAGCATGACTAGGGTTGATTTTGGTAGGTGGAAGTTGGTTGAAAAGGCGTTGACAACCTGCCACTGATAGCCTGGTTTGATAAAGATATTGGTCCAACCAGAGTCGGCTTGTAACTCTCCATTAAACTTGTTCCCAATTGTTTCTAAGGTTCGGATAGAAGTGGTTCCAACAGCTACGATGCGGTGACCTCTCGCTTTAACTTGCCGAAGGGTTTGGGCAGCCTCTTCAGAGAGTTGATAAAACTCGGAATGCATCTCATGTTGGTCGAGATCGTCGACAGATACTGGACGGAAGGTACCAAGTCCGACATGGAGGGTTAGATAAACCAAGTGAACCCCTTTGTCTTCAATTTTTTGTAAGAGCTCGGGTGTGAAATGGAGGCCAGCAGTAGGAGCAGCGGCGGATCCATTTTCTTTGGCATAGACCGTCTGGTAACGTTCCTGATCTTCTAATTTTTCATGGATGTAAGGTGGTAGGGGCATTTCCCCTAGACTTTCCAAGACTTCAAGGAAAATCCCTTGGTAAGAAAACTCTACGATACATCCTCCGTGTTCCAGCTTTTTGATCAGAGTTGCTTGGAGACGTCCATCACCAAAGCTGACGACCCCTCCCTCTTTGAGACGTTTAGCAGGTTTAGCAAGAACCTCCCATTGATCGCCCTCGATATTTTTTAAGAGGAGAAGCTCCACATGACCTCCTGTATCCGGTTTGACCCCATGGAGACGAGCTGGAAGGACACGGGTATTGTTCATCACCAAAGCATCCCCTGGTTCTAATTCATTGATAATGGCGTCAAAATGTTGGTCTTCCATCTGACCTGTTTGTCGATTGAGGATTAGTAGTTTTGAGGCATCGCGCTTCTCTAGTGGGGTTTGCGCAATTAATTCCTCGGGGAGGTGGAAATCAAAGTCATTCGTGTTCATGTTCTCTCCTTGTATCTAAATTCTTCTATTTCTTACATTTAACCTTCCCCATTATATCATGAAATAAGAGTGAAACAAAGGAAATCACTAGCCGAATTTTAAAGGGATGAAGGTAAAAAATCCTTTTCTAACATCAAGAAAGCGCTTGACAAAAATTGGTCTATACCATATAATGAAAATAAGAAATAAGCGGAGGTCTAATCATGAAAGTTATTGAAGTAGCCAATCAAATCGAAGGAGGGCAGGTTGCTTTTGACCTGTTAAAAGAAAAGTTAGAGCAGGGTGCCAAAACTTTAGGGCTTGCGACTGGAAGCAGTCCACTTGAATTTTATAAATTGATTCGAGAAAGTGACTTGGATTTCTCAGACATGGTCAGTGTCAACTTGGATGAGTATGTCGGTTTGACGGGAGAAGATCCTCAATCTTATCGTTACTTTATGCAGGAAAATTTATTCAATGAGAAACCGTTTAAAGTCAGCTATCTTCCGAAAGGAAATGAAGATACTGCAGAAGAAGAAACAGCTCATTACAATGAAATTTTGGCCCAAAACCCAGTAGATCTGCAAATTCTAGGGATTGGTCGCAACGGGCATATTGGATTTAACGAACCTGGAACTCCGTTTGACAGCCAAACGCATTTGGTCCATTTGGATCAATCAACGATTGAAGCCAACTCTCGCTTCTTTGAAAAAATTGAAGATGTGCCAACTCAAGCCATTTCAATGGGAATTGCAAATATTCTCGCTGCCAAGTCCATCATTCTCTTTGCATATGGTGAATCGAAAGCAGAGGCGATTGCTGGAATGGTCAATGGTCCAAAAACAGAGAGTTTACCTGCGAGTGCCCTTCAAGGTCATCCAGATGTCGTGATTATTGCAGACCAAGCAGCCTTGAGCCTACTGTAACCAGTTGAAACAGAGAGACCTATCTAAAATATCCTGAAAGATAGGTTTTTTTATAGATTGAAGTATGGTACAATAAGATAAAATTCTATATTTGAGGAAAATATATTTTGAAAAAGAAGTTGCTCGTTTTAGGAATCATCGTCTTATCTCTGTTCCGACCTTTGTCGATCGTGGCTGATGAGTTAGTGGATATGGCGCAAAAAATGTATCCCAATGATCATGTGCAGGCCTATAACCGACCAAGGTCTTCCCTCGTTATCGACGCGAATACCGGGGATGTTTTATGGAAAGACAATATTGATGAAGTGCGGGATCCTGCAAGTATGAGTAAGCTCATGACGTTGTATCTGCTTTTCGAATCCATGAAAGAGGGGAAGATTACCAAAGATACGGTTGTCACTGCAACAGCTGCGGATCAATCCATGTCAAAAATCTATGAGATTTCCAACAATAACATCGTTGCAGGCGTAGACTATACGGTCTCTGAATTGATTACCATGACCGCGGTTCCATCCTCCAATGTGGCCACGATTATGTTGGCCAATCTCCTTTCTAACCACGATGCGGATGCCTTTATTCAGCGGATGAATGAAAAGTCCAAGGAGTTGGGGATGACCAATACCATTTGGAACAATCCTAGTGGTGCGGCCATTTCAACCTTCCGAGGTTTATATACCAGTTATAACTATCCAAATGATGCGGCTAACCAGACAACTGCAAGAGACTTGGCGATTCTCGTCTATCATTTCGTGAAAGAATATCCTGAGATCCTTAGCTATACCAATCAAGCTAAGGTGACCGTCAAACAAGGAACTCCTTATGAGGAGACTTTTGATACTTATAACTATTCCTTGCCAGGAGCTAGATATGCTCTTGAAGGCGTAGATGGTCTGAAGACAGGCTCGAGTCCTCGCGGTGCCTTCAACTATATCGCAACTGCTAAACGAGGAGAACAACGAATTATCTCCGTAGTCATGGGAGTTGGTGATTGGTCTGACCAGGATGGCGAATACTATCGACATCCATTTGGCAATGCCTTGATCGAAAAAGCTTTTGCAGATTATCGTTATAAGAAGTTATTGGACAAGGGTGTTCAGACGATTGATGGAAAGACCTACACCCTAGATCAACCTTTCTATGCCACGGTCAAAAAAGGCGAAGAGGATCCAAAGCTAGTTGTTAAAGATGGACAAGTAGAGGCGGATTCAGGCTTGATGACCCTATCAGAAAAGATTTCTGATGGACTTCCAGTCAAAGAAGGAGCCGTGAATCAATCGGATACTCAAAGTACTACGGCTTCAACTACAGGGAAATCCTTCCATTTTCCTCTTGAAAGCCTGGTCATTCTGATTCCAATTTTCATTCTCGCTATGATTCTGTATTTAGAAAGAGCCCATCGTAAAGAACGTGCGCTCAAGGCTCAGGATCGATACAAAAAATAAATAATCAAAACTCAACTGAAATCCAGTTGGGTTTTGTCATTGCCTCTTATATTTAAATTTGAAAGGAAACTAATGAAAGCATTTCGAAATTCCTATCCTGCTTATTTATTTTTATATAGTTTTTACTTCATGTCGACTGCTCTCTTTACGACTCTAATCTCTGTCTATCTTATCGGCCAGCAGTATTCAGCCAGTCAAGTCTCTCATTTGGTATCAATGGCCTTTTTCCTATCCATGCTTACCCAGCCCTTATTTGGTTATATCAATGAACGATTTGGCATTGTTAAAATCACCACTTTGAGCTTGGGAGTCCTCATGGCAGGAGTGGCTGGCTTCATCTGGGCCCCTAACTACTTTTGGTTGACGATTTTTTATGGCTTGGTTTTGCTGTGTCTAAATGGGACGGCTCCCATGATGGAGGTTTTCGCTACCCAGAGTTCCTATGCTTTTGGAAAAATCCGCGTTTGGGGGACACTAGGGTATGCGGCTGGAGCGCAACTAGCTGGTTGGCTTTATGCTCATCTTAGCCCCCAGTCTGTATACTATTGTGTTTTGGTAACTATCCTTCTTAGTTTCCTCACTTTAGGAGCTATTCGTATCGACAAGACCAGTCGGGTACAGAAAGAAGCTGTATCGATCCGTCCTTTGCTCCACAATGGTCCCTATCTCTTTTTCTTACTTTTGATGGGGCTTGTGTCGGGCGTGGGCAATATTGGCCATACCTATATTCCAGCTCTCTTGATGGATAGTGGTCTCCCTGTTCAGATAGCCTCTACAGTTGTGGCCATATCTGTCGTAGTCGAAGCACCTCTCATCTTTTTCTCAGATCGTTTTATGGACCATTGGCCCTTGCGTTTACTGATTTTGCTTCCTGTGGGGATTCTCTTGCTCCAGTATTTCATCTATGCTCTTCCAAGTCCTGTCTTCTTAAAAGTGCTGGTCACTCTGTTGGCAAAGCATACGACGGGGATGGTCTTGGTCATGGTCTCCTTACGTTTTATCTCCCAACAGGTGGATAAGAAAGATCTAGTCTTAGCCATGGCTCTCCTGCAGGGAGTCCGCTATCTTGGAACCATTTTATTGCAACCAGTAGCAGCTTTCTTTGTGGATCACGGTGGATTTTCAATGATGAGTTCCTTCTTGGTGGCTGTCCTGGTCCTCGTCCTTCTACTAAGTATCTTTTTAAAGATGCCAAAAGGAAAATCTCCAGGTCTCTTTGGGAACACGAAGGAGTAAAAAGTTTAGGAAATAGAGTTTGTGAACAGCAGGACTTATGCTATAATGGAGAACGATGATGTTTATGAAAGAAATGAGAGAGAATGAAGTTTAAACGTGCCTTATTTGCGACACTTTCCCTTAGTTGCCTATGTTTTCCAATGCTAGCAAAGGCGGATGATATTTACCAACAAGAAGATATCATGTCAATCACAGAAAAATCAGGGACTTCGGTGGATGAGTTTTTCCGTCCTAAGGCCGATATTGTTGTTGACGCTCACACAGGAGCGATTGTTTATGGAGATAATATTGATGCTCCTCGTGACTCTGGTAGTATGGCTAAATTGATGTCCGTCTATGTTCTTCTGAGAGCTATTAAAGAAGGGCAGCTGGATTATGATACCCAAATTACAGCGACAGAAACAGATGTAGCAATTTCGCAAAACCAGAAGTTGAGCAATAGTCCCATTGTGGCGGGTGCTAAATACAAGGTATCGACCCTCCTGAATATGATTTTTGTTCCTTCATCTAGTGCCGCTACCATCATGATTGCCAATAAGGTGTCTGGAGGAGATCCGGATAAATTCTTGGATTTGATGAACCAGCGGGCCCAAGAAATTGGAATGACCAATACCAAGTGGAACAATCCTAATGGTGCCCCAACTGCAGTCTTGGATGGCTACTATAATCCGACACGCTATGATCAACATGCCATTAACCAAACAACAGCGAGAGATATGGCTATTTTGGCTTATCACATGGTCAATGAGTTTCCTGAAATCCTCAACTACACTAAAAATGCCAAGATTACTCTCTTTGAGGGTACAGATTATGAAGAAACGCATGAGAATTATAATTATTCTTTAGAAGGTGGAAGGTATTCTCTAAAGGGAGCGGATGGTCTGAAAACAGGCTCTAGTCCGACTGCGGATTATAATTACACCTTGACGGTTAATCGTGGGAACCAGCGATTTGTCCAAGTCATTATGGGAGTTGGCCATTACGATGTAGAAATTGCAGAGAGCCTGCGCCACGTCATTGGAAATGCCCTGATTGAAAGACTCTACCAGGATTATGAATACAAAGAGGTTCTGCCGGCGGGGGATCACACCATTCAGGGACAAACCTATCACTTAGACAAACCCTTCTATGCTACGGTAAAAAGAGGGACCAATCCAGAGGTCAGTGTTCAAAACGGCCAGCTACAAATTGCAAATGGTTTGCAAACTCTTTCTCCATCCATTCAGCAAACACAGTCTGTAACCGCAGTACAAGGGGCTCATCAGAAGTCCACTAGCACGCGTCAAAAAGGCTGGGATCCAATGTGGCTCTGTTGCTTCCTTCCCTTCATTTTCCTAAGAATTTTCTTTAACGTGAGATATAAGAGAAAATAAAAAAGATTTCCAAATAAATCGATAGACCGGAGATAGACTAATCTCTGGTCTTTTTTTAAAGAATCAGGGGACAGGTATGAATTGACGGCAACCTGGCTTGATGCTAGAATGGTAATGGAATGATAAAAAGGAGAAATTGAATGAAAAAAAGACTATTAACAATGCTTGCTTTAATGGGAGTGCTTGGGCTAGTAGCCTGCTCAAATCAAGAAGGGACCTCGTCCAATGAAAAGTCAGTTCAGGGAACAGCCCAGTCTTCTAGGGCCTCTCAGAGCAAGAAAGTGACCAGTTTGAAAGGATCCTCAGAATCTCCTTTTGTTTTATATACAGATGAGGAACTTGAAAATGCCAGAACCGTTGGGGATTTTAAAGCTCTCTATGCTTTGATGATGGACCGAACAGTTGCTCATTCGGAGGAAGCAGGAGCATCACTCACGGGCTCTGCAAAAGAGACCTATGAGACTTATCTGAAAAACTTGAAGGAGAAAATGGAAACCAGCAAGGCCCGTTTTAATGAATCCATGGATACGATAGGGTCTGAAGACACCGATGTCCCGGAAGATACTCGTGCAACCATTGTTGAAAAATTCGAAACAGCTCGAAAACAAGCTGAAGCATCTGAAAATGGGACCTCCCCATCATCAGAAACTCCAGATCCGGCATCAGACGAGAAAACGAGTGAGTCAAATCAATAACCGACGTTATGAACAGTCTCGTCTAAGATGAATGAACATTCTCTATACATGTCAGTAAGATTATATCTAAACAGAGGCTGGGACAAAAGTCCGGCCTCTCAATTGTCTTTGGATTGTCGAGCAAGACGCAGTGGTTGAGTGGGCTCTACTACGCTGATTTCATCAGCTTTTACAACCCTACTCAACTGTGCGGAGGTGGGACGACGAAATCGAATTCTAACGAATGACCGATTTCTGTCCCACTCTCTTTTTTCTTTCTCCTCTAATATAAGCGTCTTTGGTTACGAATTATATAAGTGGAGGTGATGACATGTTTATTGCGGCTGATGCAAAGCAACAGCGTTGGAATTGTTTGGAGAAGGTTCCGATGAGAAGAAATGGTCCCTTTGTCTGTCTCCTGTGTGGAAAGGAAGTCCGCTTAAAGAAAGGGCGAGTGATGCGTCCTCATTTTGCTCACGTTAACCTAGAGGCTTGTCCCTTCCATCATGAAACGGAGAGTCCAGAACATTTAGAGTTAAAGTTGGAGCTTTATCGATGGGCCAAACAAAATACCCAAGCTGAAGTGGAAAGTCCTTTGCAGGCTCTCCAACAGATTGCGGATGTTCTCCTTCCAGATCAAAAGATTGCCTTAGAAGTGCAATGTAGTTCCTTGTCTATGGAGCGTTTAAAAGAACGGAGCGATGCCTATCGCATGCATGGTTATCAAGTTTATTGGTTATTGGGGAAAAACTTATGGCTCAAGAAAAGCCTGTCAGCTCTGCAAGAAGGTTTTGTCTATTTTAGCCAAAATAGGGGCTTTCATCTCTGGGAGTTGGACTTAGAACAGCAAGAAGTTCGGCTCCACTATCTCATTCATCAAGATTTGCGAGGGCGTCTTCATTATCGGACTCAACATTTTCCTTTTTATGGAGGGAGCTTATTAGAAGTTTTGCGGACCCCTTATGCCCAACAAGGCTTGCAACGAATGACGGTCCCTCTAGACCGACAGTTTAAGGGCTATCTTCGTCAGCAGTTGTATTACCGGCATCCTAAGTGGATGGCCCTTCAGGAACAGCTCTATCTGAAAGGAAAGCATCTCCTGGACTTAGACTTGGAATCCTTTTATCCCCTTTGTCGCCCACTGAGGTCTTCGCGTTTTATCCAGATTAAGGGAGACTGGCGAAGCTATTACCAGAACTTTATGACCTATTATCTCCAAACCGGAATGAAAGCGACGCAGACTCTTTATTCGCCTCGTTTTTATCAGAACTGGAAAGCTTAAATTTCTGACAATCAAATACCCCCAAATGCTAATATTATGTTAGAATAGAAGCATTGGAGGATTTTTGTAATGGTAAAACAACGAAATGAAATTGATGAAAAATACCAATGGGATTTGTCGACCATTTTTGCGACAGACCAAGCTTGGGAGGAAGAAGCAACTGCTTTAGCTGCAGCCATTAAAGATGCTGCCCATTTTGCAGGTTCTCTATTGTCTTCTCCAGCTAACCTATTAGAAACCACAGAAGTTTATTTGGACTTGAGCCGTCGTTTGGAGAAGGTCTATGTCTACGCCCATATGAAGAATGATCAGGATACACGCGTAGCCAAATACCAAGAATTCCAATCAAAAGCGATGTCTCTTTATAGCCTTTTAGGGGAGACCTTTGCCTTTTACGAACCAGAATTTATGGAGATTACCGAAGAGCAATATGCCAACTTCTTGAAAGAAGTCCCTGCCTTAGAAGCTTATGCTCATTACTTTGACAAATTGCTCAAAACCAAAGAGCACGTTCTTTCCCAAAAGGAAGAAGAGTTGCTAGCAGGAGCGGGTGAAATCTTTGCTGCGGCAGGTGAAACCTTTGAGATTTTGGACAATGCCGATATCGTCTTCCCGATGGTGAAGGATGACCAAGGACAAGAAGTACAGTTGACCCATGGAAACTATATTTCTTTGGTAGAATCTAAGGATCGCCAAGTCCGTAAGGAAGCTTACCAGGCCTTGTATGGTGTCTACGAACAGTACCAACATACCTATGCTAAGACCCTTCAGACCAACGTCAAGGTTCACAATTACAATGCCAAGGTTCGCAAATTCTCAAGCGCGCGTGAGGCAGCTCTTTCTGCTAACTTTATCCCAGAGAGCGTCTACGATAGTCTGGTAGAAGCAGTTAATAAGCACTTGCCTTTGTTGCAACGCTACGTGAAACTCCGCTCAAAAATCTTGGGAATTGAAGATTTGAAGATGTATGATGTCTACACACCATTATCTTCTACCGATTACAAGTTCACCTATGAAGAAGCCCTTGCCAAGTCTGAGCAAGCTTTGGCGGTGCTTGGTGATGACTACCTATCCCGCGTGAAGCGCGCCTTCACTGAACGTTGGATCGATGTTCATGTCAACCAAGGAAAACGCTCAGGTGCCTATTCAGGTGGATCGTATGACACCAATGCCTTTATGTTGTTGAACTGGCAAGATACATTGGATAATCTCTTCACCTTGGTGCATGAGACTGGTCACAGTATGCACTCCAGCTATACCCGTGAAACCCAGCCTTATGTCTATGGGGACTATTCAATCTTCCTTGCTGAGATAGCTTCCACAACCAATGAAAATATCTTGACCGAGCAACTGTTAGCAGAAGTAGAAGATGATGAAACTCGTTTTGCTATTCTCAACCACTTCTTAGATGGTTTCCGGGGTACGGTCTTCCGTCAAACCCAGTTTGCTGAGTTTGAACATGCGATTCACAAGGCTGACCAAGAAGGACAGGTCTTGACCAGCGAATTCTTGAATGAACTGTATGCGGACTTGAATGAGAAATACTATGGTCTTTCAAAAGAAGACAACCCAGAAATCCAATACGAATGGGCTCGCATTCCTCATTTCTACTATAACTACTATGTTTTCCAATATTCAACTGGTTTTGCAGCAGCCTCTGCCTTGGCTGAGAAAATCGTTCATGGAACACAGGAAGATAAGGACAAATACCTAGAGTATTTGAAAGCTGGAAATTCGGATTATCCACTCAATGTGATCCGCAAGGCGGGTGTTGATATGGAAAAAGAAGACTACCTCCATGCAGCCTTTGAAGTCTTTGAACGTCGTCTCAATGAATTTGAGGCTCTCGTTGAAAAATTAGGATTAGCCTAAGATGGTAGAGTCTTACAGTAAAAATGCCAACCACAATATGCGCAGACCGGTTGTGAAGGAGGAAATAGTCTCCTTCATGCGGGAGCGTCAAGCACCTGTTACGGATGCCTTAAAGGAGCTAGAAGAATTTGCTCGTCGGGAGAATATTCCCATCATCCCTCATGAAACGGTTGCTTTCTTCCGTCTCTTTTTGCAGACCATGAAACCCAAGTCGATCTTAGAAATTGGGACGGCGATTGGTTTTTCAGCCCTCTTGATGGCGGAGCAAGTGCCGGATGCAAAGATTATGACCATTGATCGCAACGAGGAAATGATTGGTTTTGCCAAGGAAAACTTTGCTCGTTTTGACCAGCGCAAGCAAATCACTCTTTTAGAGGGTGATGCGGTGGACCTCCTGGAGCATATTGAGCAACGCTTTGACTTGATTTTTATGGATTCGGCTAAGTCTAAGTACATCGTCTTTCTCCCAGAAGTTCTCAAACGGTTGGAAGTTGGGGGAGTAGTCATTTTGGACGATATCTTCCAAGGAGGAGATGTGGCGCGTGATATTATGGAAGTTCGTCGTGGACAACGCACCATCTATCGAGGTTTGCAACGTCTCTTTGATGCCACTTTGGACCATCCTGGCTTGACGACCAGTCTGATTCCCCTCGGAGATGGCATTCTTATGATTCGTAAAAATCAGGAAGAGATTTCTTTGCCGACAGAAGAGTAGCTTTTAGACTTATTTAAGTTATCCTGTTGAATTTGTGGTAAAATAGTAGAAGTGAATTTTAGAATGGAGAAATAAACATGAAGAAAAAATTTGTAGCTGGAGCGGTGACCCTTTTATCAGTCGTAGCGCTAGCAGCTTGTGCAAAAAGTGGCAGTGACAAAGATATCGTCACAATGAAGGGGGATACCATCACTGTTGGTGACTTCTATGATGAAATCAAATATAACCAAGGTGCACAACAATACCTTTTCCAAATGACCATTAATAAAGTCTTTGAAAAAGAATACGGCTCAAAAGTCTCAGACAAAGATGTTGAGAAAAAAGTTGATGAGCAGAAAAAACAATTGGGTGAAGCCTTCAATAGCTACCTCACACAACAAGGTTTAACAGAAGAAACCAACAAACAACAAATCCGTAGTAACCTTTTGTTAGAGTATGCGGTTGACCAAGCTATTTCAAAAGAATTGACAGACGAAGCTTATAAAAAAGCCTTTGAAACCTATACACCAGAAATCACTGCAAATGTGATAAAATTGGATTCAGAAGAAAAAGCGAATGAAGTTCTTGCAAGTGTAAAAGCTGAAGGCGCTGACTTTGCACAAATTGCCAAAGAAAACTCTACAGATGCTAGCACCAAAGAAAACGGTGGAGAAATCAAATTTGACTCTGGAACAACAACTGTTCCAACTCGTGTCAAGGAAGCAGCATCTAAGCTTGATGTAAATGGTATTTCAGATGTCGTTATTGATCCTGCTAGTCAAAAAAGCGCTGGTGCCTACTATATCGTTAAAGTAACTAAGAAGGAAGAAAAAGGATCTGACTGGAAGAAATACGAAAAACGCTTGAAAGAAATTCTGACGGCAGAACGTAAAAATGATGCCAACTTTATCCGTAGCATCATTGCCAAAGCAATGACAAATGCCAATATCAAGGTGAAAGATGATGCCTTCAAGGCAACCTTTAACCAGTACATGCAAAATATTGGTGCAACAACAGAAGATAGCTCATCTTCTAAATAAGGATATTAGTTGACGAGCATTGTATTTATCTGTATAATGAGATAGTTGAGAATAAATCATTTAGAATCAGATGCAGAGAAGTGGCGGGGGTGCGAGCCATGGAAGAGGAATGATTTTGCTACTCAATAGAACAATTACATAATCGAATGAAGAATGACAAGTTCATTGAATGAAGGTGGTACCGCGGTTTTTCGCCCTTCGTTAGTGAGCTTGTCTTTTTTTCAGCATTTCTACCGGAAATCCTTTCTAATAAGAGAAAGGTCTTCATAAGGATTTGCAGGAGGAAACTGATGAAAACGTATCTGGTCAAACAAAAGTTTCGACTTGGAGGGGAACGCTTTGACATCAAAAATGATCTAGGAATGGTGGAATACCAGGTAGAAGGTTCATTTTTGAAAATTCCCAAGACCTTTACGGTATTTGATGTGGAAGGCCAGAAGGTTAGCCATATCACGAAGAAGCCTTTTAGCCTCTTACCCCAATTCACTGTAGAATTGGCGGATGGCTCCAGTTTTTTCATCCGTAAAAAACTAACTTTACTCCGTGATAAGTACGATATTTCTAATTTAGGACTACGCATCGAAGGCAATATCTGGGATTTGGATTTCAAGTTATTGGATGATCGCGACCAGCTGGTTGCAGAGATTAGCAAACAAGTCTTCACCTTGACGTCGACTTATCAGGTATCCGTCTATGAAGAGGAATATGCCAATCTCGTGATTTCCTTGTGTCTTGCCATTGACTATGTAGAAATGATGGAGAATGGCTCTTAAGCCGACCAATAGAAACCATTAAATAGAGGAGAAAACATGAAACAATTATCTAGTGCACAAGTCCGCCAAATGTGGCTTGATTTCTGGGCGACCAAAGGTCACTCAGTAGAACCATCCGTTAGCTTGGTTCCAGTAAACGATCCAACCCTTTTGTGGATCAACTCAGGGGTTGCTACTCTTAAGAAATACTTTGACGGGACCATCATCCCTGAAAACCCACGGATTACCAATGCTCAAAAGGCTATCCGTACCAACGATATCGAAAACGTAGGGAAGACTGCGCGTCACCATACCATGTTTGAAATGTTGGGGAACTTCTCTATCGGAGATTACTTCCGTGATGAAGCCATTACCTGGGCTTATGAGCTCTTGACAAGTCCAGAATGGTTTGATTTCCCAGCTGAAAAACTTTACATGACCTACTACCCAGCTGATACAGATTCTTACAACCGCTGGATTGAAGTGGGTGTGGATCCAAGTCACTTGATTCCAATCGAAGACAATTTCTGGGAAATCGGTGCGGGACCTTCTGGACCAGATACAGAAATCTTCTTTGACCGTGGGGAAGCCTTTGACCCAGAAAATATTGGTATTCGCCTTCTCGCAGAAGATATCGAAAACGATCGTTACATCGAAATCTGGAACATCGTCTTGTCACAATTCAACGCAGACCCAGCTGTACCTCGTAGCGAATACAAGGAATTGCCACACAAAAACATTGATACGGGCGCTGGTCTAGAGCGTTTGGTAGCGGTGATCCAAGGGGCGAAGACCAACTTTGAAACAGACCTATTTATGCCTATCATTCGCGAAGTGGAGAAATTGTCTGGTAAGGTTTATGACCAAGATGGCGACAACATGAGCTTCAAGGTCATCGCTGACCACATCCGTTCTCTTTCATTTGCTATTGGCGACGGTGCTCTCCCTGGAAATGAAGGTCGTGGTTATGTCCTTCGACGTCTTCTCCGTCGTGCCTCTATGCATGGTCAAAAATTGGGTATCAATGAGCCTTTCCTTTACAAACTCGTTCCAACTGTTGGAAAAATCATGGAAAGCTACTACCCAGAAGTGCTCGAAAAACGTGACTTTATCGAAAAAATCGTCAAGAGCGAGGAAGAGTCATTTGCCCGCACTCTTCACTCAGGTCAACACTTTGCAGAAACTATCGTAGCAGACTTGAAAGAAAAAGGCCAAACGGTTATCGTTGGTCAAGATGTCTTCAAACTCTACGATACTTATGGATTCCCAGTGGAATTGACAGAAGAGATTGCTGAAGAAGCTGGAATGACGGTAGACCGTGAAGGTTTTGAAGCAGCTATGAAGGAACAACAAGAACGTGCGCGTGCGTCAGCTGTCAAAGGCGGATCTATGGGGATGCAAAATGAAACCCTTCAAAACATCACTGTAGAAAGTGTCTTCAACTACAATGCTAGCCAATTGTCTTCTAAATTGGTGGGTATCGTAGCGGATAATGCAGAAGTAGAAGCTGTAACAGAAGGAACTGCATCTCTGATCTTTGCAGAAACTCCATTCTACGCTGAAATGGGTGGACAAGTTGCGGACCACGGTCAAATCTTGGATGCTCAAGGAAACGTCGTAGCGACAGTAACAGATGTACAGAAAGCACCAAACGGACAACCACTTCATACTGTTGAAGTTCTTGCGCCACTTGCTTTGAACCAAGAATACACATTGGCCATCGATACCAACCGTCGCCACCGTGTCATGAAGAACCACACAGCCACTCACTTGCTCCATGCAGCTCTTCACAATATCCTTGGCCACCATGCCACTCAAGCAGGATCACTTAATGAAGTGGAATTCCTACGCTTTGACTTCACTCACTTCCAAGCTGTGACTCCAGAAGAGTTGCGTGCTATTGAGCAACAAGTCAATGAGAAGATTTGGGAAGCCATCGCAGTGGAAACTGTTGAGACAGACATTGATACCGCTAAAGAAATGGGAGCTATGGCCCTCTTTGGTGAGAAATACGGTAAGGAAGTTCGCGTTGTCACTATCGGGGACTACTCAGTGGAACTGTGTGGTGGTACCCACGTTGGCAATACTTCTGAGATTGGTCTCTTCAAGATTGTCAAAGAAGAGGGAATCGGATCAGGAACTCGTCGTATCTTGGCAGTGACTGGTAAGGAAGCCTTTGAAGCTTACCGTGAACAAGAAGATGCACTGAAAGCCGTCGCAGCAACCTTGAAAGCACCTCAACTCAAGGAAGTCCCTCACAAGGTTGAAGGACTTCAAGAACAACTCCGTCAATTGCAAAAAGAAAATGCAGAATTGAAGGAAAAAGCTGCAGCAGCAGCGGCAGGTGATGTCTTCAAACATGTTCAAGAAGCAAACGGACACCGTTACATTGCTAGTCAAGTTTCTGTATCAGATGCAGGTGCCCTTCGTACCTTTGCGGATAACTGGAAACAAAAAGATTACTCTGACGTCCTTGTTCTGGTCGCAGCAATCGGTGACAAGGTCAATCTTCTCGTAGCCAGCAAGAACAAAGACATCCACGCAGGTAACTTGGTCAAAGAATTGGCTCCAATCGTTGATGGACGTGGTGGTGGAAAACCAGACATGGCCATGGCAGGAGGAAGCAACCAAGCCAAGATCCAAGAATTGTTGGATGCCGTAGCAACTAAATTGTAAGCAACAAGAGATCTACCTTCGGGTAGGTCTTTTTGTATGATAAACTGTTAAATCTTTGTAAAAACTTTTTAAGAAGTACTTGTAATTTTTGATAAATACATTACAATAAATATATAGGAAAAAGGAAGTGTCTTAGATATTGCTCCATTGTCGATTTGAAGGCGCAGTCCGAGGCCCTCATAAAAATCTTAAGTTTGACAGCATAATAAATAATCAAAGGTAGATAATTGAATTAAAAAATAGACTTGGAATAGGAATCGAAAGGAAAAAGGAGTGTTGTATGAAGGGGAACAGTATCTGGAAAAATGTTGGTTTGTATGCCTTGGTGGTCTTCTCTCATTTTATTTTAGGGAACTATATACCAGTTTACACTAGACACAAGGTATAGTATTTTCGAGAATATCAAAAAAGGCGACTTCCAAACGGAAACCGTCTTTTAATAATGTCTAAATTCTTCATAATGTTCACTCATATATTCTGCCAACCATTCCATACCATAGGCTATCTCAAATACTTCCAATATCAATGAAAGGTCTGGTTGAAAACCATATTCTTTGAGTTTATTGATAATATCTTTTATAGAACGAATTTTCACTAGTTTAATAATTTCCCCAGCATCCTGCCTATCTCTATCTCGTCCGCTGTCTAGTTTCATTCCGAGAATGTAAGATAATGGTGGTACAAAAACAGTCAAATTTGAATAGCTAAATGCCTTCTCACAGATAGACAGTGGCGGTATTTTATTCATATTTGCAACATTGTTGTTCAGCCATAACTCATCAGGCTCATTCACATCAAAATCATCGCCAACTTTCTCAATAATGCTTCTGATTTTAGCATCTTCTTGATAAAAGGCATCTACATCTTGTGTTCCTCGGAGATTGTAATACTCCAGAACAAAACCACCAACACAGATAATTTCTAGGTCAATATTTTCCTTAGCTAATTCTGTATTGAGAGCCTCAAATAAAACTTTCTTATCCATAGTTACCCTCTCTAAAGAGTTTCAAAATATCTTTTGGCTGACTTTTACGGTTCGCCTGCAAAACGTGTTCTCTTGTGTGTGTACCGTCTGTTAAAGCATCTTGAAGGGTTATTTTTTGGAAAGGTGTTAAGGTAGGATTTTTCAACAATTGCTCTACATCATCAGTAGTTAGTTTAGTCTCCTCATCTTTAATGACCTTATAAAGATAGCGAAACCACAAATCACCGTCACTTCCAGCATGTTCACTAGCTCTCACCATGTAATCGTACCATGTTGTCATTATTATTCCCCCTCATCTTTTCTAGGGTTATAGTGCATTGCTATCCAAAGTTTTTTGTCAAAATCAGATAACTCTTTTTTCTTCTGATAAATGCAATCGTTCAAATTAGGAAATTTGAGACTGTATTTTTTCTCAAAAAAGTTCTGAAAGTCCTCTTTACTTTCTGCAATATCAACCAAGGCTTCTAACTCTGCCATTTGTTTGGCAATAGCCTTTCTGTCAATTCTCTTTTGACTATCTCCAAGTACGTCATAAACACAACGTTTTGTTAGTTGAGTATAAAAAGAGCGATGTTCAGTAACAAAATCAAAGGAATAGGTCTTATCCCAGAGTTTGGTGTATTTATTGTAAAAACTATCTGAAAGACTGACCTGATAACCAATCAGCTTACTATCAACTCTACGAGCGATGGACCTTTCCAATTCAAAATGTAGGTCATGTAATGTATTAGTAGCCATAAATCAGCTCCCTGTATTTAGTTCGGACACAGGCATTTGAAATCAGGAGATTAAAACGCTCACTATCCGAATAGTCACGAGTATTATAACGAAAAACAAATTCATCTACATAGTCTTGAAGATATTTCTTAGACCACGAATGGTAAATTCCTAATACTCAACGTTTCAATCCAGCCCAAAAGCCTTCAATCGTGTTGGTATAAACATTACCTTGCACATACTCGCTAGTTCCATGATTAACAAAGTCATGATTATACATCTTAGCTACTTTATTATAACCCAGCCATTCATCTGTGTAAAGTCGAGCTGTTTCCTTTACGTATTTGACAATCTGTTCAGTCAATGTTTTCGTCTTTGTATCTGGTACATGATGAGCATTAACTTTACCCTGACGTTGTACCATGCCTACTACAGCAAATTTGTCTTTCAATGAACGCCCTTGAGCATTTTTGACTTTTTTGGAGTTATGACGATTCTTATTTTTACCACCTATGTAGGTTTCATCAACTTCCACAACGTCATCAAGACTATTGTTGTTTTCAGAACTAAAACACTTACGGATACGTTCCAGCATAAACCAAGCTGTTTTTTGCGTAACACCAATATCTTTTGATAATTGCACAGATGAGATTCCTTTTTTGTGAGAAGTCACAAGCCAAATTGCCATAAACCATTTACGAAGTTCAATTTTAGTATTGTCAAAAAGAGTACCAGTCTTGACATTGAAGTATTTTCCAGTATTTTTACAGCGGTATTTGTTACCTTTGCATTTGTAGACCTTTGAAGTAGCATCAAAAGGGCTGATAATCACATCGCCCCAAATCATATTTTCTAAATGGTCAATACATGACTGTTCGTCTGGAAAAGCAGATTGTAAATCAAATAATGACTTAAACTCAAACTTCATAACTGATACTCCTTATTTCTTGATTATATTATATCGAAAATAAGAATGATTGTCAATAAAAATGTAAACTTCTACTATGCAAAAAGCCGAAATTTTGATATAATAGAAGTATCAAAAATAAAGGAAATTAAGTATTATGAACGCAATCACAGCTCACAGCTCACAGCTCACAGCTCACAGCTCACAGCTCACAGCTCACAGCTCACAGCTCACAGCTCACAGCTCACAGCT
>NZ_JBCOAT010000013.1:0-3329 GCF_040226615.1 Streptococcus australis | reverse complement strand
TCACACTGATTATGTAATCGGGCGTGTTTTTTGTCAAGCATTAAAACAGGCTTTTTCACATTTTTGTGAGAAGGCTTTTTATGTTGAGTTTTCTGAGTTGTTTTTAGAGAGAAATGGGGAGCTACAATATGCCTAACCATTTCTCAAACGAAGTTGACGGACAACTCAAGTTTTATCAAGATTATCTACCTCTTGTTGATAAAACTTTGAAAACAGATGATATTTTAACGGATTATACAGATGGTATTGTAAATGGAAATCTGATTGAATTTAAAGTTGTTATCAATGATATTAACACTGTTCTATTCCAAGCCATCAAATATCTATCCGCTCGGAGAATCAAAGGAAAAGAAATTCCCAAAAACATTCTGCTTGTGTCGCTAACGAATGAAAAAATCTACGTTTTTGATAGTCAGGAATATTTAATACATATCGAAAAAGTATATTTTGGTGGTGCAAGTGTAAAAACCTCTGGTTTTTCTTCTGATGCTCCTATTGAAGTTTTAGAATACGGTCAAAGTCAACTAGACGAAAGTCGTCTTATTACTTTACTACGTTCAAAGCAATATACAAAAATTAACATCGACGAAAACTGTATTGTTGGTTGGGCAGAACGTTTTTATCGTGAAAACAAAGGAGCTAAAAAGTCAGATTTTATCGGTGACCATACTGGTAAAGTTAAAATTATTGGTGAAATTCGGAAACCTGAGAAACTAAAAGAGTTTATCAATCCTTATATCGGTGAAACTAATGTTCAATTTCAATATTTGATGGATAAACTCAATGATAATTTGCAAAAGAAAAATTTAGGAGCTTTCTACACTCCTGAACCTTATGTTCAAAAGTCATTGGAGCTAGTCCGACAAGCTATTAAACGTGTTCCAGAAGGAAATGATTATATTATTTTGGATAGATGTGCCGGAACTGGAAACCTTGAGAAATTGATGAGCGACGAGGAATTAAGTCACTGTGTTCTTTCAACTATAGAATATTATGAATACAAAGTTCTGCTGGAATTGCTTGGAGATAAAGTCCGTCATATCATTCCACCAACTGAAAAAGAAGATACTTTTAATATGGGGCTAGTCCGAGGAGCGGATGCTCTTAGCGAGGAATATATCAATAATGAAATTATTCAACGCTATATCAACGACCCAAAAGTAACAATTATTTTGTATGAAAACCCACCCTACGCAGATACACGCAGTATAGAACATCAAAAAGCAAAAAAGACTTCATCATCATCTCAATGGAAACAAAGTTATTTAATGAAACAGATGAAACAAGAAATCAAGGGAATGGGTGTAAATGAGATGGGAAATATCTTTATTTGGAGTGGTTTCAAATATTATCTTCGTCAGCCTACTGATAGTTACATTATTTATAGCCCAATCAAATATTGGAAAGAAATTCATCTCATTGATAAAAAGTTTGAAAGAGGATTTGCTTTCAACCGAAGACATTTTCACACTAAAATTGATGCGTTAGTTTCTTGTATTCTTTGGTCAAATGTAGATGAAAAATTAGATAATATTACCCTTGAAGCATTCAATATAGCCAATAACGAAATCTTACAAGAAGAAGATTTAACCATCAATCGTATTTATACGAAATATAGTAATGTGTATTACGACAAACGGAAATTTAGTGACGATAAATTATCTGATTTTGTATTGGGGTTAAATGGAGCAAAATTAGTAGGCACGAATAAAATTACTTCTCAGACAATTATAAATAACAATCTAATTGGCTATTTGCGAGCTTCTGGAGTGAATTTTGACAATCCTGACTTAGCTTCTTCTCTACTAGTTGCTAGTCTATATAATGGTGCAGGGTATTTCCCATTAAGAAAAGACAATTTCATCGAAAAGCTCCCAATGTTTGCCGCCAGTCGCTACATTACTTATAATCGTCACTGGACACAGCGTGCTAATATTATGAAATCTGCTGATGGCGCTGAACGTTTTAATAAAGCTGTATCAAGTAACAAGATTGAACAAGACTTATTGAAAATTCTGCTCTTCACAACACTTGAAACGCAAAATCACATGAGAAGTTTATATGGTTCTGATGGACGATTCTACCGCAATGAGTTGTCACTGGATAACTCTAATGGAGATACGCTAGCAACAGTCAACTTAGCAAAATTGAAACAAGGTTCTAAAGAGACTGCTTTATTTGAACAATGGGAAAAAGTCCTAACAGAAGCTAAGAAAACGGAAAATTATAATTCTATATTGACGTATTCAGTTTATCAGATTATTGATGAACTTAACACATCTGAAAAAGATGAAAATGATAAAACAATCTATAACTATCCCGAATTAAACGGACACTTGAATACATTGAAAACAATGATAAAAGAATATTATAATTCTGAAATTGTGCCATTTTTATTTGAGTATGAATTTTTGAAATAAGCATAAAAAAGACGACTTCCGCTTGGAAGACGCCTTTTTGATATTCTCGTAAGCACTATATATTGTGTTTAGTGTAAACTGATATATAGTTCCCTTATTTTATTTTCGAGGATTCTTGCTAGTTGCTTGCATGTTCTCGTTGAGGGAGGTTCCGAGCCTCTCATTCTCTTGATATTCGCTTTGGTATCTGCTCTCTATATTTTTGGTTTGTGGAAATGGTACCAAAAGGGTTGGAAACTTGAGGTTAAAAAGACCAAACTGACGTCCACGATATGGTTACCCATTGGATTATTAGTTGGCTTTATTGCTCTTCAAGTCTTGGTCTCGGGTGAATCGTCTAATAATCAAAGAAGCATTGAGTTTTTCTTGGAGTTATTTCCTGCTTTCGTTTTTTTCTATATTATTTTTATTGCTCCCATTATTGAAGAATTCATAACTAGAGGCTTAATGGCCAAGTATCTATTTTCAAAGCAGGAAACCCTAGGACAGACCTTGCTCTATATTGCTCTTTCTTCTAGTTTATTTTCTTTTCTCCATCTTCCGTCTAGTCTAGGGCAATTTCTAACTTACTTTATAATGGGTTCAATTTTTGCTTTAGCGTATCTGACTAAGGAAGATATTCGTTATGCCATTGCCCTGCATATAGCAAATAACCTGATCGCTTCTCTCCTTATCTTCTTGCTTCAATAAAGAAGAATGGGGAGTAACATACCTACCAAATCAGCCCTTTCCAAATCTGGAAAGGACTGATTTGTTTATTTGAGATAGTTTCTTCTGCAGCAAGGCTAATTTTTAGCATGAAAAAACAAAAAAACCTTTCCGTCTGGAAAGGTTCAGATTGAAGACAAAGTCCTTAGACCATAAGTTTCTAAGGGCTTTTATTTGTGTAAAGTCGTATAATAGAGGTAA
>NZ_JBCOAT010000012.1:0-53501 GCF_040226615.1 Streptococcus australis | reverse complement strand
AATAATTGCATGTCAATATTTGTATTGTGAAACTAGTTTCAGAAATATATAGTCTTAAAGTATGTCCACTGCCAATGGTTTTTTCAATATTTAAAAGGAGAGAACCAATTTGGTCCTCTCCAGGGTATAATTTTCCACCAACCCACTACAGTTGACAAAGAGCCGTTATTCTCAAATGAGACAACTCCTTTTAGTTTTTATAACCTCAGCTTCTCGGTCTCTTACCTACTTTTAATAGAAAGACTACGAAGGACGATTCTTAAAGTAGTCAGATTGTGCAATATCGAAAGATTAGATGGGCTTAACCAATTTAACAACCCAAATCCAATTAAACTTCCATTTATTACAACTGTTTCTTGAATATTTCTTTGAATTAATTTCTGCAACGATTCAGATAAAGAATTCAATTCCTCGAAGAAATCTAAACGATTATCTAATAATAAAATATCACTCATCTGCTTAGAAATATCAGCACTTTCATTCATCACAACCCCAATATCTGCAAGCGTCAAGGCAGCAGAGTCGTTTAACCCGTCTCCAACCATCAAAATAGTTCGGCCAGCTTTCTGTAATTCCTGAACCAACTGAAACTTACCATCTGGTTTTAAATCAGTATAAACGTTGTCAAATGGCAGATCTTTAACCAACTCTTCTGTTCTAGCCAACGTATCACCAGTTGCCAGAATCAGTTTTTTCCCTTGGCGCTTTAGCTTTTTCAATGCAACTTTCGCCTCGCTTCTCAAGGGAGTGTGGATACAAAACATCCCAATTAATTCTTTCTTATAAGCCAAAAACAATAAATTGTAATGAGTCTTATATTGCTCAATCAAGGCCAGCTGCTCAGAACTAATTCTTACCTGTTCGTCTTGCATTAGTACATAATTTCCAATGACAACCGATTGACCATCAATTTGCGATTTAATCCCTTTGCTTGCAACATACTGAAGCTTGCCATGCATTTCTTCGTGTTCAATGCCTTCAATTTCAGCTTGTTTAACAATTGCATTGGCAATAGGATGATAGATATGTTCCTCCAAACATGCACTTATTCTTAAAATATCTTTCTCAGTATAATCTCCGAAAGGAAGAACCTTTTCAACCAAAGGATAACTCGTCGTGATGGTACCCGTTTTATCAAACAAGAAAGTATCCACTTCCAGATATTTTTCTAATACATCACCATCTTTAATAACCATTTCTCGATTTAGACCTTCCTTTATGGCCGTAAGGTAGGCTACAGGTGTGGATATTTTTAGAGCACATGAAAAATCCACCAATAAAAAGGAAATGGCTTTTGAAAACGAACCTGTTAACAGATAAGTCAAACCAGCACCTAAGAAGTTATATTTTACAACCTTGTCTGCCATCCTAATAAAATGACGTTGTTTTGTCTTCTTACTCTCTTCAGATTTTTTCATCAGATTGATGAGTTGCAAAATACGACTGTTTATCTGATTATCAGTCACACGAATTCTTAACTCTCCTGTTTCCAAAACAGTATTCGCACATACAGAATCTCCCTCTTTCTTTTCAACAGGGAAGCTCTCTCCAGTCAAGGAACTCTCATTGACCATGCCTAATCCTGAAACCACTTGGCCGTCAAACAAGATTTCATTACCTTGGGAGACAACTAATACATCACCTACTTGAACATCAGAACTCTTGATGCTGATGACCATGTCTCCCCGCACTAAGAAAACATCACTTTCTTTAGCAAGAAGGCTTTGTTCCAAATCTGTTGCTGTTTTTTTTAAAGACCACTGATCCAGATGATTACCCAAATCAAGCATAAACATGATGTTGCTAGCTGTCTTGGATTGGTTCATAAACAAGGACAACAAAATGGCCGAACAGTCCAAGACCTCCATGGTTAGTTCCTTGCGCGCTAAAGTTTGATAGGCTTCTTTGACATAACCCAAAGCCTGATAACAAGTCCAAATATAACGAATAGGGTAGGGTACAAAACTTCGAAACAGCAAACGCTTAATCGCTGCACCCGATACAATTGAATAAGCACTCTCTTCTCTACGAATGGGAAGAGTCATCAAGTCCGAAACTTTCCCCTTGTCAATTTTTTTTAAAAAGGCCTCTGCATTTTCTAATACAGAGAAGCCTTCTTTCATACGTAGAGTAAAGTGCTGCTGATCCATATAAAACTGAATAGAGTCGATCCCTTTTTCATCTTTAGCCAAGGAACGAAGATAATCTTGAATATCCAAGGTCAGTGAAAACGAGGACGATAATCGGATATGTTGATATCCTCTGTGTAGCACTTTAAAAGACATATTATTCACCTGTCAGGCTATCTAATTGTTCTTCTTTCTTTTCCTGTTCGTATAAATATTTAGCGTCTTGTAAAACATCATCACCGTGTTGTTTTACAACAGAAACAGATGCATCCAGTCCATCTTTCAATTTGTAAGCTTTAGCCAAGGCCTTAGAATAGCCTTTCTTAGCTTCTTTACTTGCTAAGACTTTCAAGCCAAGCGTCCCAAATGCTACCCCTCCTAAGAAGAGAGATGATTTTTTCGCAACTTTTGCGACGTTTAATACTTCTTTTAACATGTTTATTTCCTCCTTGTAACTATTGTAGCGAAAAATGACAGCAAAAGCAATTGCTGATATCTGATATATAGATAAAATTCTCTATACTGATATTTAATTATATTATGATGAAAACAATATACTTTATTTTTTGATACTGTAAATAATTATGTGTAAACACTTAAGTAGAGTTACGGAGTGTTAATTAAATAAGCTTTCAAGTGTATCAGAACATTGACCAAACCCTTTATGGATTCGTTGACTTTGCTTGAAATTATAATCTTCAAACAACGTAACTAAGTAACGTTCCAGAGCCTCCTCATTAGGAAAAAGAACCTTCTTTTTCGTTTGATGTTTGATTTCTTTGTTAAGAGACTCAATGAGGTTTGTCGAATACATGCTGTGCCAAATCTGGTAGGGAAACTGATAAAAAGTTAAAAGATTATCCGTCTTCTCCAGACTTTCCATGACTTTCCTATACTTTGGTTTCCATTCGGCGAGAAAGTCCTCTAAAGCTTGTCCTGCCATTTCTAAATTTTCAGCACGATAAATCATTCTAAATTGCCCCAGAATAACCGCTCTATCTGCTCGTTTCACTTTACTAGCTAGATTTCGACTAATATGAATTAAGCAACATTGTTGTTTAGCTAATGGGTGAGCCTGACTGATAATCTGCTCAAGCCCCTTAAAGCCATCTGTAACTACAAGAGAAATCTGTTGGATTCCTTGGTTTTGAAGCTTGTCTAACAGGGTGGACCAAGAAGCATTGTTTTCTTGAGGCAACTGTGCATAGCATATCTCTATGCGACTAAAGTCGCTAGAGCTATCCTAATTGCGCACCGCCAGTTCTCATAGAAAAAAACACCTTGCAAGATGCAAAGTGTTTTCGTTTGTATTCTGCTGTCCAGCAACGAATTAACGTTTAGAGAACTGGCTAGCTTTACGAGCCTTTTTCAAGCCTGTTTTCTAGTATTTTTATATCTATTGGCAGATTATCCGACTTATCCCCATCAACATCTGACTCTAACTCAACCTCTGAAGAAATCCTAATATTGCGTACTTTGATATATTCGATATTATTGTTACCTACTAGATCCCCTTTTTAATAAATCTGGGATAGCCGATAATTTAGAAATGATGGATGAATCCTTTAAAATCAAGATATTTCCATATTCATCTGTATTTTCATCAAATAGTTTTTTGTCTGCATAGTAATTGGATAGAAGAACTAAGACCTGAGTAGCTTCACCTTCATAATTGCCATTTTTGCTTTCAAAAGGTAATAATTGCTTGTTCATAGCTTGGCGAATCAGTTGCACCAGCCAAATTAATTGTCTTGACCGACGAATAAAGCGACTTCTTTCAAGGATTCGACCATAAGGAAACAGTTGGCAGATTCTATAAAAGTGTCGATGTGATTCGGCACGCTCATCAGACTCGCTACACAGAGCTGGTACATAATATCTGCTATAATTTTCTGGAAGATTTGGTCAAGCGGTCTTTTAGCCGTGTGACAGGCATACAGGAAAAACACTATTTATTTACTTTTTGCACGGGAGGCTTTAAGATGTTGCTGGACGCCTTTCTTGATAATCACTCAGAGTCGCCAGAGTGTCTGGGCTGGGATATGGCAAAGATATACCGCTGCCTGAAACTGTTCTTTGACGCTGATAAACGCGACATATCAATTAAAATGTCGCACTAAAATGATTGAAAAGTGATTGAAACTGTATTATAATGAAAGTATATATTTAGAAAAGAGGTACTAACTATGGAAAACCTAGTAGTTTCAGTCTTTAACACTGAAAGCGAAGCTTATCAGTCCTTTGCGGATTTGAAGGCTTTCCGCCAAACTCAGACGACCAAGGTTGCTCAAATCGCCTTGGTCAAAAATGAAAACGGTCACATCGTTGAAAAAGAACGCTATGACTTTGAAGATTCAACGACGGATGCAACCCTAGAAGGTGGCTTGCTCGGTGCAGTTATCGGGCTTTTGGGTGGTCCTATCGGCGTCTTGTTTGGTTATGGTATTGGCAGCCTCTATGGTTTGGCTGCTGGTGATACCGTTGATACGGCAGAAGCTGGCTTGATTGACGTTGTGTCTCAAAAATTGATCGACGGCGAAACAGCCGTTGTCGCCTTGGTGCAAGAAAACAACGAAGCAGTCATCGATGCTTACTTCACCAAGTACGACACCCAAATCGTGCGTTGGGATGTAGCAACCGTCGTAGCCGAAATCGAAGCAGCTCTGCAAGTCCAAGAAGACCTCTACAACCAGGCACGTGCACAAATGAATGCTGAACGTAAAGCCGAACGCAAGGCTAAACTTGAAGAATTCAAGGCAAATGTCAAAGCAAAATTTGACAAATTGAAAGCCTAACGTCTAAGCGTCTCATAAATTTAAATGTGACTGAGACACCATTTAAAATTTATGTGCGTCGGATTCTCACAGTTAAATAATTGCGTTGACAAAGCCGTTACAGCCGTTCTTCCATTCTTTGAAAAGAATGTTTAATAGACAAGAAATCTGGACTAGTATTGGTCTGGATTTTTTTGTGAATATAGAGGTCATAGCTTTTTGACTATGCTTCGTTATAATTAGAAAAATTTTAAGTTTTATCAAGATGAAATCAGTCAGACGAAGACATCCCGAATTAGCACCAGCATCACCACACAAACTAAGACATACTGGTGCTACTCTTGCTAAACAAGCAGGTGTTTCTCTTGAAGCCTTCTCAGAAGCTCTTACTCATAGTGATAAAGAGATTACAAAAACTTACGTTAATATCAAAGATAAAGTCAATCAGACTGTAGGTGATATTGCTTTTCGTAGTTTAAAAAATTGATGGGGTGAATATGGGGTGAATTTTGGGGTGAACTTTGATTTTTTGAAACAAAAAAGACATCCAAGAAATAATTCTTGAATGTCTGTAAACGTTGATATAATCGTATTGATTAACGTTTTGAGAATTGTGATGCTTTACGAGCTTTCTTAAGACCTGGTTTCTTACGTTCAACTTTACGTGAGTCACGTGTAAGAAGTCCTGCGCGTTTCAATGAATCGCGGAAGTCTGGGTCTACTTGAAGAAGGGCACGAGCGATACCGTGACGGATAGCTCCTGATTGACCAGCGTATCCACCACCTACAACGTTAACGAAAACGTCGTATGAACCTACAGTTGAAGTAACTGCGAATGGTTGGTTGATGACCAAACGAAGGTCAGCGTGTGGGATGTACTCTTCAACATCTTTTTTGTTAACAGTGATTTTACCAGTTCCTGGAACAAGGCGAACGCGTGCAACAGCGTTTTTACGACGTCCAGTACCTGCATATTGTGCTTGTGACATACTTTATTGTTCCTTTCCTTAGATAAGTCCTGAAATATCAAGAACTTCTGGTTGTTGTGCAGCGTGAGTGTGCTCAGCTCCAACGAATACTTTCAATTTCATACCTTGAGCGCGGCCAAGAGTATTGTGTGGAAGCATACCTTTAACTGATTTCTCGATTAAACGAACTGCATTTTTAGAACGAAGTTCACCAGCAGAGATTGATTTCAATCCACCTGGGTGGTTTGAGTGAGTGTAGTAGATCTTATCAGTTGCTTTTTTACCAGTCAATTTAACTTTTTCAGCATTGATAACGATTACGAAGTCACCTGTATCAGTGTGTGGTGTGAATGTTGGTTTGTTTTTTCCGCGGAGCACGCTAGCAACAACTGCTGAAAGGCGTCCAAGAGGTACATCAGTTGCGTCAACAACGTACCATTTGCGTTCTACTTGGCCTGGTTTAGCCATGAATGTAGTTTTGTTCATGATTTCTCCTATTATGAATATCGTTTTTGTTTACAGGGCGGATGTTCCGGTCCGCGAGTTATTTGAAAGGTTCCGGGGCCTTACAAATGGGGTAAACAATACCGCCTACTATTGTATCAAATTTTTCAAATAAAAGTCAACCGATTTGAAAAATTATTTGCGATTTTCTTTTCCTATGACAAAGCCGATGAGAGAATTAGGACCAACGTGGGCAGCAATGACGGGACCTAGTGGCATAATCAAGACTTGGGAGATAGCTGGATTCTCCAACAATTGTGCCTTGAGTTCTTCTGCTCCTGCTAGATCATCCGTGTAAGAAACCAAAGCTGTACTGTGGCCGATATCTTCCTGGATAAGTGAGAGCATTTCCCTCATGGCTTTTTTACGTCCACGAATTTTGGCTATAGGGGCTAACTTGCCTTCTTCATCAATCCAAAGAAGGGGCTTAATGTTCACCAAACTTCCGACGATAGCTGAACTCTTAGAAAGTCGTCCCCCGCGCATCAGATGGTAGAGATCATCCACCAAGAAATAGGTCCGCAACTTAGGAGCCACTTCCATCAGTTCTTCCTTAACTTGATCCAAACTCTTACCTGCATCACGCGCCTCAACTGCTAGCATAGACAAGTACCCTTCTCCAATCCCCGCAGCCTTTGGATCGATGATTTCGATCACAGCTTCTGGGTAGTCTTCAAGGACCAAGTCTCTTGCCATGACCGCACTCTGGTAGGTCCCTGACAAGACTGAAGAAAAGGCGATATAAAGGAGATTTTCCTTTCGTTGAGCATAACCTTTGAAAATCTCTTGGAATTGCCCAACATTGACCTGACTGGTCGTTGGTTTAGCACCTTTTTGCATCTCTGCTAATAATTGGGGGCTGGTGAGTTTGTCTGGACCCACTGTCTCATAATGAGCCCCATCGATTTGGATTGACAAACCGACGATCTCTACATCATGCTCCTGTGCCCATCTTTCATCTAAATCTGCAGTTGAATCTGTTAAAATTTTAAAGGTCATTTACTTGCTCCCATCTCTTTTTGTAGTTGACGTAGGCCCTCTTGGTCAAAAGGCCGTATCGGTGGTTTTTGATCGTTGACGGCTCCTCGCGCCTGGTTCAAGTCGGCCTTGACAACGGCAACTCTCTTCTCCAGCTCCCGCGCCGAAACACGAAGTGCTCCTTGAGCAAAGACCGTCCATTGCTCATTCAAGTCACTCGTCGCGACTGATACTTGATGAAGGGGTGTATTGAGCTCTGCTGCCAGACGTTCAATGTAGTCATCGGCGGTCTCCTCCTCCGCTGTGAAGACCACTTGGACCTGAAATTCTTCATAGGTCTGGCGAATCCCTGGCATGTATTGGGCATCAAAGACACAAATTACGCGAATGCCTTCAAAGCTGGCATAGTGGCTCAGCTTCTCTAGGAGGATCGTTCGTGCAGCATCCAGCTCACTCTTCTTAAAGAGTTGGCGGGTCTCCTGCCAGAAGGCAATCATGTTGTAGCCGTCCACTAACAAAATCTTTTCTTTCATCGGTTGCCTCCTTACTACGATTTTCCTCTACTATAGTTTGTTGCGAAAGACCTCATACATAAGGATCGCTGCTGCGACACTAGCATTCAGACTTTGGACATGGCCCTGCATCGGAATCGTAATCATTTCATCCACTTGCTTTTTAATATTGGTCGAAATGCCCTTGCCTTCGTTTCCAATGATGAGGGCTAGCTTCCCACTGGTATTCCATTTGTGAGAAGGCGTCCCGTTCATATCGGTTCCAAAAATCCAAAAACCTGCTTCTTTGAGCTTATCCAGGGTTTGGCTAAGGTTGGTCACCCGAGCAATGGGGACATGTTCCACTGCTCCAGTTGAGGTCTTGGCGACAATTGGGGTCACCCCAACAGCACGGTGCTTGGGAATGATGACTCCCGCTACCTGAGTAGCATCGGCTGTTCGGAGAATGGATCCTAAGTTATGCGGATCGGTCAAACCATCCAAAATCAAAAGCAGGGGATTGTCTTGATTAGCAACCTGGGTCAAGATCTCATTCAAGTCCGTATAGGCAAATTCCGAAACCCGCAAGACAAAACCTTGGTGGACAGCCCCTTCTGTCATCTCTTGCAAGGTCTTCTTAGGAGTCCAAGAAATGGACACCTTTTTATCTGCTGCCAGATCCTTGATTTTTTCTACATTTTTTCCACGCAAATCGTCCTGGATATACAATTTATTTCCTGTATTTGCGATCAGTGCTTCTGTGACGGCATGAACACCGTAAACAATATCGTTTTTTTCCATGAAACTAGTATAACACAATTGCCATATCTGGTGAAACATTTGGAGTAGCCCAGTTTGCTTGTGGTATAATAAAACTAGTTTAGAAAAAGGAAAGAATCCGCATTATGCCACTTATTCACCGAACCATCAAGATGGTCCTCGCCACCTGTTTGGCCATCTTGCTTGCAGAGTTTTTAGGTCTGACCTACGCCACCTCTGCGGGGATCATTGCCATCCTCAGCATTACCGATACCCGTCGAAGTACAGCTAGATTAGCCTACAACCGCTTTATGTCCATGCTTCTCGCCCTATTCCTTGGCAGCTTAGCCTTTCAGATTCTCAGCTACAATCTCTGGGCCCTTGGTTTTTATCTAGCCACTTATGTTCCCCTCGCTTTTCTACAAGGCTGGGAAATCGGCATCACACCAAGCTCTGTCCTGGTTACCCATCTCCTGCTAGAAAAATCCACTTCTATAGCTTTATTGGGAAATGAGGTTACCATTTTCCTGATTGGAACCAGCTTTGCTCTCCTTGCCAATCTCTATATGCCTTCTCGACAGGAAGAAATTGATCGCTATCACGAAATTGTCGAGGAGCAACTCAAAAAGATTCTTTACCGTTTTGCAGAATTTCTCGGAAAAGGAGATGGGAGCAACGATGCCAGCTTGATTCGTGAGCTAGATACCATTTTAAAAGAAGCACTCGATCTAGTGTATCTAGACCATTCCAACCACCTCTTCCACCAGACCAACTACCATATCCACTATTTTGAGATGCGAAAGCGTCAAAATAATATCCTGCGAGACATGGCCAACAACGTCAATAACTGTCAATTAGCCGCGAGCGAGAGTCTTATTTTGGCCCAACTCTTTGCAAAAACAGCCAGCCAGCTCAGTCAGGAAAATCCAGCTCAATTCCTGCTTGATGAAATCAATCGCTATCTAGCAGTCTTTCGTGAACGGCCTCTCCCTCGATTTCGTCAAGAATTTGAAACCCGAGCGACCCTTTTGCAACTCCTCCGAGACCTTGAAACCTTCATTTCCATCAAGGTGGAATTCTATCAAAATTACCAGGAGGAACTGCAAGCATAAGGTCTTCTTCAGATACATCAAATAAGAGACTGGGAAGTTTTTCCCAGCTTTTTCTTTGCTATTAATCTGGAATGAATTTTAATCAGAAAAACCTTCTTATATATTGAAAGCGCTGCCATAAAGTGTTATGATAGGGGTGCATACATGCAAAGAACAAAGGAGGTCTCTTTATGCATTCTTCTTATAAAAAGCGTTTGTACACAAACGTACTCAGTATCTCTACCGCGGTCCTCTTAGCCTTCCTCGCACAAGGTCAAGTTGCTGCGGACACTGTTGAACCAGCTAGTCCTGCCGCACCTGTCGAAAACGTCCTCAAGCCAGAGGAGGCTAGTGCTAGTCCAGTTACTGGATCAGAAGTGGCAAGTCCTAACTCAGCAACAGAAGTTGCACCAAGCCCTGTGGAAGCAAGTCCTAGCTCAGCTAGCGCAGTAGCAAGCTCGTCTACCGCTTCAAACACTGCTAGTCCTACGACCAAAGTAGAAGCCCCTGTAACAGAGCGAGCAGCAAACGCAGATCCTGCCATCAGCCTTAGTGACAGCCCTGTTTACATGTCTGAAAAGGGAACGCTAACGGATACCGTCAAGGATCAAGCTCAGGCTGTTGGAAAGATCAACTGGACCTTGGACGACAAACCACTGGAAGAATGGAAAACTTGGGATATGGAGACAGGAACTCTTTCCAAAGATCCCTTTATCACAGTTGAAGAGAACAAAAACGGAAACGATTTGGATCTGACCTTTACTGTCAAGGAACTCTTTGGCGAAGATTTAAGCCTTCGGAGCCCTAATAATATCCGTCGGACCTATCGGAACTATATTGGCGAGCATACTTTAGTCGGAACTAGTTCAGATCTTGGGCTGACTATTCGCAAGAATCTAACCTTCCGTCCATATAAAGATTTCCATACCCACGAGGAAATGCTAGCTTCCATTGAGCAGACAAAGGCAGAAGCCAAAACGGACCGTCTAGTTCAGCTTGAAACTCTTGGTAAGAGTGCTCAAGGCCGTGATATGAAGATGGGAATTGTGAGTAAGGACCAAGCAAGTATTGACCACTACCTCTCATCTACCAATCCAACAGCTCTCACAAAACCAAGCGAGATGTTGGCAGCTCTGAAGGACAAGACCTTGGATTACAAACTGCCTGTCCTGGTTCATAATACGCATGCGGATGAACAACCTGGGATTGACATCATCACTGGTCTCTTCCGTACCTTCGCTACAGAAAATCAAGTCACTTTTAAAACGACAGACGAAGCTGGTAACGTCAAGAATGTAACTCTGGACATCCCAACTCTCCTAAACAAATTTATCTTCTTGTTTGACTTCACGGAAAACCCTGATGGGGATGCTCTCAACCTGCGTGCTTTGGCCAATGGACTGGATCCCAATCGCGATGCCAGCTACCAAACAAACCCAGAAGTGCGTACCGTCATCCAAATGATCAACAAGTGGAATCCAATTGCTCTCTATGATATCCATGGATTTGTCAAAGAATTCTTGATTGAGCCTGCAACACCTCCACATGATCCGAACTTTGAATACGACCTCATGTCCAACCTCATGCTAGAAAATGCCCGCCATATGGGCCGCGCAGGAGTTGCCAATTCCAAATACGACAGCTACATCATTCCAAAACTGGATTGGGGAGATGGCTGGGATGATTCCTTCTCTGGTTATACAGGTGTCTATGCTGTCTATCACGGCATCTTGGGCCACACCATTGAAATACCAGAATCCAACCAGGAATCTTATTATGCTGGTCGTAATGCTGTCCTCGGCGGCATTGACTTCCTCAACCAAGATCCAGACAAACTCCTTGAGATGCGGCTCAACTTCTACTTACGTGGTCTCAACAAGATTGAAGATCCAAAAGCAGAAAATGAATTAGTAGGACCAACTGGTGAAGTTGTCGGTCGTCTGAAGAATGGTCGTCCGAAATTCTTCCCTGACTATTATGTTATCCCAATGGGACTCGACAAGGACAATGACGCTCAAGAAGCCTTCAATATGATCGACTACTTCAAACGAAACGGTGTCCTCGTTAAAGAACTCAAAGAAGATACAGGTAACTACAAAAAAGGGGACTTAGTCATTGATATGGCCCAAGCCAAACGGGGCTATGCCAACCATATTCTCTATAAAGGTTCTAATGAATCCGCCTGGGCTGCCATGTATGCGGAACTTCTCGTAAACTTCCCTGATATGAAAGGCTTCAAGGCAGAACCTGTATTCAAGGACGGTCTCTTTGCTGGAAAACTTGGAGAAGTCACAACTACTCGCGCGACTAGAACCTCTGAGATCGATCCAAAGGCACCTTACTACGTCATTGCCAATACATCAGCCAGCGCTGTTCAAGCAGTAAACAAGGCGATTTCCCAAGGCAAATCTGTTTACCTAACAGATGATGGCTACATCGTTGACCGTGATACTTTTGCATCGCTCCTACCAAACTACGCTATCTACGGCGAAGCCCTCTACAAGGTTCCAAACGGTCCAACCTTGAAACCATTGAAGATCTATTCGCCTAATTATCACTACGATTGGACTGGAGTAGACGCACCGGCTCATACTAGTCTGGTTCTTGAAAAATTAGGTTTCCAAATCGTCGACACTCCTGATGAAGCAGATGTTATTGTTCTTGAAAACAATCGCTTCGATGCCTCCATCTTCGGCAAGAAACCAACTCTCGTCATCGGCGGGGAAGCCATGCAGAAACTAGAAAAATTGGGAGTTCTTGCAGGCTTTGATGCTGAAAAACTAAAAGGTGGCAGTGACTACGAAGGCTTGATGAAGGCCATCATCGATGACCAAGATCCACTGACCAGCGGTTACAAGAAGAACGCCCTCTTCTACTCCAACTCAGGAAACTGGATTGAAAAAGTTCCAAGCAACTTCAAAACCTTGATGAGCATCGCTTCAAGCGACTACTACATTGCTGGCTGGTGGCCAAAAAATGAAGTCCTAGCCAATAAGGTCATGGCCATCTCTGGAGAACTTCTTGGCCAACCACTCTTTGTCTATGCCGGAAATCCAACCAATCGCCAACACCCTGTCCACTTCTTCCGCTGGGTAACCAACGCGATCTTTGGCAGCAAGTTGGCTAGCTTGATGGATTACGTTCCAGCTAAAGAACCAGATCAAGTGGTGGTTCCAATTCATAACCAAACAACCACTCCACAGCCAATCTTGGCTAAGAAGGACACTACTAAAGTTCTCCTTCCACAAAAAGAAACCGCAGCTGAAGCTGAGGAAAGCGCACAAACCTTGACCTACCAAGTGGGACAAAGATTCCAAGAAAATCCAGCCAAGGCGCAGTTGCCACAAACTGGAGATCACTCAACCGGACACTTTGTTCTTTCAAGCTTCTTGCTAGCCGTTAGCGGAGGCATGCTCCTCTTGAAAAAGAAAGAAGTGGAATAAGTTCCAGGTTTAGACTTGGATGATATGAAAAGAACCTTCGCGTTTGCGAAGGTTCTTTCTATTCCACCAATTCCAGCATGATGGTTTGGTAAGGGGACAATTCTAATACCTGGTCTCCTTCTTGGAACAACCCTGCGGTATTATTTAAAACGACCGTTTTAATCGGAGCTGGCAACTCCAAGCTAGTCTGGCGATTTTGGAAATTGCTGATTACCAAGAGACGCTTGTCCCCCCGGCGTTCGAAGGCGATGATATTCTCGCGGTCCCGATAAGCTGGGATCATATCTCCAAACCGGATGGTATTTCCATAGAGGGGATGGCGATACAAGGCCGTCAGCTGGCGGTAATAATTCAAAATAGAATCTGGATCCTTTTCCTGGTCTTCCACATTAATGGAATAATCTGGTTTGGGACTGATCAACCAGGCTAGTCCATCGCTAAAGCCCAGACCTGGCTCCGCTGACCACTGCATCGGTGTCCGCGCATTGTCTCGGCTATAGTTGGCAATCGCTGCTAAGGCTTCTTCCTCACTCAAACCAGCTTCTTTAGCAACGTGGTAGCCGTTGATGGTCGCGATATCATCAAAGTCCTCCACTGATTCAAAGACTTGGTTCTCCATTCCAATTTCTTGACCTTGATAGATAAACGGAATTCCCTTGCGCAAAACCTGAATGGTTCCCAGGGCTTTTTTACTGGTGTCGTTTACTGGACCTTCTGCGATATAATGGGACACTCCACGAGGTTCGTCGTGGTTTTCGATGATGGTCGAGAGAACACCAATCCTATCTGCACGCTCATGCGCTTGGAAAATACTTTCCTTGAGTTCTTCCGCTGTTGGAAGAGTATGGTCAAACCAGCCCTTTCCTTCCTGCCCTAAGCAGGTTTGCTTGAAGTCAAAGATAGAAGAAAAGACACCGTCTTTTCCAATGAAGAAATGCAATTCTTCATCGGTTTCATTGAACACTTCCCCTACTGTGAAGGCATTGTACTTGGCGAAGGTTCGCTCCTTTAACTCTTGCAAGAAAGGTTCAATCGATTGGGCATTCACTAGAGACTCCGGTACTGGAACCAGGCCATTGTTACGATCGGACGGAAGCGAACGCCATTCTAAATCCTTTTTAATATTGATGATGGCATCAATCCGGAAGCCCGCGATTCCCTTGTCCAACCACCAATTGATCATCCTGTAAATTTCTTCGCGCAAGACAGGATTTTGCCAATTGAGATCTGGCTGATCCTTGTGGAAAGAATGAAGATAGTATTTGTTGGTGCCAGGAACCGGCTCCCAAACACTGCCCCCAAAGTAGCTTTCCCAGTTGTTGGGTTCTTTGTCACTTTCGATAAAATAAAAGTAATCCGCATAAGGGCCATCTGGATCCGCTAAAGCCTTTTGGAACCACTCGTGATGACTGGAGCAATGGTTAACCACCAAGTCCATAATGATAGAAATCCCTCGCTTCTTACCTTCCGCAATCAACTCTTCCATATCTTCCATGCTCCCAAAAAGGGGGTCAATGGCATAATAATCGGAAATATCATATCCCTGATCAATAAAAGGGCTCTTGTAAACAGGCGATAACCAGAGAATATCAATCCCCAACTGTTGAAGGTAATCGAGTTTTTCCGTGATTCCTTTTAAATCACCAACACCATCGCCATTGCTGTCCTTAAAGCTTTTTGGGTAAATCTGGTAAGCGACCTTCCCCTTCCACCAATCTTTTTCCATGTCTTGTCTCCTTAAAATGAAAGAGACCGAGACAAATCGTCTCAGTCTCTATAGTGTCAGTAGGTATTAGTATACTGTTTTTTCAGTTTCTTTATCGAAGAAGTGAGCTTTGTTCAAGTCAAATCCAAGTTCGATTGTTTCACCAGTTCCAAGGTAGTCACGCGCATCTACTTTTGCGATAAATTCGTTGTCACCAACTTGGCAGTACAAGTGAGATTCTGAACCGAGCAACTCAGACACTGAGATGGTTGCTTTCACGACTGATTCTGGGAAAGTTTCAAGGAAAGCAGCTTCTGTGTTCACGTCTTCTGGACGGATACCAAAGATCAATTCTTTACCATCATAGCCTTTTTCTTTCAAGACTTTCAAAGCACCTTCAGGAACTTTCAAATTCAATCCATTGGCAACGATGTGTCCACCTTCCAATTTTACATTGATGAAGTTCATCGCAGGACTTCCGATAAATCCAGCTACGAATTTGTTAACTGGGTTTTTGTACACTTCTTGCGGAGAACCAATTTGTTCCACACGTCCAATTGTACCAGTACCAGCTGGGTTTTTAGTAGCTGACATGATAACGATACGGTCAGCCAATGTCATCGCTTCTGTTTGGTCGTGAGTTACGTAAATGGTTGTAGCTCCGATACGGCGGTGGATTTTCGCGATTTCAGCACGCATTGATACACGAAGTTTAGCATCCAAGTTTGACAAAGGTTCGTCCATCAAGAACACTTTTGCATCACGGACAATGGCACGTCCCATGGCCACACGTTGACGTTGACCACCAGAAAGGTCAGCAGGTTTACGATCCAAGAATTCTTTCAATCCAAGGATTTCAGCTGCTTCTTGTACACGTTTGTCGATATCTTCCTTGCTGTATTTACGCAATTTCAAACCAAAGGCCATGTTATCATAAACAGTCATGTGTGGGTAAAGAGCGTAGTTTTGGAATACCATGGCGATATCACGGTCTTTCGGTGCCACGTTGTTTACAACAGTGCCATCGATGGAACATTCACCTTCTGTGATGTCTTCAAGACCAGCGATCATACGAAGAGTCGTTGATTTACCACATCCTGAAGGACCTACGAAAACGATAAACTCTTTGTCTTTGATGTCCAAGTTGAAGTCTTCAACTGAATAGTGTTCGCTGTTTGGGTATTTTTTGTAAATATTTTTAAGATTTAATTCTACCATGATGGTACTCCTTTGATGTTTATAATTCTATTGTAAATGAAAACGCTTTACAAATCTATGGCAGGTCTCACAAAAAAGAAAAAGAGTTTTGTGCAACTTGCACAAAACTCTTGATTCATTCCCTTACATCACATCTTGTAAGACCAAATGGTAACAAAGGGCTAGATCTGTCAGATTTTTTAACTGGAGACCCGTTAGCTCCTCCCATTTATCCATCTTATATTGAAGGGAATTGCGATGGAGATAGAGTTGCTGGGCCGCCTTGGTCACAACTGCCCCATTATCCCAGAGGGCAACAATGATATCCTGCAACTGATCTTGACTCGCAATCAACTGACGCAAGCGTTCTTTGATAGGTTGTAGATCCAAATCTTCCTGTTCGATTCCCCACAGATAGAGTTGAGAAAAGTGGTAAACACCTTGATGCCCTTCTCGGATCCAGCCTCTAAAGACTGCTCGTTCTGTTCGAATGACTGAAGACAGTCTCCAATCCTTAGGCTCGGTCCATACCTGCCCCACCATGATGGATAAGCGAAGATTAAAGTCATACTCCATAGCAGATACGGTATCTTTTAAGATAGCAGCTACAGGCAGCGACTGCTCTTGGTCCAGAATGAGTACATAGTCCTGCCCACTCAGCTGCAAGACTGCTCGAAAGTTGGGCAAGAGTGTCTGCATCATCTCTAACCAGGAAGCCGTTCCTTCCGCTGTCGAATGTGAGAGGTGGCAATAGACAAGTTGCATTTTTTTGATGACTTGAGGGGTTTCTCCCTTCCCATCGATCAGGTATTGGTACCAAGGATTGGGAGCAAGATCTTCCACACTGCCCAACCAGGCAATCAATTGCTTTTCTCTCTCCGTCAACTCTTCTTCTTTCAGTTGTAGCCATTGCTGGGCCTGAAGAGGGATGGCTACAAAACCCGCTGGAGGAGTCGGTTGATCCGTCAACTCAGCATGAGGGAACCACTCTCTGATATCTTTCACTACTTTATCCCTTCTTCCACTTTTTGGATACACCAAGCTACTAATTCCTCTAAGCGGTTGTTTTCATCTGTCAAGTGCAAGTAACCCATGACCGCTTCAAAACCCGTCGACATGCGATAGGTCACGACATCCGCATTTTTGGCCTTGGTGTGGCTATTGGTATTGCGACCGCGCTTATAGATTTCGACTTCTTTCTCTGTCAAAACATCTTCCTCAAGCATCATCGCAATCAGATTAGCCTGAGCCTTGGCAGAGACATACCTAGTTGCAGTCTGGTGGAGTTTGTTAGGCTTGGTCATCCCTCGCAAAATCAAATGCTTACGGATATACATGGAATAGACCGCATCTCCCTCAAAGGCTAGGGCAATCCCATTAATCAGATTGACATCAATCACGTGTCCACCTTACACCTTCTTTTGTATCCAAGAGCTTGATTCCTTGCGCAGCCAATTCATCGCGAATCGCATCTGCTCTCGCAAAATCTTTCTTAGCCCGCGCTTCTTGGCGTTCAGCGATCAAGGCTTCAATATCTGCATCCAGGACTTCTTCGACAAAGACCACTCCAAAGACTTCTAACATCTTTGCCAAGGCCTCCTTGACGTCTTGGTTGTAATGACCTGAATTGATCCATTTAGCCAATTCAAAGACAACGGTGATCCCGTTCGCGGCATTGATATCTTCATCCATCGCCGCGATAAACTTGTCCACAAAGCCTTGCAAGTCTGCTGGATCTACTTCTCCTGTGAACGGTTGCTCATAAGTGTTTTTTAAATACTTGAGGTTGGTCTCCGCATCGCGCACCGCTTTTTCTGTGAAGTTAATGGGCTTGCGGTAGTGCTGGGTCGCAAAGAAGAAGCGAAGCACCTGGCCATCGATTGTCTTCAATGCATCATGCACAGTGATAAAGTTACCTAAGGACTTGGACATCTTGACATTGTCGATATTAACAAAGCCATTGTGCATCCAGTAATTGGCAAAAGTTTTGCCTGTTTTGGCTTCTGATTGAGCGATTTCATTGGTATGGTGCGGAAACTCAAGGTCAGCTCCACCACCGTGAATATCAATGGTATCGCCTAAAATCCCCGTTGACATGACCGAACACTCAATGTGCCAGCCAGGACGACCAGGTCCCCAAGGGCTTTCCCAAGAAACTTCACCTGGTTTGGCAGCTTTCCAAAGGGCAAAGTCGACTGGATTTTCCTTGCGGGCCGTTTCTTCATCTGTCCGACCAGAAGCACCTAGCTCTAAGTCTTCCAAAGTTTTATTGGCCAATTTGGCATAGTTATGAGATTTTTCCACACGGAAATAGACATCTCCTTGACTCTCGTAGGCATAGCCTTTTTCGATCAAGTCGGTAACAAAGCGAATAATGTCATCCATAAACTCAACCACACGAGGATGACGGGTTGCAGGTTTCACTCCAAGAGCCGTCACATCTTCACGAAAGGCAGCGATATATTTGTCTGCCACCTCCTGAGGCGTAATCCCTTCTTCCTTGGCACGGTTGATGATCTTATCATCCACATCTGTAAAGTTGGAAATGTAGGCAACTTCGTAGCCACGGTACTCAAAGTAGCGACGAATCGTGTCAAAGGCTACCGTTGAACGGGCATTCCCAACGTGGATATAGTTGTAAACTGTTGGCCCACAAACATACATGCGAACCTTTCCTTCCTCGATGGGGACAAATTCTCGCAAATCACGAGACATGGTATCATAAATTTTTAACACGCTTCATTTCCTTTCTGTTCCTACACTTTCGCATTCAAATAAACCACCTGAGTCTGTTTGACAAAGCCAATCTTTTCATACAAACGTTTGGCACCTACATTGCTATCTTCCACGGCAATCTGAAACTCCTTGTCATTTTGCTCAATGAGTTGGTTGACGAGGGATTTTGCTAGATAGCTTCCATAGCCTTGCCCACGTTCAAGCTCAGCTATTGCTAAACCATAGAGGTAATTCGTATTACTCGATAAATCAACTGTACAAGTCCCAATAACCTGACCGTTTTTTAACAAAATATACAGGCGACTTTCTGGATCCTTCAGAGCTTTAGCGACATATCTATCCACAACTTCTTTAGATTCATGTTCCTCTGAAAATGCCTGAAATTTCAACTGACTAATTTGATCCTGATAGGAACGATCTGCTAACAAAACGTCCAGATTGGAAACAGTTGCTAACGGATAAGGTCTTCTATCCTTACCTAACCAGGTTTCTGTTTCTTCATCCTCGACCAGTCCCCAGTTGCTGGCAAACTCAGGATGCTTCTCTAGAAAAACACGCTCTGTCTGAAAAGTCACAGACTCAATTGGATAAGATGCCGTTTCTTTCTCAAAACTTCCATACAAAGCCCGCGCAATGCCTTGACGACGATGATTGGGGTGGACCAGGATCGCTACTTCCACATCTTGGTCATCTGCATAGACGGTTAATAGGCCAACAAGTTCACCTTTTTCATAATAAAGGAAAAAGGCAGGCATATCGGGGTCAAAATTGAGCATATTGGAGAGATAGGGATCACGATAAGTTCCGTCATACTTCTGACAGACTGCAATAAGGGCCTTGACCTCCAATAGTTGGTGGTCAGTCAATGTATGGGTTGCTTGAATCACGTAGCTATCTCCTTACAAGCTTGAAGACCGATGACTGGCTTCCTTGGCGTGTTCCATCTTATTCACGTAGTATTCGCGTTTTTCTTCTTCTTGGTGAATGATTGGCTCATCTTTCTTACCGTGAACACGAACAATCTTGGCAGGGACTCCGACAACAGTCACATCACTCGGTACATCCGATACAACGACGGCTCCTGCCCCTACTTTGGCCTTGGCCCCAATCTCAATCGGTCCGATGACCTGAGCGTGAGCGGAGACCAAAGCTCCCTCACGAACCGTTGGATGGCGCTTCCCTGTATCCTTTCCAGTTCCACCGAGCGTCACCCCATGGTAGAGCATAACGCCTTTTTCAACAACGGCTGTCTCACCAATAACGAGACCTGCCCCGTGGTCGATAAAAACTCCCGAAGCAATGGTCGCTCCTGGATGGATTTCAATCTGAGTCCAAAAACGCCAGAACTGGCTATGCATGCGAGCTAGGAGTTTAAAGCCATGGTTCCACAAAAAGTGAGAAACACGGTGAGCAGCCAATGCTTTAACCCCTGGATAGGTCAAGAGGACCTCCAGTGAGGTACGTGCTGCTGGGTCATTTTCTTTTACAATATCAATGGTTTCACGCCACCATCCCATACCGTGCTCCTTTCTTTTGATTGCTTATTCTTTTGTTTCTTGACCTGCATCTTTGGCAAAGTCTTTTCTCGGTTTGTGGTGACGAGGACGATCGCCATGACGATGACCCTTATCCCCTTTTTCTTCTGCATGTTCCGGTTTTGGAGGACGAGGAAGAAGAGCTTTCATCGAAGCATCTACACGACCTTTTTCATCAATCTTGATGACCTTGACATCGACTTCGTCTCCGATTTCCACTAAATCTTCGACACGGTTGGTACGTGTCCAAGCCATTTCAGAGATGTGTACGAGGGCATCTGTCTTATCAAAGAGGTTAACAAAGGCACCAAATTTCTCGATACGAACAACTTTGGCATGGTAGACTTCGTCCACTTTAGCTTCACGAACCAAACCAGCAATGATTTCTTTAGCACGGTTGATGGCAGCTTGGTCGCTAGAGTAGATAGAGACGTTACCTTCTTCATCGATATCAATCTTAACGCCTGTTTCAGCGATGATCTTATCGATGGTTTCTCCACCTTTACCGATGACAATCTTAATCTTGTCCACATCAATCTTAATGGTATCAATTTTCGGAGCAGTTGGAGCCAATTCTGGACGAACTTCAGGAATGGTTGCTTCGATCACATCAAGGATTTCAAAACGAGCTTTCTTGGCTTGAGCAAGAGCTTCAGTCAAGATTTCTGCAGTAATCCCTTGAATCTTGATATCCATTTGAAGGGCTGTAATACCGTCACGCGTACCTGCAACCTTGAAGTCCATATCTCCAAAGTGGTCTTCCAAACCTTGGATATCTGTCAATACTGTATAGTTGTTACCATCTGAGATGAGACCCATAGCAATTCCTGCTACTGGTGCCTTGATTGGCACACCACCAGCCATAAGGGCAAGAGTACCGGCACAGATAGAGGCTTGAGATGAAGAACCGTTTGATTCCAAAACTTCTGCTACCAAACGAATCGCATATGGGAATTCTTCCAAGCTTGGCAATACTTGAGCAAGAGCACGCTCGCCAAGAGCACCGTGACCAATCTCACGACGACCAGGAGCACCGTAACGACCTGTTTCACCTACAGAGTATTGTGGGAAGTTATAGTGGTGCATAAAGCGTTTCTTGTACTCTGGATCCAAACCATCGATAATTTGAGTTTCACCCATTGGCGCCAAAGTCAAGGTAGAAAGAGCCTGAGTTTGTCCACGAGTAAAGAGACCTGAACCGTGCACACGGGGGACGAAGTCAACAACCGCATCCAAAGGACGGATTTCATCGACCTTACGACCATCAGGACGAACCTTGTCTTCTGTGATCAAACGACGCACTTCTGCGTGTTCCATTTGTTCCAAGATTTCAGCTACATCCCGCATAATCCGATCAAATTCTTCGTGATCTGCATATTTTTCTTCGTAAACGGCTGTTACTTGGTCTTTTACTGCTTGAGTTGCAGCTTCACGAGCTAATTTTTCTTCTACTTGAACCGCTTTTTGAAGGTCGCTGTTGTAGGCTGCGATGATTTCAGCTTGCAAGTCAGCATCGACATGAAGCAATTCCACTTCTGCTTTTTCTTTACCAACTGCCGCCACGATTTCTTCTTGGAAGGCAATCAATTCTTTAACAGCTTCGTGTCCTTTGAGAAGAGCTTCCAACATGATTTCTTCTGACAATTCTTTGGCACCAGACTCTACCATGTTGATGGCGTGCTTCGTACCTGCTACTGTCAATTCAAGAAGAGAGCGCTCGGCTTGTTCTTGCGTTGGATTGATGATGATTTCCCCGTCAACATAGCCCACTTGTACCCCAGCGATTGGTCCGTCAAACGGAATATCTGAGATAGAAAGTGCCAAGGATGAACCAAACATCGCTGCCATTGGTGCAGATGCATTTTCATCGTAAGAAAGGACCGTGTTAATCACCTGTACTTCGTTACGGAAACCTTCCGCAAACATTGGACGGATTGGACGGTCGATCAAACGCGCTGTCAAAGTCGCATCTGTTGAAGGACGTCCTTCCCGTTTCATAAAGCCACCAGGAAACTTCCCAGCTGCATACATTTTTTCTTCGTAGTTAACTTGAAGCGGGAAAAAATCCCCAGTTGCCATCTTCTTAGACATAACGGCCGCAGTCAAGACAGTTGACTCACCGTAACGCACCACAACAGAGCCATTTGCTTGCTTAGCAACCTGGCCAGTCTCTACGATCAACTCACGACCCGCAAAAGTCGTTTGAAACACTTGTTTTGTCATTTTAATCCCCTTTGGATTGATAAAATTATACGACTTGCCTACAAAAATCAGGATACAAAGGCCGTCAAAAGCAAAGTAAAAATAGGAAACTGACGAAGTCTTCGATGAAGACAAGACAGTTTATCTTTTTTACACAGCTTTTCGGCCGGGTTCAATTACACAAGATATTTTGGACGGTTCGGCTTGCCGAACATTTCTGTAAAAAAATAGGAAGGTGACGCCGCACTCGATGAGTGCTAGGAAGCTTATCTTTTTTCCTAAGAAATGAGGGTAAAATTCAATTACTCAAGATACCAAAGCCACCATATAGCTCCACAATCTATTGATTTCAACAGCCTTTCTGTATGTTATATCCTCATCTTTGTATCCAAGCACGTATAACCTTTATTTTACCATATTCAAGCCCAAAAGAAAAAGGCTTTAAAAGCCTTTTTCGAGGAATATTTGATTTCCACTTATTTTAAAATTCTAGAGCTAGATATAGGTGCTATCTATTTTAAAGTTTACATGAAGGCTCTACTAACTACACAACTAAGCGCTTCCTAGGTAAACGACTCTTCTGTTAATCCACACGATAGAAGAAGGCCTCTGGGGTCCAAATGTACTGCTGCCCAATCCAAATTCGATCTTTTTTAGTATCTGACGGATCACTATTTTGGTTACTATCTGGTTTGATAGATGTTCCTGCTGGCAAAAACGAAATTGCTGCTCCACCAGCTGTATTCGGTTTTGAACTGTGGATAGCTCCAGAAATATAGCCATGATCAGGATTGATGTTATTGACGACCCCACTACCATCTGAAAAAAATTGATTTCCGGTCAAACCATCTCTATCAAATTCCAAAGTCCATCCCAAGCCATTTCGCCAAGTCCCTGCAATACTTGAAAAATCACCGTTCTGAATCTCTTGAATATTCATCCCGCCACTTCGCTTATTTGAAGTAGCTGTATTAGAACCTTCCACTTTCGTCGTAAATTCAAGCGCGATCCAACCTTGGCCAGATTGGAGCTTGCCCCAGGTATAACCGTCAGCTGAAACTGTCTCTGTGATCGTGTAAACACCTTGCGGGATTGTTCCTACTTCCTCTCCCTTGATCGATGCTTCTTTACGAATCCGAAGGTCTGAGACTCCTACACGGACTTGAAAACTACTTGTTTGCTGCTCTGAGTTGCTTGCTTGGCTCGTCGCCTTCTTACCAGTCTCTAGTTCTTTCCATTCAAATTTTGCTTGATCCAATTCTTTTGCTGTAATCCCTAAGGCTTGTTCTGACTTCTGGCCGTCCCCATTTTTTATTTGAATCTGATTGACAGTCTCAACCTTTCCTTTTTGGAACTTGTAATGGATCAAATCTACCTCTGGTCGAAGAGACGAAAAGCTAGCATAAATGACCGAGCCATCCTCAAAAATTTGGAAACCTGAACGTGAGCCACCAGAGGAAGCCACAAAAGCTGTATGTAATAATTCTGGTTTCTGACCTTTTAGATAATAAATCGCTGAGACTGTTTGGCCGTTTCCAATCAAGAGCTCATCCCGTCCATCCTTATCCAAATCCATATAAAAATAGGAAAGGTTAGGTTTACTCCCCAGAGTTTGAAGATACATGGCATAGACATACTCATCAGATTGAGAATCTATTTCTTTTAGTTTAGTCTCTAGACCTGCACTATCACCTGTCTCGATAGCCCTAGAGTATGCCTGATAACGTTCAAGAACTGTTTGATAGTACTCATGCCCAGACGATGTCTTCTTGGAACTTTTTCCATCTGCTACTTCACTCTGAACTGTAGAAGGTTGCGTCCTAGGACGTCGCTTAGGCCCACATGCCACCAGAGTTAACAAGGTCATCGCTGTCAAGCTAACCTTATAGATTTTTTTCATCATATACTCCCTAAAACTTTCTCCATTTTATTATACCAAAAGAAGGTAAAAATGCTAGAAAATCCTTGTTTTCTTATTGAATCAGTCAGGCTTTGATAAGATCCTCCATTCGCCTATCATTCTGCCCTCTTTTCTGCTATACTAAGTATAGCCAATTGATCAAAAGGAGAACACTATGGAATTAAAAAAACGTTCAGAATTTCCTGAGAACGAACTCTGGGACCTCACAGCCCTCTATCAAGACCAGGAAGACTTCTTGCGTGCCATCGAAAAGACTCGCGAAGAAATCAATGAATTTGTCCGTAACTACAAGGGCAAGCTCCACACTTTTGAGGACTTTGAAGCTGCCTTTACAGTCTTTGAACAAATTCAGATCCAACTCAGCCACATTGGTAACTACAGCTTTATGCCCCAAACGACGGACTTTGGCGATGAAGCTTTTGCAGAAATTGCCCAAGCGGGGATGGATTTCGAAACTTGGGCGAGCGTCGAACTCTCTTTCTTTGATGATGCCTTAGTCGAAGCGGATGAAGAAGTCCTGGAACGTCTCGGACAATTGCCTCACCTCACTTCTGCTATTCGTCAAGCTAAAATCAAAAAAGCTCACTACTTGGGAGCTGATGTGGAAAAAACTCTGACTAACCTTGGTGAAGTCTTCTACGGACCGCAAGACATCTATACCAAGATGCGGGCAGGTGACTTTGAAATGGCTGATTTTGAAGTAGATGGAAAAGTTTACAAGAATAGCTTTGTCACCTATGAAAACTTCTACCAGAACCATGAGAATGCGGAAGTCCGTGAAAAAGCCTTTCGTTCCTTCTCAGAAGGTCTTCGCAAACACCAAAACACGGCTGCTGCTACCTATCTAGCCCAAGTCAAATCTGAAAAACTAATCGCAGATATGCGAGGCTACGACTCTGTCTTTGACTATCTCTTGGCTGAGCAGGAAGTGGATCATGCCATGTTTGACCGTCAGATTGACCTGATCATGAAGGACTTCGCTCCAGTCGCTCAAAAATTCCTCAAACACGTGGCCAAGGTCAACGGCCTTGAGAAAATGACCTTTGCTGATTGGAAGTTGGACTTGGACAGTGCGCTCAACCCAGATGTCACCATTGATGACGCTTATGACTTGGTCATGAAATCTGTGGCACCTCTTGGCGAAGAATATTCTCGCGAAATTGCCCGCTACCAAACCGAACGTTGGGTCGACTTTGCTGCTAATGAAGGCAAGGATTCAGGTGGATATGCAGCCGATCCTTACCGTGTCCATCCTTATGTCCTGATGAGTTGGACAGGACGGATGAGCGATGTTTATACCCTGATTCATGAGATTGGACACTCTGGTCAATTCATCTTCTCAGATAACAACCAAAGCTACTTCAACGCCCACATGTCGACCTACTATGTGGAAGCTCCTTCTACCTTTAACGAGCTCCTCCTCAGCGACTACTTGGAACACCAGTTTGACGATCCTCGTCAAAAACGCTTTGCCCTAGCTCACCGTTTGACAGACACCTACTTCCACAACTTCATCACCCACTTGTTGGAAGCGGCCTTCCAACGCAAGGTCTACACCCTGATTGAAGAAGGTGGAACCTTCGGCGCTAGCAAGCTCAATAGCATCATGAAGGAAGTCTTGACCGAATTCTGGGGAGACGCCGTTGAAATCGATGACGATGCAGCTTTGACCTGGATGCGCCAAAGCCACTACTACATGGGACTATACAGCTATACCTACTCAGCTGGCCTAGTTATCTCAACCGCTGGTTACCTGCATTTGAAGAACTCCGAAAACGGAGCCAAAGATTGGCTAGACCTCCTTAAATCAGGTGGTAGCAAGACACCACTGGAGTCAGCCATGATTATCGGAGCAGATATTTCAACAGACAAACCACTTCGGGATACGATTCAGTTCTTGTCTGATACGGTTGATCAGATTATCGCCTACAGTGCTGAGTTATGAGTATAAGCAAAAACAGATTGGAGTTTTCCAATCTGTTTTGCTTATCCCCAAAAGCTATCTTCTTCAGCTTGATCTGAAGAGAAGAGCCAAACTTCTTTGATTTTCCCGTCTTCAATACGGAAGAGATCAATCCCGTTCATATTGAGTTCAGTACCATCAGCCCGTGTTCCAAGAAAAGTAACATTAGCTGCGACAAAATCCTTATTATCAGAAACCCAATTTGTTATCACCTTAAAGGTTCCATTAGTTTTCTCATCAAATGTAGCTAGGTGAGATCCTAGTTGGTCCTTACCAACAACTGTACCAGATATACTATGAGTACCAGGTTGATGCCAGACAATATCGTCTGCCATCGTTTCAAAGACACCAGGAAAATCACCAGCAATTAAAGCTTGGTTATAAGTATTGAAAATTTCTAAGTTTGTTGACACATCTATTCTCCATTTCTTTTTTATGATATAATTTTAACAGTTACAATCGAAAAAACAAGTAGACACTTTTTCGATAGCTGGTATCAAAAGTAGTACTATTGTTGATACTAAAAGATAAATTTTTTTAAAAATAGAAAGAAGATATTTTATGCCAAATAAAGTGAGTGAGTATGGTATTTGTCCATTTGCGACAACGCAGAGGGTTTTAACAGGGAAATGGGCACTGGTAATCATTTATCAGTTGAGTACGGGTACTAAACGATTTAAAGAATTGCAAAGATTATTGCCTGGGATTACTCAAACTATTTTGACACGTCATCTCCGTCAATTAGAAAAGGATAAGATTATTCAACGAAAGGTCTATGCGGAAGTTCCCCCACGAGTTGAGTACAGCTTAACCGAAATAGGGCAGGAATTCAAAGTTGTCTTAGATGCTGTGGAGAACTGGGGTCTGGATTATATCAAGTTGCTAAAAATGTAGAGGTTTTGACCATGTATCAAGAATTACTTAGAAAAATAACAGAAGAAAAACCAAGCTATCGTCAAGAAGAAATCCAGTGGTTGCTAGAACATTTGGGAGATCCCTCGCCCGAAATTCGCGATGATCTCGTTTTTACCAGCTTGGCTAGAGGGATTCAAGAAGAACTGTTTACACAGGAACAATTTCATTTCATTGCTGAGACGATTTTGTCCGATAAAGGAGTAGAAAAAGAGATTGATAAGATTGGGTTATCAACACTTGAGCGTTCTTTTAGAGCACTTATCTATGCCAATCTCTTGACTGCAGATGCCAACCAACAATCGATTTTTCATAAGGGATTAAAAGCTGAAATTCGCAATGTCATTTTAAATCAAGGTTTACATTATCTTTTAAAAGAAAAGGATACAACAGGTTTTTCCAGCCAGTATGGCTGGGTTCACGCTGTTGCGCATGGAGCTGATCTTTTGACAGAAGTAGTTTGTCATCCAGACTTTCCTAATGACAAAGTTCATGAAGGATTGAACATACTTGGCCAAGTCTTTAGAAGAATTTCAATTCGTTTTACCGATGATGAGGATTGGCGTTTAGCTAGAGTGCTCTATGAACCTATTTTGCAAGGAAAAATCGAGCAAGAACAAGTAGCTTCTTGGATAAAGACGCTTGACTTTCCAATAGAAGAAAGGGAAGATTTTTATAAATTTTCCAACCTTAGATCCTGTCTGTTAGAAGTCTATATTCAACTTGACCAGAGAAACTTTTTACAAGATGAGTTAAAAGTGGCCATTCAATCTTTTCAATACTAACTGTTGATAGTGAAAGTTAAACTCTCCAAAATATTCTAAGTCACTTTTCGTGAAAAGATTATTGAAGATAAAAGAGCCTTGCTCCTCATATAAAAGGACAGGGCTCTTTCTTTGGATATAAAAAAGCACTCCTATTTTACCAATGGAAGTGCTTAGGATATTAACTCAATTCAGCCACAATAGCCTTGATTTGTTCTGCAGTGTGAACACCAGCAACCTGTTTAACCACTTGTCCATCTTTTTTGAAAAGAAGAGTAGGGATAGACATAATGCCGAAAGCACGCGCTGTATTTGGATTTTCGTCAACGTCCATTTTAACAATTTTCAAGACATCTTCTGAAAGTTCTTCAGACAATTTGTCCAAGATTGGACCTTGCATACGACATGGACCACACCAGGTCGCCCAGAAGTCTACCAAGACCAATCCTTCTTTCGTTTCTGCTTCAAATGTTGCGTCTGTAATTGCTTTTGCCATTGTTTTTCTCCTTTAGTTTTTGTATTGTTCCAGGTCTTGCTTCATCAAATAGAAGAAGACATCTCCGTAAGTTCCATGGTAATCGAGTTCGTGCCCATTATAGGTCAATTTTTGTACGGGATAGTAATCCGCTACACCTATCAAGCAGGTCTGTTGGGAGCGTTCAAATTCTTCATAGGAATCAAAATGCATGACTCTTTCTTGTTTTGCACCATCTAGATATGTAATATCAATCATATCGATAACCTCTATTTCTTAAGATGTATCTATTGTAACTCTGTTAATTACATCTGTCAAACAAAACGACTTACTCAGAATGATGAATCTTGTCCGAAAAAAAGCAATAAAAAAGCCCTCTGAATTCAGAAGGCTCCATTCTTGCTGGATAAAACGTTTCTAGACAAGGCGCCGAGCCGAAGATTGTACTGATGGTACATCGAGGCGAAGTCAACGAAGTATAGAAACGTTTTAGACGCAAGATTAACGACGAAGTCCAAGAGAGTTGATCAACTCACGGTAACGGTTAACGTCGTTCTTACGAAGGTAAGCCAACAAGTTACGACGGCGACCGATTTTCTTCATCAAACCACGGTAAGTTGCGTGGTCTTTTTTGTGTTGTTTGATGTGGTCGTTCAAGTGGTTGATTTCCCAAGTAAGGACAGCAACTTGTACTTCTACTGAACCAGTGTCACCTTCGTGACGTGCGTATTGTGCAATGATTTCATTTTTTTTCTCTTTTGAGATTGCCATGATAAGCTCCTTTTCTTTATGCTCTATCCGAGAGGCAGGTCTGGCATAGCCTGCTACCAAGAAAGAGTTAGTTGTCTATTCGACCTATTCATTCTATCAAGATTTCATCTTTCTGTCAAATACTTATGCTCCCTTAAAAAAACATTAATATGAATCTTTTGAATGGTGTATTCTAGAAGTCCTTAAACAGAAAAAAGAAGCTGGGACAAAAGCCCTAGCCTCTCAATTGTCTCTGGATTATCGAGCAAGACGCAGTGGTTGAGTGGGCTCTACTACGCTGATTTCATCAGCTTTTACAGCCCTACTCAACTGTGCGGAGGTGGGACGACGAAATCGAATTCTAACGAATTACCGATTTCTGTCCCACTCTCAATTTATTTCCATTGTAGTTGTTAGTCAGCTTTCCGTTTACCACTTAAGAGCATCGCTGCACCAACAAGAGCTAACAAAGCACTTGCTCCGAACAAGCCATAAGAAGTAGCTTCACCAGTTGATGGAAGAATTTTTCTCTTTCCTTCTGTTGGTGTCGTTGGGGTTTCTGGTTTTTCCGATGTGCTTGGTGTGGTTGTCGATGGAGTCGTAGATGGTGTTGTTGTTGATGGTGGTGGCGGTGTAGTCGTAGACGGTGGAGTTGGAGGCGTACCTGGTGGGGTTGTCGGTGGTGTATGACGATTGATTACCGTGAAACCATCGATAGTTGCTGTATACCCCGCTACTGGATCCTCAGTAATCGTGTAGGCAATCTTCTTACCTTCCTTGTATACTGGTAGATCCGTAAAGCTTGCCTGCCAATTGTCAGTTGCAGTGATTTCTTTTACGGCCACTTCTTGACCATCTGCAAGCAGACGGACTGTTACCTTCTCTGGACGAAGGCCATCTTTATTCTCCGCATCATCCCAGACTTTCTTGACAGCTACTTCTGTCACTTCTGGTGTACGGCTATTGGTAATATTCGTTCCTTCAACGCTTGTTTCATATCCTGCAACAGGTTCTTCTGAAACTGTGTAGGCAATAAGATTACCAGCATCGTCAACAGCATCAAGATTGTCAAACTGATAGAGCCAATTTCCTTCTGTATCTGGTTTCACTTCTTTAGAAGCTACTTTGACACCATTTGCTAAGAGATTAACAGTAATGACTGATGGACGTTTTCCGTCTTTGTTGTCCTCGTCATTCCAAATTTTTTGACCAGAAATGCTGGTTTTTTCTTTTTGGTTAACGACATCACGCGAAATTGCAATCTCATTTCCAAAATCTTCCAAACTGAGCTTAATTGGCTCTTGAGAAATCACATACCCTTTTGGAGCTTGAGTCTCTTGAATAGTATAAGCCCGCTTGGTCAAACCAGTAATGGTTCCTGTACCGTTCTCATCTGTGGTAATGATTCCGACTTGCTCACCAGTGTCATCTGCTGTCACAGTATAGACAGCACCTGCAAGAGCTTGACCATTTTCTCCTTTTTTATGGATGGTGAAGGAATATTTCTCACCATTGAAGTCTCCTTCAAGGAATTGATATAGAATGTCTGCTTCTTTGTGTTGCTCTTTGACTTCTGTGGCAGTCATCGTCGCATTGTTTTTATATTCTGTATTGATGGCTGGAACCTTGTCCAAATACACATCGTAACGAATGGTCATCCCTTGCTCAGGAGCTAGATCCCCGATATGAACCGTCAGCGAACGACCGTCCTCACTGACAACCGGAGAATAATCCTTGGTCACATTTGTGGTATCCCGCAAATGATAGGCACCATCTTCGTCACTGATCTTCCAAGTTCCTATATGAATGTTAACAGAATCTACCTTGATTTTTCCATCTGTAAAGGCCAATTGGTCCTTAATATCAATATTATGGAGGGCAGTGTGACCTTGGTTGATGTTCAGGGTATAAGTCAATTTCAATTTATCGTCTGAGTTGGTCCAGCCCCATTTGCTAAAGACCTCTGGAGTTGGAGGATACTTACCTGGATTGACTCCTTTATAATCAACCTTCCCACCTGAAATGACTGTTTTATCAACTGAAAGCGTAAAATCAAGTGTTGTATTTCCCTTAATCACGGAGTGGTCCACACGAGCAAAGAAACGCAATTTCCCTGTTACATTAGCCATTTTTTCAGGGTAGTCTGTATAGGTCACCGTGATAATTTTTCGTTGATCATCTACTGTCGCAGTTGCAACTTTTTGACCATTTGGATCCAATAGGTCTATGGTATCTGTTTCAAAAACCTTAAAACCATCTCCAAGTTGGATGACCGTCTGATCGCCTGCTTTTACACGACCATTCGGTAAAACAAAATTTGCTTCAACATTAAAACTTTCCCAAACACCGAGTGGTTCTGTTAAGTCACCGCCAGTTGCTTTAGAAATGTTCACTGAGCTTACAACATCATTGATCGTATCGGCATGTACTTTAGTATGCCCATTGGGTTTAGCAAATCCTAAAGCTGCTAATAAAAATAAGGCAACTGTTGTCACAACAGCATAGAGCAACTTTTTCATAAACGATTTTTCTCCTTTTTTACGTTTACTAGATAAGTCCAGTCAGGAATGAAGAGCATTACCTATTACAGATTTTTACAAAACCTATCTTTCCTCATTATAATTGATTTGCTTTGATAGTACAAGCAATTTTATATATTTTTTGTCTGTAACATTCATTTTTTTGACACAAGTAAAAAACTAGCCTCCTGTTGCCTCAGTTTGCTAGCTTTCCCTTTGTTTATAATGGGATTCCAAATACCTCTAAAGAAGCCAATTCAGAGGATTGGAGCCTACGCCACTGACCCAATTTAAGAGCGGGATCTAGACTCAATGGCCCCATGGAAATCCGCTCGAGATCGGTGACTTCTTTGCCACAGGCTGCAACCATGCGCTTGACCTGGTGAAATTTGCCTTCTGCGATGCGGATCTGAACCAAGCAAGTCTCGGCTTCTCGATCAACTTCTAAAATTTCTAACTCAGCTGGCAGGGTGGTGAAATCCTTCAATTCTATTCCTGATTTGAAGCGGACGACATCTTCCTGGGTCATGATGCCAGCTACTTGGGCACGGTAGACCTTGTCCACATGTTTCTTAGGCGATAGCATGGCATGAGCCAACTTACCATTATTGGTCAAGAGGAGTAAGCCATGGGTATCAATATCTAGCCGTCCGACAGGAAAGACTTCCTTGTGTCTGGCCGTGTCATCTAACAAATCTAAGACTGTTTGATGGTGGTCATCTTCCGTTGCTGAAATGACCCCTTTGGGTTTATTGAGCAGATAGTAAACAAACTCTTCATGGAATAAACTTTCTCCTAGATAGGTTACTTGATCTTTATCTGGATCAATATGAATCTTAGCAGAGGTTTCCACCTTTCCATTGACCTGAATCTTTTTTTGTTTGAGGACTTGTTTGACTTCTGTCCGGCTTCCCACTCCACAGTCCACTAAATATTTATCTAGACGCATGCTTGCCTCCTTCATTCTTCTTATCATTATACCATGAACCAGACTAGGATTCTTTCCTTTTCTAGTTTACAGTCCGTCTAGTCCATTAGCACCCCTCAATCAATTGGCAAACTTTCATTCTGGGGAGATTTGTGATATGATGGTTTCTAGAAAAAAGGAGTGAATGAGAACATGTCTGCAATTGAAACCATTACAAAAGCTGCCCATCTAATTGATATGAATGATATTATTCGCGAAGGCCACCCAACTTTACGTGCTATCGCTGAAGAGGTCACTTTCCCACTGTCAGATCAAGAGATCATCCTAGGGGAGAAAATGATGCAGTTCTTGCATCATTCACAGGATCCTGTCATGGCAGAAAAATTAGGTCTTCGGGGAGGAGTTGGACTCGCTGCTCCTCAATTAGATATTTCTAAACGCATCATTGCCGTTCTCGTCCCAAATCCAGAGGACGAAGAAGGAAATCCTCCAAAAGAAGCCTACTCCATCCAAGAAGTCATGTACAATCCTAAAATTGTCTCCCACTCAGTCCAAGATGCGGCTCTTGGAGATGGTGAAGGATGCCTCTCTGTAGACCGTAATGTCCCTGGTTATGTGGTCCGTCACGCACGTGTAACAGTAGACTACTATGACAAAACGGGAGAAAAGCACCGTATCAAACTCAAGGGCTACAACTCCATCGTAGTTCAACACGAAATCGACCATATCAATGGGGTCATGTTCTACGATCGGATCAATCCGAAAGATCCTTTCGCTGTCAAAGATGGCATGCTTATTTTAGAATAAGAAAAAAGACCCATGGGTCTTTTTTTGTTAGGGTGTGACAGAGAAAGTGGTTGGAATCTCGATGCCATTTTGTAAGAGGGCATCATGATAGAGTTTGTAATAAAGATGGTAAATGGCCACTTGGCTCCCCGATTGGACCATCATGGCCACACGGAAGGAATAGCGACCCGTTGATTTTTCAATTTGTGGCCCTAAAATCGTTGGACCATCTAAGATTTCTGGATGTTTTTGTGCTTGTTCATCGTTGACTTGCTGGAAGATCTGATAAATCTTATCGAGATCAGTTTGAGCAGAAATCGGCATATCAATTAAAACGCGCTGGTTGCCCCGCGAGAGATTGCTAACAACCATAATATTGCGATTAGGGATAAAATGCAAGGTCCCATCTGCATCTCGCACCTGGGTCGTCCGAATGCCGACACTCGACACTGTCCCTGCGATGGTAATCGGACCATTGGTCACTCGCACCGTATCTCCAACATCCAATTGGCGCTCAAGAAGAATAAAGAAGCCATTGACCAAATCCGATAAGAAGCCTTGAGCTCCCATCCCAATGGCAACTCCTGCAATTCCAGCACCCGCCAAAAGACTTGAGACTGGCAAGCCGAGGATGGAAAGAATCCAGTAAATGAGGATGAAATAAAGGCAGTAAGTTAACAGACTTTCTACCAAACGCAAAATAGTTTTCTTCCGAGCGTCATCTTGTCCAACATAGTTCAGAGATGGTTTTAAAATCCGTTTCACCATGCTACGAAGTAGTTTTTTGGCAAGCAAAAATAAAATAAATAAAATAGCTAAGGAAATCAATTTCGAAACCAACTCATCCATGATCTTGGTCCAATCAAATTGACTGACATAGCGGGAAAAAAAATTCTTCATACCTTCTATCAATCTCCTTCTCTCTTTTTCTAATGGTTTGATTATATCAGATTTTAGGCTATAGAACCACTATCCTCCTCTTATGCTCACCTTGATTTTCAAAATTAACTATCGTATAATGGACGGTAAAATTTCAATAAAGGAGGTCCTTATGATCAAACGATTCATTCAAACTTGGAATAAAACCAACCTGATGAAGCGGATTGCAATCGGAATCTTCGTTGGAGCTCTCTTAGCTCTGCTTCTTCCTCAAGCATCTGCAATTGGTCTATTAGGGGAAATCTTTGTAGGAGGCTTGCGGGCAATTGCTCCTCTTTTAGTCTTCGCACTTGTCGCTAACGCCCTCTCCCAGCACCAAAAGGGAACCCAAACCAATATGAAATCAGTCATCATTTTGTATCTATTGGGAACTTTTGCGGCGGCCCTGGTAGCAGTCCTGATGAACTATCTATTTCCTATTACCATTTCTTTAACGGGAACTAGTGTTGAAGGAACTTCTCCCGATGGACTGGGGGAAGTTATCAGCAACCTTCTTTTAAAAATCGTGGACAATCCCCTCAATGCCCTTATCCAGGCTAATTATATCGGGATTTTATCCTGGGCCGTAGTCTTTGGTGTTGCCATGAGAGAAGCTAGCGAGCACAGTAAGGACCTCCTTCAAACCCTAGCAGATATTACTTCCAAGATTGTCGAATGGATTATTAACCTAGCTCCATTTGGAATTCTAGGCTTGGTCTATACAACGATTGCAGGACAAGGCTTTGATGGACTCAAGAGCTATGGGCTCCTCTTACTTCTCTTGGTTGGCACCATGCTCTTCGTTGCTCTAGTCATCAACCCAATTTTTGTCTACATCATGATTCGCAAAAATCCTTATCCGCTAGTCTTCAAATGTCTACGAGTCAGTGGATTGACTGCCTTCTTTACTAGAAGCTCTGCTGCTAACATCCCTGTCAATATGAAACTTTGTAAGGAGCTAGGTCTCAACCCTGATACTTACTCAGTTTCTATCCCTCTGGGATCTACTATTAATATGGCTGGAGCTGCCGTTACCATTAATACCTTGACCCTGGCTGCTGTCAATACCTTAGGTATCCAAGTCGACTTTGGGACTGCCCTGGTCCTCAGTATTGTTGCAGCTGTTTCAGCCTGTGGGGCTTCTGGAGTAGCTGGTGGCTCCCTCCTCTTGATTCCTGTCGCCTGCAGCCTCTTTGGTATCGACAATGATATTGCTATGCAAGTAGTCAGCGTGGGCTTCATTATTGGTGTCATCCAAGATTCTTGTGAAACAGCTCTCAACTCATCAACAGATGTCCTCTTTACAGCTATTTCTGAAATGAAAGATTGGCCTAAAGAAAAACGCTATTAAGCCAGAAGAGAGTGGGACAGAAATCGGTAATTCGTTAGAATTCGATTTCGTCGTCCCACCTCCGCACAGTTGAGTAGGGTTGTAAAAGCTGATGAAATCAGCGTAGTAGAGCCCACTCAACCACTGCGTCTTGCTCGACAATCCAAAAACAATTGAGAGGCTAGGACTTTTGTCCCAGCCTCATTTCTTTTTCTTAAAATACCGTTTGCTTTCCTTTATAATCACAGGTGATAAGGCTAACAAGGCGATGAGGTTCGGCAAGGCCATCAGTCCATTCACAATATCAGCAATGACCCATACCAACTCCAACTGAAGAAAGCCTCCCAAACCCACCATCAGAATAAACAGAAGGCGGTAATAGGGAATCAGTTTGACACCTGCCAAAAATTCGACACAGCGCTCACCATAGTAAGACCAACCTAAAATGGTCGTCGTCGCAAACAAGACCAAACAAAGGGTCAGAATGATCCCACCGATATGGCCGAAGGTCGAGATAAAGACCTGCTGGGTCAAATCACTCCCACCTTCCCCCACTGCTGTCCACTGGCCAGACACTAAAATAGCTAGACCAGTTAGGCTACAAATAATAATGGTATCGATGAAGGTCCCGGTCATAGAAATCAAACCTTGCTCCACCGGCTCTTCCGTTTTTGCTGCCGCTGCTGCAATCGGCGCCGATCCCAGCCCTGACTCATTGGAGAATACTCCACGCGCCACCCCTTTTTGAATAGCCTCTTTCACCAAGGCTCCAGAAAAACCACCAATGGCCGCGGTCCCCGTAAAAGCACCTTGGAAAACTTGAGATAGAACGGTCGGTAGCTGGTCCATATTCAAGACAAGGATGTAAACTGTCGCAAAGATATAAGTCGCAGCCATAAAAGGAACCACCTTTTCAGAAACCTTGGAGATCCAATGAATCCCGCCAAAAATAACAGCCGAAACAATTCCTGCAATGACTAGACTAGCCACTTGAGGGGAAAGTTGAAAACTAGTCTTCAAAGCGCCAGTAATGGCATTCACCTGGGTCATGGTTCCAATCCCAAAGAGAGCCACCAAAACACCTGCCAAGGCAAAGAAGATGGCAAGGGGACGCCACTTTTCACCCATCCCATGGAGGATATAGTACATCGGTCCTCCTGAAATATGACCATTGTCATCCTTGGTCCGGTATCGAATGGCCAACAAACCTTCTGCATACTTGGTCGCCATCCCAAAGAAGGCCGCCATCCACATCCAAAATAGGGCACCTGGACCTCCTGTCTGAATAGCTGTCGCTACTCCGACAATATTTCCTGTCCCAACTGTCGCTGCCAAGGCTGTTGCCAAGGCTCCGAAGCTAGAGATATCCCCTTCTCCTTGATCTTCTGTAAAAATGAGCCGAAAAGCTTGGGGTAAACGAAAAACTTGCAACAAGCCCAAGCGGACACTCAGGTAAATCCCAGTCCCTACCAAGAGAATCAAGAGGGGAGCTCCCCAGACCACATTATCTACTTGTTTAAAAAATGCCAGCCAATTTGTCATCCTTATCTATTTCTCCTTTTATCATTTGTCTATCTTTAGGAAGGGATAGTCATCCACTTCCTACACATCAACCAACCAATCATCCAAAGAGAAAAAGAAAGAGTACATGTCAAACATGTACTCTGGTGCTCCAAATAAAAACCAAAAAGGCTTCTATCTTTTGCTCTGTCCTTTTACCTGAGAGTTTGAGTAGAATGCTCTACCTTGCCCCTTCGGTGCCTTTACGGTCTCTCCAGAGTTCCGTCCATTTCACAGTCATAGGAAGGCCCTACTTCTGAAAAACTTCATCCGGTATGATGTTCAATTTTTTCCATTTTAGCACAATTTGAAAAACAGGTCAATATTTTCAGAAATAATCATGAAAACATGCTTGTTTAGCCTAACTAGTCACTCAAAGAGAAATGGTTGGTCATCAGATTGCTAGCATCCAACAAGATCTTGTCCAATAAGCGATCCGTCGCTTCTTGAATCTGATCACTCATTTCCTGATTTTCTCTTTCGAAGTCAACGGTTTGTCCTGCTGCCAAGCCTTGATCCACTCGTCCAATCCGGGCATGCCCAAGGGTCATAGTTCTTTCTTGGTAATCTTCTAAATCTCCAACATGATGACTATAATGGGCATCTGCCAGACCAGCAATAATCCGATTGGTCCAATAGAAGGAATCCGTTGTCACTTTTTCTGTCGTGTTGGCAAAATAATCCGGTGTTGTATCTACCTGGGTAAAGAAAGGAACAGCTGTATTGAAGGGCATAGACCCATAGCAAAGCCATTGAATCCCGGTTGTTTCTTGAGGACGATTTGGCCGCAATTGGAGAATGGCCGTCTGGCTAGTTCGGTTAATACCAATGGTACGGAAGGTCCGACGACTATGACTTTCCCCTTCTGAGCCATAGGGATCATAAACTGAATCCTGGTAGTGACTGCTGAGGACATATTTGACATCTTCAATCGTAATCTTGCGATAGGGTTTTTGACACCAAGGAAGGAAGAAGGAACGAGGATCTTGCTCCACTTCTGGGTTGAGGAACCGTTGAATATCCCAAGCACGTGGTGTGTTGTAATGGCGGTCCTTGTCTCGTTGGCTCCCAAAAGCATAACGAGGGTTAAAGGAGGAACCGTCAAAATCTAAGACCAAGTGATGCCGTTTCACAAAATCTTTCAAGTCTGGGTCACATAAGAATTCTTCCGGGCGATCAAACTCAAAGCGATCACTTCCCAATTGATTGGGATTGGTCACATAGGCATCGTCAGGTACACGGCGGGCCATCCAGTGATGACCTCCGATGGTTTCCAACCACCAGATTTCATTGACATCGCTGATAGCCACCCCATTAGACTCATAGGTGCCGTATTCCTCTAGGAGTTTCCCCAAGCGAAGAACTCCTTCACGAGCAGTTTGAACATAAGGAAGGACCAAGGTCAGCATGTCTTCCTCCCCAATGCCACTTTCCACCAGAGGATCCGCACCCAAGACCCGGCTATTGGTCGTAATAGTTTCTGTTTCACTCATAGCCACATTATAGTGATTGATACCCGCTTCTCCCCAGATACCATCCTTAGGAATAGCATCTGGAACAGCTGTGTAACGAACAGGGTTATCAGGCAGATCTATCTCAAAAGGAGATAGGACTGAACGATAATGACGGGGTTGATCCTCTGGCTGAACAACGATAAATTTCTTAGGGGTAAACACTCCGTTTTGAGAGTCTTCCGTGCGAGCTACAATGGTTGAACCATCATAGCTAGCACCTTTTCCGACGAGTATGGTGGTGCAAGAATCGGACGAACGATTAGGGGTCATAAACTTTCCTTCTTTCCGTTTAAACTGACTGTATTATAGCAAAAAGCGTGCCTGATTAAAAGGCACGACTGACTCTTTGCTTATTTAAAGGTAACAATTGTTGCTCCGCTTCCTCCTGCATTTTGAGGAGCGTATTCAAAGCTTTTGACATGCTTATTGCGACGAAGGTACTTGGTGACCCCTTCCCGGATGACGCCCGTTCCAATCCCGTGGATGATATCGACTTGGGCCATATTATTGAGAAGGGCTTGGTCGATAAAGCTGTCTAATTCTTCCATGGCTTCCTCATATCGTTTGCCACGAAGGTCCAAGCGAGCCCGAGGCCCATTTGTGTTGGAACGTTTGACCACATGGACCTGGCGTTTTTTCGGTTGAGAAGCATCTTTTTCAGCTTTCAGAAGATTAAATTCTTTTTCTTCTAAGGTCATCTTGATCAGTCCCACTTGGGCTTCCCAACGACCATCCTTGAGCTGCTTAGTAAGACTTCCTCTTTGCCCATAGCTGATGACCAAGATCTCGTCTCCTACTTTTGGAGCTCGGGCTTTCTTGGCCTGTTTCAAGACCTTGTTTTTTGATAGGTCGACCGTTTCTGGAGCTAATTTCTTCAACTGAGACTTAGCCTCAATAATTTCATGGGGCTTGAGTTGTGATTTGGCATGGAGACCTTGTAAGATCTGGTCGCTTTCTGCTAGAGCCAGATCTACAATTTCTTGCGCTTCTTTACGCGCCTTGTTAAGCTCTGTCTCCCGCTCCCTGGTCAACTCATTATACAATTTCTTGAGGACACGGTTGAATTTTAGATTTTCCTGTTCGACATCTCGGATGGAGTCGAGGCGTTTGCGACTTTCTAGGGTCTGAGCTTCCAACTTTTCAATGATGCGGTTGACATCCCGATCTTGATTGGTCATCCCCTGCGCTTGACGAACGATCACTTCTGATAAGCCTAGACGACGAGCGATCTCAAAGGCATTAGAACGTCCTGGTACCCCCTGCATAAACCGATAGGTCGGACGCAAGCTGTCCGTATCAAATTCCATGCTGGCATTTTGAACACCAAGGGTTTCAATCCCATAGGCCTTAAGTTCTGGATAGTGGGTGGTTGCCATGGTCTTGATCCCTCGTAAGCGGAGATCTTCTAGAATGGCAATCGCTAGTGAAGCCCCTTCTTGGGGATCCGTTCCAGCTCCCAACTCATCTAGCAAGACCAAGGATTCCTCATCGACCTGCTCCAAAATAGAGACAATATTGGTCATGTGACTGGAGAAGGTAGATAGGCTCTGCTCGATCGACTGCTCATCCCCAATATCAGAGAAGATTTGCGTGAAGACAGCTACCTTACTCCCAGTATCTGCTAGGATTGGCAACCCTGACTGGGCCATTAATTGGGCTAGTCCTAGGGTCTTCAGCATGATGGTCTTCCCACCCGTATTCGGTCCTGTAATCACAATCTCTGTGAGGTCTTTGCCAAAGTGGATATCATTGGGAACAGCCTTCTCGATCAAGGGATGGCGAACCTGCAGAAGCTGAATCTCCCCTTGAGCTGACAAGGCTGGAATGGTCCCTTTTCGATCCTGTAAAAAGCGATGTTTGGCACGAACGAGGTCAATATGACCGATTAGCCAAGCATTGTTCCGAATTTCCCCCGCATGAGGCCGAAGGAGATTTGAAATTTCTTCCAAGATCCGGAGCATCTCGAAGCGTTCATCCGCACGATGATTCGCAATCTCTTCATTGAGATTGACGACTGCTCGAGGTTCGATATAGACAGTATTCCCACTAGCAGAAATATCGTGAACTACACCGGCAATCCGATTGCGGTAGGTGTTTTTGACTGGCAAAACATTTCGTCCATTCCGACTAGCTACGACCTGATCAGCCAGCATTTCGGACTTGCTCTTCAACAATTCTTGCAGAATATCTCGCACTTGGTGTTCATTCTCTTGAATCCGTCGACGGATTTTAGCCAAAGTTTCGCTGGCAAAATTTTCGATAAATCCAGCCTCATTAATGGCATGTAAACTTCCCTGCAACTGTGGAAGATCGACTAGATTTTCAAAAATTCGATCCAGTTTTTCCAAGCGGACATTTTCTAATTCATCATAAAAATTTCGCAATTCATGAGTCACGCGCAAGACTTTCTTCACCGCTAACAATTCATCAATATTGAGCGATGTTTCCAATTCTAAACGTTTGGTCACCGGACGAATTTCTTGGATGGTGGGCACGCTAAAGTGCGGATGCTCCACAAATATCTGAGCCATATCCGCCATCTCAAGAAAGGCAGTTTCAATTGCTTCTTCTTTTGCAAGCGGGGCTAATTCCTGTAACTCCACCTCGCCCTGCTCCGTTTGCAAATAGGGCTCTACTAAGTTTTTGACTTTTTGAAACTCTAAGGTTTCGAGAATTTTTTGATTCATGTTTCTCCATAACAGAAAAGGAGGCTGATTTTGGTCTGAGCCTCCCCTTCCTTTCTATAATATCTCTCATGAACTTTTACACATGATGAGAAGTGATTACGCACCTAAGATTTTTACAACCCAAAGTTGTTTCAAGAGGCCTGCTGTAAGGGGGCTATGTTGCACCATAAATCGAATGAGGAAACTTCCATGGAGCCGATCTTGAATAGCTGCCATGGGGATGGTTGATAAAATCGTGAATCCCATTTGCAGAACAAAGTAAGTCACCAAGACAGCTAAAACACCACTGGCAATCTGAAACGGAAACTCCTCCCATCTTTCAGGTGTTGGAATCAAGGGAATAAAGAGTCCAATCACTCGACCAATCGCATAGACCAAAACAAACAAGATAAAATAAGCCAAACCAGCGTAAAAAACTTTGTCTAAGTGAAAGAGTTGGTCCGCACCATAAAAATAGGTTTTTGAAGCTTGTGTTGCACTCGAAAATGGGATCCATAGACTAATGGTTTTTGCCAAGGACTGATAGCCTGATCCTGCGACCAACATGGCCACAATCATGGTGAAAAAATAATATCCTTGAAGCAAAATCCCTCGTGAATACCCAATATAAAAACTCCAAGCTAGGATGAATAAAATCAGGATTGAAAACATGCAACTCCCCTTAATTAGATGATCTACCGACCAGGCCATCTAGGGCCTTGCGACGAAAGTCTTCCAATTCTTTTTCCTTATCGTCAAACTCAATCTCACGACTCAATTGAGTTGATAAACTATTGATTGCTAGTAAAATAGCCAGGGTCTCATCATCAGCAACTGGCATTTGTTCTTTAATCGCTTCATATTTTTCCTTCGCGACCCGTTCAACTTCTTCCATGAAGAGATTATCATGATTAGTTGTGAGAGTCAGCGATTTATTACCGAAAGTAAATTTGTATCTATTTAAGCTGGACATAAAAAATCACCTCACGATATTATATCAAAATCTAGCCTGCTTGTCAGTATAAAAATCCCCTTCCTATAGGAGATACTGGAGGCAGTAGGCCACGGTTTATCTTTTTTCTCCCCAAGCATGATACAATAGAGAAAGTAGGAAAGGACGTAAAAAAATGAATATTTATGATTTCTCTATAGAAGCCCAAGACGGGAGCACCATCTCCCTAGAAACCTATCGAGGGCAAGTGCTTCTCATCATCAATACAGCAACAGGTTGTGGTCTGACGCCTCAATACCAGGGATTGCAAGAGCTCTATGAGCGCTACCATAACCAAGGTTTTGAAATCCTTGACTTTCCATGCAATCAATTTATGGGCCAAGCGCCGGGCAATGCTGAAGAAATCAATCAGTTTTGTAGCCTCCATTACCAAACCAGCTTCCCACGCTTCGCAAAAATAAAAGTCAGTGGGAAAGAAGCCAGTCCCCTTTACCAATGGCTCAAAGAACAAGCTAGTGGTCCCTTGGGCTCCCGTATTGAATGGAATTTCGCCAAATTCTTGATCGATCGCCAAGGCCAGGTCGTCCACCGCTTCTCTTCAAAAACCGATCCTCAAGCAATTGAAGCAAGGCTAAAAGAAGTCCTTTCAGACTAAATTCGGTTGGTCTTTTTCTGGCCTTTCATAGAGCATTTATGATACAATAAGGGCTATGGAAACAATCACATTGTCCCCTCAAAATGAGGACATCCAAGCATTTGTTCGTCAGTACCAAGACCATTTGGCGTCTTCAAAAAATCCATATATCCGATATTTTTTTAAGGCTCCTGGTGCAACCATTTCGATTTACACATCAGGAAAGGTTGTCCTACAAGGTAATCAGGCCACGCGCTATGCTGCCTTTTTCGGTTACCAGCAAGATTCGATAGACCAAGCACTTGCCGGACAAGACTTCCCCTTAATCGGAACGGATGAAGTTGGGAACGGCTCTTACTTTGGAGGGCTTGCTGTAGTAGCTTCACTGGTCAGCCCGGAGCAACATGCCCGCTTAAAAAGTCTAGGAGTTGGGGATTCTAAAACCCTGGATGATCGAAAAATTCGAGCTCTCGCACCGATCCTCAAAAAAGAAATCCCACATCAGGCCTTGCTGCTGACACCTAAGAAATACAATCAGGTCATCGCCTCTGGCTACAATGCAGTTTCTGTCAAGGTCGCCCTCCACAATCAAGCTATTTTTTTGCTCTTGCAACAAGGGGCAAAAGCTCAAAAAATTGTGGTCGATGCCTTTACGACCAAGAAAAACTATGATCGCTATGTTCAGGCAGAAGCGAATCAGGTCCCACAAGTCGTCACCCTAGAAGAAAAGGCCGAAGGAAAATACCTGGCGGTAGCTGTGAGTTCCATTATCGCTCGCGATCTCTTCCTCCAAAATCTGGAAGAATTGAGTCAAGAACTAGGCTATACCCTGCCTAGTGGAGCTGGTACTCCCTCAGATAAGGTTGCTGCTCAACTATTACAGGCCTATGGCATTCAAGCCCTTGACTACAGTGCCAAACTTCACTTTAAAAATACAGAAAAAGCAAAAAAATTAATAGAAAGATAAAGCATGAAACGTTCAAAAAAATCAAACAATCCAGTTCGTTCTTTCCTGAAAGAATGGGCGCTCTTTGGCCTCATTATTGGAGGCATTATTCTCTCTCGTATTTATCTGTGGACGCCTGTCCGTGTCGATGGCCATTCTATGGATCCAACCTTGGCAGACAGTGAATACCTTCTCGTTATCAATAAACTGCCTATCGACCGTTTTGATATCGTGGTCGCTAGTGAAACAGAAAATGGAAAAACCAAAGAAATCGTTAAACGGGTCATTGGACTCCCTGGCGAAACCATCGAGTACAAAAACGATGTCCTCTATATCAACGGCAAAGAAACTGACGAGCCCTACTTGAAAGAATACATTCAAAAATTCAAAGAGGATAAATTACAGTCAACCTATTCTGGAAAAGGGTTCGAAGAAAATGGAGAGCTCTTCCGCCAAATGGCACAGATAGCCGAGGCTTTCACTGTTGATAAAGATGGAAGTGCGACCTTCACGAAAAAGCTCTTGGATGATGAGTATCTACTCCTTGGTGATGATCGAATCGTTTCAAAAGATAGCCGCCAGGTTGGGGCTTTCAAGAAGAATCAAATCAAAGGAGAAGCCGTTCTTCGCCTCTGGCCACTCCTTCCATTCCAGACTTATTAACCCATGATGAGATTGGAACTCTTGTTCCAATCTCTTTCAATATCTTCGTGAGAGATACTCTCTCTGATTACTACTAAAAAGGAAACTCTGCATGGAATACTATTTCTCAGGAACCATTGAGCGAGTCATTTTTGAAAATCAAAGTAGTTTTTTCCGTATCTTATTGTTGGATATCAATGATACCGATGCAGAGGACTATGATGACTTTGAAATTATCGTTACTGGAACAATGGCAGATATCGTTGAAGGAGAAGATTATACCTTCTGGGGAGAACTGGTCCATCATCCGAAATATGGCCAACAGTTGCAAATGAATCGCTATGAACGAGCCAAACCCACCAGCAAAGGCTTGGTGAAATACTTCTCTAGCGATCATTTTAAAGGAATTGGACTCAAAACAGCCCAAAAGATCGTGGATCTCTATGGTGAGGATACCATTGATAAAATCCTTCAAGCACCTGAAAAGCTGGCCTCTATCTCCGGACTTTCTAAAAAGAATCGCGAGGCCTTTGTCGAAAAACTACAGCTCAACTATGGTACAGAACGGGTCCTCGCCCAACTTGCCAACTATGGCATCCCTAATAAACTAGCCTTCCAAATCCAAGATTTCTACAAGGAAGAAACCTTGCAAATCGTCGAATCGGCTCCCTATCAACTGGTCGAAGATATTCAAGGAATGGGTTTTAAGATTGCCGACCAACTAGCAGAAGAATTAGGGATTGCCAGCGATGCACCTGAACGCTTCAGAGCCGGGCTAGTCCATAGTCTGTTAACTCTCTCCTTAGAAACAGGGGACACCTATGTTGAAGCCAAAGAATTGCTCCAGGCCACCATCCAACTCTTAGAAGCATCCCGTCCCGTTGAGCTCGATCCAGCTAGCGTTGCCCAAGAATTGGCCAGTCTCATCGAAGAAGACAAGGTGCAAAACATTGACACTAAGATTTTCAACAACAGCCTCTTCTTTGCGGAAGAAGGGATCCGCAGCCATATCGGTCGCTTGCTAGAAAAAGGAAAGCAGGAATCTTTCGAACCAGATAAAATCGAACAAACAATCGATGACATTGAAGAAGATCTCCATATCCACTACGATCCCATCCAACGGAAGGCTATCCAGGAAGCCATCCAGCAAAAGGTCTTCGTGCTAACAGGTGGACCAGGAACGGGGAAAACAACTGTTATCAATGGGATTATCGGAACCTACGCCCGCCTGCACCAATTGGACCTTCGGAAGAAATCTCAATTACCAATCCTCTTAGCTGCTCCAACCGGTCGAGCAGCGCGAAGAATGAGTGAACTGACTGGTCTTCCGAGCGCCACCATTCATCGTCACTTAGGAATGACGGGAGACGACGACACGAGTCACTTGGACGATTATCTCGATGCGGATTTTATCATTGTCGATGAATTTTCTATGGTGGATACTTGGTTAGCCAATCAGCTTCTCAGCAATATCTCCTCCAATACCAAACTCTTAATTGTTGGAGATGCCGATCAGCTTCCTTCTGTGAGCCCTGGACAAGTCTTGTCCGATCTCCTACAGATCCCAAGCATCCCTCAAGTCAAACTGGAACACATCTTCCGTCAAGGTGAGGATTCGACCATCGTCACTCTGGCCAGCCAGATTCGCAAAGGCCAACTAGCTCCTGATTTCACAGAGAAAAAGCCTGATCGCTCCTACTTTGAAGCACCGAGTGAGCTCATCGCTCCCATGATTGAAAAAATCACCAGCGCAGCCCTTCGCAACGGCATCCCGGCCCGAGACATACAGGTCCTCGCTCCTATGTATCGAGGTTCTGCTGGCATTGACCAGATTAATGGTATCATGCAAGAACTTCTCAATCCATTAGAAACAGATGCTCTTTTCTTTCAAGCGCTAGATTGCCAGTATCGAAATGGTGACAAGGTCATCCACCTAGTCAACGATGCCGAGAGCAATGTCTTTAACGGAGATATTGGCTACATTACCGACCTTTTACCGGCTAAGTATACCGAATCCAAACAAGATGAACTCACCATCCAGTTTGACGGCAATGAATTGATCTATCCACGCAATGAATGGTACAAGATTCGCCTGGCCTATGCCATGAGTATCCATAAGTCTCAAGGGAGTGAATTCCCCGTGGTCATCCTTCCCTTGACCAATCAGAGTAGACGGATGCTCCAACGCAATCTGATCTACACAGCCATTACTCGTTCCAAGAGCAAACTCATCCTTCTGGGAGAATACACTGCATTTCACTTTGCGACACAGAATACCGGAACCGCACGAAAAACCTATCTGATTGAACGCTTTTCTGATGTGCTTCCTCAAGGTAGAGAGTCTTCCTCAGCCAGCACCACTCATCTGAAGGAGACTTCTCAAACAACAGAGCCCCAAAAGGAGCTCATCTCAGTTGAAAACCACTCTGACTTATCTGCTTCCCAAGCTTCTCAACAAGGCTATCGATTAACAGAGGACAATTACTTAAGCATTGATCCCTTGATTGGCCTCACTGAGGAAGAGATTCAACACTTCTTCAAAAACTAGTTAAAAAACCCCGTAAGCATACTAACTTACGGGGTTTTTTCTATTAGAAATCCTTCATGGGATTCCTGAGAATCGGAAGAAAAATTAGTGAGGGTCACCCCTAAGAGGCGAATACCTGCGGGATTAGTCTCCAAACTCTGATAAAGCTCCTGTGCCACTCTCTGAATGACTGCTGGGTCACTAGTTGCTTCCTCTAAACTTCGTCTCTTGGTCAAGGTCGTAAAATCTGCATAACGAATCTTGAGTACCAAGGTCTTACCAATTTTCTGATGCTTGGCCAAACTGCTCGCCACTTTTTCAGATAGGTTGGCTAGTTCTTTTAGCACATCATCCTCGGCCACCAGCAATTTTCGATAGGTGCGTTCCTTCCCAATGGACTTGCGAATACGATTGCTCTTGACAGGACTGTTATGGATCCCCCGAGCCTTTCGATAAAGATCAAAACCAAAGCGACCGAAGTGATCGATGAGAGTCATTTCCGGCACTTCTAAGAGTTCTGCACCAGTATAGATTCCTAAATCATGAAGCCGCTCCACTGTCCGTTTTCCCACACCATGAAACTTAGCTACATCTAGCTGACTTAAAAAATCTTGAGCTTGCTCGGGTAAAATAACGGTTAGTCCTCGAGGCTTCTGGTAATCACTGGCAATTTTTGCAAGAAACTTATTGTAGGAAACTCCGGCAGAAGCCGTCAAATGCAATTCATTCCAAATATCATGCTGAATCAAGCGGGCTACTTTGACAGCAGACTGAACACCAAGCTTATTGTTGGTCACATCCAGATAGGCTTCGTCGATGCTCATAGGCTCAATTAGATCTGTATAGCGTTTAAAAATTTCTCTGACTTGGAGACCGACTGCCTGATACTTCTCGTAGTTACCAGGGATGAACACTGCCTGAGGACAACGTTCGTAGGCTTCTTTTGAACTCATAGCCGAATGGACGCCATATTTTCTGGCTTCATAATTGCAGGTTGATACCACTCCTCTTCCGCCAGACAAACGGGGATCATGGCCAATGATGACAGGCTTTCCCTTCAATTCAGGATGGTCGCGCTCTTCAACGGACGCAAAAAAGGCATCCATGTCGATATGAATGATCTTACGGCTCGTATCATTTACTAAAGGAAATATAAGCATAGGTAACCTCCTTTTTCATTATATCCTTATCAACGATTTTTTCCCACTAATTTCCACCTTTCCCAAGGCAAAAATATAATACAGTTTATTCATCTACACCTTTCTGTATTATAAAAGAATCCAAAATCTTTTTGCTATTCCCTTTGTGAAACCGATTTCTATGTGGTATACTACTATTGTAAGTGCAACAGATTTGTTGCTAGAAAGATATAAGAGGATTTAAACATGGTTGTTAAAACAGTTGTTGAAGCACAAGATATTTTTGACAAAGCCTGGGAAGGCTTCCAAGGGGAAGACTGGAAAGAAAGAGCCAGCGTCTCACGCTTTGTACAAGCTAACTACACTCCATATGATGGAGACGAAAGCTTCCTAGCTGGACCAACTGAACGTTCTCTTCACATCAAGAAGATTGTTGAAGAAACAAAAGCACACTACGAAGAAACTCGTTTCCCATACGATACTCGTCCAACTTCTATCGCTGATATCGCAGCTGGATACATTGACAAAGAAAACGAAGTCATCTTCGGTATCCAAAACGATGAGTTGTTCAAATTGAACTTCATGCCTCGTGGTGGTATCCGTATGGCGGAAACTACTTTGAAAGAAAATGGATTTGAGCCAGATCCAGCTGTGCATGAAATCTTCACTAAATATGTAACAACAGTTAACGATGGTATCTTCCGTGCTTATACTACAAACATCCGTCGTGCACGTCACGCTCACACAGTAACTGGTCTTCCAGATGCTTACTCACGTGGACGTATCATCGGGGTTTATGCTCGTTTGGCCCTTTACGGAGCTGACTACTTGATGGCTGAAAAAGCAAACGACTGGAACGCAATCACTGAAATCGATGAAGAATCAATCCGTCTTCGTGAAGAAGTAAACCTTCAATACCAAGCACTTCAAGAAGTTGTTAAATTGGGTGACCTTTATGGTGTAGACGTACGTCGTCCTGCCTTCGATACAAAAGAAGCAATCCAATGGACAAACATCGCCTTCATGGCTGTCTGCCGTGTGATCAACGGTGCTGCTACTTCTCTTGGACGTGTGCCAATCGTTTTGGATATCTACGCTGAACGTGACTTGGCTCGTGGCACTTACACTGAGTCTGAACTCCAAGAATTCGTTGACGATTTCGTTATGAAATTGCGTACTGTTAAATTTGCTCGTACAAAAGCTTACGACCAATTGTACTCAGGTGACCCAACCTTCATCACAACTTCTATGGCTGGTATGGGTAACGACGGACGTCACCGTGTTACTAAGATGGACTACCGTTTCTTGAACACTTTGGACAACATCGGTAACTCTCCAGAACCAAACTTGACAGTTCTTTGGACTGACAAATTGCCATACAGCTTCCGTCGCTACTGTATGCACATGAGCCACAAACACTCTTCTATCCAATACGAAGGTGTTACAACAATGGCTAAAGACGGATACGGTGAAATGAGCTGTATCTCATGTTGTGTATCTCCACTTGACCCAGAAAACGAAGAACAACGCCACAACATCCAGTACTTCGGTGCTCGTGTAAACGTGCTTAAAGCTCTTCTTACTGGTTTGAACGGTGGATACGACGACGTTCATAAAGACTACAAAGTATTTGACATCGATCCTATCCGTGACGAAGTTCTTGAATTCGAATCTGTTAAAGCAAACTTCGAAAAATCACTTGACTGGTTGACTGACACTTACGTAGATGCTTTGAACATCATCCACTACATGACTGATAAGTACAACTACGAAGCAGTTCAAATGGCCTTCTTGCCAACTCACCAACGCGCAAACATGGGATTCGGTATCTGTGGTTTCGCTAACACTGTTGATACCTTATCAGCAATCAAATACGCTACTGTTAAACCACTCCGTGACGAAGATGGCTACATCTACGATTACGAAACAATCGGTGAATACCCACGTTGGGGTGAAGATGACCCACGTTCTAACGAATTGGCAGAATGGTTGATCGAAGCTTACACTACTCGTCTTCGCAGCCACAAACTTTACAAGAACGCTGAAGCAACTGTGTCACTTCTTACCATCACTTCTAACGTTGCTTACTCTAAACAAACTGGTAACTCACCAGTCCACAAAGGGGTATACCTCAACGAAGATGGTTCTGTAAACACAAGCAAATTGGAATTCTTCTCACCAGGTGCTAACCCATCTAACAAAGCGAAAGGTGGATGGTTGCAAAACTTGAACTCACTTGCTAGCCTTGACTTTGGTTACGCAGCTGACGGTATCTCACTCACTACTCAAGTTTCTCCTCGTGCTCTTGGTAAAACTCGTGACGAACAAGTAGATAACTTGGTAACTATCCTTGATGGATACTTCGAAAACGGTGGACAACACGTTAACTTGAACGTTATGGACTTGTCAGACGTTTACGAAAAGATCATGAGCGGTGAAGATGTTATTGTACGTATCTCTGGATACTGTGTAAACACCAAATACCTCACTCCAGAACAAAAAACTGAATTGACACAACGTGTCTTCCACGAAGTTCTTTCTATGGATGATGCATTGAGCTAAGATTCAAATAGATTTTTCAAACCAGTCGGAAACGGCTGGTTTTTTCTTGTCCTGTCTTGACTAAATCCGTGGTAACACTAGTACAAATCAGTGAAATTTTGATATAATGGAGACAATCTATTAACAGAACAGGAAGAACAATGGAAGCGTCTAAAGATATGGACCGCGTGATTGACGTCCTCATGTTGGCAGGAACCCTCCTTTTAGAGAGCGGTTCTGAAATCCATCGGGTGGAGGATACCATGATCCGGATTGCTCATTCTCAAGGAATCGATGATTGCAATGCCTTAGCGATGCCAGTCGCTATTTTCTTTTCAATCGAAAATGCCAATATCACGCGGATGAAACGGATCCTGCGAACCAATTACAATATCGAGAAGGTCTGTGATGTCAACCAGATTTCTCGCCAATTAGTCTCTGGGTACATCAATCTCGAAGAAGCCTATCAAGCTTTGATCCAATTAAAACAAAAGGCAGTCCCTTATACCAATCTGCAGTTAACCATCGCGGCAACTCTTAGTGCCCCTTTTTTCTCCATCATGTTTGGCGGGAACTTTTATGATGCCATTGGAGCAGGTATTGCGACCGTCTTTGCCTTTGCTTTCTCTCTAGTAGTTGAGAAATACGTGCGCATCCCTTTTGCTACTGCTTTTGCGGCAGCCTTTGTCTTTGGCTTTTTGGCCCATATTTGGTCTCAATATAGTGGTTTTCCTTCCAATACCGATCTTATCATTGCTGGCTGTGTTATGCCCTTTGTTCCTGGTATTGCCATGACCAATGCCGTCAGGGATCTGATGAACAACCACCTCAACTCTGGGATGAGTAAACTCTTTGAGACCCTACTCATTACCCTTGCCCTTGGTGCCGGGACGACCGTCGCTCTTGTCCTTATGAAATAGAATCATGAATCTAATCGAATTTTTAATCCAAGCGGTGGCTAGTTTGATTGCCATCATTACCTTTTTAATCGTCCTCAATGTGCAACGTTCCATGCTCATCCCTGGAGGAGTTCTAGGGATGGCTATTTGGTTGCTCTACTATATCTTGAAAGGACCTACCAATGTTATCATTGCGACTTTTATTGCAGCAATCGTTGGTTCTTGTATCAGTCAAATTTTAAGTATTATCTATAAGACGCCTGTCGTTGTCTTTATGCTGGCTATTCTTGCCCCTTTGGTTCCTGGATACATTTCCTATCGGACCACTTCCTTCTTTGTCAGTGGCCAATATCAACAAGCAGTGACCAGCGTAACCTTGGTTGTTATTCTGGCCTTGGTCATCTCTATCGGGATGGCTAGCGGGTCTGTCGTCTTGAAACTCTACCATTCTTACCAACACCATCAAAAAAGAAAAATGACCAATGCCAACTAGCATTGGTTTTTCAAATAGTTTATATGTAATCTCTTGCATTTTCGCTTAAAAGGAGTACAATAATAGTGGAAAAACAAATTCTTTAAAGGATGCGAGGTGTTGCATGATGGTACACAAGTATGTCAAGTATCTTCCTTGGGTGATTCTTGGAGCAATTTCCTCCTATCTAGAAGCGACTCACTATGCCCGCAATTCATTTGACTTGTTCTATCTGACCTTGAACTTTCTGATTGTGTACATCGCTTTAATCGTCTTCTACGAAAAAGTTCTAAGAGACAAATGCAAAGAACTCTTCATACGAATCATGAGTAACCCTAAGAAAGATAAGCAAGGATAAGAGTTGAAGAGAGTGGGACAGAAATCGGTAATTCGTTAGAATTCGATTTCGTCGTCCCACCTCCGCACAGTTGAGTAGGGCTGTAAAAGCTGATGAAATCAGCGTAGTAGAGCCCACTCAACCACTGCGTCTTTCTCGACAATCCAAAGACAATTGAGAGGCTAGGACTTTTGTCCCAGCCTTTTTTGTTTTTCGTCCTCTCTTTTTCAAACAATCCCCTTACCCAACTCGGTCCTAAGAATGATTTCCAGACTGTTCTGGCTTTTTCAAGGGAGTTTTGCTCTCAAATATGGTAAAATAGTAACGAAATATACTAGTAGATATCAAATTAAAAGAGGTTATTTATGACAATCGGTATTGATAAGATTGGATTTGCGACCAGCCAGTATGTCTTGCGCTTAAGTGAGCTAGCGGCTGCTCGAAATACAGATCCAGAAAAACTCAGTAAAGGGCTCTTATTGAAAGAACTGAGTATTGCCCCTATTACAGAGGATATCGTCACACTTGGAGCAAGTGCTAGCGATAGTATTTTAACCGAAGAAGAAAAAGAAGAAATCGATATGGTCATCCTGGCAACCGAGTCAGGAATTGACCAGAGTAAGGCTGCTGCTGTTTTCGTTCACGGTCTTCTAGGAATCCAACCCTTTGCCCGTAGCTTTGAAATGAAGGAAGCCTGCTATGCTGCTACTGCCGCTTTGGACTATGCTAAACTTCATGTTGAAAAATTTCCACAGAGCAAGGTCTTGGTTATTGCCAGCGATATTGCAAAATATGGAATCGACACTCCTGGCGAGCCGACTCAAGGAGCTGGATCTGTCGCTATGTTGGTGACGCAGAATCCACGTATTCTAGCATTCAACGATGATAATGTAG
>NZ_JBCOAT010000011.1:0-53814 GCF_040226615.1 Streptococcus australis | reverse complement strand
TCATTTATGCCCTATGCTACTGGAATAGTTAGTAGTCATTTCATGAATCATACGGCACAGCTCTTTTATGGACTGATTGTTATTGTTTCAACGGTAGCAAACTGGTTTTTACATAAAGTAATTGATAAACCCAATATAGATCAGAAAGAATTACTTGAAGCTACCGCACAATATAGGAAGTTATTGATACCTGACCTAATAATTAAAGGAGTGGGATTGATTCTATCCTTAATTGTCTATCCTCTGATTATGATGTATAGTGTTTTAATTGCGGCATTTTACATCATAACTTTAAAAACACTATCCGAAAAAAGAGTGAATAACTAAAAAACGGTGACCAAAGTTAGGTGTATTATTTTAATGCTTAGAGACCTAAACTATTTCCCCGTTTAAAAAATATTGATTCAAATTTTATGAAATCAATTAGTAGATATCGTTCTGAAAAGCCCTGATATTACGCTATTTTTAGTCCATCTGAAATCCATACTTTCCAAACCAGGCTTGAAAAAAGCTCGTAAAGCATCACAATTTAGTAAACGTTAAAACTTATTTAAACTTATTGAAAGCATTTCGTATCAAAAATACGGGATGCTTTTTCTGTTCACCCCAAATTTTTGTAACTAGGTGATACTTGAAATTAATACAAATTTGGTTGTTTTTGATAAATCTAAGCAACACTAAATGATGAAGTGAAAGGGGATGAATCTTTGATAGTATTCATTTATTGTGAAATATGATATATTTATTAATTAGATGGATGAATACTTCTAGAGTTAAATATAGCATAATAGGGACAGACTTTTTGGTTTATTTTTGTTTGTAGTCGGATTATGAAAGAATATCCAATATTATGCGATAAGATAGAATGTTACAAAAAAGAAAGGGGATGCAATCCGATGAAGAAAGACAGATTAATTGTATTGACAGATGCTGTTCTAGCAATTATTATGACCATCTTGATTTTAGAGTTAGAAAAACCAACAACACCAAGTCTTGAAGCTTTTTGGGATTTACGGCATAATTTCTTTGCTTGTTTTCTTTCCTTTTTCTGGTTGGGATCGTTATGGATGGCACTAAACACATTATGGGAAAAGGTTGAGAAAATTTCCTCAGAAATTATTTGGTGGAATTTGTTTCTACTCTTGGAGCGGCAGGAGTTCTCTTTGGAGAATTTCATGCCATCCAAGATACCAGTCTGAATGATGTGGTGGACCGGATCTATATAAATGTCAAGGATTTACCGTTTCAGTCCTTGGGAGCTTTAGCTAATATCCTGTCTGATGTTAAGAAGGGACTGATTCAAGACAGTCATATCTGGTCTTTCTTCCAGTCATTTTTCAAACAATATCAGTTGATAATCAGCTTAAATCAGATCTATCAGTTTGTCTATCTTTCTCTGATGGAGATCATGTCCTATCTTCACTTTGATTATTGGAAAAAACGGCTCGGTCAGGAGCTAGTATGAATAAGGAGAACAAATGAGACGTTTAAAAATGTTATGGCATATTATACAGGTTACGGGTTTTACTCGGTTTGCTCTGAGTTTTGTGACCTTTGTTTTTGGGTCAGGAGGCGTGCTTTTCCTAGTTGAACCTGCTATCACAAATTACGGAGACGGTCTTTGGTATGCTTTTGTGACTTCGACGACTGTCGGCTACGGGGATCTCCTAGCTGTGACCTTGATTGGAAGGATTACCAGTGTCTTCTTGACGATTTATGGGCTCATATTTTTTGGCTGTTTATCAGCTGTTATTATTAATTATTATACCGATTTAAATAAGGAAAGAGGAGAGGACAAATGACTGCCAATTATTCAACACGGGAATACCGTGAGAAATTATACGATGACCTTCATGTTCGATTGAGAGATACAGCGATTTTGATGTGTGCAATTTTTATTGCCTCTATCGGTCTAAATATGAATTCAACAGCTGTTATTATTGGAGCCATGTTAATTTCACCTCTCATGACACCGATTGTTGGACTGGGATTCGGTTTAGCTATTTTTGATACGCGTTTAATCAAGCAATCTCTAGAGGTTTTATTGACTCAAGTGTTGGTCAGTTTGCTTGTCTCGACTCTGTATTTCTGGATTTCTCCCTTGTCTTATGCAAGTAGCGAGTTGATCGCACGAACCTCTCCAACCATTTGGGATGTTCTCATTGCTATTGCTGGTGGGATTGCTGGTGTGATCGGTTCAAGGAAAAAAGAAGCAAACAATATCGTGCCAGGAGTAGCCATTGCTACAGCTTTGATGCCGCCTATCTGTACTGCTGGCTATGGTTTAGCTAATGGGAATGTACGATTTTTATTGGGGGCTCTCTATCTTTTCTTGATCAACTGTGTCTTTATCATGCTAGCCAACATTGTTGGAACAAGAATTTTGATGAGAAAATCTCCTTTAACTTCATTTAAAGAGCTGAGCATTAAAATGAGAATTGGCTTGATTTCTTTGATTGTATTGTTGATTCTTCCAGCTAGCTATTCGGCAGTTACTCTGACAATAGAACAAGCGCGCAAAGAAGGGATCAAACAGTTTGTAGGAAAAGAGTTCGCCAATTATACGGTTATTAATCAAGTCTACAAGTCAAGTAACAATGAATTGGTCTTGACGGTTGTTGGAGATCCGATTTCAGAAGAAGAATTAGAAACACTCCACCAAAAACAAGCCTCTTACGGTATTCAATCTGTTCAATTGAAAGTGAATCAAGTTCAGAACTCGCCAACATTAGATAGTGAAGCGACCAAGGAATTTTATGAAAACATTGACAAGTATATTGATCAAAAACTCTCTGAAAAAGATTCACAAAACGATCTCGTAAAAGAAAATGAAGCAGACAAGGATTGAGGACAATGAACTGAATCGGTTTTTACGCCGTGTTTTTCTTGTATCTTCCTCTTTCTTACTTATAGCAGGTTGTTTTTGCTTGAATAAGAAATAAATTAGAAGTTCTATCATCTAAGAAAAATGATGAAAAAAATCATTTAACTAATGGTGTGAACGTTTAGTGTTTATCAGCTCCATTCTCTGTAATTTTGGGGGTAAAATCCACACCATTTAGATAAAATTAGTTGAATTTGATTGGAAAAACGCTTTTATAAAAGCGGAGAAAAGTCTTGATATTACGCTGTTTTTAGTCCAACTGAAATTCATACTTTCCAAACCAGGTCTTAAGAAAGCTCGTAAAGCTAGCCAGTTCTCTAAACGTTAATTCGTTACTGGAATACAGAATACAAACGAAAACACTTTGCATCTTGCAAGGTGTTTTTTGTATGAGAACTGGCGGTGCGCAATTAGGATAGCTCTAGCGACTTTAGTCGCATAGAGATATGCTATGCACAGTTGCCATCCAAGCAAACAAGCGAAGCGATGTTTGATTGGATGGCAACCACTGCACTCAAAACGTTAATCAATACGATTATATCAACGTTTACAGACATTCAAGAATTATCTCTTGGATGTCTTTTTTTGTTTCAAAAATACAAAGTTTACTTCATGAGAATTAATGGGCAAATAATTGTATTTAACATATAGAAATGAAGTTTTTTAGATACTGTTTTTTTAAAGTTAGTTGTTGAAAATCTATATAAAAATTTATGTTTTTGTGATATCCTTAAAGTAAAGAATACCTTTATGAATGTATCAGAGAGTTAAAAATGAAATTAGGAAAATAATAAAAAACTCTGTCAATATTAATTATAAAAATGGAGGTTTTGAAAAATGATAAACTATTACTGTATCTTTCCAAGGATTGATTTTTAAAACAAAATCAAATGACTCTGTAGAGTCTTATGTTAATAATAAAGGTATAATTTTTTATACACTATGGTTTTGTTTAAGACTTTCATTAAAGGTTAAGAATAGAAAGGAGATCTATGATATGGTGATAATATAATAAGAAATAAGATGTTTTTTAAATTACACGAATTGAAATTTAAGCACCTTTGAATATGAACTAATATTATGAAATATATATAGTGTATAATTTTTAGAATAAGACAAAGTAATAATATATGATTATTACTTATAAGTGAGATGAAGATGGAGAGAATTTTTTACTTAAAGCAACAAATTGAACTGTGCCAAAAAAGTTAGTTTTTTTCAGTCTAATTTTTGGAGTACAGTTGAAAGTAGCAGTCTATCAAAAATTCACATAGTAGAAATCACAAAAATGAAGTTGAGTTGAAAATAATATTTTGTCATATAGGGTGTGTAAAAGAATATCATCGATTTTTATTAGGGAGGGAATTATGAATCTTTTAAAAAATGCGTTATTATATAGGCCAATGAAAATAAATTTGTATTTAACGATAATACTAAATATTATGGTCGGAATATTTCTTTTTTTAATATTAAAATTAAATAACACAAATACATTTTTAATAATTATCTTTTTGATGATTTACATTTTAGGTTTAGGATTATTTCTATGGTTCAATTATAGAGATGATACTCAAATTAAATTAAGTGGAATTAAAGATCAGTTTAAGAACAACTCTTCTGAAATATTTTCAAAAAAAAGAATATCTAATTTTTTCTATTGCCTTATATATTATATTGTAAATATTATCATTATAGATATATTTTTTTCAAAAACAATTAATTATTTTAATCCAAAATTAATTCAAATTCTAAGTTATATAAAAGTACCATTTCTGATTCTAGCATTACTTCTTCTTTTGTTTCGAATCATATATGTAATTACAGGGATTTCTCCATTTGTTGTTATTTTTACTACTAGTTTAGTATTATTTATAACTTCATTTATTGGTATTAATAATGCTATATTAGGTTGGACGTTTTTTATGCTGATTTTTGGGACACTGTATAATCAGTTTACAAATATTGATGTGAAATATTTATTATCTAAAGAAGAAAGAGGTGGAATAATACAAAATGAGGATGAAATAAAAGAAAAATTAAATAGAGATAAATATTCGGTACTTTTGTATCTTCCATTTTTATATCTATCTTTATTAATTTCTGAAAATATTACGATGGATAAGACATTTCTTTATATGGTCAATGTTTACACGTCTTCACATTTTGAAAGTTTACCAAAGAGTTATTTTACTCCTTACCTATTTTGTGCTGCTATTTTAAAAATAGTTATCCTTGTTATGATTTATGCTTTATACGAGTTGCATAAAGATATATTATTGGAATATTTGGCTAAGAAAAAATTAGGAGTGTCAAGGCCTAATGATAGTTTATCTATTGACAAGGGAAGATATATCAAGATTAAACTTAGTGGAAATTTTTTTAAAAAGAATTGGGAAATAGATGAGAACGACTATATTAATGTAAAGGATTTAGTAATAATCCAGTACGATTTTAATATGGAGGATAATGGTGAAAAACCAAGCTTAACCACTAAATATTGGTCTTTATTAGAAAAAGACAATCCGATTTATCGTATTTCTAAAGATGTATTAAAAATAAAGTCGGATTTCTTTGTTTTAGAAAATTCAGAAAAAATACAAGCAATAAAAGATAAAGATAAATATAGTGGAAAATATCTATTAACAAAAGTTGATTATTCATATATATTACTATTATCAGCTTTGATTGTAATTATATCTGGATTTTATATTTTCGTTGACAATGATATGATAAAAGGTTGTAGAGGAGTATACTATAATCAAAACATTGAAAATAAAAAGATTAAATCGGATATTATATATTTTGTTGATGATAAAATAATTAATGTTAAGCAGAATGTTCAATATTTCAATTCGAGTAAATCACTTAAAAAGACTTATACAAAAGTTAATCGTTATAAATACGATAATGTTGGTTTGATTATAAAAGATGCTAATGGAAACAAAGTTGGAGAGATTGATAGATCATCAAAAACTCTACTTTTAAAAGATATTGATGGGTGGCCTAAAGAATATATTTTTGATCATAATAACTAACTAAAATTCTATTATTCTTTCAAATGTTAATTAAATTATAACGTAAAAAAAGAGGCATTATTCGGAAAGATATCCTATAAAAAATTGACAAAATTTTATTATTTTAATAATATATAAATGTTACAAGTTCTTGGTTTTTGGCACAGGAAGTGCCCAGAAGGAGGACGAAATAATGAATGTTGATTGGACAAAAGTTATTTTAGCTCTAATTGAGCTTGTAACAATTTCTATTGATTCGCATAAGGAAATTACTCTTGCTAAATTAGCTAATGAAGTAAAGTCGTAGAATTAATAGAGAAACATATAGCATATGAGCTCAGCTCATATGCTATTTTTAGAAAGGATAAGATATGGGAATTGCTTCTTTTGATAATCAAGATTATGAATTAATTTTATCTGATTTAATTGGTGATATTTATTACTCAGAGATTAGTTATGGAAGTAGAATTGTGTTATTAAGAAAGTTGACTGAGATACTAGCTCGTAAATTTTTAGATTTAGGGGCAGGTGAACCGATGGAATTGGGAGATATAACTACCTATAAAAAAATGAAAAGTTTAAAGTAACTGAACAATATAATAAAATTGATAAACTAATAGTTAAAGACTTTGAAAAAACTATAAATAGATTAAAAGAAATCGGGAATAAACACACACATACTTCGAATATATCAAATGCAAAAATTGAAGAGCTAATTGTGGCAGAGAATTCAATATGGGATTTATTTTCATATTTGTTTGTTCAATATTTTTTGAAGTATGATCTGAATTTAAAATCAGATAAAAATGTTTTAACTTTTTTCTCCGCACTACCTCCAGAAATTAGATTTAGAACGTTAAAAAAATTAGTAGAAGTAAAAGATTTTGATAACATTCAATTGTTAGACAAATTTCTTTTATCAATTGTGAAAACTAGAGGGGTTGATGAAGCTAGATTTTGGTTGATCAGTAATCATGAACAGATTCAAAATATGAATTATCCTTCAGAGGAAGAAATTGCTGAGTATGAGGAAGATTTTTATCAAGATGATTTACCCCTTAAATTGAGAGAATATACTAATGTTTATGCTCTGCTAACATCAGTCTTAAATAATACGAACGTTCGTTTAGCAGATCGTGGTTTGTATAAAAATTTTGAGACAGCGATAGTGGTGTATGAAAAATACGATTTAGACTTTTACTTATCAAGTTCAGAAGAACAGGAAAAATTTAAAGATCTTTTAAACTTTTGCTTTATTGGAAGAGCTTCTGTTATTTAGTGTGAGGGATATTTTCTTATTTAAAAACTACTCATCAAAGCTAATAAAATTTTTTTGTTTTAGTTCATAAATCTAAAATTTATTCTCAAACATTAATCTCATAATAAAAACACCCCAAAAGTTAGATTTTTTCTGTATAACTTTTGGGGTACAGTTCACTGTTATCTATTTTTTTTATTAAATCCATTGACAACAAATGGGATTATTGCACCAATTATAGTACCTGCAATTGCAGCAGACGTTGAGGAAACAATTAATTTAGAAGCCTGAGAGATTTCATCAAAATCCAGATTTTCTTCTTCGGCTTTAGATAATACTTCTAATAGCATGCTAGCACGCTCGGCTCGATCAGAGTCAGTTGATTTTAGTTTTTCAATTTCAAAATCAACTACCGTTCGTATTGCAATATAATGAAGTTTGGTTAGTTTACTATTCTTTGTTTCTAAATTACTAATGGTTTGTTTAGTAACTCCAATAAGATTACCTAAATCTGCACTTGTCCAATTTAAGATCTCTCTGATAGACTTTAAATTGTCTTGCAGTATTTGTCTTGTTTTCTCATTTGAGGGATATTTTTCTTTTTTCATTTCACGACACCTACAATTCTGTATTTACATTATAACAGAAATTTGAACCATAAAAAAGCATTGTTTAGGTCAAAATTATAATTTAGATAAAAAATACTTGACAAAATAAAATTAGTGGACTATAATATCGGTATTCTTAAGAAAGTGAGGAATAAAGTTATGATTAGCTTATAAAAAATAAAGTGAATCATATATTTGTTCTAGATTCTGTGTCAGAAATATGACCAGAAGTTTTTTGGGGATAGAGTATATCCTGCCGTGTAATTATAGGAGGAAAGTCATAATGGATTTACAAGTAATATTTAATATTGTGTTGGTTTTTGGACTGATCTATTTAGTTGTTAGAAGATATATTATTGCATCAAAATTTGCAGACTATATGATTAAGAATGGCGGGGAAGAAATTGAATTTATAAAAGAGAACAACTTGAGTTTCTCTGAATGTGTAAAATTGCTTAATAAAAAACATAAAATTGGGATAGTTAATGCATTTTCAGTTGTAAACTGTTTAAGAGAAAAGTAAGCTAATCCTTTAATTTCGTTAATAAAAATAGCCGAAGTCACAGTATTTACCATGGATCAGGCTGAATCTGATAATGTAGAAGCTTCATATACTTGTTTATTAAAAATAGGAGTTTATATTATGTCAAAATTATACGAATGTAGTGAGTGTGGTGAGTTGTTTACCAAGCATGAAATTGATTGGGAAGGTAGCGATGAAAGCTATGAGTCTTATTATTGTCATGACTGTTCTAGGTTTCTAGAGCAATGTGGAATTGATGCAATGGATCCTGATGGATTTGGGTATGACGAATATGGAAACTGGGATTCGGAACGATTAGGATTATAAATACCATAGATAATTATTGCATATACCATTGTTAAGTTAACCATAGAGGATCATAACATTCTGGAATAAAAGAAAAATACAAAACAGTTTTACATTTAAGTAGACAAATATAATAAAAACGGTTACACTATTATTAGTTCAGGATTAAAAGTCGCTGACTAAAATAGTCTATCCAGAGAAATTGAGCATTAAGCTCAGAAGGGGGTAGAGCTATGATCTTGAATGTCACTTTAGACTGGAAAGCAGTCGCGGCGGCTGGACTTTCTGTAGCCTTTATCATTTTGTCTTTGAAGACTGATGCTACTGGAGCAGAAAGAGTACTTACTACAGCAGTGAGCACTCGATTAGGAAATTAGTGATTGCTAAATAAGCAATCACTAATTTTTCATTATATATACTTATTTCATTCATTACATTCAATAGTTTCAGGGAGCGTATCTTTATGAAAAATACAAGTTTAATCTATGAGGAAGTATTATTGAAAAATTGCTTTAACAAATTGAAATCGATTCGTGATGGTTGGGGGTATGAAGCGAATGATAAATTTGGACTGTCCACTATAATAGACATTTATAGTGATGATTATTTTAATTTTGAAAGCATTATGAAATGTACAGAATCTGCTATATTTGAAGCAATACCAGAAATAATTATGTATCTATTTGAAGAATATAAAGTGAACATAAATTGGATTCAAATCTTTGAAAAAGATGCAAAATTATATTCAATTGGAGATGATGAAGAAATTTTTGATTATGTTGATCAAGGCAATGAAAATGTATGTTATGCTTTTAGTTACGAAAATGAACAAAATGAGAAAATACTTTATATTTTTAAGAAATTTGGAATACAAAATAGATTTCCTAAATCGATAATAAAAAAAATAATGCAAGAAAATCATTTAACAAAGTGTTTTCATATTTCATTTATAGAAGACGAAGCTTATAAGGAGATAATTAATCATAATTCTAATTCTGATGATGCAACTAAAGGAACTGGATTGTATTCATTGAAACAAATTTTTAATATGTTTTTTGACTGTGATGAATATGACATATTCAAATCATATACTGAAAAGTTAGCTGAAAAAGTTAAAGACTACTATGGTTTTCAAATAGTAAGGACCTTGACTCAAAACAATTTATATAGCTATAGAAAAGTTATTGAAGATACGATATTAAAAATTGATGTAAGCAAACTAGATGTTAAAAATAGAATTTCAAGTGATCAAAAAGAGATATTAGATAGACATTTTTATAATAATTATAAACTTCTTATTGGTAATAGTGTTTTTGCACAGAGTTTTATGACTGCAGAATGGTTATATTGGTCTTTGCAAAATGTTTGTAATGTTGACTTAACTTCGATTGCTATGGGTTTTTTTAAAGCAATAGAACAATTTCTTTATTATTTTATCAGTCTACATACATTAGAAAAAGATTCTGTTGAAAGAAAGATTTTTACAGGGAGTGGTTGTGAATGCCTTACAGATAATTTATTAAGTGATGAAAGAAAGGTAAAAAACATAAATCTTAATGCTTTAACAAGATTCTTCGGTGACTTTAAAAAGGGTCGTTGTTACGTAAAAAATAAAGATCTGCTAGCTTCTGGAATAAGTGATGAGACTTCCCATTTTATACTAGAAACGCTCTCGGATATACCACGTCTTAGAAATGGTTATTTTCATAAACATAACTTATGTAATTGGAATGAAGTTGAAAATTCTAGAAATTGTACACTTCTGGTTTTCTATTTATTACTGGGAGGATATAATTTTTCAGAGTCAAATCTAAAGGAATTGGGTGTTGTCCAAACAGAGACAGATGGTTTTTATCAACTATGTGAGTATATAAATAACAAGTTTGATAAATTTCCTGATTTTAATATTCCAATATATTACTTTAAGGAAGAATGTGGTAAGTATGATTTTTATTTTGCTGAGAAAGATGACTATATTGAATACTCTACAACTGGTGTACCTAAATATTCGGGAGTTTATTTCAGAAGGGCAGATAAAGTTAAATATAAGTTTACTAAGTCTAATATACCTTATGAAATTTGGGAAGGGACCTTCTCCATATGTAAAAATGGAGAATTAAATATGATTCCATCAGGACCCCAAAAAATGATTTATAAAAATGGTGATTTTTTCTTATAAAAATCATCAGAGGTTTATTTCAAATTAAGTTTTAAGCTTGATAAAGAATTTTGAAAGATTTAGATGCTGTTTTAACCTCTACCTTTTTTTCTACTATTTTTCAAAAACAGGAAAGAATACTAGTATAATAAGGTTTATAAATAGACTATTTATTTTTTACAGAACTAAACTATTCCCCTATTTTAAAAATATTGATTCAAATTTTATGAAATGAATAAGTAGATATCGTTCTGAAAAGCCCTGATATTACGCTGTTTTTAATCCAACTGAAACTCATACTTTCCAAACCAGGTCTTAAGAAAGCTCGTAAAGCATCACAATTATCAAAACGTTAATCAACACGCTTATATCAACGTTTACAGACATTTAAGAAATTTCTCTTGGATGTCTTTTTTTGTCTAGCTAAATTTTACAAATTGGGCAATTTAGGTTACTCAATAATATAAAAAAGATAAAAATTTAAAGTTCGAATTTTAATTTTAAAAAAAGTAATTATTATTGAATATCTGTTCAAACATTTTTTCTTTTCTAAGGTTAATATAAGTATATATACTTTAAAAAAGGAAGTCAAACATCTTGCTCATAGATTTTTGCATTTTTAAAAAATACATTTTGTCATATAATAATGTGGAAAATTGACGGATTCCTTAAACAATCATATAATATGAATATGTAAACCCTTACATACTATTCTACTTATACTTGATAAAATGCAAGTTCTTGAGAATCTATAAATATATAGACACTCTTCTATTTATAAAGTGAAATAAAGAATCACGGAGAAAGTTTATGGATATTAAAGAGACATTCAACCAGCTAGACAATACAAAATTTAATGATTTCAATAATCGCCTTGAAGGTTTTGAGAAACTTTTTAAAGACAAATATTATTTTACCCATCCCGAAGATTTTAGCTCAATCTTTAGCATTTTGGTAAAGTATGGAAAAAGTACAAGTAAATATATTTTATCGAAAGGAGAGATATATGAGTGAAATAGTTATTAATGCTCAGAATTTATCTAAAAATTTTTATAATTTTGATTCAAGACTCCCATTTATCAAGAGATTTTTGAAACGTAATCAAATAACGATTCGAGCTGTTCAAGATATTAGTTTTACGATTAAGAGAGGGAGTATAGTTGGCTTTATTGGGAGTAATGGAGCTGGTAAATCCACAACGATTAAAATGTTGACTGGGACTCTTTATCCTAGTTCCGGAAAATTAGAAGTGAATGGAGAAATTCCATTTAAAAGAAGTATAAATTTTAGAAAAAAAATTTCAATAGTAGTAGGAAATAAATTACAGTTATTTCAAGATGTTTCGGCTATGGATTATTTTCAATTGATTGGTACTTTATATGAGGTAGAACCGGCGATTTTACAAGAACGAATTCAGGAATTAAGCAATTTGTTGAATGTAAAAGATCAGCTTTACCAGCAGGTCCGGACCCTCTCTCTTGGACAAAAAATGAAAATGGAGTTTATCGCGGCATCTTTAACAAGTCCGGAAATATTATTTTTAGACGAGCCTACTATAGGGTTAGATATACAGTCTAAAAAAGATATCAGAACATTTTTAAAGAAAATGAATGAAGAATGTCATACTACTATTATTTTAACGAGTCATGATATGGATGATATTTCGTCTGTTTGTGACGAATTAATCGTCATTGACAAAGGAAAAATTATTTTGCAGGAGTCAATGGATGTTATTTTATCTAAATTTTCTGATTTTAAATATTTAAAGATAAAAATGACATTAGATTTGGTACCAGAGTTATGCTCTGTTAAAGGAGTAGTAGTCATTTCTCAAACAAAATCGGAATGTATACTAAAAATACCTAGAGATTTTGTCTTTGAGACATTAGAATCAATCAATAAGCTTGTAGATATAGAAGATTTTGAAATATCAAATCTTTCTTTAGAAGAAATTATTTTACAAAACTATTTTACAAAAAAGGAGCACAATTGAAAAAAGAAATGTCTATTATTCTGATATCATTTCGATCTATTTTGAACTATAAATCAAGTGTACTATTGTTAATGTTACAGGCAAGTATACAAATTATGATATCAGTATTTTTATGGACGTATATATATCAGAGTAACCAGATAAATATAGCAGGATATGATTTTACCTCAATGGTTCAATACTATTTGGGGACTATAATTTTTTCATATTTTGTTTTTTATCCAGTTGATTGGGAAATCAATGACGATGTTCATTCAGGAAATTTTTTTAGCATATTAATAAAACCTGTTACTTTTTATAAGTATTATTTTTGTAAAATGCTTGGAGATAGGCTTGCTCATTTATTATTTATCATCATTCCTGTCATTTTATTCTCCAGTGTTTATTACAAGAATGAGTTATTAACCATTGAAATTCTTATTTTAGGAAGTATTGCAATTATTCTATCTATGGTTCTATGGTTTTTAATATCATGTTGTGTAGGTATGCTTTCTTTTTGGTTAGAAAATATATTTTTTGTCCTTACTGTTAAAGAAATAGTAATTCAGTTTTTATCAGGAATATTATTGCCTTTAAGTTTTTTTTCAAATAATTTTCGTCTGTTTTTAGATGTATTACCTTTTAAATACTTAGTATATGAACCGCTTCAGATGTTTAGTAATGATACATATAAATTAATAGACTATTTGAGAATTATTTGTATTCAATTGATTTGGTGCATCATTTTTTATATTATATCAAGATTCATATTGAGAAAAGGAGTGGAGCACTTCTCAAATGTGGGAGGATAAAATGTTTAGAATAAAAGTAATTTTTAGGCTACTTCATTTTGGTTTTAAATCTGATATGAATTTTCATTTTGACTTCTTTTGTGGTCTATTTTCGTCGATACTGTGGATTGGTTTACCTATTGTATTTTTTAGATTGATTTTCTTAAACATAGACTCTTTTAATGGTTGGGACTATTATCAAATTTTATTTTTGGTAGGTTCCTACACTATTGTAGATGGAGTTATGATGGGATTGTTAATTAGAAGTATGGGAATTTTAGAATCAGATATTTTGAGTGGTAACTTGGATCAAATTTTATTGAGGCCGTTTGATACTCAGTTGTTCTATATTTTTAGATCATTTAATTTAGTTCAATTCGTGAATACTTTTTTTGGTCTTGCGATCATTTTTATAAGTTATGGAAATTTAAATGTACATTTAAATTCATTAAAAATATTATTTTATATCCTTTCTTTAATGTGTGGTTGTATTATATATTATTCAATTTGGTTTCTAATAACGATTAGTTCATTTTGGTTCCCAACTAAATTTTCAAAAGTAGATGTATTTTTGAATTATATTGGAATTTCTAAGTATCCATATAATATTTTTACAGGTATTAACAGATTGATCACTATGTTATTTGTTCCCAATTTATTAATTGCCAATCCTGCAGTATTAATATTTTTAGGGAAAGATACATTGAACCTATTTTTCTATCAAATAGTTTTTACAGTTTTTTTGATTATTATCAGTCGTACAATTTTTAGAAAAGGATTGAAAAAATATGAAAGTGCAGGAAGATAAACAATGTTGTTCAGTTATATGTTTGACTAAAGGAAGTGATTCGCTGTACTTTGTTTTGTGGTCATTGAAACATCAGATAATTATAAACTATAATTTAAAGAATAGTATTATTAACTTATAGGTGCTAAGAAAAAATTTAAAGAAATTCCCTCATTCAATCAAACTTATTCATATTTTTTAAAATAAGAAAATAGTTGGATTTTGATGATGGTTGATATAAAGCTAAACTGAAAGTACCTGAAATCCAACTGTGTCAAACCAGGTTTTACGAAAAGTTTTATTTGTACCAAAAATGACAAAGCATCCAAAACCTTTTCTCCATCTCTACGGTAATTCATTGACCTTCCGTTATCCTCGAATATTGTCTTCTAACGCCTAGGAATGAACGGAGATTTGACCAGATAGTCCGATAATTTGACCACTTATCTAAATTTCCTTGTCACTCTTGCCTCTGTTTGCTATAGTAGTATTATCAAAAGAAGCTAGTCTTCTGATAACATTACAAAAAGAGGTAGTATCATGAAAAAATTAATTGGTTTTGGATTTATCCTTGCAGCTCTCGCCGTCATCACCTTTAGTATCATTGGTTATCCAAAAATAGATGCCAATCTTTGGCCCTTGGTTCCAGTCGTCTTGTTTGCTTTCTTTACGCTTGAAAATGCACTCAAGAAAGACTACAAGTCCAGTTTGATTTGTGCAGTGATTGGCTTTATCATTGCCAATGCCATCTATGATCTTCTTCCGATTTCAAATGGGGTTGTGATTACTGCGGGGGTCTTAGCTTGTCTTGGTTTAGGTTTTCTTTTTCCAGACGCACCAAAAGAAAAATAATGCTTCCGATTATATTCGCTCTAGGAGAGTGGGACAGAAATCGGTAATTCGTTAGAATTCGATTTCGTCGTCCCACCTCCGCACAGTTGAGTAGGGCTATAAAAGCTGATGAAATCAGCGTAGTAGAGCCCACTCAACCACTGCGTCTTGCTCGACAATGCAAAGACAATTGAGAGGCTGGGACAAAAGTCCGAGCCTCTTTTTAGCTGTCTGAAATAACCACTTAGTGGCTGAAAATAACCACTTACTGAAAAGGACTTGTAAGATTTTGAACAGCTGTTATAATGTTACTAACAAAGGTTAAGAAAGGAGTCCTATGAAAGTTCGCATCGAATTAGATCCGCAGATGGATGAGCCAGAAATGATCATTCGGGCTCCTCGATTGACGGAGGATGTCGCCCGCTTGCAACAGTTGATCTTGGAGCAAAAAATGACACCCTTGACCTTTTACAAGGATCGCAGCGAATACTTTGTAGATGTGTCAAAAATTCTCTTCTTTGAGACAGATGGTGAAAAGATCTATGGTCATACCAGAGAAGAGGCCTATGAGGTTCGTCAAAAACTCTATGAGTTGGAAGAGATCTTGCCGGTTGCTTTCTGTCGTGTCTCCAAGTCGACCATTGTCAATACTAAGCAGATTTATTCCATCGAAAAATCTTTTTCGGGAACCAGTACAGTGAATTTTTATCAAACCCATAAACAGGTACACGTGTCCCGACACTATTATCAACTCTTAAAAGAACGGTTAAAGGAAATGAGGTAACAAGATGAAAAATAAATTAATTGGGATTTTCTTAATCCTCCTAGCGGCTCTAGTTCTCTTACAAGGCTATTTTGTAAAATGGGAAATCAGTATTTGGACGCTGGCTTGGGTTGTTTTGCTAGCAGTCCTTTCTCTCTCAAGTTTTTTGAAGCGGCACTTTGGCTGGGGCTTCCTATATGGGATCTTGGCCCTGTTCTCCCTTAATGGCCAATACCATTTTCTTCCGGTATCCAATTCGGTCGTCATCTTTTCTTCTATTTTAGCGGTGATTGGTCTCAATATTCTCTTTAAGCCCTCTAAAAAAGCAAAAACGACTTGGAATTTGTATTCAGCAGGATCGCATGGCCAAACTGCTGGCAATGACATCGATGTCTCCTTCTCTACAGTGACCAAGTATTTGAATGACCAGAATTTTACGGGCGGAAGTGCGGATGTGAGCTTAGGAGAAGCTTCTATCTATTTTGACAATTGCCGGATCGAAGGGCCGTCAGCTCAGTTTGCGGTGGATGTTTCCCTTGGAAGTTTGAGTCTCTATGTTCCAAGCGACTGGCGGGTTCATGTCAATGTAGAAAGTTCTCTGTCAGCTATCCAACACCAGGAAAATCCTAGCAATTTAACCAGCAAAGACTTTTACATCGTCGGAGAGGTCTCACTGGGGAACCTAGAAATCATCTATGTAGGTGAGAATTCCTTTTCATAAGCCGATCTAAGAAAAACTTATTCAAAGGTCTTGCCAAGAGAAAGTTTTTTTGGTAATATAGTACGGTATGTGGTGCTAGCACATCCGTAATATTAGATCTAATAGGAGGCAAAACAGAATGGCTAAAGTATGTTATTTTACTGGTCGTAAGACTGTATCAGGAAACAACCGTTCACACGCGATGAACCAAACCAAACGTGCCGTAAAACCAAACCTTCAAAAAGTAACTGTCCTTATCGATGGTAAACCTAAAAAAGTTTGGGCTTCAGCTCGTGCATTGAAATCTGGTAAAGTAGAACGCGTTTAATCAGAAATGAGGATCTCTCGGAGATCCTTTTCTTTTTTCTTCATTTTTTCTCTTTTTGGACATTTGTATCAACCGATAGGAGAAAGGTGTATCCCTTTTACACGCACCCTCTTTTATGGTAAAATAGAATATAAAATACTTTTGAGGTAGAAATTATGACAGTAAAAATCAATACAAAAGATGGTCAAATTGAATTGACTGATGATGTCATCGCAACTGTTGTAGGCGGTGCAGCCACTGAAATTTTTGGAGTGGTTGGAATGGCTAGCAAAAACGCGATTAAAGATAATTTCCAAGCTCTCTTAGGTAAGGAAAACTACTCTAAGGGTGTCGTTGTGAAAACAGCGGAAGCAGGAAGTATTGCGGTTGATGTTTACACTGTTTTGAGCTATGGTACAAAAATTAGCGAAGTCTCAAAAAATATTCAAGAGCGTGTCAAATTCAGTCTAGAAAATCAACTTGGAATCACAACGGATACAGTCAACGTCTATATCCAAAACATTAAAATTGTGGGAGAATAATCGTGTCTAAAATTACAACTAGTTTATTTCAAGAAATGGTCCAAGCAGGGGCTACTCGCTTAAATAAACAAGCCGAGTATGTCAATTCATTGAACGTTTTTCCTGTACCAGACGGTGATACTGGAACCAATATGGGGATGACCATTGAAAATGGTGCAAAAGAAGTAGCCGATCGCTCTGCTTCAACTGTTGGAGAAGCAGCAAATATCTTTGCGAAAGGGCTTTTGATGGGAGCGCGTGGAAACTCAGGAGTGATTACGTCACAATTGTTCCGCGGATTTTCTCAAAGTGTCAAAGACAAGGATGAATTGGATGGTGCAGCTCTTGCGGCAGCCTTTCAAGCAGGGGTTGAAGTAGCCTATAAAGCGGTAATGAAGCCTGTAGAAGGAACCATCTTGACCGTTTCTCGTGGTGCTGCCATCGGTGCCAAGAAAAAAGCAGAATCTACCAATGATGCTGTCGAAGTCATGCGTGCGGCCCTTGAAGGAGCTAAGACAGCTCTTGCCAAAACACCAGATATGCTTCCTGTATTGAAGGAAGTTGGTGTAGTGGACTCTGGTGGTCAAGGTTTGGTCTTCATTTATGAAGGGTTCCTATCAGCTTTGACAGGAGAATTTATCGCTTCTGAAGAATTTGTGGCGACTCCAGCAACTATGTCAGAAATGATCAACGCAGAGCACCACAAGTCCGTAGCGGGCCATGTGGCAACCGAAGATATCACCTTTGGTTACTGTACAGAGATCATGGTCGCTTTGAAACAAGGCCCAACCTATGTCAAAGACTTTGACTACGACGAATTCCGTAACTATTTGAACAATCTTGGGGATTCTCTATTAGTGGTTAATGATGACGAAATCGTCAAAGTCCATGTCCATACTGAAGATCCAGGTCTTGTTATGCAAGAAGGATTGAAATATGGTAGCTTGGTCAAGGTAAAAGTCGACAACATGCGCAACCAGCACGAAGCACAAGTTGAAAAAGAAGAGCGTCAAGCGAAACCAGCTGAAGCAAAAGAATATGCTATTATTGCAGTCGTTGCGGGTGACGGATTAGCGGATATCTTCAAAGCGCAAGGTGTGGACTACATCATCTCTGGTGGTCAAACTATGAACCCATCAACAGAAGACTTTGTCAAAGCTGTTGAAGAGTTGAATGCGCGCAATATCATTATCTTGCCAAACAATAAAAACATCTTGATGGCTGCTCAATCTGCAGCAGAAGTCATTGAACAACCTGCAGCTGTTGTAGAGACCAAGACCATCCCTCAAGGATTGACCAGCCTTCTAGCATTTGATGAGAGCAAGTCTATCGAAGAAAACTACGAACGCATGAGCGCTTCATTGGAAGATGTTGTATCAGGTAGTGTGACGACAGCCGTTCGGGATACCACGATTGATGGTCTTGAAATCCATGAAAACGACAATCTTGGAATGGTCGATGGCAAAATCGTTGTTTCCAATCCAGATATGATGGAAACCTTGACTGCTACCTTTGACAAGATGTTGGACGAAGATAGTGAAATTGTGACTATCTATATCGGTGAAGATGGTCAAGAAGATCTAGCCAATGAGTTGGCTCAAAACTTGATGGCTAAATATGAAGATGTCGAAGTCGAAATTCATCAAGGAAATCAACCGGTTTACCCATATTTGTTTAGCGTCGAATAATCAAAAAATTTCAAAAATAGAAAGAAAAAGAGCCAAAAAAATGATTTTTTGGCTCTTTTTTTTGATAAAAAAAGTTTTATGAAAGCGATTAGATAGGTGTTTTTAGACAATTTTTGTTTGATATGTTATACTTTAGAAAAATAGAAATAGGAGAAAAAGCACATGAAAAAGGTAATCTGCTTTTTAGGAGCTTTGCTTTTTGTGATGACAGGTTGTGCTACTAAGTCCCAGTCCACAGAAACATCAAAAAGCTCAACCACTACTTCGATAGAAAAAAGTGAAACTGTTACAAGTGAGGCAAAGGAAGAAACCAAGGTTCTCACTGCTGAAATCAATGGTAATCAACATCGCTACACCATCACGACAAAAGGTGATAAGGTTCAAAAGTTGAAGTTAGATGTTTTATCGGCCCTGCCAGAAAAAATTGCTACTAACTCAGCTAATCTAAGTCCTGAAGAGATGACAAAAATTATTAATGAAGGCTTGCAGTCAGATTCAGAATACACGGCTTTGAAAGACATGGCTGGCTTCAGTATCGAATATAAGGTCACTCCAGAGAAAAAATTAGCCTCAACGGTCTCTGTTGATATGGAAACCATTGATTGGGACAAGGTTAAAGACCTATCTTACTTTAAAGATCTTGGTATCGGTGACCTAAAAGACATCAAGGCATCGACTGTTTTCACAGGATTAAAACTCCACGGTTTCAAAGAAGAAACGCCAGCACCATAGGTTCGGACTCTTGTCCGGCCTTTTTTATTTTCCATGACAATTGTCATGTCAGCCAGTGACAAAATCATCTAGTAGCCTGTTAATCCTTTCGCTATAATAAAGTCAGAAAGTAAGAGGTAAGGAAAAATGAAACAATGGTTCTATAAAGTGTTTACGTTAACAGTGGTTGGGATGGTCGTCTATTTGATCTTTTCAAAGGATGATACCCTCTATTACCATTTCCCTTGGGAATTATTTGCTGGGATTGGCATCATGAGCTGGGCAGTTCAAGAAGGGCTAAAAATGGTCAAGGCTGTTAAAAAGGAGATGGAGCAATGAAAAAGAAAATTGAAATTGGATTGGTAGCTGCTCTGTGTTTGGTCCTTTGGGCAACAGAGGTTATGACGGGATGGTTTTCTGCTTATTTTCCTAGCTGGTTTTTCCAAACGGTTTGGGGAGTGACCTTGGTCGTCTATGTCATCATTCCAGCTGGCCAAGTCTGGTTGAAAGGAGAGCACCATGAGTGTCATTAGAGTTGAGAACTTGAAGAAAAGTATTAAAGGAAAAGTGATTCTAGAAGATCTTTCTTTCAGGGTTGAACGGGGAGACTGTTTGGCTTTGATTGGGCCTAACGGAGCAGGGAAGACGACTTTGATGAATTGCCTCCTAGGAGATAGAAAGGCGACTTCTGGAATCATTGAAGTAGAGGGGAAAGCTCCTGGTCATCCTCAGTTAAAGACCAGCGTTTCTTATCTCCCTCAAGAGAATGCTATCGTGCAAAAGTTAACCGTGCAGGAATTGATCAGTTTCTTTCGCTCTATTTATCCCAACCCTTTAACGGTCAATGAAATCGATGATTTATTGCGATTTAGTCTAGAACAAAAGAAACAGTTGGCCAGTAAGCTGTCTGGTGGGCAAAAACGTCTCCTATCCTTTGTCCTGACCTTGATTGGTCGTCCCAGTCTTCTGTTTTTGGATGAGCCGACGGCTGCCATGGATACGTCCACTCGCCAACGCTTTTGGGAGATTGTCGGGGATTTAAAGGAACAAGGCGTCACCATTGTCTATTCTTCCCATTACATTGAGGAAGTAGAGCATACAGCTGATCGGATCTTGGTCTTGCATCAGGGACGTTTGCTTCGGGATACGACGCCATTAGCTATGAGAAGTGAAGAGGTAGAAAAACATTTTACCCTGCCTTTGCGATACCAAGCTCTAGTGGCAGGGATGGACGGAATTGGTCAAGTGACGGTCAAACCGGATGCCCTTCAAGTTGTGACAGGTGATGCCAATCGTTTGTGGACTCGATTGCAAGAAGAAGGCTGTTCGATCCAAGAGATCGAAGTGACCAATCGAAGTTTATTGGATTCTATTTTTGAAAATACAAAGGAAGTAGGTAGAGAAGATGAAACGCATGAAAGCTCTCGGCGTGGTTGAGTGGCATTTGACCAGACGCCAAGCCATTTATTATTTATTATCAATAGGGATGCCCACGGCCTTTTATCTCTTCTTTTCAGGGATGTACCAGGACACACCAGGGGCACCCGCTCACTTTATGAGGGATTATCTTCTCTCCATGACGGCTTTTTCCATGATGTCTACGGCTCTATTTTCCTTTCCAACAGTTCTTGAAACCGATCGACTCAATAATTGGCAAAAAGTCTTGCGCCATACCCCGGTATCTATGGTAGAATATTATCTAATAAAGGTTGCGGGTCTCTTTGTAGACTTTCTCCTATCCATTGGGGTCGTCTTTACCGTGGGTCATGTGGTGCGGCATGTGAACATGTCTCTACAGGATTGGGTCTTAGCAGCCTTCCTTCTCATCCTAGGAAGTCTAGCTTTTGTAGCTATCGGTCTGGTCTTGACCTTGCTTCCTTCTAGTCAATTGATGTCGGTTGCGGGCAATCTCCTCTATATGGGACTGGCTGTCATGGGTGGCCTATGGATGCCCATTAGTGTCTTTCCAGAATGGATGCAAGCTATTGGTAAATGCCTGCCAACCTATCAATTGATGGAACTGATCAAGACCTTTTTAAATAAGGGGCAGGTCAATGGCTTTGCTAGTCTCTATTTAACCTTGTTTACCTTGGTCTTGTTTACCCTTGTCATCGTCTATCGCCGTCATTCTGAGGTTCGTGCATGATTGAAAAACTCAAGCGTATTCATTATATGTTTTACGCTAGCCTAGTCTTTATGGGATTCCCCTTTATCTCTATTTTATTGGGTGAGGTTCCCTACTGGCACTTCTTTTTAGCCCTCTTGTTTATTGCTTCCTATCTAGGAATCTTGATTACTGAAAACAAAAAGCTGATCTGGATTTATTGGCTGTACCTCCTAGCCTATGTAGCAGGAAATACTCTTTTTATTAACGCCAACTATTTTTGGTTTTATTTCTTCATCAGTAACCTGTTAGTCTATCATTTTGAGATTCGCAATTTTCGCTCTCCTTATCTTTGGACAGTTTTTCTATCGCAATTCCTACTTTTTGGAGTTATCTTTTTCAGACAGAATGCGATGGAGTATGAATGGGTATTTTTAATCATCATTTTCTTTTTTACCCATGCCATGACTTACGGCATGGTTCGGATTCGGATGATGGAAGAGTTGAAAGCTGACCATGCCAAGCAAAATGCCCAGATCAATCTCTTGCTGGCAGAAAACGAGCGCCATCGGATTGGCCGTGATTTGCATGACAGTCTGGGCCACACCTTTGCTATGCTCAGTGTCAAGGCAGACCTGGTTGATCAATTCTTAGCATTGGGTCAGGTTGAGAAGGCGCAGGAGCAGGTGCAAGAGATTCAAGCCATTAGTCAAGAGTCCATGCACCAAGTCCGAGAGATTGTGGAGAACTTGAAGCAGCGAACCCTGGCAAGAGAGCTGGAAACCGTCAAGCAAATGCTAGAAGTGGCGCAAGTCAAAGTGGAGATCCAAAACAATCTCGATACAGCTAGCATCTCGCCGGTTCTAGAGTCTGCTCTGGCCATGGTGTCTCTGGAACTAGCTACCAATATGATCAAACATGCCAAAGCGACGCAAGCCCTTCTCACTTATCGCTCCACCGAAACAGGGGTAGAAATGGTCGCAGAAGACAATGGTATCGGCTTTGATAAGGTCTCGGATAAGGACCTGCACTCAATCCGCGAACGGATTGCCTTGTTGGGAGGAGAGCTGGATATCAGTCATCAATACAAGCCGACCCGCATAGAAATACGGATCCCCTATCAAGAAAGGAAATAAGATGCGCTTATTAGTTGCAGAAGACCAAAGTATGTTGCGCGATGCCCTCTGCCAGCTCCTGCTTTTGCAAGAGGATGTAGAAGAAGTCTTGCAGGCTGGAGATGGGCAAGAAGCCATTCGCTTACTCGAAACCCATCCAGTTGATATTGCTATTTTAGATATTGAGATGCCTATCAAAACAGGACTAGAAGTGTTGGAATGGGCCAAAAGTCAACAACCCCAGCTCAAGGTTGTCATCGTTACCACCTTTAAACGACCGGGTTACTTTGAGCGGGCCCTCAAGGCTGGAGTCGATGCCTATGTCTTAAAAGAACGTCGCATTACAGATTTGATGGCAACACTTCATACGGTTTTGGCAGGGCAAAAAGAATATTCTCCTGAATTAATGGAGGGAATCCTAACCCATCCCAATCCTCTAAGCTCTCAGGAGCAAGCAGTCCTAAAAGAAGTTGCAAAGGGAGCTTCTAATCAAGAAATTGCTGATCGTTTATTTCTCTCTAACGGGACTATCCGCAATTATATGTCGGCTATTCTGACCAAGTTGAATGCAGAAAATCGGACGGAAGCAGCAAAGATAGCCCAAGAAAAGGGATGGCTATAAGCAAGCAAAGTTTCTAGGATTCCTAGAGACTTTTTTGATTGGATTGTTCTTTTTTAGGACAACTCTCATTAATCGGATTTGGATAGAAAATTCAGAAAATTTGTGATTTTTACTTGAATTATTTTCCAAAAATGGTATGATAGTAGCATGCTCATTTGATAATCAAAGAAACAGAAAGGAGAGACATGGAGAAAATTACCTTAGAAACTGCAAAGACAGGTTCAGAGCTTGTGCTAGAAACGCTTCGAGATCTTGGGATTGATACCATTTTTGGCTACCCAGGTGGAGCGGTTTTGCCCCTTTATGATGCTATTTATAGTTTTAAAGGGATCAAACACATTCTTGGCCGACATGAACAAGGCTGCTTGCATGAGGCTGAAGGCTATGCCAAATCAACTGGGAAGCTGGGTGTGGCCGTCGTCACAAGTGGACCTGGAGCAACCAATGCCATTACAGGGATTGCGGATGCCATGAGTGATAGTGTTCCTCTTCTTGTGTTTACTGGTCAGGTCAACCGTTCTGGGATCGGGAAGGATGCCTTCCAAGAGGCAGATATTGTTGGGATTACCATGCCGATTACCAAGTACAATTACCAAGTACGTGAGACAGCGGATATTCCACGGGTTATCACGGAAGCAGTTCATATTGCGACAACTGGGCGTCCAGGCCCTGTCGTCATTGACCTTCCAAAAGATGTCTCTGCCCTAGAAACTGATTATATTTACAATCCGGCCGTTAACATTCCAAGTTACCAGCCGACTATTGAACCAAATGAATTACAGATTAAGAAAATCTTGAAGCAACTTGGCAAGGCTAAGAAACCAGTCCTCTTGGCTGGAGGTGGCGTCAGCTATGCAGAAGCGGCGGACGAATTGGTAGCCTTAGCAGAACGCTATCAGATCCCTGTGGTAACTAGTCTTCTAGGACAGGGGACGATTGCAACCAGCCACCCTCTCTTCCTTGGGATGGGAGGCATGCACGGTTCTTTTGCGGCCAACATTGCTATGACAGAAGCAGATTTCATGATTAGCATCGGTTGTCGTTTTGATGATCGTCTGACGGGAAATCCAAAGACCTTTGCGAAGAATGCCAAAGTCGCTCACATTGATATTGACCCAGCAGAGATTGGTAAAATCATTGCAGTCGATATTCCAGTCGTTGGCGATGCCAAAAAAGCCTTAAAACAATTGTTAGCAGAGCCAGTGGTTCATACCAATACGGAGAAATGGGTTGAGAAAGTTACCCAAGATAAAAATCGGGTTCGTTCTTACGATAAGAAAGAACGCGTGGTCCAACCCCAAGCAGTTATTGAACGCGTGGGTGAGTTGACCAAAGGGGATGCCATCGTTGTGACAGACGTTGGCCAACACCAGATGTGGGCAGCTCAGTACTACCCATATCAAAATGAACGACAGTTGGTGACTTCTGGTGGTCTAGGAACCATGGGATTCGGTGTGCCAGCCGCCATTGGTGCTAAGATTGCCAATCCAGATAAAGAAGTTGTGCTCTTTGTCGGAGATGGTGGCTTCCAGATGACCAATCAAGAATTGGCAATCTTGAATGTTTACAAGATCCCAATCAAGGTCATCATGCTCAACAACCATTCACTTGGGATGGTTCGGCAGTGGCAAGAAGCCTTCTATGATGGGCGGACATCAGAGTCAGTCTTTGAAACCTTGCCAGATTTCCAATTGATGGCGCAAGCCTATGGGATTAAGAATTACAAATTTGATAATCCTGAAACCCTTGAGAAAGATTTGGAAGTCATTACCGAAGATGTACCAATGTTCATCGAGATCGACATTTCTCGGAAAGAGCACGTTTTACCAATGGTACCAGCTGGTAAGAGCAATCATGAGATGTTGGGAGTGAAGTTTAATGCGTAGAATGTTAACAGCCAAACTTCAAAACCGCTCTGGGGTTCTTAATCGCTTTACTGGTGTCTTGTCTAGACGCCAAGTCAACATTGAGAGTATCTCGGTAGGGGCGACAGAAAATCCCAATGTGTCACGGATTACTATTATCATTGACGTCGCGTCTCATGATGAAGTGGAACAAATCATCAAGCAACTCAACCGCCAGGTCGATGTGATTCGCGTTCGAGATATTACAGATAAACCTCACCTCGAGCGTGAAGTGATTCTGATCAAGGTCTCAGCGCCTGCAGAGAAACGGGCAGAATTGCTGGCCATTATCCAGCCCTTCCGCGCGACTGTGGTAGACGTGGCTCCAAGCTCCATCACCGTGCAGATGACAGGAAATGCAGAGAAGAACGAAGCTCTCTTGCGTGTCATTCGTCCTTATGGGATTAAGAATGTTGCACGGACGGGTGCAACTGGCTTTACCCGCGATTAAAGCCCACCATTCAAAATAGTTACTACCGCCTAAGAGGCAATAAAAATAGAAAAGAGAGAAAAAAACTATGGCAGTTCAAATGGAATACGAAAAAGATGTAAAAGTAGCAGCACTTGACGGTAAAAAAATTGCCGTGATCGGTTATGGATCACAAGGTCATGCCCATGCTCAAAACTTGCGTGACTCAGGTCATGATGTGATCATCGGTGTACGTCCAGGTAAATCTTTTGACAAAGCAAAAGAAGATGGTTTTGATACTTACACAGTAGCAGAAGCAACTAAATTGGCTGAGGTCATCATGATCTTGGCTCCAGACGAAATCCAACAAGAATTGTACGAAGCAGAAATTGCTCCAAACTTGGAAGCTGGAAATGCTGTTGGATTTGCACATGGTTTCAACATCCACTTCGAATTCATTAAAGTTCCTGCAGATGTTGATGTCTTCATGTGTGCGCCTAAAGGACCAGGTCACTTGGTTCGCCGTACGTATGAAGAAGGATTTGGTGTTCCTGCACTTTACGCAGTATACCAAGATGCTACAGGTAATGCTAAAGACATCGCTATGGACTGGTGTAAAGGTGTTGGTTCAGCACGTGTAGGACTTTTGGAAACAACCTACAAAGAAGAAACGGAAGAAGATTTGTTTGGTGAACAAGCTGTTCTTTGTGGTGGTTTGACTGCCCTTATCGAAGCTGGTTTTGAAGTCTTGACGGAAGCTGGATACGCTCCAGAATTGGCTTACTTCGAAGTACTTCACGAAATGAAACTCATCGTTGACTTGATCTACGAAGGTGGATTCAAGAAAATGCGTCAATCAATTTCAAACACTGCTGAATACGGTGACTACGTGTCAGGTCCACGTGTCATTACTGAGCAAGTGAAAGAAAACATGAAAGCCGTTCTTGCGGACATCCAAAATGGTACATTTGCCAACGACTTTGTGAACGACTACAAAGCTGGTCGTCCAAAATTGACTGCTTACCGTGAACAAGCGGCTAACCTTGAAATCGAAAAAGTTGGTGCTGAATTGCGTAAAGCAATGCCATTCGTTGGAAAAAATGATGACGACGCCTTTAAAATCTATAACTAATGAGGTGATGGTGAAGTTGGGAGAAATCCCAACTTCTTTTTCATCAATAGCAGAGATGGATTGGAAGGTGTTTTCAACCATTTAGCAGAATCTGTATGAAGAGACGTGCCATATCGAGCATTTTGGGTGATTTTTCTGAAAATTTGGAAAACACGCTGAAATTTTTGCAGTCTTTTGATATAATTAGATGAAATAAGGAGAAGAAGAGGAAGACTATGATAACATCGAAAGATATCATAAAAGCCCACAAGGTCTTAAAGGGTGTGGTTGTTGAGACTCCCTTAGATTATGATCATTATTTATCCGAAAAGTATGGAGCGAAAATCTACTTAAAGAAGGAAAATGCTCAGCGGGTTCGTTCATTTAAGATCCGTGGAGCCTACTACGCGATTTCTCAGTTACATGAAAAAGAGAGAGAGCGAGGAGTAGTCTGTGCTTCTGCGGGCAACCACGCTCAAGGAGTTGCCTACACCTGCCGAGAGATGAAAATCCCAGCAACTATCTTTATGCCGATTACGACGCCTCAGCAAAAGATTAGCCAGGTTCGTTTCTTCGGTGGAGAGTATGTGACCATTAAATTAGTAGGAGATACCTTTGATGCTTCTTCTAAGGCGGCGCAGGAATATACTGAACTTAAAAACTGTACCTTCATTGATCCATTTGATGATGCCAATGTCCAAGCGGGTCAAGGAACTGTAGCCTATGAAATTCTAGAGGAAGCTAAAAAAGAGTCAATTGGTTTTGATGCTGTCTTAGTACCAGTTGGTGGGGGTGGTCTCATCGCTGGAGTATCCACCTACATTAAGGAACAAGCGCCGGAAATCGAGGTGATTGGGATCGAAGCAGATGGCGCTCGGTCTATGAAGGCAGCCTTTGAAGCCGGAGGTCCAGTAAAACTCAAACAGATTGATAAGTTTGCGGATGGGATTGCTGTTCAAAAGGTTGGTCAGCTGACTTATGAAGCAACGAAAAAAAATGTTGAGACCTTGATTGGCGTCAACGAGGGCTTGATTTCCGAAACCTTGATTGATCTTTATTCTAAGCAAGGCTTGGTTGCAGAACCAGCTGGAGCTGCCAGTGTTGCAGCTTTGGAAGTATTGAGAGAGTATATCAAAGGGAAGACCATTTGTTGTGTGATTTCTGGTGGGAACAATGACATTAACCGGATGCCAGAGATGGAAGAGCGAGCCTTAATCTATGATGGTATCAAACACTACTTCATCGTCAACTTCCCGCAACGTCCAGGAGCTCTTCGAGAATTTGTAAATGATATCTTAGGTCCAAATGACGATATCACGCGGTTTGAGTACATCAAACGGGCAAGTAAAGGGACTGGGCCAGTCTTGATTGGTGTCGCTTTGGCAGATAAGCATGACTATGCAGGACTGATCAATCGGATTGAACAATTTGACCCTTCTTTCATTAACTTGAATGGAAATGAAACCCTCTATAACATGTTGGTATGATGGATTCTTTAACAAAGAATCACTTCTAAAAAGTAAATAAAATATAAAGGAGAATCAGGAAATGATTTGGATTTTTCTATTGGCTATTCTAGTAGTTGGAGCTACTGTATTCATTAGCTCGCTCTATGTGGTGAAACAACAATCTGTTGCGATTATTGAGCGTTTTGGACGCTATCAAAAGATCAGCAACAGTGGAATTCATGTCCGTGCACCATTTGGAATCGATAAAATTGCGGCGCGTGTGCAATTGCGTCTCTTGCAAAGCGAGATTGTAGTCGAAACTAAGACACAGGATAATGTATTCGTTACCATGAATGTAGCGACACAATACCGCGTAAATGAAAACAATGTAACGGATGCTTACTACAAATTGATGCGCCCAGAAGCTCAGATCAAATCTTACATCGAAGATGCCTTGCGCTCATCTGTTCCAAAGTTGACCTTGGATGAATTGTTCGAGAAAAAAGATGAAATCGCCCTTGAGGTTCAAAAACAAGTAGCTGAAGAAATGTCGACCTATGGTTACATTATCGTAAAAACCTTGATTACTAAAGTTGAACCAGATGCTGAAGTGAAGCAGTCAATGAATGAAATCAACGCTGCTCAACGGAAACGTGTGGCTGCCCAAGAATTGGCTGAAGCTGATAAGATTAAGATTGTTACCGCAGCCGAAGCAGAAGCTGAAAAAGATCGCCTTCACGGGGTCGGTATTGCAGAGCAACGGAAGGCCATTGTAGATGGTTTGGCAGATTCTATCAAGGAATTGAAAGACACCAATGTGAATTTGACAGAAGAACAGATCATGTCGATTCTTTTGACCAACCAATATTTGGATACTTTGAATAATTTTGCAGAAAAACAAGGCACCAATACCCTCTTCTTGCCAGCAAATCCGGATGGCGTAGAGAATATTCGCACCCAAATCCTCTCAGCTTTAAAAGCTAAATAACAAAATATCTGACTTTTTTAAAATTGTTCGTATTTTCAGCTATTATGGTTGACAAAATATGTAAAAAATTTTATATTAGTATTGGAAATAATAATATAGGAGAAGAATCATGGCTAAATCGAACTTCGAAAAAGTGGAATCAGTTGTTGGTTGGGTACGTGATAAAAAAATCACTGGCTATCGTATTAGTAAAGAAACGAACGCCCGTGAAATGTCTATCATTGCACTTGCGCAAGGTCGTGCAAAAGTGAAGAACATTTCGTTTGAAACTGCGCTTGGCTTGATCGATTTTTATGATAAGAATCATCAAAAATTCGAAAATTAATCTTACATATAAAAAAGAAGGGGAAAAGCTTCCCTTCTTTTTATATAGTATAAATCAGGATATCGTAGGAAAGTATCACTAGTTTTCTTCATATCTATCAAAGGATTTCAACAAGTTTATGTGTGGAATCTTTCTTTCAATTGATAGTATTGAAAAACTCCCTCATCGGAAGGATTTCCAGTGAGGGAGTTTGTTTTAGTTTAAGAAACGTTGTAAGAATTCTTTGGTCCGTTCTTCCTTTGGATTGGTAAAGATTTCTTTCGGATCACCTTGTTCAGCGATGACCCCCTTGTCCATAAAGATCACACGACTTGAGACGTCTCGTGCAAATTCCATTTCGTGTGTTACCACGATCATGGTTAAGCCTTCTTTGGCTAAGTCTTGCATAATTTTAAGAACTTCTCCGACCATTTCAGGGTCCAGAGCTGAGGTTGGTTCATCAAACAAAATGGCATCAGGATCCATAGAAAGGGCTCGAGCGATAGCCACCCGTTGCTTTTGGCCGCCTGAGAGTTGTTTTGGACGAGCAGCCCAATAAGGTTCTCCCATGCCAACTTTCTCTAAGTTCGCTTTAGCAATTTTCTCTGCTGTTTCACGATCACGCTTGAGAACGGTTGTTTGTGCCACAATGGTATTTTCCAAGACATTTAAGTTTTCAAATAGATTGAAGCTTTGGAAAACCATGCCCAATTTTTCCCGATAGTGGGTGAGATCGTAATCAGGATCAAGAACGTTCTGTCCCCGGTAGAGGATTTCTCCATCAGTCGGAGTTTCTAAGAGATTAATGGAGCGAAGGAAGGTAGATTTCCCGCTACCAGAGCTCCCAATGATGGAGATAACTTCGCCCTTCTCAACAGAAAGAGAGATGTCCTTCAAAACTTCGTTTTGACCGTAGGATTTTTTTAAGTGTTTGATTTCAAGTATTTTTTCTGCCATTATTTCACCTCTTTGACTTGCATTTGATTGGCACCAGTTGTGTAGGTATCAGAGTCTAAGCGACGTTCGATGTATCGAAGGATACGGGTGATGGTGAAAGTCAGGATAAAGTAAATTACCGCAATAATAGTAAAGGTTGGGAAGTATTGGTAGTTTTGAGTTGCGACCGTATTTCCTGTAAAGTAGAGTTCAACCACAGAGATAACATTCAAGACCGATGTATCCTTGATGTTGATGACAAATTCATTACCTGTTGCTGGCAAGATATTGCGCACTACCTGAGGAAGAACGACCTTACGCATGGTTTGTCCATGGGTCATCCCCAGAGCAGTCGCTGCTTCAAATTGGCCAGTATCTACTGCTAAGATTCCTCCCCGAACAATCTCACTCATATAAGCCCCTGTATTGATGGAAACAATAAAGATGGCGGCCCAGGTACGATCCAGGGAAATGTTAAAGGCTTGGGCTGAACCGTAGAAAATAACCATGGATTGAACGATCATCGGAGTTCCGCGGAAGATTTCAATGTAGACATTGAGGAACCAACCAAAGAATTTTTGCAAGGCGGCGAGGGCCTTGTTTTTAGACGTAGGAGCAGTCCGGAAGACACCGATTAACAAACCGATGATCAAACCAGCAATGGTCCCTGTCATGGAGATGAGGAGGGTCATACCAGTTCCACGTAAGAACTGAGGGCCATTATCTTTCAAAATCTTCATCATTTGGCTGAAGAAAGTCTGCTCATCATCGCTAGCATCACTGGAAGCGGGTTGTTTCTTGATCATATCATCCATGAGTTTGACTTGGTCTTCAGATGAAATTTTCGCTAGTGCCGCATTGACTTGGTCAATTCTAGTGTCACCTTTCTTCATCCCGATAGCAATGGTAGCATCTTCCTCCCCAACTTCAAAACCTTTTTTGAATTGGATCATCTTAAATTTTGAATTAGCGGATTCAGCTGTCAAGGCTTCTGGACGCTCAGAAACATAGGCATCGATAACGCCGGATTCTAAAGCTTGACGCATTTGAGCAAAGTCTCCCATTGCAGTTTCTTGTTTTGCACCCTTGAGTTGGGAGATGAGAGAGTAGAGGTAGACCCCTTGTTGAGAGGTGACCTTTGCATCCTTAAAGTCATCTAGACTAGTGGCATTCGCATAGTTTCCGTCTTTACGCACCAGCATGACCGGCTCACTGGTATAGTAGCTATTAGAGAAAGCGACTTCTTTCTTACGCTCAGCAGTAGGACTCATCCCAGCGATAATCATATCGATTTTCCCAGAAGTGAGGGCAGGGATTAAACCGTTCCAAGATGTTTTTACAATTAGAGGTTTTTTACCTAGTCCCTCAGCAACTTTTTTGGCGATTTGAACATCGTAGCCGTTGGCATATTGGTTGGTACCATCAATCTTTACAGCTCCATTTGAATCATCTTCTTGGGTCCAGTTGAAAGGGGCATACGCAGCCTCCATTCCAATCCGGAGATATTCGTCTGCTTTGACAATGTGGCTCATTCCCAGACACAAAAGAAGTCCTGTAAAGAGAGCATAAATTGTTTTTTTCATGTAGTCTCCTCTTCCTTTATAAATAGTATCATCTTATTGTACAGGAAATTGGTCTACTTTTCAAACCTGATAGCCTTTTCATGAAAAAATGCTATAATAAACCAAAGGAGTATAGGAAAATGAAAAAAATACTGTATGTTCTATTTGCAGTGATGGCCTGTCTATTTGTAACAGGTCTTGTAAAAGCGGATGGTCCTTCCTACGAGATTCAGTCTTATCGGGGGACTCTAACCTTGGACACTTGGGACGATGCTACTTATGAGGAAGAATTGGTCTATCATTTTACAACTTCCTATAATGGTCAATATGTCACCTTGGGAAGTGCAGGTAAAATGCCTCAAGGTTTTGAAATAGTAATTCCTCCTTTGGTGGAAGTGGAAGGTAGAACCTTGTCGCAAGAACCAGAAGTTCAAAATTTAGGCGATGGTTATCAGGTAAAGATTTATAACGGCGGAAGTGCAGGGGATACTGTCAAGATAAAGGTTACCTGGCGCTTAAAAAACCTGCTCTATGTTCACCAGGATATCCTGTTGTTGAACTGGAAGCCGATTAGTGATGGGGATCAAGAGGTCAAAAAAGTAGAGTTACAGGTTATCCCGAAATTTGCTACAGCCGCCTCGAAATCGGAACTGAATATCCATACGGCTTATATGGGGGCTGAGCCAACTGTTCAGAAAGAAGAAGCAAACTATAAGGCTACTCTAGAGAATCTGAAACGAAAAGAAGGTGTTGAGATTTATGCTTACTGGCGGAAATCGGATATAGCTTCCTTTGGGGAATCAGATAGAGATACAGGCTTGATGGAGGAGTCCAACTATCATCGGACGGAAGCAGGAATTGTTCAAAAACGGACCTGGATTCGCCTATTTATGAAGGTCCTACTCCCAATCCTTATTCTGTTCGTCCTTCTTCTCGCTATTTATTGTCGTCATCGATTCATGAAATCTGTGACTTCTACCAGAGTTTTCCCGAAAAATAGCCGCTTGTATGAGATTCCAAATGACGTTGCGCCTCTACTAATGGCCTCGATTGTATACTCTACAGAGCTAGATGAGATTTCTCCAACCAAAAAACACGCTCGTGGCGCCTTTAAATTTGATCAGTTGGTGCAAGCAACCTTACTTGATTTGATTGATCGAAAAAATATCATCTGTGAGCAATACGACACTCATACAGTTTTAACGATTCAAAATGAAGATACATTGGATGAATTTGAGCACGAGTTTCTTAGACTTGCTTTCGGTTCTCAAAAATATTGTAGAACAGATGACTTGTTTTCAGATTATGAAATTTCGGATTCTCTCTATAAATATGCCTCTGAGAAAGAGCAAGATGCCATTCGCAAGCGAGGAAAACAAGCGCAAGATCGAATTGATGCAGCGATTTCTCGTGTTGCTCAGGCAGTTCAACAAAAGATCCAAACCTTTGCTCTTTCTCCTTACTACCGTCCTTTAGAGATAGGGGAGGAACGTGCAGGCCGTATGTGTCTCTTTTTTGGATGGGCTGCGTGGAGCATTGCTTTGGTAGCCGGTCTAATTTCTTATTTCATCTTGAATTGGCTCTCTATCTTTTGTGTGATCTATGTGTTGGTAATGTGGATTCTTCCGGCATCCTTCCAAGGAAAGTTTAGCCTCTATCGACGGGATGGAGTCCCAACGGACATCGGTGCAGAGCAGCGCTATTACTGGGATAGCTTCCGTAATATGTTGCGGGATATCGCTCATTTGGAAGAAGCAGAAGTTCAATCACTGGTTTTATGGAACCGCTTATTAGTCTATGCTACTCTGTTTGGTTTTGCAGATCAAGTAAGTAAAGTGATGAAGCTTCGTCAAATCCACTTGGATAACCCAAGTATGGATGCCTATGTCTACACTCCATTTCGTAGTAATCTGATCCATTCCAGTCATCTCTTGTCTACTTATGGAACGACCGCGACAACCGCTAGTCATTTCACAGTATCTTCGGGCGGTAGTTCTGGTGGTGGATTCTCTGGTGGCGGTGGTGGCGGTGGCTTCGGTGCTTTTTAGAGTCGCACAAGTGCTAGCTAACCACAGTTGTATTTACAATTTTATAGAAGTGAGGTGGAATCTACCTCACTTTTTTAGTCTTCGCCTCCTTGCAAACGCATCTGGTTCTATAGCTAGAAATGTGTTATAATATAGCAAATGTAAGTTTAGGAGAAGAAGATGTTTATCATTGAACTGATAAAAGCGATTCTTTTTGGAATCGTTGAAGGAGTCACTGAGTGGCTTCCAATCTCAAGTACAGGTCATTTGATTTTGATTCAAGACTTTATCCAGTTTAAGGATCAAAATCCTGCCTTTATGGAGATGTTTAATGTCGTGATTCAGCTTGGTGCCATTATGGCTGTCGTCGTGATTTATTTCGACAAGCTTTATCCATTTAAGCCTGGGAAATCGAAAAAAGAGGTGAGACGGACTTGGCAATTGTGGGCCAAGGTTGCTGTGGCGACTCTACCCTTGCTCTTTGTCTTTAAATTGGATGATTGGTTTGAAGCTCATTTTCATAACTCTTTTTCTGTAGCCATCATGCTGATCACCTATGGTTGGGCCTTTATTTACCTTGAAAAACGGGAGCAGGTAGAGCCAGAAGTGACGGAATTACATAAGTTACCTTATAAGACCGCTCTCTATATTGGTTTGTTCCAAGTCTTGTCACTTTTCCCAGGGACCAGTCGGTCAGGTGCAACGATTGTAGGTGGTTTGGTTAATGGAGTTAGCCGCTCCGTTGTGACAGAATTTACCTTCTATCTGGGGATTCCTGCTATGTTTGGAGCTAGCCTATTAAAGGTCGCTAAGTTTGTCTTGGGAGGAAATGCTTTAAGCTTCAGCCAAGGGACGATCCTTTTGGTCGCTATGGCAGTTGCCTTCGGAGTCAGTATGGTAGCGATTCGCTTCTTGACGGATTATGTCAAAACTCATGACTTCACAGTTTTTGGAAAATATCGGATTGTTTTGGGAGCGATTTTGCTGGTCTATGCAGTGATTAAAATCTTTATCTAATCATGAGATAGGAGTGCTTCTTCTTTCTCTTCAAATGGCTATGTTTGAGGGGGAGAAGAAGTGCTCTTTTGTTTAAGGTTTTTCCATATCTGAGGTGGGGGGTCATGTTTTGAAAAATATGTCTCTTTTTAGTATAATAGAAAGACTAACAGTATGAGGTGCAGTCATGAAGATGAAGCAAATCAGTGATTCAACAATTAAAATCACGATTCAATTAGAGGATTTAGAAGAACGAGGCATGGAAATGGCCGATTTTTTGGTGCCTCAAGAAAAAACAGAAGAATTTTTCTATACCATCTTAGATGAATTGGAAATGCCAGAAAGTTTCTTAGACAGTGGCATGTTAAGTTTCCGAGTGACTCCTAAGCCGGATAAGCTCGATGTTTTTGTGACCAAATCAAAAATTGATCAGCATCTGAATTTTGAAGATTTTTCCGACTTGCCTGATATGGAAGAATTGTCGCAAATGTCTCCAGACGAATTTATCAAGACCTTGGAAAAAACCATCTCTGAAAAGAGTAAGGGAGATGGCGATGCTATCCGTCATTTAGAAGCTGAGGAATTGGCTGATGAGAATCAGCTTTCAGAAGAAGATACGCCGAATCATCCAGTAGATACACGGTATATTTATTATATCCTCCAGTTTTCTCAGTTAGAAGAAGTGATTCGGTTTACAAAAACAGTTCATTATGCGGTCGAGACTTCGGAACTTTATAAAATGGATGGGGTTTATTATTTAACCGTCTTGATTGATTTGGAAGGTTGTCCGCAAGATTATCCAGGTTGGCTCTTGGCAACCATGCGTGAATATGCGGAAGACACAGATACTACTAGAGCTGTCCTCCAGGAACATGGTCATCTCTTGCTCGTCTCAGAGGCTATTCACGAACTTCAAAAGGTTAATTTGGTATGATTACTTTTCCATTACAATTTATCCTGGTCCTGATTGCAACTTTTTTGATCAGTTTGATTCTAACTCCCTTTGTGAGGTTATTGGCCTTTAAAATAGATGCTGTAGACTATCCAAATGCGCGTCGGATCAATAAGAAACCCATGCCTAGCGCTGGTGGTTTAGCCATTCTTCTTGCTTTTACCATTGCGACTTTACTTTTGTTGCCGATGATTACCAAAGACTATGTAGCTAAGACATCTTATCTGACCTATACTTTGCCAGTTGTCGTTGGAGGATGGATCATTGGCCTGACTGGTTTAGTTGATGATATAAAAGAATTATCACCGCGGTTAAAGATGCTGGGGATTTTCCTAGGGGCTAGTGTGATTTGGTTCTTTACAGATTTTCGCTTGGATGATTTTAAGATCCCTTTCGGTGGGCCATTTCTTCATTTTGATCCCTGGTTGTCCTATATTTTAACAGTCATTTGGATCATTTCGATTACCAATGCTGTCAATCTAATTGATGGTTTAGATGGACTGGTCAGTGGGGTTTCGATTATTTCCTTGGTGACGATGGGGATTGTTTCTCATTTCTTTCTCCCAGTGCCCAATCTCTTCTTGACCATGACGATTTTTGTCTTAGTCATGGCCATTGCTGGTTTCTTCCCTTTTAATTATCATCCAGCGATTCTGTATTTAGGGGATACGGGAGCCCTCTTCATTGGTTTTATGATCGCTGTTTTGTCCTTGCAAGGTCTGAAGAATGCGACAGCTGTTGCGGTTGTTACGCCGATGATTATCTTGGGAGTTCCAATTACGGATACCTTTTTAGCAATTGTCCGTCGGACTCTCTCTGGTCAGAAGTTTTATGCGCCAGATCGGAATCACTTGCACCATCGCCTACTTTCTTTGGGCTTAACGCATCGCGGAACCGTTTTGGTTATCTATGGGATTTCGATGATTTTTGCTATGATCTCTCTTTTGTTGAATATCTCTACTCGTATTGGCGGGGTTCTTCTTGTCATCGGTTTGGTATTAGGGGTGGAGCTCTTAGCAGAATTGATTGGAGTCCTAGGTCCTCACCATAGTCCGCTCCTCAATTGCTTACGCTATATAGGGAATTCTGCCTATCGAGAGGAAGTTCGACAAAATAGAAAAAACAAGACTAAATAAGAACGATTCTAAACATGAGAAAAGCCTTTTAGGCTTTTTTTTGTTATACTAGATAAGACAAAACTCTATAGCAGAAAGGAATACAAATGTCAGTATTAGAGATTAAAGATCTTCATGTAGAAATTGAAGGCAAGGAAATTTTAAAAGGCGTGAACTTGACCCTTAAAATAGGGGAAATTGCAGCTATCATGGGACCTAACGGGACAGGGAAATCAACCCTATCTGCAGCTATCATGGGGAATCCAAACTATGAAGTCACCAAAGGTGAAATTCTATTTGATGGAGTAAATATCCTTGAGTTGGAAGTGGATGAGCGTGCTCGTATGGGGCTCTTCTTGGCTATGCAATACCCATCAGAAATTCCAGGAATTACCAATGCTGAATTCCTTCGTGCAGCCATGAATGCAGGCAAAGAAGAGGACGAAAAAATTTCTGTTCGTGATTTCATCACTAAATTGGACCAGAAAATGGAACTCCTCAATATGAAGGAAGAAATGGCAGAACGCTATTTGAACGAAGGTTTCTCAGGTGGTGAGAAGAAACGCAATGAAATTCTGCAATTGTTGATGTTGGAACCGAAGTTTGCTCTACTTGATGAGATTGACTCTGGTTTGGATATCGATGCCCTTAAAGTGGTTTCAAAAGGGGTCAATGAAATGCGTGGCGAAGGTTTTGGTGCCATGATTATTACCCACTACCAACGTCTTTTAAACTACATTACTCCTGATGTGGTTCACGTGATGATGGAAGGTCGTGTCGTCCTTTCAGGTGGTCCTGAACTTGCTGTGCGTTTGGAGCGTGAAGGATACGCGAAATTAGCAGAAGAGTTAGGTTACGACTACAAAGAAGAACTCTAATCTTGTGTCAACAACTGAACAGGATCTTTGAGGAGGAGTAAATGACCAAAGAAAATATCAAACTTTTTTCAGAAATGCATGCAGAGCCTCAATGGTTGCAAGAGTTGCGCCAGAAGGCTTTTGATAAAATGGATGACTTAGAACTACCCGTGATTGAACGTGTGAAATTTCATCGTTGGAATCTTGGGGATGGAACGATCAAAGAAAGTGAACCTCTCACTGCTGTTCCAGACTTCACTGCGATTGACAATCAATTAAAATTGGTTCAGTATGGGACCCATACAGTATTTGAGCAGATTCCAGTTGACTTGGCGAACCAGGGCGTTGTTTTCACAGATTTTCACTCAGCCTTGGAAGAAATTCCAGAGCATGTAGAAGAATTTTTCATGTCATCCGTTAAATACGATGATGACAAGTTAGCAGCTTACCACACAGCCTACTTTAACAGTGGTGCTGTTCTCTATATTCCTGATAATGTAGAAATTGCGGAACCAATCGAGGGTGTATTCTACCAAGATAGTGATAGCGATGTGCCATTTAACAAGCACATCCTGATTATCGCTGGTAAAAACAGTAAGATTAGCTACCTAGAACGCTTAGAATCTCGCGGAGAGGGAAGCGCTAAAGCAACTGCTAATATTACAGTCGAAGTGATTGCTCGTTCTGGAGCGCAAGTGAAGTTTGCGGCGATTGATCGCCTCGGTGAGAATGTTACTGCCTACATTAGCCGCCGTGGCAAACTGGGAAAGGATGCCAGCATTGACTGGGCTATCGGTGTCATGAACGAAGGAAATGTCGTTGCTGACTTTGATAGTGACTTGATCGGAAATGGAAGCCATGCAGACCTTAAGGTTGTAGCCTTATCTAGTGGGCGTCAAATTCAAGGGATTGATACCCGTGTAACCAACTATGGCTGCAATTCAGTCGGGAATATTCTCCAACATGGTGTCATTCTTGAAAAGGCAACCTTGACCTTCAACGGGATTGGCCACATTATCAAGGGAGCTAAGGGAGCGGATGCCCAACAAGAAAGCCGTGTGTTAATGCTTTCTGATCAAGCACGTTCTGATGCCAATCCAATTCTTTTGATTGATGAAAACGATGTGACAGCAGGTCACGCGGCTTCTATCGGTCAAGTTGACCCTGAAGATATGTATTATTTGATGAGCCGTGGCTTGGATCAAGCAACTGCAGAACGCCTAGTGGTTCGTGGCTTCCTTGGATCAGTGATTGTGGAAATTCCAGTTAAAGAAGTTCGTGAAGAAATGATCCAAACCATTGAAGATAAATTATTGAAGAGATAAAGATGATAGATGTCGAAAAGATTCGGAAAGATTTCCCGATTTTAGATCAAATTGTGAATGATGAGCCACTTGTCTATTTGGATAATGCAGCGACGACACAAAAACCAAAAGCTGTCTTAGAAGCAGTGAATCGATATTACCAAGAGGATAATGCCAATGTTCACCGCGGGGTCCATACCTTGGCCGAACGGGCGACTGCTTCCTACGAAGCAGCAAGAGAAACTGTCCGTCGCTTTATAAACGCTTCCTCAACCAAAGAGGTCTTGTTTACAAGAGGGACCACGACAGGTTTGAACTGGATTGGTCGGTTTGCAGAGGAAATTCTCGAAGAGGGGGATGAGGTCCTCATTTCTATTATGGAACACCATTCCAACATCCTTCCTTGGCAGGAAGCTTGTCGGAAGACAGGGGCGAAGTTGGTCTATGCCTACTTGAAAGACGGTGATCTGGATCTAGAGGATTTCCGAGAAAAATTGACAGATCGAACCAAATTTGTTTCCATTGCTCATGCCTCTAATGTACTCGGGGTGATAAATCCTGTCCAAGAAATCGCTCAATTGGCCCATGAAAAAGGAGCCATTGTGGTAGTGGATGGGGCTCAATCAGTCCCTCATATGAAAATAGATGTTCAAAAACTAGATGCAGACTTCTTTGTCTTTTCGGGGCATAAAATGGCTGGTCCTACAGGGATTGGAGTCTTGTATGGAAAAGAGCAATATCTCAACCAAATGTCACCTGTTGAATTTGGTGGAGAAATGATTGACTTTGTCTATGAACAATCAGCAACCTGGAAGGAACTTCCTTGGAAATTCGAAGCAGGGACTCCCAATATGGCTGGCGCCATTGGTTTAGCTGCGGCGATTGATTATTTGGAGGCTATTGGCATGGATGCGATTGAGCGTCACGAGCAAGACTTGATTGCCTATGTCTTTCCCAAACTTCAAGCGATTGAAGGCTTGAAAATTTATGGCTCCCAAGATTTAGCGAAACGTTCAGGGGTGATTTCCTTCAATTTAGGGGATTTGCATCCTCATGATCTTGCGACTGCCTTGGATTATGAAGGGGTTGCTGTTCGGGCAGGGCACCATTGTGCCCAACCTTTAATCCAGTATTTGGAGGTTCCGGCGACTGCTCGAGCTAGCTTTTATCTCTACAATACAAAAGAAGACTGCGATAAGCTTGTAGAAGCGCTGATAAAAACAAAGGAGTTTTTCAATGGCACTTTCTAAATTAGATAGCCTCTATATGGCAGTAGTGGCTGACCATTCAAAAAATCCCCATCATCATGGAAAGATTGAAGGAGTTGAACAAATCAACCTGAACAATCCTACCTGTGGGGATGTGATTAGTTTGTCTGTTCAGTTTGATGATAAAGGAGTGGTCAAGGATATTGCCTTTGTCAACTCAGGTTGTACGATTTCGACGGCTTCTGCTAGTATGATGACGGATGTTGTCCTAGGAAAATCAAAGGAAGAAGTGCTAGAGTTGGCGACTATTTTTTCGGAAATGGTTCAAGGCAAAGAAGATGCCCGTCAAGACCAGTTGGGAGATGCTGCTTTTTTAGCTGGAGTTGCTAAATTCCCGCAACGGATCAAATGTTCGACCCTAGCCTGGAATGCTCTCAAAAAAGCAATCGATTCTCAATCGTAATGATGCATAAGAGTGTGAAAATTCTAGTGTGCTCTTTAACCGATTTTCTTCTTACTTAATTGAATCAAAACTCGGATGCTTATGGTCCAGAATAGAAGATGAATCATATGGAAAGAGCGCTAAAAAGAAAATGAAAGGAAAGATATGACAGAAGAAAGAGTAGAACCAAAACCAATTGATCTTGGTGAATATAAATTTGGCTTTCACGATGATGTAGACCCGATCTTGTCGACAGGAAAAGGGTTGAATGAATCAGTTATTCGTGAGTTATCTGCTGCGAAAAATGAGCCGGAATGGATGCTGGAGTTCCGTTTGAAGTCCTATGAAGCATTTAAAAAAATGCCTATGCAAACATGGGGGGCAGACTTGTCAGATATCGATTTTGATGATTTGATTTACTATCAAAAACCATCTGATAAACCTGCACGTAGCTGGGATGAAGTGCCTGAAAAAATCAAGGAGACCTTTGAACGGATTGGGATTCCAGAAGCAGAGCGTGCTTACTTGGCCGGAGCAGCAGCTCAGTATGAGTCTGAAGTGGTTTACCACAATATGAAGGAAGAATTTGAGAAGTTAGGAATCATCTTTACCGATACAGATTCTGCCTTGAAGGAATATCCAGACTTGTTCAAGCAATACTTTGCTAAGTTGGTACCTCCGACAGATAACAAGTTAGCGGCACTCAACTCAGCAGTATGGTCAGGTGGAACCTTTATCTATGTACCAAAGGGTGTTAAAGTAGATGTTCCTTTGCAGACATACTTCCGAATTAACAATGAAAATACAGGTCAGTTTGAACGGACCTTGATTATCGTTGATGAAGGAGCAAGTGTTCACTATGTAGAAGGATGTACAGCGCCAACTTATTCAAGTAACAGCTTGCATGCTGCTATTGTCGAAATCTTTGCTTTGGATGGCGCTTATATGCGTTATACAACTATCCAAAACTGGTCTGATAACGTTTATAACTTGGTAACGAAACGGGCAAAAGCGATGAAAGATGCGACGGTCGAATGGATCGATGGGAACCTCGGTGCCAAGACGACCATGAAATACCCATCAGTTTACCTAGATGGAGAAGGTGCACGTGGGACCATGTTGTCGATCGCTTTTGCCAATGCTGGGCAACACCAAGATACAGGTGCTAAAATGATCCACAATGCTCCTCACACGAGCTCTTCAATTGTTTCGAAATCTATTGCTAAAGGTGGAGGAAAGGTTGACTACCGTGGACAAGTGACCTTCAATAAAGATTCAGCGAAATCGGTTAGTCACATCGAGTGTGATACCATTATTATGGATGACTTGTCTGCATCTGACACCATTCCATTTAATGAAATCCACAATTCACAAGTTGCATTGGAACACGAAGCTAAGGTCTCAAAAATTTCAGAGGAACAATTGTATTACCTCATGAGTCGAGGTTTGTCAGAATCTGAGGCGACTGAAATGATTGTCATGGGATTTGTAGAGCCCTTCACCAAAGAACTTCCGATGGAATATGCAGTTGAGCTTAACCGCTTGATTAGCTATGAAATGGAAGGATCTGTCGGCTAATAGGGTAAAAGGAGAAGCAAATGGGATTCTTAAAGCGATTGTTTGGAACGATTGAAAAAGTGAATAAGGGAGAAGTACCGATTGAAGAGTTGGATCAGGCATTTGTTTTTGATCTTGAAGCAGAAGCAGATGATTATTGGAGAGAAATGGAAGAGCTTCTTTTGATAAACGCTGTAAAAGCTGTTGGTGGTCCTGAGGCAGTAGAACGTGCTTTTGTTCTTGCTAATTTCAAAGAAAATCAAGAAACTTTTGAGCTCTTTTATCAGGTAAATGGGCAGCTTCTTTCCTGGAAAGAGATGGATGCAGCTGTTGTCGATAAAATTAGCAATCAGCTCCTTCCTCAAGCACCAGAGGTAGCTCGAGCAGTAAATGAGAATTATGAAGAAGCCAAGGTCCCAGTAATTGAATACGCAATGCTTCAGTTTGAAACTGCAACCATGGCTTGGTTTGGTCGTAAATTAACAACAGCTTCTCCAGAAGCACAACTGACTTTTGAAGAATTGGTATCTGGTTGGCGTGGGGTGATTGAAGAAGAAATCCCGACTCATCCAATAGACAGTGACACTGCTTTTCCTTATTTCGAAGTTCGATAGAAGTTCTATTGGCTGATTCAACTAAACAAGAGAGTGGGACAGAAATCGGTAATTCGTTAGAATTCGATTTCGTCGTCCCACCTCCGCACAGTTGAGTAGGGCTATAAAAGCTGATGAAATTAGCGTAGTAGAGCCCACTCAACCACTGCGTCTTGCTCGACAATCCAAAGACAATTGAGAGGCTAGGACTTTTGTCCCAGCCTCTTTGTTTATTAGTATTTATAGCTTTTCGTTAACGTAACGAACAAATTGATTCCACCATACCTTTAAGAAGAAACTCTTTTGGATATTTTCTCCGCTCACCATTTCCATACTAGGAGCTTTACCTTCGATATACCCTCGCCCGATGGGTTCTGGGTCGGTGTAGGTAAGGGTCCCTAGGGTAGTACCTTTCTTTAAGGGAGCGCTAAAAGAAGGTTGGCTGCTTTCGAAGGTGATTTTAGGTTCTGCTTGACTTCCTTGCCGTTCGATCACGATGAAGTCATCCTTGGCAACAGCAATAGCGCTGGTTTTCTTACCATCAAGAACCGTTGATTTGCTGTTGTTGTAGGCTTCGCCTTTGCTGACAATCAAGCTTGCAATGAAGTTCTGGCTCACATAATTCATCAGGTTGGCTGTTGCAACAAATCGTGCGTAGGGATCTCCATCGATTGCCTCAACACCAATGACAACGGTAATCATTCGAATACCGTTTTGGTTAGTAGAAGCTACAAATGAAATGCCTCCTTTTTCGGAATTTCCAGTTTTTAGACCATCCACTCCTGCTCGATAGCTGGGCATGTTCTCTAGCATATAATTGCTGCTTTCCAATTGAATTCCAGCAAATTCTGCATGGGAAAGGGAGGTGATTTTGGTAACTTCAGGGTAGTCTTCTAAGAGATGTTTTGCGATGACTGCCACATCATAAGCACTCAGCTTGTTTTCAGTATTCTTCTTTTTAGATTCCTTATTATCGTCAATAAGGGCTTGATCCAGTCCGCTAGCATTTACAATGATAGCGTCTTTAATCCCCCATTTTTTTAGTTTTGCTTGCATAAGGAGGATGAATTTTTCCTCGCTTCCAGCTACTTTTTCAGCTAAGGCGATGGCAGCACTATTGGCATTTGATACAAGGAGAGCAGTGAGCAGGTCTTTAACCTTGTACTTGCGAGCTTCCATAGGGACGTTACTGATTCCTTCGACAGCAGTTAGTTGGTAGGCTTTGTCCGAAATCTCCACGTCATCATTTAAAGATAATTTTCCTTGCTGAATGGCTTCATAGACGAGATAAGTGGTCAAAAGGTTGCTGATTCCACCAACCTCTTTTTTTTCTTCGCTATTTTTTTCGTAGAGTATTTTACCTGTTGTCCCATCAATCGCAATAGCATGCTGAGCTCCGAGCTCTAGGTCCTCCGCTCTTACAGGAGAAGTACTGAGAAGTGTAAAAAGTAGACAAAGAAGTAAAGTGATTATTTTTTTCACGTTTGAATCCTCGATTGTTTATTGTCTCTACTATTGTATCATAAAAGAAGGCAACTGCTCTAATCCTATTTTGACCTCTTAGGACTCAAAGGTCATAGGCAAATTTTAAAGATAGTTGGTAAAATGAGAGAAATAGTGTATAATGGTAGAAAACCTAACATAAGGAGATAGTGATGAAAGTAAATAAACGGTTCGTATTGGCCGCTGTTTCTCTAGCCAGTGCTCTTCTATTGACAGCCTGTGGCGGTGGAAGCAGCAATCAATCTACTTATTCTTATATTTATTCAACAGATCCAAATACTTTGGACTACATTGCATCGACTCGTACAACGACGTCTGATATTACAAGTAACCTTGTTGATGGTTTGTTAGAAAATGATAAATATGGAAATTTAATCCCAAGTTTGGCAGAAGACTGGACTGTTTCGGAAGATGGCTTGGTGTATACCTATAAACTTCGAAAAGATGCAAAATGGTATACCAGTGAGGGAGAAGAGTATGGTGCTGTAACAGCCCAGGACTTTGTGACAGGTATCAAACACGCTGTGGAAGCAAAATCTGAGGGTCTTTTCTTAATCCAAAATTCGATTAAAGGCTTAGATGCATTTGTCAAAGGTGAAACAAAAGATTTCAATACAGTTGGCGTGAAAGCCCTAGATGATTATACCGTTCAATATACCTTGGAACGTCCAGAAAGTTTTTGGAATTCTAAGACGACCTCAGGCGTCCTCTTCCCGGTTAACAAAGCTTTCTTAGAATCTCAAGGGAAAGACTTCGGTTCTTTGAAGCCAAGTAGTATTCTCTATAATGGTCCTTATTATTTGAAGAATTTAACTTCAAAATCACAGATTGAACTTGTGAAAAATAAGGAATATTATGATGAAAAGAATGTTCATATTGATCATGTGAAGTTGACCTATAATGACGGATCAGATCCAGAATCTGTCATCAAGAAATTTGAGAATGGACAATATTCATTTGCGACAGTAATGCCAAATAGCTCCACTTATAAGAGTGTGAAAAAGAAATTTGGTGATAATATTGTTTATGGTGTTCAATACGGAACATCATACTACCTCGGATTCAACATTGATCGTCAGAAGTATAACCATACAGCCAAAACAACAGATGCTCAGAAATCGTCCACAAAACAAGCGATTTTAAACAAAGACTTCCGTCAAGCTGTAAACTTTGCCTTTGACCGTGAAGCCTATGCAGCTCAAACATCGGGAGCAGATGCGGCGACCAAGATTCTTCGGAATACCTTGGTTCCACCGACTTTTGTTCAAGTAAATGGAGAAGAGTTCGGTAAGGTTGTTGAGAAACAATTGGTGACCTATGGAGATGAGTGGAAAGATGTCAATCTAGATGATGCCCAAACCACTCTCTACAATCAAGAAAAAGCCAAGGCTGAGTTTGCAAAAGCTAAAGAACAACTGCAAAAAGAAGGGGTAGAATTCCCAATTCATTTGGATTACGTTGTCAGTCAAACAGATAACAGTCAGGTACAACAGGCTAGCTCCTTTAAACAATCCGTAGAAGCTGTTCTCGGTGCAGACAATGTTGTCGTAGATATTCAGAAATTATCTGATGATGACTTTAACAATATTACCTATTTCACAGATACTGCTGCTGAGAAAGATTATGACCTTGCAGGAGGTGGATGGGTTCCAGACTACCAAGATCCATCTACTTATTTAGAGAGCTTAAGTCCTGTTAACGGTTCTGTTTTCTACTATCTAGGTGTGGATGCAGGCTCAAATAGTCCTGCTATTCCAGCAGTTGACTTTGGGAAGTATGCAGAACTCTTAAAAGATGCCAATGCTGAAGTGAATGATCAAGCTGTACGCTATGAGAAATACGCAGCTGCTCAGGCATGGCTAACTGATAGTTCATTGATCTTGCCGACTGTTTCAAATGGTGGAACTCCAATGTTGCAACGGACTGTTCCATATAGTCGTGCGGCTTCATGGGTTGGAACAAAAGGAACTGGAACCAACTATAAATATCTTGAACTGTCAGAAGAAGTCATCAAGACAAAGGATTACGATGCAAGCAAAGAAAAATGGTTAAAAGAAAAGGCTGAATCCAATAAAAAAGCTCAAGAAGAATTAAAGAACCACATCGAATCGAAATAGATGAAAAATAATTGGGATAGTAAGAAGGCATAAGTTTATTTAAGGGAAGGAGCCACTAAAAAGGATTGATTTTTTAGACAGTCCCCCGCTTAGTGGCTCCTTTCACTTGCCAAATATTCAGAAAATTTAGTTTACTTTTTTCTTTACTTATGCTATAATTCTATCTAAATTCAATAAAATGGAGACTCAAAATGAAAAAAAGTAAAGTTTTTGCATTTGCCGGAGTAACATTGCTCGCAGCAACTTTCCTTGCAGCATGTTCTGGCTCAAAAGATAGCAAGTCTGCATCAAAAAAAGATACAACGTATGGCTATGTTTATACAGATGATCCTACAACTTTGGATTACACCGTATCTTCAAAAGCTTCCGTACACGATATTACAACAAACGGTGTAGATGGTTTGTTGGAAAATGACAAATACGGAAACCTTGTGCCATCTATTGCTGAAGATTGGTCTGTTTCAAAAGACGGTTTGACTTATACTTACAAAATCCGTAAGGGTGTTAAATGGTATGATGCCGACGGCGAAGAGCATGGTGAAGTAACAGCCCATGACTTTGTTACTGGATTGAAGCATGCGGCAGACAAGAAATCAGAATCTCTTCCATTGGTGAAAGACTCAATCAAAGGATTGAAAGACTACTCAGAAGGAAAAATTTCAGACTTCTCTGAGGTTGGGGTCAAAGCAATAGATGATTATACACTTGAGTATACTTTGAATCAACCAGAAACTTTTTGGAATTCAAAAACAACTAATGGAGTTCTTTTCCCAATTAGTACAGAATTCTTGAAGAGCAAGGGTGATGAATTTGGTCAACCAGGTAATGTCAAATCAATCTTGTTCAATGGTCCATTCCTTTTGAAATCAATCACTTCTAAATCAGAAATCACTTTTGAAAAGAACGAAGATTACTGGGATAAAGACAACGTTCATATTGACAAGATTAAATTGTCTTATTATGATGGATCAGATCAAGATTCCATAGCGCGCGGTTTTAGCGATGGTTCATATACCAAGGCGCGTCTATACCCTGCTAGCTCTAACTTTGCGTCTGTTGAAGAAAAATACAAAGACAATATCTACAACACACAGCCTGGTTCTGGTGTCGCAGTCTTAGGTTTCAACATTGACCGTCAAGCCTACAACCATACTTCTAAAACATCAGATGAGCAGAAATCTTCTACGAAGAAAGCTATCTTGAACAAGGATTTCCGTCAAGCCATCACCTTTGCCTTGAACCGCGAAAATTATTCAGCACAAGTTAATGGTAAAGAATACGCTAAGGCTGCTATTCGAAATATGTACACTGCACCTGCCTTTGTTCAAGTAAACGGTAAAGACTTTGGTGATGTAGTAGCAGACAAGTTGCAAACTTATGGGGATCAATGGAGCGGTGTGAATCTTGCAGACAGTCAAAACGGACTCTATAGCAAGGAAAAAGCAAAAGCTCAGTTTGAAAAGGCAAAAGCTGAACTCCAAAAAGAGGGTGTTCAATTCCCAATCCACTTGGATGTTCCGGTTGCACAAAACTCAACAAACTTTGTGTCACGGATGCAATCCTTCAAACAATCAGTTGAAGAAACACTTGGTACAGAAAACGTTGTTGTGGACCTTCAAATGATGGACCAAGATGAAGTCTTGAACATTACTCTTAACGTACCATCAGCTGCAGAAACTGACTGGGACCTTCAAGGACTTGTAGGATGGAATCCAGACTATGATGACCCATCTACTTACCTTGATACCTTGCAACCATCTTCTCCAGACCAAACTAAGACTTATCTTGGATTTGCTGGTGGTGTCGATAATGCCTCTGCTAAGGCTGTTGGCTTAGATGAATATGCGAAGTTGCTTGATGATGCAGAAAAAGAAACCCTAGACGTAGTGACACGTTATGAAAAATTTGCAGCAGCGCAAGCTTGGTTAACAGATAGCGCATTGGTAATTCCAACTATGACAAGCTCTGGTGCAGCTACAGTGGTTTCAAAAGTGGTTCCATTCTCTGAACCTTCATCACAAACAGGTAACAAAGGATCAACTTATTTCAAATATGTTGAAATTCAAGATGAACCTGTCACTAAAAAACAATATGATCAAGCACGTGAAAAATGGTTGAAAGAAAAAGCTGAATCAAACAAGAAGGCTCAGCAAGATCTTGAAAAACACGTCAAATAATCACCTTCATCAGAACTTTCTCTAATAGGGGAGAAAGTTCTTTTGAACATTAAAGGAACGGAATATGAAAAAATATATATTTATGCGTATTTTACGTTCGTTGGTGTCGATCTTTTTGGTTACGACATTGACGTATACAATTATTTATACGCTAACCCCAAGAAATTTAATTTTCAAAAACGACCCTAACTATAACAAGATTGCGAAAACAAAAGACTCTAAAATCAATTATGAAAATACAGTCTATGATCGCATGGGGTATATAGAATATCTTGATTCAAAAGCTTTGAAAGAAAAAGCAAGCAAGGAAGACTCATCAGTAACAGTAGAGCCTACTAAAGAAAACGAGAAGATCTACAAAAAGTACATTTCTAACCTTGGAAATGGCTGGGTATTGAAACGTTTCCCTGAAAACAAAGGTTTTTACGCTACTCGTGAAGTCCCTGTCTTTGAACGTGTTATTGGATTCTATGGTAATCTGATTCAGATTGACCATCCAAATGTCATCAAAGATGCTTCTAATCCAAAACTTGAACGCTATATTCGAATTGAAAATGACCCAGCTATTGGTTGGTCAGTAGTTGGTTCGGGGACTAAACATAAATATCTTTTGTATTTCAATGGTCAATTCCCGTTCATTCATCAAAATTTTGTATCCTTAAACTTGGGTGAATCTTACCCAACTTATTCAAATACACCTGTTCTTCAGGTTATTACACAAGGACAAGGTACAACTAAGAAGAGTGAAGTAAACTTCCCAACAGGAAAAAAAGAATCTTCTATCAATATCTACTCTCGTACATACAAATCACCAAGCAAGGCAGATGCTCAAGATATCGCCCGCTTTGGTAAAGGAGATGCTTATACAGCAACATTGAGCAACTATGAAAATCCATCCATGATTGTGAGCTCAGCCATTATCGGTTTAATCGGGATTGCGATTGCCTACTTGATTGCTATTCCTTTAGGATCTTATATGGCCTTGTTGAAGAATACTTGGTTTGATAGTGCATCTACGGCAACTTTAACATTTATGATGTCATTGCCGACGATTGCCTTGGTTTACATCGTTCGCTTGGCTGGCTCTTCTATCGGCTTACCAGATTCCTTCCCAGTGTTAGGGGCTCAGGATTGGCGCTCTTATGTACTACCTTCTGTGATTTTGGGTCTCTTGAGTGCACCAGGATTGGCAGTTTGGATTCGCCGTTACATGATCGACTTGCATTCTCAAGACTTTGTCCGTTTTGCACGTGCCAAAGGGCTTTCTGAGAAAGAAATTTCCCGCAAACATATCTTCAAAAACGCCATGGTTCCGATCGTTACAGGGATTCCTGTTCAATTGGTTCTAGTCATTTCAGGGGCAACTTTGACAGAAACTGTCTTTGCCTTCCCTGGTATGGGTAAAATGTTGATTGATTCTATCAAAGCATCCAATAATACCATGGTGGTCGGCCTTGTCTTCATCTTTACTGTTCTTGCTGTATTTGGAGCAATGGCTGGGGATATCCTTATGGTTATGGTAGACCCTCGTATCAAATTGACAACTAAGAAAGGAGGTAAATAATGTCTACAATCGATAAAAAGAAATTCCAATTTGTTGAACGTGACGATTTTGCCTCTGAAACAATTGATGCGCCGTCGTACTCATACTGGAAATCAGTATTCCGTCAATTCTTCAAAAAGAAATCAACCATTTTGATGTTAGCCGTTTTGGTTGGTATTCTCTTGATGAGTTTTGTATACCCGATGTTTTCAAACTTTGATTATAATGATGTAAGTAAAGTAAATGACTTCACTGCTCGTTTGAATCCTCCAAGTGCCAAGGCCTTCTTCGGTACGGATAACAATGGTAAATCCTTGTTTGATGGAGTTTGGTTTGGTGCCCGCAATTCGATTATCATCTCCTTTATTGCTACCTTGATCAATGTTGTGATTGGTGTTGTGATTGGTGGGATTTGGGGTGTATCAAAATCAATCGACCGCTTCATGATGGAAGTTTACAACGTTATTTCAAACGTTCCATTCATGTTAATTGTTATTGTCTTGACTTACTCAATCGGTGCTGGTTTCTGGAACTTGATTTTGGCGATGACGGTAACAGGATGGATTGGGATTGCTTATTCTATCCGTGTTCAAATTATGCGTTACCGTGATTTAGAGTACAACTTGGCCAGCCGTACTTTGGGTACTCCAACTCTAAAAATCGTGACAAAAAATATCTTGCCACAGTTGGTATCTGTCATTGTGACGACAACTACACAGTTGTTGCCAGCCTTCATTTCAACTGAAGCCTTCCTTTCCTTCTTTGGATTGGGATTGCCAATTACAGTTCCAAGTTTAGGTCGTCTGATTTCAGATTACTCACAAAACGTAACAACCAATGCATATCTTTTCTGGATTCCATTGACAGTCTTAGTCTTGGTATCCTTGTCATTCTATATCGTTGGACAAAACCTTGCAGATGCCAGCGATCCACGTACACATAGATAGGAGGAGTAGGTATGACAACTGATAAAAATGTAATCTTATCTGCTCGCGATATCGTAGTAGAATTTGATGTTCGGGATCGTGTCTTAACAGCTATTCGCAATGTGTCTTTAGACCTTGTTGAAGGTGAAGTCATGGCACTTGTTGGTGAATCAGGTTCTGGTAAATCTGTTTTGACAAAAACCTTCACAGGAATGTTAGAAGACAACGGACGAATTGCCAATGGTACTATTAATTATCGCGGACAAGAATTAACAGAACTCAAGTCAAATAAAGATTGGGAAGATATCCGCGGTGCAAAAATTGCAACAATCTTCCAAGATCCGATGACCAGTTTGGACCCGATTAATACAATTGGATCACAAATTACGGAAGTTATTATTAAACACCAAGGCAAGAGTGCTAAAGAAGCCAGAGAGATGGCCATTGATTATATGGAAAAGGTTGGAATCCCAGAAGCAGAACGTCGCTTTGATGAATATCCTTTCCAATATTCAGGTGGAATGCGCCAACGGATTGTTATTGCTATTGCGCTTGCTTGTCGCCCTGATATCTTGATCTGTGATGAGCCTACAACGGCCCTTGACGTAACCATCCAAGCCCAAATCATCGACTTATTGAAATCATTGCAAAAAGAATATAACTTTACTACAATCTTTATTACCCATGACTTAGGTGTGGTCGCAAGTATCGCAGATAAGGTTGCTGTAATGTATGCTGGTGAAATTATAGAATTTGGTAAAGTAGAAGAAATCTTCTATGACCCAAGACATCCTTATACATGGAGTCTTCTTTCAAGTTTGCCACAGTTATCTACCTCAAAAGGTGATTTATATTCTATCCCAGGGACTCCTCCATCATTGTATTCACCAGTAAAAGGTGATGCCTTTGCTTTGCGCTCTGACTATGCCATGCAAATTGATTTCGAGGAACACCCACCAGTCTTCAATGTTTCCGATACACATTGGGCTAAAACGTGGCTCTTGCATGAAGATGCACCAAAAGTCAATAAACCAGAAATTATTGATAATCTTCATGAAAAGATTAGTGCGAAAATGGGATTCACTACAATCAAGGACTAGGAGAAGGAAATGACAGAAAAATTAATAGAAGTTAAAGATCTAGAAATTTCCTTCGGTGAAGGAAGTAAAAAATTTGTAGCTGTAAAGAATGCAAATTTTTTCATCAATAAAGGTGAAACATTCTCTCTTGTTGGTGAGTCAGGTAGTGGGAAGACGACGATTGGTCGTGCAATCATTGGTTTGAATGACACTAGTGCAGGTGATATTCTATATAATGGTAAAAAGATCAATGGGAAGCAATCTCGCAAGGATGAAAGTGAATTAATCCGTAAGATTCAAATGATCTTCCAAGACCCGGCAGCGAGTTTGAATGAACGTGCAACAGTCGACTACATAATTTCAGAAGGTTTGTATAATTATCACCTATTCGAAAATGAAGAAGACCGAGTACGTAAAGTAAAAGAGATTATGCATGAAGTGGGGCTTCTAGCAGAGCATTTGACTCGTTATCCTCATGAATTCTCTGGTGGACAACGCCAGCGGATTGGGATTGCTCGTGCCTTGGTAATGGAACCAGAAATTGTTATCGCAGACGAGCCAATTTCAGCTCTTGACGTATCAGTACGTGCTCAAGTTTTAAATCTCCTTAAAAAATTCCAAAAAGAATTGGGCTTGACCTATCTCTTTATCGCACACGATCTTTCGGTAGTTCGATTTATCTCTGATCGTATTGCGGTTATTTACAAAGGAGTTATTGTAGAAGTAGCTGAGACAGAAGAATTGTTTAATAATCCAATTCATCCATACACACAATCTCTACTATCAGCTGTACCGATTCCAGATCCAATTTTAGAACGCAAAAAAGTTCTGAAAGTTTATGATCCAGATCAGCATGATTATTCAACCGACAAACCAGAAATGGTTGAAATCAAACCTGGACATTACGTTTGGGCAAATAAAGCAGAACAGAAAAAATATAAAGAACTTGTATAATCATAAGAAAACGAGAAGAATACACTTCTCGTTTTCTATTTTTTTAAAAAAGAAAAACTTTTTTTAAAAAAATAGAAAAAAGATATTGACAAGTAGTTTTGGTCGTGATATACTAATATAGTTGTCGCGCGAGAGCGAC
>NZ_JBCOAT010000010.1:0-70447 GCF_040226615.1 Streptococcus australis | reverse complement strand
AATAATTGCATGTCAATATTTGTATTGTGAAACTAGTTTCAGAAATATATAGTCTTAAAGTATGTCCACTGCCAATGATTTTTTCAATATTTAAGAGGAGATTTATAATGGTTCATTTCTATAAATTTTTAAACGAGTTATATATTTTGTTTAACCAATTATTAACTATTTTTATCAATAATCACTTCATTAATTTGTACTTTTTAATTTTGATTTATTTTTCGTGCATATTTTATATGAATTTAATTCTAATACATTTTAAATAAAAAATACGCAATTTTAATTGGCACTGACCCCCGTAAATGAGAATTAAATAAAAACACCTCCAAGTTGGATTTGGTACAATATAATCAAATGCTCATGGAGGTGTCTTTTTATGGTTAAAAAACGTGTGGAGACGGTGGTATTATTGTCAAGAAAATAGAATAACAAGCTATAAAACTGTCGAAATAGGTGGCTTTTAGGATTTTAACAGAAATCAGTCCTATAATAAATTAAAAATCGTGTTGGTAGAAAAATCGTCTACTTCTACCAACACGATTTTACAAAGAGCCATTACTTACATCTCTTTTTCTCCTGTAAAACTATTGTATCTTGATACTTTAAGGAGTTTCAATCATTCGATCTGCTAACCGTTATTTTTTGGATCTAAACTTAATAACATAGCATTAATGGCGACGATGACTGTTGACACAGACATTAGGATTGCTCCTAATGCAGGGCTTAATGTGATACCAATAGGAGCCAAAATTCCTGCAGCTAGAGGGATAGCTATAAAGTTATAACCAGCTCCCCAAAATAGGTTTTGTTTCATTTTACGAGTTGTTTTGTGTGCTAATTCAATGAATGATTCAATATCTCCTGGATCGGATTGAGTCAATATGACATCAGCTGAATCCAATGCAACTTGAGTTCCAGCACCTATAGCTATACCAACATCTGCTAAGGCAAGAGAAGGAGCATCATTTACACCATCACCTACCATGATAACTTTCTTTCCTTCATCTTTAAGTGTTTTAACTAACTCATATTTGTCTTGTGGAGATTGATTTGATCTATATTCAATCCCTAAATCTACTGCCGCGCCTTGAGCCGCTTTTTCATTATCACCTGTTGCCATAATTGGTTGAATATTGTTCTTTTTAAGAGCTTTAATTAACTCTTTACTCGTTGGTTTTAATTCGTCCCCTAAAGCTACAGCACCAATGGCATCATCGTTTTCTACTAAGACACTAAGAGTTGCTCCTTTTGGAATATCCATATCAAGATTACGTCCATAGGCTTTTTGACTGATTAATTGGTAACGGTGCTCACCTGCTTTACCCTCTACTCCAGCACCGGAAATCACATCAATCGAATCAAAAGATGCTGGACGTATACCTTGCTGCTCGGCGAACCTTATAATTGATTGAGCAATTGGGTGGCTAGATCCTCCTTCAATACCTGCCAATAAGGCAATGATTTCCTCTTTTGTATATTTGTCATTAAGAAGTTTTACATCTAATACTTTAAATTCACCAGTTGTTAAAGTACCCGTTTTATCTAAAATGATCACATCTGCATCTTGAGCTATTTCTAAGGCTTGGCGGTCTTTTACTAGTAAGCCACGGCTAGCCCCTAAGCTTGTGCTACGGGCGGTTACCAATGGAATAGCCAGACCCAATGCGTGCGGACAAGCAATAACTAATGTAGTAATAGTAAATATAACTGCCGTTGGGATATCTCCAATAATCATCCACACTACAAAAGCAATTAGCGCGACAATAACAGCAATATAGAAGAGCCACCCTGCAACCTTTTGAGCAATATTTTCTGCTCTGGAAGGCTGACTTTGAGCTTGGCTGATTAAATTCTGAACTTGAGAGATGAAGGATTGATCACCTGTCTCATTCACTTTAATATAAAGAACCCCTTCTCCATTTGTTGAGCCCCCGATTACTTCATCACCAGGGCCTTTTTTTACTGCTTTTGACTCCCCAGTTAGAAGAGCTTCATTTAAACGTGATTCGCCACGCTCGATAATCCCGTCTGCTGGCACATTTTCTCCGGCTTGAACACGAATTAAATCACCTACCTGTAAGTCAGCAACTGGTCGTGTTTCAATTGAATCGTCTTCTAATACAACGTGAGCATCTTTCGGCACTAACTTAGCCAATTCTGCTTGTGCGTCTCCTGCTTCTCCAATAGCTTTCATCTCAATCCAGTGACCTAATAGCATGATTAATAGTAATGAAGCAAATTCAAAGAAAAAGTCCATCACGTGTTCACCCGTTACGTAGGTAATGATCACAGCATAAATACTGTATAAATATGAAACACTTAAACCTAAAGAAACGAGTGCCATCATTCCAGGTTCTTTTTGTTTAAATTCGTCAACTGCACCTTGATAGAATGGACGTCCACCATAAATAATTAAAATAGTAGATAAAATAGCTACTACAATATCAGAATATGGAAAAGTAAACTGGAATGGTAGTTCAAATCCATGCAAAGGGACTAAGAGCATAATAATGATTCCTAGTGGCAATGACTTTAAGAAAAGTTCCTTAAAGCTTCCGTGATGATGGTGGGCATGCCCACTGTGTCCGCTGTGATCATGTCCACTGTGCCCGCTGTGATTATGTCCACTGTGCCCGCTGTGATTATGTCCACTGTGCCCGCTGTGGGCATGCCCACTGTGCCCGCAGTGATCATGCCCAGCATGATGTACTTGATGTTGATCCTTATGGTATCCATGTTCATCTGTGATTCCATGCTCGTGTTTTAACTTATCCATGTTGTCATTATTCATTTTAAATCCTCCTTATGCTTAATGATGATGTAAATGACATTCGCATTGTCCTTCTGGACAATTGCAATCCACTTCTTCTACTGCGAAAGATTTTTTCATCTCTAATATTTTTTCTAGTCGATCTATATCATCGAAGCTTAAAACATGATCTTTAATGATGCTTCCTATTACATTTCCGACTTTCTTATTGCAAATACGGTTAAAAATATCTTCTGCATAATCCCTTACGGCTTCTGTCTCTTCAATATTGGCAGTGTAAATAAACTTTCTACCTTCATGCTCTGTATTTAGTACGCCTTTTCCAACTAATCGACCTAAGATCGTTTTGATAGTGGATTGTGTCCAGTCCATTTTTTCCTGCAATACGGAAATGACTTTTTTACTAGTTACTCGATCATTTGCCCAAACTACACGCATGACTTCCCATTCTGCATCTGTGATATAAGTATTAAATTCTATTGTGCTCATTCTCCTTCCCTCCTAGCTGTCTACAGATGTAAACAAATATGTTTAAAATAAGTTTACCATTGTAAACGAATTATGTCAAGTCTTTTTATTAAATTCTCACTTTTTGGGGTCAGTCCCTTAAAACATGCTATTTTTATCATTGATAAATATTAATAGCTAACTTTCCGAAAAATATCTATTTTCTGGAAAGTTAGTTTTGGGCATTTCTAAAATAGCTCTAAAATATTGATAAAGCCATTCCCATATTAGCTAAGACTACGATTATACATTACAAGAGAAGATTAACGATGAATTTGAAAACATCCGAAAACTTTTATAATAATTTGGTACAAATTTTGGTACAAAAAGTGATTCAACATCAAAAAAAGCCCGTCACAAGGGGGCTTTTTCTTGTATCATTTGATGCCGATTGCAGGGATCGAACCTGTGACCTACGCGTTACGAGTGCGTTGCTCTACCAACTGAGCTAAATCGGCGATTGCCTTCTTAGTATAGCACTCTGATAGCGGATGTCAAGCACTTTTAGTTGATCTTTTTAATCAAAATCTGACAAGGATTTTTAAGATCCCATAGTTGAGGAAAAATCTCTAATTTTTTAAAACCAAGACTGCGATAAAAGACATTTGTTCGGTCATAATCTTTATTTGAACCTTCTGCGACTGTTTTGACCTGTAAATAATCAACGTTTTTGCGTGCTTCACTTTCTAAAGTAGCAAGCAATTGACTCCCAATTCCTTGACCTTGGAATGATTTTTTCACGCCTAGACAATCAATTTCTGCACAATCTTCACTAGAATAGGACAAGCTTACAAAGCCAAGCAAATTACTCTCCTGAAAGGCGGTCCACACCTTCAAGTCCTTGGCTCCTTCGATGTAGGCTTGCGTACTTTCTGGTATTCCAAACCATTCTGGCAAATCCTTTAAAACCTCAGCGACAACTGCCATTTTTTGCTCTTCATCCTTAACTTCTTTAATAACAAGCATCATAAGTTCCTTTCTTGATTTTAGTCTTACTTTAGCTCTTACGAACCTGCACTTTCGTAAGCGTCTAATCCCCTATCCCAGAGTTTCAGAGAGATGCAAAAAAAGATAAGAGAAATCAGAATCAAACCACCAATATTAAAGAAGACATCCTTGCCCTGCAAGAAATAGCTGGCAGGATAGTAGGCCGTAAAGGCGAAAGGTACAATAAAGCTAATTAACCAACGAAGGAGCGAATTGTAAATGGAAATCGGGTACTTGGCAAAATCATTAAACATATAGAAAATGTAAATCATGGCACCTGACTGCTTAGTCCAAAAAGCGATGCTGGCTGTTGCAATTTTCAAGGAAGTATAAATCAAGGTCGCAAAAGGAATACAAACTAGAAAAATCAGGAATTTGGGAAGAGTCCAAGCAATGCTAGTCGCCGTTGTCGTTAGTAAGATTCCACCGACCAAAAGTTCACCCAAGGCATCAATCTGAAAGGTCTCAACCAGGATGTGAAAGAGAGGATTGATAGGACGAGTCAGATACTTGTCAAACTCCCCTTTTCGAACTAGCCGTTGACCTAAAGCCCAGAGATTGTCAAAAAAGAGATGATCTAATCCCTTTGGAATTAAGGAAAATCCATAGATAAAGGCAATCTCTTGAAAGGTCCAACCTTCTAGCGAGGGGATGTGTTGAAAGATGACATTGAGAAACAAGAGGTTTAGGCCTTGAGTCAGAAAGACTCCCAACACACCAACCACAAAATCAACTTTGTATTCCATGATTTGCTTGATGTATTGTCTAATAAAAATCAGATGCATGCGTTGATATTTTTTCATACTAACCTCCCTGAATGGTGATAAATGACTGGACTCGTTTCCAAATCAACTGAGACAAGCCCACCATCACTATAAGCCAGAAAAGCTGAAGCAAAAGTGCTTGAAGAATCTGACTGGCATCGTATTTCCCAACAATAATCATAACTGGAGTGTAAATCAAGGATGAAAATGGCAATAAGGAGAGAATATCTGAAACCACCTTTGGAAAAAACGTCAAGGGAATCAAACTGCCAGACATAAAGGCCACTATTGAAGTCTTGAGTAGATTGGAGCCCCATAAATTTTTAAATACAAAGGCTGAAAATCCAAAGCAGATATTAAAGAAAAAGTTAATCAGATAAGCCAGAGTTAAGCTAAAGAGATAAAGGACAGTTAATCCCAGCACTTCTACAATACCTTGCCCAGATAAGATTTTCATCAAAACAATGACACTTAAAAATGGCAGTCCAACAGAGATAAAAATCAACCACTTGGAGCCAAGTTCAGTGAAAAGGTAAGAGGCCGCAAAATGCACTGGTCTCAATAAGCGCATGATAATAGAGCCATCTTTTACCTCATCACCAATCATAAAGGAGCTATCAGACCTGGTCAAAAGATTGGTCACAAAACTCATGATGATGTAGAGGGTGATATCCGCCATACTGAAGCCCTGAATCAAAGGCTCCTGGGAGGAGTCAAAGACAGCCTTCCAGAGATAGAAAGCGACAAAAGCCCCCATGACATCACCAATCCGATAGAGAATAAAGTTAACTCGATAGCTAATCAACTCCTGAATCCCTGCATTGATAAAGGGTTTATAACGTCTCCACAATTTGACCATCTTAGAGCTCCTTTCGATAGAAGCGACGGATAATATCTTCAATATCTGTATCTACCATCTTCAAATCACGAACTTCAAAATCAGATAAGGTTTGCTTGATAATATCGGCCGACTGGTAGAGGGAACTATCGAATTCAATATTGAGAGTATTTCCTTGTCTATCAATGGACATATCAGGCAAGCCCTCATAATGAGAGACTAGATGATTTTGACCTGGCGTCAGGTCAAAGGAGAGAGTCTTCATCTTGCCAAAGGTTTCCTTGAGCTGGCTAACCGTCCCATCAAAAATCTCTTGCCCCTTGTCAATCATAAAAATCCGATCACAGAGTTGCTCAATATCACTCAAATCATGAGTAGTCAAGAGAATAGTTGTCTTTTCCTCTTGATTGATCTGAGTAATGGCCCGACGAATGTTATCCTTGACCGAAACGTCTAAACCAATGGTCGGCTCATCTAAAAAGAGAACTTTGGGATTGTGAAGCAAGGAAGCTGCAATATCCGCCCGCATCCGTTGCCCAAGTGAAAGAGTTCGCACGGGGTCCTTGATAAAATCCTTCAAATCCAAAACTTCATTCAAAAAGTCCATGCGCTTATGGAAAAGCGAGTCCGGTACATCGTAAATTTCCTTCAAGACCGTGTAGGTCTCTTGCAGTGCCAAATCCCACCATAGCTGGGTGCGTTGTCCGAAAACGACTCCAATATCCTTGACATAATCTTGTCGATTATCTTGTGGAATCTTGCCGTTAATCCGACAAAAACCAGATGTCGGTTTTAAAATCCCTGTCAGCATTTTGATGGTGGTCGACTTCCCAGCACCATTTGCCCCGATAAATCCTAGAATCTGCCCTTTTGGAACTTCAAAAGTTAAATCCTTGACCGCTTCAAAAGTCTGCTTTTCAGGATGAACAAAGGAGCGCAAGGCCCCCTTTAACCCCGGCTCCTTAACTGTCTTCACAAAATTTTTCTGAAGATGTTGCACTTCTATCATTGCCATATCTATCTCCCTATCGTAAGAAGCAACATTGTATTTTTGACTACAAATATTCTAAATCCTTACTTTCTACACTTTTTCAATATTATTACAGAGGGCTTTATACCAACCTATTATAATCTAATAAAAAAAGGAATGCAAGCGTTTGCTTATTGATTATGAAATTAGAGATTTCTCTCTTAAAATGAAACTTTTAATCAGAAATTCTGTTAAATAGTTTCCTTAAGACACCAAAAAACCTGCCCTTAGGGGCAGGCTACGAATTGTAAAAAGGCAAACTATTTTGATCAATATGAATCATAATCTCCTAATATTAACTCAACAATTTAATTATATCATGTAAAAACTATATTGGCCCTTCAAACAAAAAATTATTACTAGAAATGAGTGAATTGTTTTGTTTACAATAAACACTTTTCCAAATAAGAGAACCAAAAAAGACCTACCCTTACGGATAAGCCTTCTTACATGTTTATTTCTTTATTCAATTACTTGGCTTTCTGCTAATTTCTTGTACCAATGTGCAGATTTCTTAGGATAACGTTCTTGTGTATCGAAATCAACGTAGAAGAGTCCGTAACGTTTTTCATAACCATTAGACCATGAGAAGACGTCCATGAGTGACCAAATGAAGTAGCCTTTGACGTTTGCACCATCGGCAATCGCATCGGACAGAACTTCCAAGTGTTGTTTCACATAATCAATCCGTCCATCGTCATAAACCGTATTGTCCACAAACTCATCTTTGTATCCCAAACCATTTTCTGTGATGTAGATTTTCTTATAGTTTGGATAATCCGCCTTCACACGCATGATTTGATCATACAAACCTTGAGGATAAATGATCCAGTCCCAGTCAGTGCGAGGTACATAGTCAGGAGCTACACGACGACCAACACCTTTAATTTGGTACTTAGAGCTTCCTTTTTCCCCTTTACCATTGTGGATGATTTCAGTTTCACCATCAAATGCTTCCATCCAATCACTCATGTAGTAGTTAATTCCAAGGAAGTCATTCAGGTCTTTAGCTGCTTCAAGTGCCACAAAGTCTTCGTCTCGAAGATCCAACTCACCACCATTAACTGAAAGAATGTGGTTTACACCTTCCATGGTTTTATCGGAATAGTGTCCAAGGTAGGTTGCATCTAGAATAAACTTGTTATGGATGATATCTTCCAATTCAGCCGCACGAACGTCTGCTGGATTTTCTGGATCCAACGGATACTTAGTTGGAAGGGCGTGAACAACTCCAATTTCACCTTCATACCCTTTGTCTTTATACAATTTCGCAGCACGCGCATGAGAAACCATCATATTGTGGTGTGATTGGAACACTTTGGCAAGATCATACTGAATGCCTGGTGGGAATTTTCCGACTAAGTACTGACCATCTCCGATAGGGCCGATTTCATTGAAGGTTGTCCAGTAGTTGACTTCTGGGAACTCTTCAAAACAGAAGGCAGCATAATCTACGAAGTGTTCGATATTTTCACGATTCAAGAAGTCTCCGTTTGAGTGAAGAGCTTCAGGAGTATCAAAGTGGTGAAGAGTTACGAATGGTTCTACATGACGTTTATGACATTCTGCAAATAACTTATGATAGAATTCTACCCCTTTTGGATTTACTTCACCATAGCCAGTTGGGAAAATACGTGACCAAGCAATAGAAATACGAATTCCGTTTACGCCATATTCTTCAGCCAACTGTAAGTCTACTGGATATTTATGGTAGAAATCGCTTGCTGGTTCTGCTGTATACCAATAGTTATCAGCTAAGTATTTGTCCCAAGCAACTGGTCCTTTTCCGTCAGTATGGGTAGCTCCTTCTGCTTGATAGGCAGCCGTTGCCCCACCAAAAATAAAATCTTTAGGAAGTGTTTTTGTCATTTTTTCACCTATTTCTTGATTGGATAAAATGAAAAGTGAGGGGAGAGGAGTTAGTGAGCCATCCATCTCCATCTCACTTTTTAGTTCTTATTCTTCAAATTGAGCTTGAACAAAGGCTAGAGCACCTTGTCCATCGCGTGTCAATTTAATGTACTGAGCACCTTCTGTCTTCGCCAATTTGATGCCTAGTTTATCTGTTTCAGCCTTCATATCTTCGAAGTTGGAAGCAACCTGAGGCGCCAAGATAACAAGGTCAAATTCTGGCAACATTTCACGGTGAGCACCGTAGCCACCTGCTGCAGCTTTGACAGGAACCTTGTATTCTGCCGCAGCCTTGTTCAAGGCATTTGCAAGGAGTCCACTAGTACCACCACCCGCACAAAGAACGAGGACGTTTGTTTCTTCAGTAATGGTATTTTCAGCTGGTGCATCTTCAACACCTGCTTTTTCAAGAATTGCATCTGCTTTGGCAGTGTTAAAGTTTGCAGCAACTTTTTCTTTCAAGCTATCGTTTGATTTACCTGAACGTTCTTCTTCAAGAATTTGTTCATCGTAAACTTTAACGAATGGGTAGTAAATGATCACGTCTACTACAACAAGAAGTGCAGCAAGGATGAATGAAAGTACTTGGAAGTTCGTACCAAGAACAATCCCCAAAGGTCCAGGAGTTGTCCATGGTAGGTTAGAAGTAAATGAGTTCATTCCCAAGGTATCAACAAAGAATTTGAAGATCCATACGTTTGCAATTGGAGCAAAGATAAATGGAACAAAGAAGATAGGGTTCAATACAAGTGGTGCACCAAACAAGATTGGTTCGTTTACACCGAAGAAGGTTGGAACTACTGAAGCGCGTCCGATTGCACGATTACGCTTAGACTTACACAACCACATAAACATGAATGGAACTACAAGAGTTGCTCCTGTACCACCCATAGTGACGATAAACATTTGTGTACCAGATGTAAGGATCTTATCAGCGTGCATACCTTGTTGAAGAAGGTTCAAGTTGACTTCGGCATTTGCATAAGTAATCGCTGCAATCGCAGGCTCAACGATAGATGGGCCGTGAATACCAATAAACCAGAAGAATGCAAAAGCACCGAAAATGATCGTAATTCCAACATAACCATCTGCTGCTGAGAAGAGAGGCGCAAGAAGAGTACCAATAGATTCAGCTACTGTTACACCAAGACTACCCTTCACAATCAGTTCAAGTCCATAAAGGAGAACGACAGATACAGTGAATGGGATCAAGTCTTTAAATACTTGAGAGATATTTGGTGGAACTTCGTCTGGCATGCGAATAGTAACATTATTTTTCACGCAGACTTTGTAAACATTAACGGTAACGAAGGCTGCAATAAAGGCTGTCAAAAGACCTTTTGTTCCCATGAAGGCAGTCAGAAAACCTCCTTCTTTCGCTGGTTCAGCTGCCATTAAAAGGAAACCAACCATAGATGCCAACATGGTTGACAAGAAGTTGATCTGGTTTGTTGCAGGTAAATCACGGTTGACAGAATCTGTCAAAGCTTTGGCTGTGGTTCCACCTACGAAGAAAGCCAGAATTCCCATCGAATAGCTATAAGGTGTCATCAAGAAATTCTCAATTTCTTTTGACCAATGGAAGCCCCATGCATTTGGAACATAGGCAATCAAGATAAAGATAGATGAGAATAAGATGACTGGCATCCCTGCGATAAATCCATCACGGATCGCACGCAAATATTTATTACGGGAAATCTTCTCGAAGAAAGGTTTTCCTTTCTCAATTAATTCAATTAATTTATGCATTATTTAGCTCCTCTTTTGTATAGTTCAATGAGATGATGAATCACATCTTTTAATAGGATCGTTGTCATTAAGTGGTCCTGTCCATGCATCATGGTAATGCTGTAGGGGAGGTCTTCTCCTGTTGCTTCTTGCGCTAGCATAGTTGTTTGAGACTTGTGAGCCTCTGCGATACAGCTTCCTGCTTCTTCTACCAAGCTTTCCGCTTGAGCGAAGTCACCCTTCTCAGCCGCCTTGAGGGCCTCCAAGAGTTTAGAGCGAGCATCCCCTGCATACGCAACGATCTCAAAACCTAATAGTGTCATTTCTTCTTTGGTCATGACCAATTCCTCCAATTTGAATTTCTTAATTTTTAAAAGTTGTTACAATAAGCGTTGAATGTGCAAGACCAGATAGACCCGTTCACTCTTGTACAAGTCAACCCCGGTCTCCCTAGAAATCACATCATAAATCTTGGAACCAATCTCAAAGGCTTTGGGATAGGAGCTTTTTATATGTTCCTCCATATCTAGAAGCGATTGATTGTCATCCCGATTGCGATCCAGGTAATCCAAGAAGTAGTTAAGATGAATCATGAAACGATCATAAAAGTTGTTGTTGGTCTCGGTTCGTTTAATTGAATAACTATCCAAAACCTCTTCCACACCTTTTAAGATTTCTTTGCGCTGGTCCATGGAATCCACGACCTCCGCTCCATTTTCACCTTCTGCGTTGATGAAATGATAGGCGATACGAGTGACCTCATCTTCAGGGAAGCTAGTTGTGAGCTTCTCACGATAGATATCTACTGCCTCTTTAGCAATCTCAAAAGCCACTGGGTAGTTTTCTGAGATATCCAAAAGATTACTTTCCTTATACCTGCCTTGAGTCACTGCCTGGTAAGAGCAAAACATGTGGTCTGTCAAGGTCACATAGATATATTCTTGAACGGGATAGTGATACTTTTTGCTCAAGTAATCAATCATCTCGTAGGTCACTGTGATGAAGTCTAATGGAACATCTTTTAGCAGGGTCATAAAGTTCTCTCGGGATTCCTCTGTTTTCATCCGAAAGAGCTTTTCTACCTTCTCTTTAGGGACTAGGTCGCCCTTCTTTTTGCCAAAAACAATTCCTTTTCCAATGACAATCAGTTCTTCCCCTTTGTCATTTCTCACCAGAGCAACATTGTGATTGAGTGGATTTAAAATCCGATACATGGTACTCTCCTTGCTAGTTTATTTAAGGTTTAGGGTATAAAAAATGACCACAAATGAGATCAGAGAGGTTTCTCCCCGATTCATCTGTGATCATGCGTAATCTAACTTACTAACACTCACCTTGTATTCACTTATGGATTTAGTATAGCACACGCTTTTGTTTTTGTAAACCCTTTCTTAACAACTTTTTAACTTTTTTGTTTTTTCCTAACAAATAGCTGTTTATAGCTGTCTTCTCTGGGCTCTTCAAGGAAATTCGAACGCCCATTGTTAAAGGAGTAGTCTACACTTTTAAATACGTTCTTTCCAAGAAGTTGCGACTTGGTCCAAGACTTGGTTGAGTTCTTCAATGTTGCGACGACCTTCGGTACGCAACCATTCACGAGCTGCTTCTTCTCCATTCTTGATGTAGGCTTCTACAGATCCAGCCCAAGTTGCACGGCCACAAAGAACTCCATTGAAGTTCGCTCCTGCTTCATGCGCAAAGACAAGGGTTTCTTGGAAGAGTTTAGCAGAAACACCTGCACTCAAGTAGATGTATGGAAGGTTGGTTGCTGCTTCTTGTTCTTTAAAGAAGGCAGCCGCTTCTTCACGGCTATGCACGATTTCACCATCGCCAAAGCCTTCAACGTATTTAACATTTACTGGAACTTCTACCTTCAAGACATCGATGTTAAAGCGTGGGTCTGAGAAGACTTTCATAGCTTCGATGACTTTGCGAGGTTTCACTTTAGCGTATTCTACAGAACCTGCATCCGCAATTGTTTCATCGTAAGCCAAGATTTCAAGGAAGAATGGAATTTCTTCTGCCGCACATTCTGAACCGATGCGTTCGATGTAAGCTTGTTTTTCTTGGTTGAGTTCATCAGCACTATCCACATCATAGTAGAGCAAGAATTTCACTGCATCTGCACCTTGTTCTTTGATGCGTTTAGCTGACCAAAGGTTGAGGCAGTCTGGCAGACGCTTGGTGCTTGAAGTGTCGTAGCCTGTTTTTTCATAAGCCAACAAGAGCCCTGCTTCCGCATCCAAAACCTTAGTCGCTGGAAGTCCATACTCAGGGTCCAAGAGCATAGAAGATGCGAATGGTGTCAATTCTTCAGCCACCAAGACCTTCAATTCTTCCATTTGAGCCACTGTTGGTTCTGTGTCTTGGTACTGAGCCATGAGGCGTTTCAAAGCGCCGCGTTGGTCAAAGGCCAAGGCTGAGATCACACCATCTTTGGTGCTCAATTTTTCTAAATAGTTGCGTTTTTGTTCTGTTAATACCATCTTATACCTCTTTTACATTTATCTGTTGATACAAATCATCATAGCGATGAATATTGATATGGCCTGTCGTTGCTTCTTGAGCATTCAACATGCCAAGGACATTGGCTTTGGTTAAAAGTGCTTGGTCGTCTTCCTGATGATAGAGAGCTGAGGCAATCCCAGCAACTGTCGAATCACCAGATCCCACTGGATTAACCACTTCAATTTTTGGAATATCCACTTTATAGAAGACATCACCATGTTTGGCAAAGGCACCGTCAGCTCCTAGGGAGACGATGACCCAGTCAATCCCTTTAAACAAGTTAGATTGAAGGACCTCTTTTAATTGATCCAGATCCTTGGTCACCTCGTAGCCCAAGAGTTGAGACAATTCTTCATTATTGGGCTTGATAACCGTTGGTTTAATAGGAGCTGCTAGAGCTTTTTCCAAGGAAACACCTGAACAATCAAGAACAACTGGTTTTCCTGCCTTCTTAGCACGCTCGACTAATTTCACATAATAATCAACTGGTAAACCAGCTGGTAAACTTCCTGAGATAGCAACAACTGCTACATCTGGAAGCAAAGCTTCAAAGTGAGCCAGAAAGGCTTGCCCTTCTTCTTCAGAAACAGACGGACCTTTTTCCAGGATTTCAGTTTGTTGACCTTCGTGAAGAATCGCAATACAATTCCGGGTCTCCCCTTGAATTTCAAAGAATTCTTTGCCGATTTCCTGATCCAGATGGTCCAAGATAAATTGGCCTGTTGAACCACCAATCAGACCAGTCGCTGAGACAGGATCTCCAATCTCTGCTAGGACCCGTGTGACATTGAGTCCCTTACCACCTGCGGTTTTGCTTACCTTGTCAACTCGATTGACCGTATCCAAGTGTAAAGTTTCTAATGGATAGGAAATGTCGATTGAAGGGTTCATGGTTACCGTTAGTATCATAGACTCACCTCTTAGTCGTGGTATTCCCCACGGTCCCATTTTTCAAGGAATTCTGTGAAGAAATCCTCATCTTCTTGATGGTCGTTGTGGGTTTCCAAATGTTGAATCTTGGCAATCAATTTCTTGTTTTCTTCACTTGGTTTGTATTCCGCATGGATGAAGGCTTCAATGATATCACACATGAGCAACTCACCAGTTACTTTCCCACCAAAACCAATCACATTGGCATTGAGTTCTTCTTTAGCATAAAGTGCAGAGGTCATATCGCGGACCAAGGCTGAACGGACACCCGGAACCTTGTTAACCGCGTTGTTAATTCCAACGCCAGTTCCACAGATACATACACCAAGATCTGCTTGACCACTCACTACTGCTTCCCCAACCTTCTTCCCAAAAATTGGATAGTGGGTCCGAGCATGGTCATAGGTTCCGAAGTCAAGGACTTCAAAGCCTTTTGATTTCAAAAATTCAGAAACAGCCATTTTTTCATTTGTGACAATATGGTCACATCCAATTGCAATTTTCATTCGTTTACTCCTCCCCTTAGCACATCTTGTTAAGCATATCGACACGGATTTGGTGGCGACCGCCGTCATACTTACCGTTTACAAAACCTTTGGCAATATTTTTGGCCAATTGATCGCCCACGATTTGAGCCCCCATGGTGATCATGCGAGAATTGTTGTGGCCACGAGTCATGTAAGCGGAACGCTCATCTGAAACTTCTGCGGCAACCATTCCTTTAATTTTAGTCGCTACCATAAATGGACCTGCACCATAAGCATCAATGACAATGCCCAGATTATCTTCTGCTTGTTTGACTTCTTTGGCAACAGCTAAGGTTACATCGACAAAGTCTTGCCCTTCTTCTGTCACGTCCACGACTTGGAAACCTTCCGATTCCAAATATTCTTTGACTACTTCTTTTAAGCGAATACCTGCTGCATCCGCACCAACTACAATTGCCATATGCTTCTCCTTTTTGCATTTCCGTCAACAAAGAAAGTTCTCCTCTTTCTTCATTCGACTTCGTTTTGTTATTCACAAACACAGTATAGCGCTATTTTTGTTTGTTGTCAACCATTTTTGTTTATTTTTTTCATTTTTCTTTATTTTTTATTATTTTTTAGCCCTAAAATGTTTGTAATAAACAAAAAAGAGAGAATCGCTCTCTCTTTTCAGTTTATTATTTATACAATCACACGTGTATATTCCTCTAATTCTTCATGTGCTTTCTCAGATGCATCGTCCGTTATCACCGCAGTTACTTTTTTCAAGGAACAGATAGAGGTAAAGTCTTCCTTGCCAATCTTGGAGGAGTCAATCAGTAGATAGGCTTCGGAAGAACGTTCTAAGGCTAACTTTTGCGTATAGGCTTCTTCAAAAGAAGAGGTCAGAACGCGTCCATCCACAATGCCATTCCCACTAAAAAACATCTTGTGGAAGTACATTCTTTCCATGATAGTGTTCGTTATCTCGCCGACAAAAGCTTGACTGGTTTCTCGAAGCTCCCCTCCTAAGAGGATTACCTTAAAGGTATCACTTTTCTTCTTTAACAACTCTTGGAAAATCGGCAGACAGTTGGTCACCACACGCAATTCCTTATTATTAATGGCTTCGGAAAGAACCTCAACAGAGGTCCCCGGCCCAAGGAAGATACTCTCACCTTCTTTTATCAGTTCGCTAGCTTTCTTCGCTACCTCACGCTTAGCCAGAATATTCTTGAGTAACTTCTCTTCATGGGGAAGCTCTCGTGAAGGGAGGAATTGGTTACTTTTGGCTCCATTTCGAACACGAATAAGGAGCCCTTGCTTTTCCAATTCAATCAAATCCCGACGGACCGTCATATCCGACACCTGCATACTTTCCATGATGTCTTGAACATAAACGGTTCCAGCCTTATTGACCAGATTGATAATCTCATTCAGTCTTTCCTGTTTTTTCATTTCCTACCTACTTGCTTCGTTTTTGTTTATTATAACCTTAAACTGTCAGAATCGCAATCATTTTTTGTTTACAATAAACACTTTTCCAAATAAGAGAACCAAAAAAGGCTTATCCTTACGGATAAACCTCTGGTTAATAACGTTTCAAGCAAGATTAAGCTTTGTTTTCGCTACCAAATACGTCGATACGTTCTTCAACTGAAGCTGTGATTGCTTCGAATCCTGGTTTCAAGAATTTACGTGGGTCGAAGAGTTTCTTCTTGTCGTATTCTGCTTCGTTTGCATCGTATTCACGTACGAATTGACGAGTTGCGTTAGCAAATGCGATTTGGCACTCAGTGTTAACGTTAACTTTCGCAACACCAAGTTTGATAGCTTCTTGGATTTGCTCATCAGGGATACCTGAACCACCGTGCAATACGATTGGGAATCCTGGAAGAGCTTCTGTCAATTTCTTCAAGTGATCAAGGTCAAGACCTTCCCAGTTTGCTGGGTATGGACCGTGGATGTTACCAATACCTGCTGCCAAGAAGTCGATTCCTGTAGCAACCATTGCTTTAGCATCTTCGATTGGTGCTAATTCACCTTTACCAACGATACCGTCTTCTTCACCACCGATTGTACCAACTTCAGCTTCAACTGAGATACCTTTAGCGTGAGCTTTTTCTACAACTTCTTTCGCCAATTTAAGGTTTTCTTCAACTGGAAGGTGTGATCCGTCGAACATGATTGAAGTGTAGCCAACTTCGATACACTCAAGAGCATCTTCATAGTGACCATGGTCCAAGTGGATTGCAACTGGTACAGTGATACCCATTGCTTCAACAAGGTTAGCGATCATGTTGCGAGCTACTTTGTAACCACCCATGTATTTAGCAGCACCCATAGAAGTTTGGATCAAAACTGGAGCTTTTTTAGCTTCTGCTGCACGCAAGATAGCTTGAGTCCACTCAAGGTTGTTTGTGTTAAATCCACCAACTGCGTAACCATTGTCACGAGCTGCTTGGACAAATTTTTCTGCTGAAACGATTGCCATTAGTTGTAGGCCTCCTCTTATTTTTTGTGGTTAAACCACTTACATTGTTTATTTTATCACTTTTTCATTGAAAATGCTAGCTTTTCCTGAACCTTTAAAGCGTTTTCTTCTCTTTCAAGCATTCTTTCTGCTAAATGAACAAGAAAAAAGACAGCCGAAGCTGCCTTGATCATCCGATGCGGAGAGAGGGACTTGAACCCTCACGACCTAAAGCGGTCACAGGATCCTTAGTCCTGCGCGTCTGCCAATTCCGCCATCCCCGCGATTGAGTACCTTACTAGTATATCAATCTTCTACTTTCTTGTCAAGATTTTTTTCAAACTTTTTTCAAACTTTGAACTTTATTAGAGGACAAGAAGAGCATTGGCTCCTTCACTTCACTCGCCTGTTCAGATGTTGACAAATCTTCCTTACTGAAGGGCTTCTTTATGGGACTAGATTTGCCTCACTGGTGGTAACCAGATATTTTTCAAATTCTAAATCAGGCATGCAAGAGGCCAAATCTTCCCTGATTCGATCGAGTGCTTCCAAGCGCATCTCTAAAGAGGTCGCTCGATTCCCCTGGATGATAAAGAGGGCATTGCGGCTAGTCTCCTCCATCTTATAGCCCTCACCATCTCTCACATCTAGCCAGGCCATAATACCCTCTTGATCTCGGTAGACCGGATCGGTTTCACTAACATGCTTTTCTGTTGATAAGATGGGCAAAAAGGTATCCTCTCTTTGACTAATCGTAAACTCGATTGGTCCCTGTATCTTATCCAAATCATGCCCTCCGATGGCTAGAAAGGAACGAAGACATTCAACATTATAGATATCAATCACACTATTGATTGTCGGAAGGAAGCCACGACTTTGGATATTCTTAATCAAAGCAAGAATAGTCGGCGGGTTCTTCTTGACACTTCGCCCCACTTCCTTCAACAATTCCATATAGCCTTGTACAACTGCCTCCTCTTTCACCGAGCTGAGATCACAATTCAAGGCCCAAGCTTCCATCTCCTTCTTTTTAGATAAAAAATCTGCAGATAGGGGAGCTTGCGGATCCACCTGTTTGGCCACTCCAATCACGACCGTCTCAATCCCCAAATCCACCAAACTTTGATCAAGTATCCAGTCCATATGCCCTTCCTCCTTCTACGCTACATCAGTCTTACACCCTTATTATACTCCTCCTTGAAGCGTTCTTCAAGTAAAGAAAGAGAGTGGGACAGAAATCGGTAATTCGTTAGAATTCGATTTCGTCGTCCCACCCCCGCACAGTTGAGTAGGGCTATAAAAGCTGATGAAATCAGCGTAGTAGAGCCCACTCAACCACTGCGTTCGACAATCCAAATAAACATAGAAAGAGGCTAGGAATTTTGTCCCAGCCTCTTTGGATTATTCTTCTTCTTCGTAAGACTCTTCTTCGTCTTCTTCGTCACTTAACTCAACTTCCTCATCCAACTCATCTGGTGAGATTTCATTAATTTCAGCATCATAGGCTTCCACTTCATCCTTCTCATCTTCTGGGTTTTCATCATCGTAAGTAAGCGCTGGATCTGCTTCGTAGACATCTTCGTCTTCTGGATCATCCGCATTGTAATCGATCGCGTCTTCGTCGCCATCCATAAAGGCATTGACACGTTTTTTCTTACGTTTTTTAGGTTCTTCGTCTTCATCTGTTTCTTCAAGAGCGATGATTTCTTCATCTACCTCATCGATCGCATACCATGAGCGAAGTCCCCATTTGTTATCCCCTAGTGGGATAAAGCTTCCATCCACATTCAATTCCGTATAGAATAATGGAAGAGCTTCACGAATTTCACTGTTTGATTTTTCGAGGTAGTTTTGAATTTCATTGACCAGGTCATTGAAATACATTTCATGATCACGGCCACGTGACTCTAAGATCGCACGAGCTACTTCAATCATTGAAAGTTCACTTTTTTCTTGTCCAGCAAATACTTCTAATTCCAAGGTAGATCTCCTTCATTTTTATCTCAAGGCAACACTCTTTTTCATTAAAAAAGAGGATACCCCTAGAATACATCATTTATCGTTACACTCTATTGTACGATAATTTTCCCCTTTCGTCAAAGGAAAATTCCGCGCCAATAAGAAGAGAAAAGCCGGGACACATGGCCTCAGCTTTTCCTCTTATGACTTCTTTCCATCAAGATGGAAGATCATCTTTTTATTTTACTTTCGCAGTGCTTGTGATCACTTCAACAGCTTTCTTCACAGCGATATCGTGTTTCAACATTTCTGGTGAAAGCAAGCTACGAACTTGTTCAACTGGCATGTTGTAGTCTGCTGCCAATTGTTCGATTTCAGCAGTTACTTCTTCGTCAGTTGCTTCGAAACCTTCTGCTTTGGCAACTGCTTCTACGACAAGGTTTGTCTTAGTACGTGCTGCTGCGTCTGCTTCATATTGTTTGTGAAGATCTTCTTGAGTTGTACCAGTGATTTGGAAATACATGTCTGGAGAGATTCCTTGACGTTGCATGTTTCCAAGGAATTCATTTACAGCACGGTGTACTTCTTCATGAATCATTTCTTCTGGAAGGTCAACGATTTCTGCGTTTTCTACTGCAAGGTCAATCGCTGCTGACTCAACTGCATCTTTGTAAGCTTCTTCTTTCGCTTCAGCCAACTCTTTGCGGTATTTTTCTTTCAATTCAGCAAGAGTTTCAACTTCTTCATCGATGTCTTTTGCCAATTCATCGTCAAGAGCTGGTACTTCTTTTGCTTTTACTTCGTGGATCGTTGTCACGAATTTTGCTTCTTTACCTGCAAGGTCAGTTGCTTGGTAGTTTTCTGGGAAAGTTACGATGACATCAACTGTTTCACCAGCTGAGTGTCCAACCAATTGGTCTTCGAAACCTGGGATGAATTGACCTGAACCAAGTCCAAGTGAGAAGTTATCTCCTTTTCCTCCGTCAAACTCAACACCGTCAACAGAACCTACAAAGTCGATCACCACTGTATCACCTTCAGCTGCTGGTCCTTCTTTGATGACCAATTCAGCCAAGTTGTTGCGTTCGCGTTCGATACGTGCATCTACATCTTCATCTGTTACTTCTTTAGAAACTTCTACAGATACTTCAAGGTCTTTGTAAGCACCCAATTTTACTTCTGGTTTTGTAACAACATTTGCTGTCAATGTCCAATCTTGACCTTTTTCCATTGATACAACGTCAAAAGTTGGTTGAGCAACTACTTCAAGTCCTGCTTCTTTTACTGCTGCTTCATAAGCTGCTGGAAGAAGATCGTTCAAAGCATCTTGATAAAGTGATTCTTCACCAAAACGTTGGTTGAAGATCGGACGTGGAAGGTGACCTTTACGGAATCCTGGTACGTTCAAGTTTTTCTTAACAGACTCAAACACGCGGTCTAAAGCTGGTTTAATTTGGTCTTGACTGATGGTAAAAGTCAATACTCCGCGGTTTGTTTCTTTGTTTTCAAATGATACAGACATTCTGTCTCTCCTTAAAATAATATAGTCATTCCTAATAATTTTACCATAAAACTTCGAAAATGCAAGTTTTTGGGCATCCTGGTTTTGTGAAAACTGCTTCTTTTTAGAGAAATATTATAGTGGTTTCTGGAGACCAAAAGATTTTCAATCCCTTTCCAATCTCAAAATTTGTCCCGGAACAAAAAAACCAGTCCATGCCTTGAACTAGTTTCCTTCCTATTAGGATTTTCGAAGTGGATCTTCTTGGTAAGAAGCACGCGCCCCACCGATTAACTTCGGACGACTCGCTAGAGCCGTTACATGAGCACCACCCAGTTCTTTCAAGACTGGACGAACGGGTACTTGCACATGCTTGACATGCATGCCGATAGAGGTATCTCCAATATCCAAACCAGCCTGAGCTGTGATAAATTCAACTTCGACTGGGTCTTTCATATAACCGAAGGCTGCCAACTGTCCGGCACCACCCGCATGGAGGCTCGGTAGTACATTGACGATTTCTAAGTCTTTCTTTTCTGCTAGTTCACGTTCGACCACCAGAGCGCGGTTAAGATGCTCACATCCTTGGACAGCTAAGTAAATCCCTTTGGGAGTTAGGGTATCTAGGATGGTTTTCACAATGACTTGTCCAATCTCTAGGCTTGAGTTCTTCCCGATACTTGCGCCAGCGACTTCACTGGTGGACAGGCCTAATACGAGGATTTGTCCCTGATGCAGATTGGCCTTGGATAAAAGATCCAGCAAAATCTCCTGGGTTTCTCTTTTTATTTGCTCTAACTCCATCCTCTAATTCCCCTTCTTTGGCAAGAAATGGTACAGAGCATATCCCAGAGCCATCCCAACGAAGTTTTGAACCAGATTATGAGGAACCTCTTCAATGGCCGCTACCCAGGTATTTCCTAAAAAGAGCGCTGATGATAGGGCATAGCCGCCTACCATGATAACCGTTCCTAGAAGCAGACCGATGTAACGGGCTTTTCCTTTAAAGCCAGCAAAGTAGCCTTGAGCTCCGTGGAACAAGAGACTAAAGAACATCCATTGAGGATAGCCAGAGAGGAGGTCTAAGAGAAAGGCTCCAAGACCACCGACCACTGCTCCTTCTTTGCGCCCCAGATAAAAGGCGGTAAAATAAACGCCTAAATCCAGCAAGGTCACCATCCCGGTTGGAGTTGGCAACTTGGTGTAATAGCCCAGCACAACTGTCAAGGCGGTTAAAATGGCTAAATGCGCGATTACTTGGGTACGGTTATTGGTCATATTGAACTACTCCATATTGATCTGATTTTTGAATGGCTTGGTAGACGAACGCTTTTGAAGCCTTAACAGCTTCTAACGTTGCCTTCCCTTGAACTAACTGGCTTGCAATGCTAGAGGCAAAGGTACAACCAGCTCCTGTATTATTCTTTTCTAAAACGTCTTCTTCGAAGACCGTAAAGTCTTGGCCATCATAAAAGACATCGATGGCTTTTTCCTTGTTGAGGCGATTGCCCCCTTTGACCACGACAGTCGCTGCTCCCAATTCATGGAGCTTACGAGCAGCCTCCTTCATATCATCGAGCGATTGAATCTTTCTTTGGGTCAAGATCTCAGCCTCTGGTAAATTTGGTGTGATGATGGTCACATAAGGGAAGAACTTGATCAATTCGTCTCGAAGGGCTGACACTTCCACATCATGGGTTTCCTTGCAGACCAAGACAGGATCCAGCACCACAGGGATACCTGCATGGGCTTTGACATAGGTCAGGGCTAAATCTGCCACTTCAACATTTGGCAAGAGGCCGAGTTTAATAGCAGAAAAAGGAACGTCTTTGAGAGAGCTGAGCTGTTGAGCAAAGGTCGTCGGATCCACTGGAATCACTTCAAAACCATGCTCGGTCATAGCGGTCAAACAAGTCACTGCTACAAAACCATGCTGTTTGTTGGTCGTATAGGTCGCAAGGTCTGCGTGAAGACCTCCTCCACTAAAAATATCATTTCCTGAAATAGCTAGAATCAATTCATTACTCATACCGAATCTCCTTTAAATATAAGCCATTTGGCGCTGCTGTCGGACCTGCTAGATTGCGGTCCTTTTTTTCTAAAATCAAGTCAATTTGCTCTACCGGCATTCGTCCATTGCCAATCTTTAGCAAGGTTCCCACCATATTGCGGATTTGCTTGTAGAGAAAGCCATTACCTGAAAAGGTAAAGAGAAGGCGATGATTTGCCCTATCCTCAACCAAGCGAGCCTCTGTAATCGTGCGAACCTTGTCTTCCACACTGGTACCCGAAGCAGTAAATCCAGTGAAATCATGGGTCCCCTCCAACTTTTGGATGGCTGCTTGCATCTTGGCCACATCCAAGGGGTAGGGATAGTGGGTGGCATAGTGGCGCATCATGGGGTTCTTGGGGCGACCATAATCCACGATGAATTCGTAAGTCTTGCTGTGCTTCTTGTAACGTGAGTGAAAGTCATCTGCTACTTGCTCCACCCGGATGAAATCAATATCCTCTGGGGTCTGGGTATCGAGGGCAAAGCGGAGCTTCTCCTCATCCCGTGGCTGAGGGAGATCAAAATGGATGACCTGCCCAAGGGCATGGACGCCTGCATCCGTCCGGCCCGCGCCATGGATGGTCACGGGATTTCCTTGATTCAGACGCATTAAGGTCTTCTCGATTTCTTCTTGTACACTACGGGCAAGCGGTTGGCGTTGGAAACCTGCAAATAGCGTTCCATCGTAAGAAATAGTTGCTTTGTATCGTGTCATGTTTTTATTTTATCAAGTTCATCAAAGCTGAACAAGGCAGAAAAGCTATGACTGTCCGGGTACAGTTTTGAAGTCAAAAAAAGAACCAAGTCTTTCCTTTTCCATCTCTGGAAAATAGAAAAACTTAGTTCAATCGGGGGGCTGATTAGTCTTCTTTCCGTCCTTTGAGACCCATACCTGTTGCACCAAGAACAGCTCCAAGTAAGGCCAAACCTAAGATAGACTCTTGTCCAGTCTCAGGAAGTTGATGGCTAGACGGTGTTTGGTCTTGCACCGGTGCTGGCTTAGCCTCTTCCACTGGTTTTTGTTCTGAAGAGACTGGAGCTGGTTGAGCATTCACAAGTGGCTTCACTTCAGGAGCTACTGGTCTTACTTGATGATGACTTCCTAGATCGACTTGAGGTAAGTCTGGTTGAGGACTTGGACCATCCTGTAAACCTGGAGTCGGAGTGATCACTTCTGCCTCCTTGGTGCCCACTTCCACAATCTCAGAAACAGCTTCTTTCGAAACTTCTGTTCCTACCACTTGGCGGCTCTTATCAAGAGCAGAGACCGCAACAAATTCACGATTCTGGCCTTTGACACCTGCTTGAACCACTTTTCGTTCACCCTTGGCCAAGTCTGGATTCGTACGTTCGACGACTTCAAAATCTAGTTCTTTTTCAACGATTTCCAAGCTTGGTTTGTCTTCTACCAAGGCTCTGACATCATTTTCTTCTTGACTTCCCACTTGGGTGATTGGTTTCAACTGGCTGAGAGCTTGCGTTAGGCTTGTCACTTGCTCATCTACCTTTTCTTGATGGGCACGACTGACAGTCCAGTTCAATGTATCCAAGACTTTTGCAAGAGCTGAACGAGATTCCTCTGTATAGATGGAAAGATCTGTTGGAACGCTTGCAAGGGCCGCACGAAGGGCTGTATAGTTAGCTTTGAAATAGTCTTTGTTATGGTTGGCAAATGCTTCCATGACCTGGAAGACTTCTTCTTCCTTGTATTCATTGGCCGGTTCATCTGCCCAGATTCCCAACATACTTCCGGACACCGGTAATTTCACATCAGGGTATTTGGTTGAAGCTAATTGTTCAAATGGAACAGTTTCTGAATGTTGGATAGCTTTATCGAGTGGATAGCTTTGATCTCCCCTGTGGCCCAAAACATAGTACCAGTCACCGTTGGTATTGAGGAATTTGTAGCCCTTGTCTGCTAGGTACTGTGGTGATGCGAGGTTATAGCCCCACCATCCTTTAGACCAGTAAGAAATCAAGACATCCTTGTCAAAGGCAACATCATCTTCGTCTCCATAGTAGAAGCCATCGTTAAAGGCCATTGGTTGCAGACCTTTTTCGCGAGCCATAGCTGCGAGACTATTGGAATAGTCCGCAAACTTACCATAGAGCTCATACCATTTGAGATAGTACCAGCCTTGGGCATTGGTGGCATCATTGGCATATTCGTCTGTTCCATAGTTAAAGATCTTAGACTTGCCTTTGAAATTGTCCATGTACTTGCCAATTAGAGCCTTGGTAAAGTTGACGGCTTCTTCGTTGGTTAGATCCATGGTTGTCTTGGAAACTGTATCAAAGGTTGCTTGTGGATGTTCGATACCCAGTTTTTCCATCGCTACCAAGATGGCATCCATATGACCTGGACTATTGACTGCCGGGATTAAGCCAATCCCTTTTGAGCTAGCATAAGCCAGTAACTCATCCATTTCTGCTTGGGTCAAAGCTTGACCATTTGGATCGTCATAGTAGGCCTTGGTACCTTCGAGAAGCGCCTGTTTTACGTCATCGCTGGCATAAGTCTTGCCATTGGCTTCAACCGTCATATCATCGAGTACGAAGCGCATGCCATCATTTCCGACAAGGAGGTGCAAGTCAGAATATCCCAGCTCACTGGCCTTATCCACGATTCGTTTCAACTGATCCAGCGAGAAGTATTTGCGTCCTGCGTCAATGGAAATTACCTTGCTCTTGGCTAGTTTTTCAGCAGCTTCCTTGTCTGCCAACTCTTTGGCATAGCTTTCTGTATGGACTAAGGCCTCTTGAGCGGCTTTGAGAGAAGCAATCAGTTCTTTAGCTTCTGCTCGTGTCGTTTCTGCTCCCACTCCTTCTAGTGCCTCTTTTGCTGCTGTAAAGGCTACTAGCGATTCTGGAGTGTAATGGTCCAAATCAGTTGGAGCTTCCGCAAGAGCTTTTTCGACGATTTCAGGGTCCGCTACAAAGTAGTCTGCGTTCTTATCCGCAAAAGCCTGCATGAGCTTGAAGAGAAGCTCTTTTTTGTAGGTTGCAGATGGCGTATCTGCCCAGGCAGCTACCATCCCACCGATAAATGGAACCTTAGCCCCATCATTCTTTTGAACAACATCAATCGCTGATTTAGAAATCCCTTCGAGACCTTGATCGAGATTGTACCAACCTGATCCAGCCTTATCCCGACCGAGAACATAGTACCAAGCATCATTGGTATTTAGGATTTGATGGCCTAGTTCAGACAAGAATTTTGAAGAAGCCACATCATAGCCGTTCCAACCACCTGTCCAGTAGGAAACAATGATATCTTTATCAAAGGTTCCGTAGGAGGTGTCGCCATTGTAGTAGATACCGTCGTTGAAGGCCATTGGTTTCATCTTGTGTTTTTTCACAATAGCCGCTAGATCATTGGCATATTGGATGAATTTTTCGTAGCCTTTATCTGGATAGCCTTCATCTGGCCAATGCTTGCTAGCTTGGAGAACCTGCCAACCATGAGCATCCGTTGCATCATTGGCATATTCGTCCAAACCTATGTTAAAGATGTCTGTCTTGCCACTGAAATAAGCCGCATACTTGTCCACCAAGGCTTTGGTGAAATCTAAGGCTTTTTGGTTGTCTAAATCAACGGTCCGTTCTGACTTTTTCGTGCCAAAGTAATTAAAGTGAGGGTTTTCGATCCCTAATTGCTCCATAGCGGTTAGGATTGCATCCATGTGCCCTGGGCTATTAATTGTTGGAATCACGCCTATATTCTTGGATTTGGCATAAGCCAAAATGTCATCCATTTGAGCCTGCGTCAAGGCTGTTCCATTAGGATCGTCATAGTAAGCTTTGGTTCCTTTTTCAACTGCCTCTTTGACCGCTTGACTTGAGTAGGATGCATCTCCTGCTTGCAAGGACATGTCATCAAGGACAAAGCGCAAACCATCATTTCCCACTAAGAGATGTAAATCGGTATAACCTGTCTTGCTGGCTTCATCAATGATTTCCTTGATTTGATCAGGTGAGAAGTACTTGCGACCCGCATCGATAGAGATGACCTTTTTCTTGGCCAATTTTTCTTCTTGCTCTGGATCTTTAGCGGGTGTTTCAGTCGTTGCTGTTACTGGTTGAGCTGCTCCATCAGCTTCTGTGACAGAGATCGCTTCTTCACGAATCAAGCGATCAAGATCAGATGCGCGCAATTCTCGATCAGGTAAGGTCGGTTGACTTTGATCAACGATTGGAGCAGGAACAATTGGTTTTTCTACTACCGGCTGAGCAGCTTCCTCCGTAGCGGAGAGAGGCAAGTCTCCTTCACTTGGCTGTGTCGGTAGAGTCGTTGCAGAGCTTTCTGTAACGCTTGGCGTATCTGCTGCTACAACTTGACCGCTAGCAAAAAAGCCAACTAGTACCGAAGCAACTCCTACAGCATACTTGCGAATAGCATAACGTGGTTGATGTGATTTCATCAGGACCTCCTAAAATTTGTTGTGTGTAAACGCTTACTTCCAGTCTATCTAGAAAGCAGGCCCTCGTCAAGCCTTCTTTGAAAGGTTCTTTAATTAAGAGAAGAAGCTATAAAATTTTATCCCTATATTTCATTAAAACTAGCGGACAAAAAAGAGCTTGGCTCTTAAAACCAAACTCTTTATTGATGTATTCTAAAAACAAAGGCTCTGAGTACCTGATTTCTGTCTCTCGGAGCAGTGGTTGATTGCTCAAAACACTATTTTGAGCTGGCAGATAGGGATTGCGTAGCAAGGCCCTTCCTCATAAACTGTGCGGGGGGACTAAAAAGGTCCTGTGGACCTTTTTTGCCTGAGCCTTAAAACCGAAAAGCGAAGTAGAAATCAAACTCTTCGAGTTACTGATTTCTGTCCTGCTCCCTATATTGCCCAATCTCCGTTGCGGAAGACTGGGACGCGGGTGCCGTCTTCTCGGATACCGTCGATATCCATTTGGCTTGAGCCAATCATGAAGTCAACGTGGACGTCTGAGCGGTTGAGCCCGGCTGCTTCGAGTTCTTCTTCTGTGAATTCTGCACCACCTTCTACGCTGGTGGCATAGGCTGCCCCGATGGCCAAGTGGTTAGAGGCATTTTCATCAAAGAGAGTGTTAAAGAAGGTAATGCCTGATTGGGAAATTGGGCTTGGGTCTGGTACGAGGGCACATTCACCCAAGGCACGCGCTCCCTTGTTTTTGAAGACCAAATCTTTCATGACTTGATCGCCCTTTTCAGCTGTGATATCCACAATTTCTCCATTTTCAAAGGTCACTTTGATGCCTTCAATGATGTTCCCATTGTAGCTAAGCGGTTTTGTAGAAGTGACATATCCTTCTGCACGACGGAAGTCAGGAGCTGTGAAGACCTCTTCTGTCGGCATGTTTGGCAAGAAACCTTCGCCTTGGGCATTGATGGCTCCAGCAGATTCCCAGACGTGGTTTTTTGGCAAGCCAAGGGTCAAATCGGTTCCTGGTGCCGTGTAATGAAGGGCTGAGAATTGTTCTTTATTAAGTGTATCTGCCTTGCTCTTCAAAATAGCAGCGTGCTCTTCCCAAGCCTTGACTGGATCTTCTTCGTACACCCGGCAGGTCTTGAAGATTTGATCCCAAAGGAGATCCACTGCTTCTTCGTCGCTCGCCGCATTTGGGAAGACCTTTTTCGCCCATTCTAAACCAGCTGCTGCAGCAACGGTCCAGCTAACCTTGTTGGATTGAGTAGCGATGCGCATTGGTTTCATGGCCATTCCCAAAGCCTTGGCAGAAGCAGAAAGTTTCTCTGCATCAACGCCGTTCAAGGCACCTGGATCAGAAGAACGGACACCCAAACGACTCGCCTTGTGTTCCAAGAGGTAGTTCATCTCTGCAATCTTGTAGTCAGGCACGTTGTCCAAGCGATCCATCGGTGCATGGAGGAATTTTTCCCGGGTAGTAAAATCATCTGCCCATTGGACAATGACTTCGTGTGCCCCCAAGGCATAAGCTTCCTTCACGATTAGGTGGGCCAATTCTCTTTGTTCCACATCGATGTTCAAAGCCAAGGTATGGCCAGGTTGCACATTGATGCCGTTCGCCACCAACAATTTCGCGTATTTTTCTAAGTTTTCTTTAAAATTTGGTAAAACCATGTTCAATCCTTTTCTATATTAATCCTTTAAGAGTGACAAGAGGTTTGCTACCACGACAGTGGCGCAGACCAGGCCAGTTACTTTTAAAATGGTATCAGTATCTAGCTCTAATTGATAATTAAATGTTTTTTGAGCAGGTTTATCCTCTGCAAATATTTTTACTCTCATCGTTCTATTCCTTGCTTAGCATCCTCCTCACCTAGATAAAGCCCTCGTGCCTCTGGACTATTGGTAAGAATATCGAGATAAGTTTCATAATCATCAGACAGAGGCTTTCCCAAAGAGATATCTAGCTCTGGATTCACATTTTTCCCGTAGAGAAAGCAGAGATAAAGACGTTCATTGAGCGTCGGAAAGACTTCAAGTGACATGAGCTCAGCCTGACCGACCCGCTCCCAATCTTGCTCTTGGATGTCTGGTAGGATATAGGCTTGGAAGAGGCCCATTAGAGGATTATCCTCTGGTAGGCCACTTTCCTTATCCGCCCGAACCAAGGAAAGCCGTTGGCCAAAACCAGCTACTTGGCGCTCCCGTCCCTTCACCGAAACCGTAATCGGATGCCCTCCCATATGGCTATAAATCCATTCTTTAGGCAGCCGATAATCTAAGAGAGGGTCAAGATCTTTGACAATCGTTACAGGACTAGAGCGTAGAAACTGACGAGTGACTGCTTTACAAAAGAGAATATTCTCCTCTTTCAAGGTCACTCCCTTCCAGCTATTTTCCTGCTTGAAATGGTTAAAAAACACCAGATAGGGCTCTCGCACCATTTGCGCTAAGACATAGACACCATTTCGTAAGCGAATGGAAATGACTTTCCCTGACTTCCAAGGCGTTGCTCTTTTTTTCTTTTCTATCATTAGCCAACCTCAAACCGAGCGAGGATCGTTGAATCCATCAGAACAAATCACTATGACTTCCTGTCCTCAGCAAGTTTAAAATCAATTCATCCTTGTCCACTTTATACACCAAAAGCCAATCCGGCTGAATATGACACTCACGAACATCTTGAAAATGCTTGGAGTTTGTCAGTTGATGGTCACGATATCTGACAGGAAGTTCTTTTTCTTGAATCAGAAAATGCAAGACTTCTTCTAACAAATCTTCCTTCAATCCACGCTTCATTGCCAACTTAAAATCTTTTTTAAACTGTTTATGATAGCGAATCTTAAGCACGCAAGTCCTCCATCAAGTCTGAGACAGATTCAAAAGACCGACTCATATTCCGGTTTTGTTCTACATCCGTGACCACTTGAAGCAATTTCCTGTTTTCATCTATCTTAACATCAAACGGTAGACCCTGATATTGAATAGCCTGACGGAGGAAAATGTTGATGGCTGTAGTCATATCCATCCCTAAATGGTTAAAAACCTGTTGAGCCTGCTCCTTGACCTCACTATCCAAACGAATACTCATACTCGTCTTTGACATATTCTCACCTTCTTTCTATTGATTATTGTAACAAAAAAGAAGGTTATTGTAAATCTATTGGATATACAATAGCCTTTTGAAATTAATGATCGAGGCAATTCTTATGACTTACTTTCTATGAATCTTTTGACCATAGGTAAAATTTCTTTTTCAAGTCCTTTTATTTGATATGATTCCCATTTAGTTTTTTCTGTTATATTAGCCATTATTTGTAACTTTAGACTCTGACGATCAAAAATTCCTTCCCACTGTTTATATTTTGCACTCGGGACTAAATTTCCAAATTTTGAATTTTGACTATCTGTAATGATACAAAGGTTCCCAAAAGAGTGTAAGAATTGATCATCCATTTTCTCAACTTTTTCATCACTATTTGGATGTTGTGGGAACCAATGCTCTATGGAACGACGATAAGCAAATTTGAAATGATCAAATTTAACACCTTTATACTTCCTTCCTAACTCTTCACGATTTTTCCATAAGATGTAATCAATAAAATTAAATGCATAAACAGGAATGTCACCATATTTCTTAATAATATCTTCCTCGGTGAACAATCTTCCCTCAGCATATCTCACAGCCATTTTTTCAAGAAAATCCTTAAATCGAATAGCAAATTCTTGATCATTTAGTTCCTCAATATTCTCGAAGAGGAATTGCAAAATTTCATATAACCAACGACTATCACGATTGGCTGTGAAAGTCACAGCAAACATAGATTGAAGAAGAATAATGTTTTGGTTAATTTCCGAATCTGAAAATGTATTCTTAGTAAAGCGTTCTTCAACTATGTAATGCTCTTTCGCTTTTCCGTTAGGTTGATATTCATAATAAGTTCCCTTCTGCAAAAACCATTCATCCTTATTTCTGCTTGAAGAATCCATATTTGAATTTCTAACGATGTAATTATCAAAAATATGTTTTATTTTAAGAAGAAATTCACTGAATTCAATAATCCAAGTCTTATTTTTATTTTTTATATCAAATAGAGTTAAGAGTTTCTTATCATCTAACTGAACCTCACTGGTATCCTTACCTTCCCAAATTGCCAATACATGGAGTAAAAACGTCGGAAAATCAATAACTTGGGTATAGTCACCAAAATCTTTTTCTGATTCTGTAATTTTTTCATTGACCTTTATTCCTAATATATCTGATAACTTTCTTCTTTCATTTTGATAAAAATCAATGTCATCATAAATATTATGAAAGGAGTAATTTGAAAAGTGCCATCCGAAAATACGTTCACGCTCCTGAAAATTATCTGCCCTCTTCCGCCTCATCTTAAATTGACTTGCTACTGGCTTATCAAACTCTGCGCAAGCATCCCAGATTCTTGCAAACTTTTGAGCCATTTCTTGATCTATACCGAACTTAGCCATCATTTGCGCCTTAAGAATCTCATGAGCCTCTAGTTGTTCTCCTCGAGAATTGAAACGTTCGAAATAAAGATTCAAATCTAAATCTTTAGGAAGAATACTACGAAAAATGATGACTTTATTAAAAAGATAATCAACGAAGGGCTGAGGTTCAAGTTGGCGCTCTCCTAGCACTTTTTTCAAGGCATCTTTAGCATGTCTGTAACCTCTAGTTAATTCATTTTCATCGTCCTCAGAAATTTTTTCATTGATAAATAGTTTTTGAATATTATCGTTTGATTTCTTCCGAGCTGGGAAGGTAAGATTGACAGCTTTCAATCTATCAAAACCAAACTCATGCTTCAAAGCTAAGGCAATCAAATTAAGTGCTGTTGTCCGTTGTTGCCCATCTATTATTTTGAAAAGATCATTCTCTTCATTAACAACTAATGTTCCAATATAATAATTGTCTCTCTTTTCTTGAAAAGCATCTGCCACATCGTTCAATAATTGTTCAATTTCATCATAAGTCCAAGCAAAATTTCTCTGATAAAGAGGAATAGCATAGGTATCTTCATTTAACAAACGGTTAACGGATAAGCTTATATGTGTTTCTACCATTTATCTTTTTCCTCTTCTATAATTTGTTCCATCGTATAATTTTCAAATAATTCTCTATCTATCTTAACCATGAAATCATTCGGAGTCACAGCATGGGCTAAAACTTGAAATAGTTTTTGAACTTCTCTTTGTCTGAACTTCCCGCCTGCAGCGTAGTTTCCTACAGTAGCGTCATATATGGCTCGAGACTTCACACGGGGGTAGTAAGCCCAAATAAACAAGGTTTCTACTATTTCCTTTGATAGCTTATCTTTTCCAAATCTCTCCGCAAAGAGAGAACAAATGTTTAGAAACAGATTGTGGCACTTGCGATAGCGCCCCTTTGAACTATTGTAAATTTTTAACATACCTTCAGGGTAATCTGAACCATTTTCTTCACTCTTAGGATCATTAAAAATTCCTAACTGTTTATTTAAAACATCTATATGATCTTTAATCATTTGATGAACAGATTCAATATATTCAAAAAATTTGCTTCCATCTATGATTGGCATAGTAATTGACATAGGGAAGTTTTCAATATGACGATATAATTCTAGGTATGGAAAATTCTGATTTAAATCAACACCTTTAAAATCGTCAATAAAATCTTCTGTAAAACGCAGATAAGAACCATAACGCTTGTTAGTTAGTCCTGTTTCTCCCCTAGACCAACGTCTCATACGGAAAAGATGCTTATCAAATAAATCTTTCAGACTTAAATCGTCATCTTCCACAAACTGCTCCCATTTCTCAACAATTTTTTCATCTTCTGAGTCTTGTTGACGCAGATGATAGGCTTTGAGTAAATCATGAGGTTCTAAAGATTTTCCACGATTATTCTGAGAATCAAATAATTGAAAGGCTTCTGCCAAACGTTCCTCTGGCATGATGATACAAGAAATAGAACAATTTTCCAATAAAAATTCGCAAATATCTTTTGCCTGGCTTGTACCAACCAATTGAGTTAAATTTTCCCACTCGTTATAATTTTCGCTTGCATGATAGCAGGATATCTCTCCAAATTCAGCACCTAAAAGTTGATTAGCACCTTCATAATTCTCTAATTTCTCTAATAAATGAAGAAATAAAGAAATAGAAATTAGCCGTTGTTGCCCATCTACAATATCTAAGTATCCATTATTATCATGCAAGATAACAGAGCCAACTTGATATTCCTTTTTTTCCATAGCATCTCGTAAATCATAAAAAAGATTACGGATATGCTTTCTGTTCCACTTATAAGGTCTTTGATAAGAAGGAATCCGCAAATTACCTTCTTTCAATAGTTCTCCAACCTTTTTAGAAGTAAATTGAATACCCATTTCATCCGCCTTTATTGTATTTTAAAAAAACTACAAATTCATATGAATCTATAGTTAAGAGTAGCTAATTCTTTGGAATAACACTTGTATTAGGAATATTTTTTGAATACTGCTCTGCTGCTTCCTTTGTCCAAAATCCTTGTGCAATCATATTACCAAACTGATCAATAACAATCCATTCAGTCATATCTACGCCTCCTTCCAACTTTTTTAATCATATATTAATCATTTATTATCAGAGATAGTATAGCATGTACAAACTATGAAATCAATATTATATAGAAAGAACATAATATTATTTTTCTCAATTTAAAATCAACTGCAATAAACTCTCTCTATTTGAGCATACAAGTATAGAAAAATAGGAGTAAGGCAGTACGATTTTTAGTAAATTTCGTTCTGTCCTACTCCTGAAAAGATAATGTAACATTCTTCCAAACTTAGAAAATGAACAATTCAATAAATTAGTTACTTCATCATGTAATTATGACTTTTGTTCATCTAAGATTGATAACTTTTGAATAAAAATCATTTATCTATCAAAACAAATCATCAAAGAGACTGAGCTGGTTGTCTTCTGGCATATTACCAAGGATTCCCATCTCGTCCATCTTTTCTACCAAGGTTGAGGAGACGCCTCCACGTTTGCGCAACTCTGTTTTAGAAAGGAATTCTCCTTCTTTGCGAGCTCGTACAATCTGCTTGGCTACGTTCTCTCCCAATCCATCCATGGCGACAAATGGTGGGATAAGGGTGTCTCCATCGATGATGAATTCCGTCGCATCACTGCGGTAGAGGTCTAGCTTCCCAAACTTGAAGCCACGCTCCCACATCTCATTGACAATTTCAAGAGTGGTGTAGAGGTCGATTTCCACATTGGAAGCTTCGTTGTTCTTACGTTTTTCAGCAATCTCCTTCATCCGCGCTTTCACGGCTTCTAGGCCTGCACCCATGGTCTTGATATCAAAAGCCTTAGCCCGAATAGAGAAGTAAGCACAGTAATAGTAGAGAGGATGGTGCACTTTGAAGTAAGCTACCCGTAAGGCCATCATAACGTAGGCTGCCGCATGGGCTTTGGGGAACATATACTTGATTTTTCCACAAGACTCGATGTACCATTCAGGGACGTTGTTAGCCTTCATAGCCTCGATATAGCCATTGCGCTCCTCTTCAGGAATCTTGAGCCACATGCCTTTCCGCACCCGCTCCATGATGGTAAAGGCCATTTTTGGATCTAGGCCAGCGTGCATGAGGTAAACCATGATGTCATCCCGACATCCGATAACGGTCGATAGGTCGGCAATTCCCGCCTTGATCAAGTCTTGGGCATTTCCCAACCATACATCGGTACCGTGAGACAAACCAGAAAGCTGGAGCAACTCGGCAAAGGTCGTCGGATGGGTTTCATCCACCATTCCCCGAACAAAGTTGGTCCCAAACTCTGGGATACCCAGCATACCGGTTGAGGTACCAATTTGCTCTGGTGTGACTCCTAAGATATCAGTTCCTGAGAAGAGAGCCATGACACCAGGATCATCCATAGGAATATCGTTTGGATCAATGCCTGATAAGTCCTGAAGTTTGCGAATCATGGTCGGATCATCGTGTCCCAGGACATCGAGCTTGAGGACGTTCTCATCGATATCGTGGAAGTTAAAGTGAGTGGTTTGCCATTCGGCTGTCACATCATCTGCTGGATACTGAACAGGGGTGAAGTCATAGACATCCATGTAGTTAGGAATAACAACGATTCCCCCTGGGTGCTGACCGGTCGTCCGTTTGACCCCAGCGGCACCTTGGGCCAGACGTTCTACCTCTGCATCCCGGTAGTACTTGCCAAAATCACGCTCATAGCCCTTGACAAACCCATAGGCTGTCTTGGCCGCAACCGTACCTACTGTTCCTGCCCGGAAGGCGTATTCTTCCCCAAAAATATCACGGACATCCAAGTGGGCACTCGGCTGGTCTTCCCCTGAGAAGTTCAAATCGATATCGGGTACCTTGTCCCCATCAAAACCAAGGAAGGTCTCGAACGGAATATCTTGGCCGTTTTTGCTAAGCTGGTGTCCACAGTTTGGACAGTCCTTATTGGGCATATCAAAGCCTGAACCATAAGAACCATCCGTGATAAACTCACTGTACTGACACTGACCACAGACATAGTGAGGCGAGAGCGGATTGACCTCGGTAATCCCAATCATGGTCGCTACGAAACTGGATCCGACGGATCCCCGTGAACCCACCAAGTAACCCCGTTCATTGGAGCGATGCACCAAGAGTTGGGAAGCCAGATAGATCACGGCGAAGCCATTCCCCAGGATAGAGGTCAATTCTTTTTCAATCCGTAAATCAACAATATCAGGTAGCGGATTGCCATAGATTTCAAATGCCTTCTGATAAGTCAATTCGGCAACTGTTTCTTCGGCCTTGTCAATAAATGGGGTATACAAGTCTCCTTTAACCACTTCAACGGGTTCAAAGATTTCTGCCAGAGCATTGGTATTTTCAATGACCAATTTTCGTGCTAAATCTTCTCCTAGAAAGGCAAATTCATCCAGCATTTCATTGGTTGTGCGGAAATGGGCTTTTGGCAGGGGTGCTGGTTGAGCGTTTTCTCCATGGCCGATAGTCCGGTTGATGATAGCCCCTTGCCCGAGACTGCGGACAATGATTTCTCGATAGATCTCATCCTCGGGCTCAAGGTAGTGGACATTTCCTGTCGCTAGGACTGGCTTGCCAAGGCGATCTCCCACCTCAATCAAACTCTTGATGATGGTCTGGAGCTCATCCATATCCTTAACCTGCTCTTTGGCAATGAGGGGCGCATAAATGGCTGGAGGCATCACCTCAATAAAGTCATAATACTTGGCTACTTCTACTGCGGCGTCAACTCCTTGAGAGACGACCGCATCAAAGACCTCTCCTTCAGAACAAGCCGATCCCAGGATCAACCCTTCCCGATGGGCATCTAAAACTGTCCGGGGAATCCGAGGAACGCCCTCAAAATATTGAGTATTGGAAAGAGAGACCAATTTGAACATATTTTTCAAGCCGTTTTGGTTCTTGACATAGATGGTTGCGTGTTTGACCCGTGCCTTTTTGTAGGAATCCGGACTAATTAGATCCAAATTCAGCTTAGCTAAATTAGTCACGCCATGTTTTTCGGCTACATCCTTGATAAAGATGAAGAGCAAGCGGCCCGTCGCTTCCGCATCATAGTTGGCCATGTGGTGGTGTTCCAAGGCAACCCCAAACCGCTTGGTCAAAGGCCCCAAACCATGACGCTTGTACTCTGGATAGAGGTTCCGAGCAAACTCTAGTGTATCAATTACTGGCTGAGTGATTTTGGGAAGGCCATGACGCTCATAGTTGGCATTCATGAAGCCCACGTCAAAAGTGGCATTATGGGCAACCAAAACCGCATCCTGACAGAATTCCTGGAACTCCTCCAAGACCTGTTTCAAAGGTTTGGCATTGCGAACATGATCATCGGTAATACCTGTCAGGTCCGTTGTAAAGGCGGAAATGGGATGCCCTGGATTGATGAACTCATCGAATTCGGCAATAATATTGCCCTTGTGCATTTTAGAAGCGGCAACCTGAATCAGGTCATTGTAAATCGCTGAGAGTCCTGTCGTTTCCACGTCAAAAACCACATAGGTTGCTTCATGAAGGTCTAAATCAACTTCATTGTAAGTAATCGGCACGCGGTCTTCGACAATATTGGCTTCCATCCCATAGATAAGTTGGATACCAGCCTTTTTAGCCGCCTTATAACCATGAGGGAAGGACTGCACATTGCCGTGATCGGTAATGGCAAGAGCCTTGTGGCCCCATTTGGCTGCTTTTGCGACTAACTCCTCTACCTCAGGTAGGGCATCCATGGTCGACATATTGGTATGGGCATGGAACTCGACCCGACGCTCACCTTCTGGCATCAGATCCTTGCGCTCATAGTGGACCACTTCTTGAACATCCTGGACATTCATGGTCAAATCTCGTGTAAAGTTATTGACCTCGATATTCCCACGGACCCGTAACCAAGAGTTTTTCTTGATCATGTCAAACTTCTGAGCTTCTTCTTCGTTTTTAGCCCATTTTTGAAGCGAAAAACTGGAAGTATAGTCGGTCATCTTGAAATTGATCAAGACCCGACCTGTCCGAGTCACCTTTTGCTCAACATCAAAGACCACTCCTTCAAAGACAATGCGGTTCTCTTCTGTCGTGATATCGATCATAGGAGTGACCTCTGCCTTATCCAGCTTGGGCTTAGCCGCAGCCTTTTTGGCCTTGAAATCAAAGGCTGGTTTTTCCTCTGCGGGTGGTGGGGCCATTTGAGACAAGGACTCCATGGCCCGCAGAGTTTCTTCGTTAGCTGCTTGGAAGATTTGATCCTTCTCAGCCTCGAAGGCTTGCTGGAGTTCTTCTGTCAACTGGTCATCCGACTCGACCCGACACTGGAAATGAGGAAAACCAAACTTGGTCAATTGACTCGAAAGATTAGGCAGATGGTTTTTCCGGTGGTGCTCCGTATCCACAGATGAAGGGCCACTAATGATCAACTCTTCTCCTTGAGAGCGGACTTGTAGGTGCTGATACATGCTCTTAAAGCCCTGACTCGCACAGGGACCATCTTCAAAAGCCTCCTGATAATAGGCTTGCAAGAGCTCCTCACTAAAAGTTGGATTCTTTACCTGAATCTCAAACACCGCTCGATTTCCTGTCTTTGAAAACTCCTCAGCCAAGCGGTTTTTGAGCTCCTGAAAAATCGTGATGGGAAGAATTTCGGCAAAAACAAAACGAAATTCCCAAACACGACTGAGCTTATGGACGATGACCTCTTGGATTTCAGCCCCTTCAAAAGCGTCTGATTCACGCATTTCCAAAGGCATTCCCAACTGATTCATTAAGATTTCAAACTTGTTTGACATGATATTTCCTCGTACAGTAGTGACCCTATTTTACCATAAATCGGCCTGTTTTTCGACAGAAAAAGAATGGAGCCAGATGCGAGCTCCTACACAATTAGCGAGTCATTTTTCACGGGGCTCAGTTATGATATAATAGAACAGAATATTTATTAAAAGGAGCCCTCACTGTGAAGAAAATTTTACTAACCGGTGCCTGTCTGCTGACCCTGACTGCCTGTAGCACGCCTAGTCAGAATCAGCTAGAAAACAAACTCAAGCAAACTCAGAGTCAACAGAAAGCCAAAGAAGAAAAGGTGAAGACGAAAACTTTTTCAAGGGCAGTAAGTGCTGATGTCGTCACTAAAATCAAAGTCTACTATCTAAAAGATAAGGTGACTGCTTTTTCTTTCATTCATGAAAAAGAGATCCCTGAAGAGGAACAAGATAAAAGCCGCGAAGAGTTAGCTGACTATTATCAAGAAGACATGGAAAGCAGTCCCTACTTTGAAGCAATGAACAAAGCCAAAGGGATTGAGTTAAAAGTTCTAATTTCTGCAGATAAAAAAACGGTTCGACAATTTGTCACTTTTGATTTGGCCAAGATGGATGTAGATGAAGTGGCCGCGGCTTTGGGCGTGACAAACAAAAAGGGGACCCTCTTTGAAAAACTAAAAGATAAACCTGAAGACTTTTTTAAAGCTATCGAAGAACAAGGTTTGACAGAAGAAGAATAAAGCTTTCTAATTCATTTTTGAACGTTTACCTATTCGCAATTTTCGTCTATTTTTAATCCGAGTTCCTTACTCTAGTTCTATTTGCTATAAATTTAAAGGAGTTTTTATGCGCCTCACTAAAAAAACAGTTCTGATTGCTATCGCTTCTCTTGCCGTTTTAGGCCTATGTCTATGGGGAGGAAGTTTGTATCTCACTAGGCAAAATGCCCTGAAACGATTCGATGAAAATTTTATTCACTATCAAGCAAAAAGTGATGACCATCAAACCTTTATTGCACAAGACATCAACAGAAAAGAAGTCTATAATTTATCCTATTCTCCTACTAAAGAAACTGTTGCCATAACGAAAACAATTAAAAAAGGGGATATCTATTCTTCTGATTACCTTTACGGACCAACGACAGTCTATGATATCAAACAAACCGCTGATCACTATACCATCATCACTTCAGGACATCCCATCCTCGTCGACTTTGGAACGACTTCAGTCAAGGTAACTTATAACAAAGACAGTTTTGAAATACCTTACTCTGAGTTGTCTTTTGGAGAGTCTTTCCCTAGCGAAGAGAACTAGATCGCTACTTCTCTAGATTACCACTCTTGAACACTGAACTAACCAAGCTATTCGCTATGGTTAGTTTTTTTTGCAAAAAATTGTTTTTAACCTATTCAGTTCGAAGGTAAATTATTCCGAATAGCAATAATTCTCTTAGCGCTTCGAAAAGTCAGGATTACAGCTGTTTCTTCAGCAAAAGAAAACTGCCAGGTAAAACTGGCAGTTTAGCTTATTTATTTAAAATTGAAAGGGTTTCAAGCAGGTTGTCTGCATGCACTTCAATCGTGTCGCCTGAAGCTTTGATTTTCACTTCTACGACACCGTCAGCTGCTTTCTTCCCAACAGTGATGCGGATTGGCAAGCCAATCAAGTCACTATCGCTAAATTTAACACCGGCACGTTCGTTACGATCGTCCACCAAGACTTCGTAGCCAGCCTTGACCAATTGGTCTTCGATCTTGCTAGTCAATTCAAGACTTGCTTCGTCCTTGACATTGACTGGAATCAAGTGCACATCAAATGGCGCCAATTCTTTAGGGAAATTGATCCCCCAAGCGTAACGGTATTCCCCTTTAGGCGTTTTGTTAACAAAGAGGCGAGCGTGTTGTTCCATGACTGCTGAAAGGAGACGGCTGACACCAATACCGTAACAGCCCATGATGATTGGTACAGCACGGCCATTTTCGTCCAAGACATCTGCCCCCATACTTGCTGAGTAACGAGTTCCAAGTTTGAAGATGTGACCGATTTCGATCCCACGCGCAAAGTTGAGAACGCCTTGTCCATCAGGAGAAATTTCACCTTCACGAACTTCACGGATATCCACATACTCAGCAGTGAAGTCACGACCTGGGTTGACACCCATCAAGTGGTAGCCATCTTCGTTGGCACCAACAACCGCATTGCGGCTATCTTGCACCTTGCGGTCAGCAATAATCTTAACATTTTCCGGAAGATTGACTGGGCCAAGAGAACCAAAGTCCGCTCCCAACAATTCTTTCACTTCGGCTTCGGTTGCAGGTTCCAAGAAGTCTGCTCCAAGGTGATTTTTCAATTTGACTTCATTGAGTTGGTCATTGCCGACGAGTAGGGCTACAACTGGCTCCTCGTCTGCGATATAAACCAAGGTCTTGATGGTTTGCTCTTCAGAGATGTTCAAGAAGGCTGCGACTTCATCAATTGATTTAACACCTGGTGTTTCCACACGAGCCACTTCTTCTTCAGTCACAACACGGTTGCTTGGTTTGTAGGCGTTGGTTGCCATTTCCAAGTTGGCTGCATAGCTTGACTCACTTGAGTAAGCAATCGTATCTTCACCAGAAACCATCCATTTGAGCAATTCTGCCTTGATTTCTTCTTGCACTTCTGCAGGAATCTCGTCAAATGATGCAACAGACTTGTCTAACACCACCCAACGGTCAAGGTCTGTACGAGAAGGAGTAATGGCCATAAATTCTTGGCTATCCTTACCACCCATAGCTCCACCGTCACCAATGATGGCTTTGAAGTCCAAGCCACTGCGAGTGAAAATGCGTTCGTAGGCTGCCTTGTACTCATCATAAGTTACATCCAAGCTATCGTAGTTAGCGTGGAAGCTATAGCCATCTTTCATGATGAATTCACGGGTACGAAGAAGGCCATTACGTGGACGTTTTTCATCACGATACTTAGGCTGGATTTGGTACAAGTTCAGTGGCAATTGCTTGTAAGACTTGACAGAATCACGGACAATTGCTGTGAACGTTTCTTCGTGAGTTGGACCCAAGATAAAGTCTGACTTCTCACGATTTTTCAATTTGTACAAGTCTTCCCCGTAAGTTTCATAACGGCCAGATTCGCGCCAAAGATCCGCACTGAGAAGGGCTGGAGCCAACATCTCAACGGCACCAATCTTATCAAATTCCTGGCGCATGATCTTCTTAGCTTTTTCAATCACACGATTTGCAAGTGGCAGATATGAATAAACACCTGCTGATACTTGACGAACATAACCAGCACGGAGCATCAAAGCGTGGCTAATGACCTGCGCATCACTTGGCATTTCGCGAAGTGTTGGAATAAGCATTTTACTTTGTTTCATTCAGATTCATTCCTTTTCTATTTCAAAAATAATTTCATTATATCGTTCCAAGTCACGGCAATCATCAAGATAACCATGACCGCTACTCCAGCAAGGGTCAAGTAGGTCTCTACCTCCTGCTTAAGTGGTTTCCGACGAACCAGCTCGATCAGATTGATCAAGATTTTTCCACCATCCAAGGCCGGAATGGGGATCAAGTTAAAGATTCCGATATTGATGGACAACATGGCCATCAGGGACAGGATAGCTGGAAGTCCTAGCTCCGCTGCTTGCGAACTCGCTTTGTAGATCGCTACCGGACCACCCAACTTGTTCAAACTAAAGTGGAAGATAATATCCTTCAAGGCCGTTAAGATACGACTTGCTGTGTACCAAGTATCTGTCACACCTGAGAGAAGCTTATCGAAAAAGCCGGTCTTAACGGCATTAATCACACCGATATAATAGCGTCCACCATCTTCTTCTGGTTGGACCGTCACTTTTTGAGTCTTCCCGTCTCGTTCATAGGTGATCGTTACTTCTGGATTTTTTCCTTGGTTACGGGTTGCCTTCTGGACTGAATCTGTCAATTCATCCCAGTTGGAAACCTTGTATTCATTGATCTGAACAATCTGGTCATTGTCTTTTAGACCAGCCTTAGCCACTACTCCTTGAGGAACAACTCGAACATGGTTGCTGTAGTAGTCCACTGCTCCTCCCTGCATAAAGGCCAGGAGCGAGTACACAACAATACTCAGGATAAAGTTGTTCATCGGACCAGCAAAGTTGGTAATCAGTCGTCCCCAGATACTAGCGTTTTGATACTGCACATCCAGAGGGGCAATCCGTACTTCTGTCCCATCTTCCTCAACGATGGTTGCATCATGGTGGACAGGATAGGTTTTGGTCTCTTCGATGACGATTCCTGTAATCTGAAGTTTATTCTCAAAATCAAAATCTGTGACATTCATGGGGAGAGCTGTCTGGTCGATATTTTTTCCAGAAAGGTTGATCCGAACAACAGTTCCCTCAGGGTTCAAAGTCAGACTGACAGGCGTTCCTGTCTTAATCTCTGTCGTATCTTCGCCCCATCCTGCCATACGAACATAGCCGCCCAGCGGAAGGATTCGAATGGTATAGGCTGTTCCGTCCTTGCCCACATGCGCAAAAATCTTTGGCCCCATCCCAATCGCAAACTCACGGACCAAGATGCCTGATTTCTTTGCAAAATAGAAATGGCCAAACTCATGCACCAGAACAATGACGCCAAAAATGATAATAAAGGCAATAAATTGCATATACGCTCCTTCGTTTTATCTGATGATTATACGATTATTGTTTAAAATAGACCAAAGAATAGCATCAGTGGGAAAACAAAAATCAAGCTATCAAATCGATCCAAGACACCACCGTGACCAGGGATAAAACGGCCAGAGTCTTTCACTCCAAAATGGCGCTTGATGGCACTTTCGACGAGGTCACCAAACTGAGCTGCTATACTGAAAAGAATGGTAAAGAGAATCATGGTTACCCAACCGTAAGATCCCGCAACAGTACGATCTAGGATCATAAAGATCATCGTCACAACGACTGCACAAGCAATCCCGCCTAGACTTCCTTCAACAGTCTTATTAGGTGACACTCTTGGCAAGAGTTTTTTCTTACCGAACTGGCTCCCAATAAAGTAGGCCCCTGAATCCGTAGCCCAAACAATAAAGAGGGCCAAAAGAATTTTATCCACACCTGCTAAGCGCGCCTGAATCAAGGCGTGGAATCCAAAGCCGACATAAAAGCTAGAGGCGATTGGATAGACAACCTCATCATAGGTATAGCCTTGTGCTAAGACAGTTGTCCCCATCAATAGCAAGACCAAGAGCCCGTAGGCGATGAAATTGCCACCTGCTGGCAAGAAAGGAAGGTAACTCTCTAAAGGCAGGGCTAACACAAGAGCTGCTAGCATAGCCAAGGCTCCTTCGATGGTTTCGGTCTGCAAGCCTTTCATCTTCAACAATTCATGAACACCCAACATAGCGATGAGTCCCACTACAATCTGAAAAACAACTCCTCCAACAAGGACGACTGGAATAAAGAAAGCTAAGGCGATTCCTCCAAAAATCACTCGCTTCTGTAAATCTTTTCTCATCTATTTCTCTCCTATACACCACCAAAGCGTCGATGACGATGGCTGTATTCTTCTATTGCATCATGCAAGGCCTTTTCTCCAAAATCTGGCCACATCACATCGGTAAAGTAAAGCTCACTATAGGCCGCTTGCCAAGGCAAAAAGTTACTCAAGCGAAGCTCCCCACTAGTCCGAATAATCAGGTCAGGATCTCGCAAGTCCTTGGGTAGACTATTGGTATACAAATAATTGGCAATGGTCTCTTCTGAAATATCGCCTGGATTCAAGTGCGCATCGAGAACTTCCTGGGCGATTTGTTTGACTGCTTGGGTCAGTTCCGCCCGTCCTCCATAGTTCAAGGCAAAATTCAAAATCAAGCCTGTATTGGAGTGGGTTAACGCCTCTGCCTTTTCCAGAGCCTCTAAGGTTTCCTTAGGAAGACGAGAAACCTCACCAATCATCTGGATCTTCACATTATTTCTATGAAGTTCTGGAACAAAGCGATCGTAAAATTCAACTGGAAGATTCATGATAAAACTCACTTCCTGTTGAGGACGCGTCCAGTTTTCAGTTGAGAAAGCATAGACCGTTAGAGCTTTCACTCCCATCTCCTTGGCTGCGATGGTTACTTCTTGCAGAGCCTCCATGCCTGCCTTGTGGCCAAAGACACGAGGTTGCATCCGTTTTTTGGCCCAACGACCGTTCCCATCCATAATGATTCCAATGTGCTTGGGCACTTCTAGGGGAACACTTAACTTTTCTTTCTTTTTAAAACGAAACATGTTTTTCTACCTATTTCACTGTTTTTATCGCTTCATTATATCATAAATCCGCTTAAAATGGCAGTCTAGCCCCTTTTCTAGAGGGTATATATCTAAAAATGAAAAAAGCGACCTTTTGATCGCTCTTTCTTATTATTCACCGTCGATGATAGAATCTGAGTCACCAGCGCCTTCAACTGCACCAGCTGTCACCCCTTCTGAAACTGGCAAAACTGTTTTAATAGCTGTCAATTCAAATGTGAGGTATACGCCATCCACATCCAAGACAACGGTTTTCCGTTCAGTGTCTACTTCATCAACTGTTCCATACAAACCACCGATGGTAATCACTTCATACCCTTTTTGAAGCTTGTTCAAGCTTTCCATCCGTTTTTGGTATTGTTTCTTTTGGCTACGGCTCATGAAGAACATCATTCCGACCATTAGCGCAAGCATAAATAGCAAGGTTGTACCACTTTGCATACCATTTCTCCTTTTTAAATCATATATGCTCTACTATAGCAAATTTTATAGGCATTTTCAATACGAACCCTTGATTTTCAAAAAATAAGTCGGTAGATTGAGGTGGTCTGCCCTCTATTCGATTCGAACATCTTTTCTAGTAATTCCTTTTTTAGAAAAAGAAAAAACCATAAAAAATAGGTTTTTGCTAATCGATTGCAATTCCATATTTTTCATGATTTTTATCATACCATTCAATCAACAACATGGCTGTTTGATAGGTAATGTTTTTAATTTTACTGGTTCCTTTTGTCAAGGTAGCTAGACTCATCTTACTAATATCTGTCTCAGTCGCTACTCTATAACTTGTCACCTTTCCATCCACCATCAATTGAACGACAGCTTCAACTTTCTTATAATCTTTTGTCGAATAAATATCAATTGGATTTTTCATAAAATCATCCTATCCCCTTAAATTTAGTCTTTTATATATTATATAATTTATTTGTTCATTTATAAGAAAATCTTGCTTACAGACGCTTTCTAAGGCATTTTCATACTGTATTTTGCACCAATTTATGAAAAATCATACCTATTTTTTATCATTTTTCACTTTCTGGGAAAAAAAACGATAAAACTATACCTTATATATTTTTCTTTTGTTGACATAAAAAAAGGCTAAGAATTTTTTCTTAGCCTCCTTTTTCAAACTGATTTTCTCTCGTTTATGGTGCTAGATGCCCTAGTTATTCTTCTGAGTTTCCACTCTCTTTAATAACCAATTCTCCATCTTCCATATCTGCTAGCAAGTGTTTAGCATCAAGATTATCCAAGTGGAAGTCTGTCACTTTATCTCGGATTTGTTGTTCAACCACACGACGGAGTGGACGAACACCCATAACTTCATCATATCCTTCTTCAGTCATGTATTCTTTGGCAGCATCGCTCACTGTCAAGTCGATGTCTTTCTTAGCAAGAGTTTTGTTCACTTCTACTAACATCAAGTCAACAATCTTAGAAAGGTCTTCCTTGCTCAAGTGTGAAAATTCAATCACAGCGTTGAAACGGTTCAAGAATTCTGGACGGAAGAATGGTTTCAAACGATCCATGAGTTCTGGCTTGTCCGCATCTTCTGTCAAGTTCGCTTCGTAACCAAAGCCAGCGTTTGAAGTGGCGATAATCACTGTATTCTTGAAGTTGACCGTGTTCCCTTGACCGTCTGTCAAACGACCATCATCCAAGACTTGAAGAAGAAGGGTGATCACTTGAGGATCCGCCTTTTCAATCTCATCAAGAAGGACGATAGAGTATGGATTACGACGGACGCGTTCAGTTAATGTATTGTTGTTGTCATCGTAACCTACATAACCTGCAGTTGTACCGATCAATTTAGATACGGCTGTACGGTCGCTATATTCTGACATGTCCAAACGGATGATGGCATCTTTGGTACCAAACATATCAAGGGCCAATTGTTTAGCCAACTCTGTTTTACCAACACCAGTAGGTCCGACGAAGAGGAAGCTACCGATTGGACGGTTACCTTCATCAAACCCTGCACGGTTCCGACGGATCGCTTTTGAAACAGCTTCAACGGCTTTGTCTTGACCGATAACTTTCGTTTGCAAACGGTGACCCATATCTTTCAAACGTTCGATGTCCGTAGCCCCCATTTGAGAAACAGGAATACCAGTCATCCGTTCGACAGACTCAGCTACGTCATTGACAGTTGCAGTCACCTTGTGATCTTCTGTATGGTTAGCAATTTGTTTTTCCAATTCTTCGATCCGAATTTTTGCATTAAGGGCTGCTTCGTAATCTTCTTTTGCAGCAGCTTCTTCTTGTTTAGTTTTTTCCGCTTGGATTTCGTGCTCAACCGCATGTACATCTGTCACTGGGTGTTGTGCTGCCAAGTGAGCAGCTGTCACATCGACCAAGTCAATGGCCTTATCCGGCAAGCTACGTTGTGGAATGTATTGAACAGAGTAATCAACAGCAGCTTTCAAGACTTCATCTGGCAAGACCACATTGTGGTGTTGTTGATACAGTTCACGGATTCCTTGGAGGATCTTGAAGGTATCTTCAGCAGATGGAGCATTGACCTTGACTTCGTTGAAACGACGTGCAAGAGCTGCATTTTTCAAGATAGTGTTGCGGTATTCATCTTGAGTCGTTGCCCCAATCACGGTCAATTCACCACGTGAAAGAGCTGGTTTCAAGATATCCGCAAGACCTTTAGATCCACTATCACCACCGATTGAGCCAGCACCAAGGATTTGGTGAATTTCATCAAAGAAGAGAATGACATTTCCCATGGCTTTGACTTCTTGGATCATATTTTGGATATTTTCTTCAAAGCTACCACGGTATTGCGTACCAGCTTCTAGACCAGAAATATCGATGGAAATAATTTCTTTGTTCTTGATGGCTGCTGGAACGTCACCATTCACGATAGCTTGGGCCAAGCCTTCTACAACGGCTGTTTTACCAACACCCGCATCCCCTACAAGAACAGGATTGTTCTTAGTACGGCGAGAAAGAATTTCAGAAGTTTCTTGAATTTCTTTATTACGTCCAATAACTGGATCTAGCTTACCTTCACGAGCTTCTTCGGTCAAGTTACGACCAAGCTTCGCAAGGATCCCATCTTGTTTCATGCCTTTGCCTTGTTGGTGTTGCACGGGCTCACTTCCTTCAGTTGGAAGTTGACCAGTTTGACGGTAAATGGCGAATTCTTCAGGTGTTACTTCACGACCATTGATCATGTAGCGACGGCTTTCAGAACGAAAACCACCCATGTTTCCCATTAGTTGATTGAAAAGATCATCCATATTGTTAAAGTTGTTGTTCATAGTTATTACCTCGTTTTACATAATTTTAATTTATTCTTGAAAATGAGTAGCCGATTTGGCTACTTTATGTTTTTTACATAATTTTATTTTACTTTTAAATGAATAGCCTCGAGGGCTAGGATCTTGTATTTCTTCTTTTATCAATTAGTTTTCTATATTTTGGAAATAGCATATTACCATCTCCTTTCCACTATTGATCTTGTAAACTCTTGAGATTTTCCAACCTCTTTTTGTTTACATAAATTATTATAACTCAGACTGATTTTTTTGTCAACACTTTTTACATAATTTTTTTGCATTTTTTAAAAAAATTTTCCGAATCAAAAAAACACACCCTTACCAGGGTGTGCCTCTTATCAAATCATGTATTCGACGCTGTAGGTGGCATCGGATAGAATCCGTGAAAGGAATTGTTTGGTTCGTTCTTCTTTTGGACTGTTGAAGAATTCATGGGGTTCGTTTTCTTCGATGATGTGTCCACCATCCATAAAGATGACATGATTGGCCACATCACGCGCAAAGCTCATCTCATGGGTTACGACAACCATGGTCACTCCTTCTTGGGCTAGTTGCTTCATAACAGCTAGTACATCCCCGACCAACTCTGGGTCCAGCGCTGAGGTCGGCTCATCCAGCAAGATCACGTCGGGTTTCACTGCGATGGCACGCGCAATCCCGATCCGTTGCTGCTGACCACCTGACAATTGAGAAGGATAGTAATCCTTATAAGCGAGGAGGCCGACTTTTTCAAGGGCGGATTCTGCCCGTTGGATGGCTTCTTCTTTTGGAATCTTCTGAGCCACAATCAGGCCCTCTAAGATATTTTCAATCGCTGTTTTATTAGCAAAGAGATTGTAATGCTGGAAGACAAAGGCTGTCTTTTGGCGGATTTCTAGAATTTCTTTTTTGCTGAGCTTTGAGAGATCATACTCTTTTCCACCCAAAGTCAAACGGCCTGTGTCTGCCTTTTCCAAGTGATTGAGGCAGCGAAGGAAGGTTGTTTTTCCTGATCCAGATGGACCCAAAATAACGACGACATCCCCTTGGTTGACCTTGAGATTAACATCTACCAAGACTTGGTGGTCCTTAAATTTTTTCGATACGTGTTCTACTTCTAACATCTTCTCATTTCTCCTTCTTCTATGCGAGTGTCAGGCGTTTTTCTAAGAGGTTGAATCCCCACTGAATCACCCCACAAATGACAATATAAAGAATAAAAATCACTAAATAGGATTCAAAATATTGATAGCCATAAGAGGCTTCGACCTTGGCAATGGCGGTGATATCCTTGATGGTCATGACAAAGACAAGGGAGGTTCCTTTGACCAAGTTGATGACCAGGTTACACAGATTAGGCAGGGCCGCACGCAAGGCTTGTGGAAAAACAATGCGGATATAGGCTTGGCGGTTGGTCAAGCCAATGGCTTGCGCTGCTTCTAGCTGGCCCTTATCCACCGTCAGAATGGCTGACCGTAAAATTTCAGCTAGACTTCCTGTCGTCATCAAGCTAAAGATGATAAAGGCATAGTAAATGGGATTGATCTCAAAGACATTAAAGTGACTGCCTATGCTCTTAAAAAAGCTATTTAAGAGACTGGGAAAGAGACTATAAAAGAAGAGAATCAAGAGAATTGGAGGTGTCGCGCGGATAAAGGCTAAGTAAACCACTGAGAAACTGCGAACCCCTTTGACCTTATAGATCTGGCCGAGTGCCAAAAAGAGGGCTGGAAAAAAACTCAAGAGAATCGATACGACCATGATCAGAAGGGTCACTGGAACGCCACCCAAGGTGGCTAGAAACGTTTTACTAATAAAATTGAAATCCATAAGCTACCTTTCTGTTACACTGAGTCGTTTTTCAAGCAATTGAGCGGAGAAGGAAATCACAAGGGCAATAGCCCAGTAGATCACTGCTACGGCTGTATAGGTCTCGAGGGAATAATTTCCAAGATTGCGACTGATCAAGTTGTTTCCTGCTCCCATGATATCGATAAAGCCAATGGTATAAGCCAATGCCGCATCGCGCATGAGGTTCAAGATGGCAGTCGTCATATTTGGAAGAGCCACGCGAAAGGCTTGTGGAAGGACAATCCGCCAAATAGTCTGAGCTGGTGTCAAACCAATACTCAAGCCCGCTTCCATCTGACCTTTTGGAATGGCCAAATAGGCTGCCTTAAAGACCTCAGAAATCATTGCCGCAAAGAGAAGAAACATGGCAATCAGGACAAAGACAAACTTGGACCAGTGGTCAATGTCAATGCCCAACCACCAGTTCAAAAATTGGGGCAGTCCATAAAAGACCAAAAAGAGCAAGACAATCGGAGGGGTACAACGCAAGGTAAAGACATAGCCTTTGGCCAGACCTGCTCCTACCTTCTCTTCTGATACTTGTGCCCAGGTCAAAACCAAGCCAAATGCCGAACCTAGAAGCGTCGTTAACACCATCAAAGCTAGGGTCGCTGGTAGGGCTTGGACCAAGGTTGGGAGAAAAGTCCAGACCTTGGAAATGTCGTATGAGACCATGTTTCTTTTCCTTTCTGTATCCGTATAGAAATAAGGAAGCTGGGGCTATGCGCACCCAGTTTCTTCTTATTTTTCTTTATCTACATAACTGAAGACATCTTCACCGAAATATTTTTCGGATAGTTTAGCAAGCGTCCCATCTTCTTCCAATTCTTTGATGGCCTTGCTGTAGGCTTCCGCAAATTTTTCGTTTTTCTTATCCTTATGAATCAATGGGTAAGTTGGAATTCCTTTGTAGGCAAACCAGCTCAGTTTGTCTGCATATTGGTGGTAAGAACCATCTTTATCTGTGACAGCTTTTTCAAAGGAAAGTTTGATGTCAAAGAAGCCGTCGTAACGTCCTTCCAGAACCCAAGCATAGGCATCTGCGACTTTGAAAGATTCTGCAGCTGTTAATTCGATTGGTTGGTCCTTATGCTTTTCATTGTATTCTTTGATGACATTCCATTGGGCATTTTGTGGTGAAATTGGAACCAATTTTCCTTTTTCTTTAGCAAAATCATCGATGTTCTTGTATTTATCCGCATCTTCTTTCCGTACGGTAAATCCGATGATACTGGCTCCGATTGGTTCTTTTGGAATGATAAATTTCTTGGCGCGTTCTTCGGTATACCAAGCTCCTTTGGTTCCAATATCGTATTTACCAGATTCTAGACCAATCAAGAGGTCGTCGTCACTCGTTCCAGTATACTCAAACTTGTAGTCTGGTAGCTTTTCGTCAATAGCTTTGAGCACAGCTACTTCATAGCCATCTGATTCCCCTTTTTCATCAACGAAATCATACGGCACGTAGTTTTGCGTGTGGGCCACTTTCAAGGTTGTTACTTTATTAGATCCTGTTGATTCTTTGCTGTCGTTTGCGTGGTTCAAGCTTCGACCAATAATCGTTGCACCTGCAAGGGCAAGAACAGCCACCCCACCGATAATCCATGTTTTTTTACTCATATTCTCTTTTCTCGCTTTCTATTTTCCTTATTCTGCTGCAGCTTCACGAACCCATTCGATTCGTTCTTCATCAATGTCACTTGGGATAGTACAATCCGCACCGATGACCAAGCCTGTGGTTCCTGTCTCTGCTATGATGCGTTTGGTTTCTGCTTGGATGGCAGCCTTGTCTCCTGTGTAGAGAAGACCAGTTTTGCCATTTTCAAAACCACCGAGAACCGTGCGTCCACCGAAGATTTCGCGTCCTTCTGCTAGGCTAATCCCTTCGGGTCCGACTGCCCAGTTAATGACTGGGGCTGGATAGTCTGTGAAGAGATGGATATCATTGCGAGCTCCTTCGTAGCCACAGATATGAAGAATATTTACGCCACCGGCTTCCTTAGCTGTCTCTAAGACATGGAGTTCACTAGGCGCGATGACTTGTTTGTAAACTTCCTGACTGACACGCGCATCTTGGATGCTTTGAACACTGAGGTAGATCCCGTCTGCTCCAGCTTCTTTAATGATTCGTTGGCTCAAACTTGCAATATCTTGGCCAATGGTATCCAATACTTTTTTAAGAGTGGCTGCATCTTGATCGATAAAGTTGGCGATCAAGTCATCTCCACCTGACACTTCTCCGACCAACCATTTGAAGTAGGTCACTGGAGCAAAGATGTTGTAGATTGCTACAATGTCCTCTTCAAAACCAGCGCGAATTTTTTTGACCAATTCTACCTGCTCTGTGATCCATGGATGATCTGCTCCAAGGGGTTCAATCCCTGCTAAATCCGAGATGTTTTCAAGGCCCTTGTAAATAGCTGGGTTTGGATAAGCAAAGTAGCCATCACTCATGAGTTTGACAAAGTCTGGTTTGACCTTGTGTAGGAAGTTTTTATGACCATTGAGGTTTTTTTCAATAATTTCAGGATTGGAAAAACCTTTCAACCATTCTTCTTCCCTTGTAAAGTGATGCCAAAAGCCAACTGGCACACGGTCAACCGCTTCCCCTCTGAAAGCTTTTAAAACTAATTCTCTTTTTGTGGACATGTTCTTACCTCGTTCTATTCTTTTCTTGCTAGTTATCTTAACACTTGGACTTTTATTTGACTAATATATATTTTTTATCAAGCCCTTCATCTTTTTTTATCACTGATCTTCTAGGAGCAGGACTCCTGCTAGATCAGACGGGCGAATGAGGGAGAGACTATGAGCTGGAATTTTCTCCAGTCTTTCCACATCCGGATCCGTTTTGCTTTCCTCTTGACTGCTAGCGGCAGCAACTTTTGCGAGTCCTAGGACTAGGAATAAAGCTACCAGCATCAGACACCAAATATTGATTTTTTTCATCTCCCTCTCCTTTCTCTTTTATAAGACAGCTGCTTGGCGCACCCAATCAAGACGTTCCAATTGGAAATCGTCTGGCACGGTGCAGTCTGCTCCAAGGATCAAACCGCGACTTCCAGCTTCTGCCACCAAGCGACGGGTTTCTTGCTCGATAGTTGCTCGTTCCCCTTGGTAGAGCAAGCCTTTCTTACCATTGACAAAGCCACCCAAGACGGCGCGATTGCCAAAGAGCTTGCGCCCCTCTGCTAAGCTGATCCCTTCATGATGGGTCGCCCAGTTGATAACCTGAGCTGGATAATCCTTGAAGAGTTCCACTTCATTGCTAGCTCCTTCAAAGCCACAGATATGAAGGATATTGATGCCACCCGCTTCATTGGCCGCTTCTAGGACAGCGATACTGCTCGGTTCAATAATCTTGCGGTATTCTTCATCTGTCACGCGCTCATCTTGGATCTGCTGAGTTGAGAAGTAAATCCCTTCCACTCCCGCTTCTTGGATCAAGCGGCGACTAAGAATAGCGATATCTTCAGCAATGACATCAAGTACATGGGCCAAGGTTTCTGGATCTTCCTTGATAAAGTCCGCAATCACTTGATCCCCGCGAGAATGATCTGTCCGGAACCAGCGTTTCAAATAAGAAATGGGCGAGAAGATGTTGTAGAAAGAAGCAATCTCCTCATGAAAATGAGAACGAATTTCCTTGACCACTTCAATTTGTTTTTCAATCCAAGGATGATGCTCTCCGATGGGCTGAATATCCTTTAATTCTTGGATTGATGTGATCTCTCTCGAATAAAGAGCACTCGGATAGCGGAAGAAGCCATCGCTCATAATCTTGACAAAATCAGGGGAAATTTCTTCAACATAGTGTTGGTGTCCTTTGATACTCTTTTCAAGTACGGCTGGATTGTCTAGCCCCAATTCTTTTTCTTCTTGGGTCACATAATGGAGCCAAAATCCTACAGGAATTCGCTCTACTGCTTCGCCTCGAATGGCACGAAGAACCAATTCTTTTTTACTCATACCGTGAAACCTCCTCAATCTCTTCTCCAAAAGGAAGACTGATTGCTGCCCTTCTGAAATTTGTAACCATGATATCACCTCGAAAAGTAGCTGACTAATATATTTTCCCTATCAAGGCCTTAAAATTTCTTTATTGAGGTAGGTATCAAAAAAAGCGCAAGCCCTTGAAAATAAAGCCTTGCGCGCATTCTGATCTATTATTTTATTTTTGAAGAAAGGAACCTACTTTGAAAATTACTTGACCCCGTTATAAGAATCAACTATACCCCTCCTTTTCATTCTCCTAAAATATGGTATACTAAAGAAAAAGGAGGTGCCTATGTCTTCCATTCGTTTAATTGTCAGTGATATTGACGGAACCATTCTGGACCAGCAGCATCAGGTCGATCCCGACCTCATCGAACTCATCCCCAAGCTCCAAGAAAAAAAGATTCCTTTTATCTTGGCATCGGCTCGTTCTCCTATCGGGATTGCTCCTATCGCAAGAAGATTGGGCGTCCACCAGGAACCAATCGCTTGCTATAATGGAGCTCTCATCGTCAAGGGAGAAGAGATTCTATTTGAACACAGCCTGAACAAAGATGAGATCCGCACCTTCCTCCATCGTGTGGAAGAACTAGATTCCAGCATTTCGATTAATTGTTATAGTGGGTCAGTCTGGTTTAACTCCAGAGAGGACCAGTGGACCCAAGTTGAGGCTTCGATTACTGGTGAGACGCCACAGATACAGCCCCTTTCTCAGACCCTCTCTGACGATGCTCTCCATCTACATAAATTGCTCTTGATCGGCGATACTCAGAACATTCAAGAACTCTATCAGAAGCTGGATCCACAAGAATTTCCTCAGACTGCTTTCTACCTTTCAAAGGAAAACTACCTAGAAGTCACCGCCAAGTCCGTCTCAAAAAGAGATGCTGTCCTTGAACTGGCTGCTTATTACCAGGTCCCTTTAGAACAGGTCATGACCATCGGGGATCACTTCAATGACCTCCCCATGATTCGTCTGGCTGGACTTGGAGTTGCCATGGGAAATGCTCCTGAAGCCGTCCAAAAGGAAGCTCAAGTTGTCACCAGTAGCAACCAAGAGCACGGCGTAGCACAAGCTATCCAAGAGTATGTCTTACCACCATCAAACAAATAACCTATGAAGTTTCTTCCTTCATGGGTTTTTATTACCCTTCTTTCATGACAAAGTAAGCACGCACTTTTGGTGCGACTTGCGTTCCAAAAAGTTCAATAGCTCGAAGAACTTGATCATGTGGCATAGAACCAAGCGGTAAGTGCAACATAAAGCGATCCAAGCCTAAATCCTCAATCATACGGATCATTTTTTCTGCTACTTGATCTGGATTTCCCACAAACATAGCGCCATTTGGCCCCACCTGCTCAAGATATTGCTCATAACGCAATTCCTGCCAGTGCGGACGGTCTTTAGAAATCGCATCCACCACTTGCTTGGTCGGATGGAAATAATCTTTCACTGCCTGCTCGCCATCTTCAGCAATCCACCCCCAAGAATGGGCTCCCACTTTCAAGTCTTTGTCAGCATGACCCGCTTCGCTTCCAATCTCACGATAAGCTTGAATCAACTTTTTAAAATAGCGAGGATTGCCACCGATAATCGCATAGACAATCGGCAAACCAGCACGGGCAATCTTGATGGTTGACTCAACGTTCCCTCCTGTCGCTACCCACAGAGGCAATTTTTCCTGAACTGGACGTGGATAGACTTCTTTTCCAGCAATGCTTTGGGTCAATTGTCCACGCCAGTTCACTTTGGTGCTTTCATTTGCCAGCTGAAGCAGGTCCAATTTTTCATCAAAGAGGGCTTCATAGTCTTTCAGGTCATAGCCAAACAGAGGAAAGGACTCGGTGAATGAACCACGCCCAGCCATAATCTCCGCACGTCCGTTTGAAAGGGCATCGATGGTGGCATATTGTTGGAACAAACGGATGGGATCCATACTCGAGAGGATGCTGACAGCACTGGTCAAACGAATCTTCTTGGTATTCACCGCACCAGCTGCAAGGACAATCTCTGGCGCTGATACCGCAAAGTCCTCCCGATGATGCTCCCCAATGCCATACACATCCAAACCAACCTTATCAGCCAACTCTATCTCTGCCACCAACTGACGGATTCGTTCATCATGACTGTATACTTGTCCAGTCCCATTTAAGGCTGTTGTTTCACCAAATGTTGAAATTCCTAATTCTACCATACTGATTTACTCGTTTCATTATTAGTTATTTTGGGATTTTATCACTAATTAGTTATAATTGCAAAAAATTTGCTTATTAAAAAAAGGCTGGGACAAAAGTCCTAGCCTCTCAATTGTTTTTGGATTGTCGAGCAAGACGCAGTGGTTGAGTGGGCTCTACTACGCTGATTTCATCAGCTTTTACAGCCCTACTCAACTGTGCGGAGGTGGGACGACGAAATCGAATTCTATCGAATTACCGATTTCTGTCCCGCTCTCTCTTAGATTATTCTACTGTTACGGATTTAGCAAGGTTCCGTGGTTTGTCTACATCAAGTCCACGGTGGAGGGTTGCAAAGTAAGCGACTAATTGTGTTGGTACGACCATTGAGATTGGTGAGAGGTAAGGGTGTACGGTCGTAAGAACGATATCGTCTGTATCTTTGGCAACATTTTCTTCTGCGATGGTGAGGACCTTAGCACCACGCGCTGCCACTTCTTGGATATTTCCACGAGTGTGGTTAGCAAGAACTGGGTCTGACAAGAGGGCCAAAACAGGTGTTCCATCCTCAATCAAGGCAATGGTTCCGTGCTTGAGCTCTCCAGCCGCAAAACCTTCACATTGGATGTAAGAAATCTCTTTGAGCTTGAGACTGGCTTCCATGGCTACATAATAATCTTGACCACGTCCGATGTAAAAGGCGTTGCGTGTTGTTTCAAGAAGGTCACGAACCTTAGCATCAATCAATTCTTTTTCTGAAAGGGTTGACTCGATAGACTGAGCCACGATAGACAACTCATGAACCAGGTCAAAAGCTTTGGCTTTTTCATTGCCATTTGCTTCACCAACCGCTTTTGCAAGGAAAGCAAGGGCTGCGATTTGGGCTGTATAAGCCTTAGTTGATGCTACAGCAATTTCAGGACCTGCATGAAGCAACATAGTATGGTTGGCTTCACGTGAAAGGGTTGATCCTGGCACGTTTGTCACTGTCAAGCTTGGGATTCCCATTTCATTGGCCTTAACCAAAACCTGACGGCTATCAGCTGTTTCACCAGATTGACTGATAAAGATGAAAAGTGGTTTCTGGCTGAGAAGTGGCATCCCATAACCCCACTCAGAGGAGATACCCAGTTCAACTGGTGTATCCGTCAATTCTTCCAACATCTTCTTAGAAGCAAATCCTGCGTGGTAAGATGTTCCAGCTGCAAGGATGTAGATGCGGTCTGCCTCTTGAACAGCCTTGATGATAGCTGGGTCTACGACTACTTGACCAGCCTCATCTGTATAAGCTTGGATGAGTTTACGCATTACCGTAGGCTGTTCATCGATTTCCTTGAGCATGTAGTAAGGGTAAGTTCCTTTACCGATATCTGATAAGTCAAGTTCAGCAGTGTAGCTAACACGCTCACGGCTGTTACCATCATAGTCTTGTACTTGGACGCTATCAGCTTTCACAATTACCAACTCTTGGTCATGGATTTCCATATATTGGTTGGTCTCACGAATCATAGCCATAGCATCTGAGCAGACCATGTTGTAGCCATCTCCAAGACCAATCAAGAGTGGTGATTTATTCTTGGCTACATAGATGACATCTGGATTTTCAGAGTCAATCAAGGCAAAGGCATAAGAACCACGGATGATATGAAGAGCTTTTTTGAAGGCTTCAAGAACTGATAAGCTGTCTTCTTCTGCAAATTTTCCAATCAAGTGAACGGCGATTTCTGTATCCGTTTGTCCCTTAAAGTGGTGACCCGCAAGGTATTCTTCCTTGATTTCAAGATAGTTTTCGATCACCCCATTGTGGACCAAGACAAAACGTCCTGTCTCAGAGCGATGTGGGTGAGCGTTATCTTCTGTTGGTTTTCCGTGAGTGGCCCAACGAGTATGTCCGATACCAGTTGTCCCCTCAACATCAGCTGTCTTAGCAGACAATTCTGCAATACGACCAACAGCCTTGACCAAATGGCTTTCAGCACCACCTAGAACAAAAATTCCAGCCGAATCATAACCACGGTATTCGAGCTTTTCAAGCCCTTGAATCAAAATATCTGTTGCATTTGTGTTTCCAACAACACCAACAATTCCACACATAGTATATACGACACAGACAAGCTGTGCTTTCTCCTTCTATAAAAATGAAAGAAAATAGGTATCCATACTTGAGTTCCCTTATTTTCTTAGCCAATTTATAAAATTGGTCTAGTCTGATTCGATAGAAAAATCATCATCGGAGTCAGTATACAATGCTTTTTCCTGTTTGTCAACCTTTAAAATCCCAGAAATTGGTCTAGTTAAGGAAGGCTTAAGAAAAACCTATCAACTTTTTTAGTGATAGGTTAGGATGATTGGCTTATTTTAAGATCGTCATTGATTCCAACTTATCTAAATGCGTATCCAATCATTTCATAAGCATCACTTCATTTTTTTACCTTCTTAATCATAAAATGAACTCCTAGCAAAACAACTATCATAATAGAAATATAGGCAAACATGAACTGATTCGATAAATGTTCCCCACTAGGATTCTGCAAGATTACACCATAAGACTCTTTGTAGTTCGTAATTACTGTAGACGGTGCATGATCGAAGACTTTACTAATTGCATCTTTCATTAAAATCTGTTTTAGTAGTGCATTCACTTGTGTTAAAGGGAACCAGGTCATGACCTGTTGCAAGGTTTCTCCTACGGATCCAATTGAAAGATAAACACCAGAAATGAAGCCGATAAAGGTTCCAACTATGGTACTCAAAGTTGTAAAAGCTGAACTAGTTCGGATAAAAGTCAAAATTGGAAGAATAATAGCCGCAGATAAGATCGTTCCTAAGGAGGTAACCCCCAAAATTGATAAGTAATCAGTCATTGAATAATCAAGAAGAGAACTAAAACCATTAAACATACCAATTGCAAAAACACAAGAGAACATGGTCATAATAATCCCAAATAGAATTGCAAAAACTGCATAGGCTAATTCAACCTTAAAGTTAGATACTGGACTGACTTTAAAGTCCTCACTCAACTTCTTTTCTCTATCTGAAACCATTACGCCAAATGCACCAAGAGTACTGGTCATTGAAATAATAGTTGTTAATCCTGAGATTAACCAATAATTGACCATCTGAATGGTATCCGTAGAGGCGGTATCACTATTCAAAGCCTCCTTGATGGCATCAATCTGAATTTGTCCTAAAAAGACTTGATAAACCAAGATTAAGATGATGACTGATAAGAAGGACATAAAGAAAGCTAATCGATCTCGTGTATAGACTTTCCGATTTCTAGCAATTAATTCAAGCATTCCCTTCTCCTCCTTTTGCTTTTAGTAAGTTCAAATAAGCAGCTTCCAAATTGGAGTACTCCACATTAAATGTTTCAATAATTGATTTTCCTTGATTTTCTGAAATAATCTCCATCATTTCTTCAACTGAAACATTCTTAAATACAACTTTTTCCTCAGAAAGAACTTGACACTTATTTACAAATTTAGATACAGATAACGATTTTACTGATTGACCAGGTTTTAAAGTGACATTCAAGTTAGTGGTTGAATGCTTTTCAATAAAATTGGCAATATCTCCTGAATAATACAAATTACCTTCGATTAAAACATTTAAGATATCACAAGCAGCCATCTCTTCCAAATAATGAGTGATAAGAACGACTGTCATATTATCTTTTTTGTTCAACTGATTGATTGCTTCCCATAAATCATGACGAGATTGTGGATCTAAACCAGTTGTCGGCTCATCTAACAACAGTAAAGACGGTTGTGGTAGTAAAGCTCGGGCAATATCTACTTTCCGTTTTTGTCCTCCTGACAAACTTCCATATTTCTGCTTTTTAAGAGTTGCCACGTCTAAATAAGATTGCAAATCTGTAATACGTTTTTGTACTTGTGATTTTGATAACCCGTACAAAGCTCCACGAGATACTAAGTTTTCCTCTACCGTTAAATGATCATCTAGACGATTGCTTTGAAATACAATACCGATATGTCGATAAAAATCTTTCGTTGACAAAGATTTTCCATCTACTTCCCAAAAAATCTCTCCTGAACTAGGCTTAAAATTTTTAATTAATAAATTAAAAAGTGTTGTTTTCCCTGCGCCATTTGGTCCAAGAAGTCCATAAAATTTACCTTCCTCAAGAACTAAATCAATTCCTTTCAAAGCCTCAAAGGAACCGTAGCTTTTCTTTACATTGTGTAATCTAATTTCCATTTTCTGACACCAAGATCCTTTTTTCTTTCCTTGTAATCTCAGTATACCTATTTTCTATCCTCTAACGTGAGGACATTCATGTCCAGTCTAATCATCAATTTCACCAAAAAGAGGCTAGGACAAAAGTCCTAGCCTCTCAATTGTCTTTGGATTGTCGAGCAAGACGCAGTGGTTGAGTGGGCTCTACTACGCTGATTTCATCAGCTTTTACAGCCCTACTCAACTGTGCGGAGGTGGGACGACGAAATCGAATTCTAACGAATGACCGATTTCTGTCCCACTCTCTCAATGTTTATTTTATATTTTTCAAGAACAACAGACGAAAGGAAAAATGCTCCTCTATACCTCAGTGTAGTTTAGACCTTTTTTTGCAAGGTCCTCTTTCCATTCTTCTTGCATGTTTCTCTTCACTAGATCCTCAGATAATAAGTCAGCCATTAAGCATACTTTTTGATAATCATCTTTTGCTTTTTCTAGGTCATCTTCTATAAATAAAGCAACTTTCCAATTTAATGCATAAACAAAAATATTATCCTGAAAATCATGTCTCTTTGTCATAATATCATTTAAGGCTTTAACAATGTCTGGCAATCTGTCGTATATCCCATAATGGGCTAACACACCTGCAGCTGAGATAAGAGTGTTTTGTAGCATTTCCAATTCTGATAAGGGGAAATAATCTATCGCAAGTAAGATTTTCTCTACTAAGTGTATAAATTCATCTTGATCAAAGGCTCCCAAAGCCAAAGAAAGCAAGCGCAATTTGATAATCTCCACATCGTTGAGACTTAACTCTTTTTTCTTCATGGCTTGCTCTAGATACTCATCTAATAAACCTTGATCAAAAGAAGGATTTTTGGATCCAATCATATCAACCGTAGCTTGGGCGACCTGGACAGACAGTTTTTCTTCCTCTGGCAGATTATCAAAATAGTTTTCGTAAATATCCTCAATAATTTCTTCATGCCGATGAAGACGATCTTGATCTCCATAATGATATAACGTCCGTAGTTGATACTTCAAATTCAGATATTCTGCAGGTAATTCCAAACTAGTTTGATTTGTCAAAGCATCCAAAGAAACACCTAGTTGCTCAGCAATATACTTCGCTGTTGCAATCGTTGGCAAAGACTGACCCTTTTCAATTCGCTGGAGTTGGCGCGTCGTTAATAGGTCCTCAATACCACAGATTGCTTGTCTACTTAATCCCTTACTTTCACGTAGAGTTTGTACTTTTTGTCCTAGTTCTGTTTTAAAATCCATCATACAAGCTCCTTTTCTTCTGATTTCATTATAGCACATATTGAAGTTGAAGGGTTTTGAACCTTTTCCAGCACTAAATGAAAAATCGGAAATGAAGAATGCCGTCAGAAACATCTGCATCTGATGGAGTTCCACACTTCCGAAAATAAAACTAGTCAGTCATTTACTGAAATGAACGGGCCTATCGTACTTAGATAACAGAATCCTCAAAAACTTACTCTTCAAATCCATTCTGCTGGCTCAATTCACGGAACCAATGACCGGATTTTTTCAGGCGTCTTTCTTGAGTGGCTAGGTCTAATTCGACAAGGCCGTAGCGGTTTTTATAGCCATTGAGCCAAGACCAGCAGTCGATAAAGGTCCACATAAGGTAGCCCTTACAGTTGGCCCCATCTTGGATAGCTCGGTGCAATTCACGCAGGTGGTCTTTGACGAAGTCAATCCGGTAGTCATCTTGAATTTCCCCGTTTTGACGGAATTTTTCTTCCCCTTCAACTCCCATTCCATTCTCTGTTAGGAGCCACTCGATGTTGTTGTAATTTTCTTTGATATTTTGGGCAATATCGTACAAGCCTTGCTCATAGATCTCCCAGCCTCTATGTGGGTTGATCTTTCTTCCTGGCATGACATAGGGTTCGTAGAACTGCTCGACCAACATAGGAGACTCTGGGTTTGGCGCATAACGGGGCGCAGAGACACGCATTGGTTGGTAATAGTTGACCCCTAAGAAGTCGACTGTATGTTCTTTGATCAGCTCTAAGTCATTTGGATCCACCTCTGGCAAGAGAGCACGCTCCCGCAAAATCTCTACCAACTCTGGTGGGTAAGTCCCAAGAACAGACGGATCGAGGAAGGATTTAGCTTGGAAGAGCTCAGCGATTCGTGCCGCCTTGACATCTGCTGGATGCTGACTCCGCGGATAGGCTGGCGTCAAGTTTAAGACCACTCCAATTCGATAGTTTGGATCCACCTCATGACAGGCCTGAACAGCAAGGCTACTTGCCAACTGGGTATGGTAGGCAACTTTAACTGCTGCAGCGGCATCCACCTTGTGTGGGTAATGGGCATCATAAAAGTAACCAAACTCTACAGGAACAATGGGTTCATTAAAGGTGATCCACTGATCGACCAAGTCTCCATAGGTTTCAAAGCAGAAACGAGCATAGTCGCGATAGGCGTAGACCGTCTCCTTATTTTCCCAGCCATCTCCTTCTTCTTGCAAGGCAAAAGGAAGGTCAAAGTGATAGAGATTGACCATCAAGTGAATACCTTTGGACTTGATGCATTCAAAAACTTGGCGGTAAAAAGCCACTCCTGCTGGATTGGCTTCTCCACGACCCTCAGGGAAAATCCGAGACCATTGGATGGAGGTCCGAAAGGCAGTATGCCCCGTCTCGACTAGAAGCTCAATGTCTTCCTCCCAGTTTTCATAAAAGGTCGAAGTTAAGCCAGGTCCTTCTTGGAAGCGAAAGCGATGAGGCTCTACCTGATACCAGTAGTCCCAGAGGTTGTCCCCCTTACCATCTCCGGCAAAGCGCCCTTCTGTCTGAGGACCAGATGTCGAAGTCCCCCATAAAAAATCTTGTGGAAAGTTGATCATGTGTTTATCCTCTCTCATTGTCTTCCTCTCTATTATACTCCCTTTCAGCTCTCTTCCTAGTGACTATTTTCAGTCATTTTTACGCAGATTATAGAAAAAACACGCTAGCTATCAGAAGACCCGATTTCTAACGTGTTTTGTTTCTATTATAGTTGATTAACGACATAATCAAAGAGAGCCTTGTCTCCTTCACTTATCTGATAACGCAGTTCTGGATGCCACTGAACCCCGAGAAAGGCTGTCCCGTGGGATGATTGCACTGCTTCGATGATCTGATCTTCAGGACTAACAGCAATCACTTCTAGATGAGGGGCTAGATCCTTGATCGCTTGATGGTGGTAGGAATTGATCTGACCAACTTCTCCGAATAAGTCCCGCAAAACAGTCCCTTCAACTGTTTCGATTGAATGACTAGTTTCGCTGGCAGGATTTTCCTGCCAGTGATGGTCGATATCTTGGTAAAGTGTCCCGCCCATGGCTACATTGTAGAGCTGCATGCCTCGGCAAACCGTAAAGATGGGCTTCTTTGCAGCTACTGCTTCCTTGATCAAGGCCAACTCGAAAAGGTCACGCTCGAGCAAGTAATCATCGCTAACAATCTCCTTCTCTGCTCCATAAAACTGAGGAGAAACATGCTGACCACCTGTGATGATCAGCTTGTCAATCAAGGAAATATAGTGCTCAGCCGTTGCTGGGTCTCCAATCGGAAGGATCAGAGGGATACCTCCTGCTTCTTGAACCCCCTGAACAAAGCCTGTCGGTGTATAACTGAGGTACATTCCATCCTCTTCACGGAAAGGGCGTTGATTGCCCGTAATCCCAATCACTGGTTTCTTCATCGCTCATTCTCCAATCTCTTCATAGCTAATATAGTTCCTTATTTTATCATACTCTGAAGGTGACTTTCAACTTTTTTCTAGATTTTTCAAATAAGGAGAAGTTTTCTAGAATTTTTACGAATAGTATAGATGAAGAAGAAATTTTCTTCAAAGAAAGGAGAAGATAGATGAACACAATTTCTATTCATTCTGATGACATACTATCAGATCATGAACTAGCCTCTATTCAAGGTGGATTTATCCCAGCTGTCATTGCAGGGGTAGCTACATGGAAAATTGCTGCAACTGCTGTCAGTAGTATCGGACTCGTTTTTGCTGCAGGAGCAGGACTAGGATATCTAGCTAATCGTCCATAGGTAAGAACGATGAAAAAAAGACGCATATTCCATATCATCACGATATCTACTTTACTTTTTTCTAGAATCTTTTTAGCAGTTCTACAAATCTTACACGACCTTCACTATCTCACACTCCCATTTGAAACTTATGGAGTGAGTGATTTACTTTCTGGGATTCTTGTTATTTGGATCCTCATCATTGCATATCGGGGAATCAGAAAGGAGAAAAGCAATGAACAATTTACAACTTTTAACAACTGAAGAATTAGAAAACACAAAGGGCGGTGTCGGCCTAGCTGAAATCGTTGCGATTTCAGGAGTTGCGAACTTTTTCGTATCCGTCTTTAATGCAGGGTATAAATTCGGAGCTGACTTAGCCCGACGTCATTAATATAGAAAAACAGTTGAAATAATTTTCAACTGTTTTTTATTGGTTATTTCACAACAATGTTGACAAGCTTGTTCGGTACACTAATTACTTTCACAATTTCCTTGCCATCAATCTCTGCTTTGACTTTTTCGTTAGCAAGTGCTACTTCTTGCAACTCTTCACGTGAAAGGTCTTTAGCAACCATGAGTTTGGCACGGACTTTACCTTTGATTTGAACGACGATTTCGATTTCGTCTTCAACCAATTTGCTTTCATCCCATGTTGGCCAAGCTACATAAGAGATAGACTCACCTGTTTCTGCGACTGTTTGCCAGAGTTCTTCTGCCAAGTGAGGCGCAAATGGAGCAATCAATTGGATAAATCCTTTGGCGTAATCCACATAGAGTTTATCTTCCTTGTTAGCAGCATTAACAAAGACCATGAGCTGAGCAATGGCTGTGTTGAATTTCATAGACTCGATTTGCTCAGTAACAGATTTAACAGTTTCGTTATAAACCTTGTCAAGAGCGCCATTGTTTTCCGCAACGATTTCTTTACTTGTAATCAAACGGTAAACACGGTCAAGGAATTTACGGCTTCCTTCCAATCCTTCTTCAGACCAAGCGATTGAAGCATCAAGTGGTCCCATGAACATTTCATAGACACGAAGGGTATCAGCACCGTATTGTTCCACCACATCGTCTGGGTTCACCACGTTCTTGAGGGATTTAGACATCTTAGCCGGTGCTTGCTCCAATTCTTCCCCTGTTTCCATGTGGAAGAATGAACCATCACGTTTTTCAACCTTGTCAGTCGCCACAAGAGCACCACGGTGGTCACGGTAGCTAGTTCCCAAGATCATTCCTTGGTTAAAGAGTTTTTGGAATGGTTCCTTAGTTGGAACGACACCGAGGTCATAGAGGAATTTGTGCCAGAAACGAGCGTAAAGCAAGTGGAGCACGGCGTGTTCTGCACCACCCACATAGATATCTACTGGCAACCATTGTTTGAGGAGGTCCTCATCGGCCAATTTCTCTGTATTGTGTGGGTCAATATAGCGGAGGTAGTACCAGCTTGAACCTGCCCATTGTGGCATGGTATTGGTCTCACGACGACCTTTGACCCCATCTTCACGAGTCACTTCCAGCCAGTCTGTCAAGTTAGCCAATGGGCTTTCACCAGTACCTGAAGGGCGGATATCCTTGGTTACTGGCAAGACAAGTGGCAAGTCACTTTCTGGAACAGCTGTCGAAGTTCCATCTTCCCAATGAATGATTGGGATTGGTTCACCCCAGTAACGTTGACGACTAAAGAGCCAGTCACGAAGACGGTAAGTGATTTTTTCTTGACCAAAGCCTTTTTCTTCCAACCAAGCCACGATTTTGGTAATCGCTTCTTCTTTGTTAAGACCGTTCAAGAAGTCTGAGTTGACGTGAAGGCCATCTTCTGTGTAAGCAGCCTCTTCAACGTTGCCACCTTCCAGCACTTCTACGATTGGAAGATCAAACTGTTTAGCAAATTCCCAGTCACGCTCATCGTGGGCAGGTACGGCCATAACAGCACCTGTTCCGTAGCTAGCAAGAACATAGTCAGCAATCCAGATTGGGATTTCTTTACCATTGACAGGGTTTACGGCATAAGCGCCAGTCCAAACCCCTGTCTTTTCCTTGGCAAGGTCTGTACGAGCCAAGTCTGATTTAAGGCTAGCTTGGTGTTTGTAATCAGCTACAGCCTCAGCTTGTTCAGGTGTTGTGATAGCATCTACCAAGTCATGCTCAGGCGCCAAAACAGTGAAAGTCGCACCAAAAAGGGTATCTGGACGTGTCGTAAAGACGGTGAATTCCTTGTCTGTTCCTTTCACTTTGAAAGTGACATTGGCACCAGTTGATTTACCAATCCAGTTGCGTTGCATGTCCTTGATAGACTCTGGCCAATCAAGGTCATCCAAGTCATTGAGCAAACGCTCAGCATAGGCAGTAATTTTAAGCATCCATTGGCGCATTGGTTTACGGACAACTGGATAGCCTCCACGCTCAGACGTTCCATCAGGAAGGACTTCTTCGTTGGCGATGGCTGTTCCCAATTCTTCAACCCAGTTTACTGGCACTTCAGCTTCATAAGCCAAACCTTTTTCGTAAAGCTTAGTGAAGATCCATTGTGTCCATTTATAGTAGTTTGGATCTGTAGTATTGACTTCACGGTCCCAGTCGTAAGAGAATCCAAGCGCATTGATTTGACGTTTGAAGTTGGCAATGTTTTCCGCTGTAAAGTCAGCTGGGTCATTCCCTGTATCCATCGCATATTGCTCTGCAGGCAAACCAAAGGCATCCCATCCCATTGGGTGAAGGACGTTGTAGCCTTGTGCACGTTTGAAACGGCTGAGGATATCAGTCGCTGTGTATCCTTCTGGGTGTCCTACGTGAAGACCCGCTCCAGATGGGTAAGGGAACATGTCAAGCGCATAAAACTTAGGTTTTGAAGCGTCTGTTCCTGTCTTAAAGGTGTGATGGTCAGCCCAGTGTTTCTGCCACTTAGGCTCGATTTCTTTATGATTGTAAAAACTCATGCTGTCTCTCCAATTTTCGTGATGCTCCTATTATACCATTTTTAGGGGATTTTTAAAGGTTCTATCCACCAAAAAGAGGCTGGGACAAAGTCCTAGCCTCTCAATTGTCTGCGGAGGTGGGACGACGAAATCAAATTCTAACGAATTACCGATTTCTGTCCCACTCTCTTCCCTGTTCAATATACAATCGCTCTTAAACTCCTAGTCTTCTACGTGACTTTCTAGTTCTTTTTGAGCTTTCTTATTGGATTCTTCTTTTTCTTTCTTCCATTGTTCACGCGCTTCATCGTACTCCTTGGTTGTCAAAACTTTGTCTTGCAATTCCAAGTACTTGTAGTTGAAGGTTTGACCCTTGTGTCCTGTCCAAGCAAAGGCAGCTGTGTATGGAACTGTCTTACGAACACCTGGAGAGGCACCATCTGAATGAATCGGGATTAAGAGGGCACTATCAGTCAACCAAGCCTGAGCCTTAGCATATTTTTCATAGCGGTCATTGACATCTTTTGTTTCATTATGTGCATCTTCAATCAATTGATCGTATTCATCAAAACCAGCTTCTTTAGCAGCTGCGTTATTAGTACCAGCATCAAATCCGAAGTAAGAATTTGTATTTTCACCATTCTTAGAGTTTGTGATATCTAGGTAAGAAGATGGATCGGTATAGTCTGGACCCCAACCCAAGTTGTTGTTCAAATCCCAGTCTTGTTGAGAAGCATTTTCAGCAAAGTAGGTCACTCGATTAAGATCGTCCTCAGATACCATATTCAAGTCGATGACGACATTTTCTGCTCCTAGGGTAGATTCGATCGACTGTTTAAAGGATTGAGCTTGCTTGACTCCTTCTGTATAGGTGGATGAAACAGGGAGGTCCAAATGAATCGGGAACTCTACCCCTTGGCCTTGAAGAGCTTCTTTGGCCTTGGCAAACTCTTCCTTGGCCTTGGTTGGATTGTAAAGGGTATCTTTTCCATCTTCGACAGAAACACCTTTCCATTCATCACCATATTCTTCTAAGTTTTTCTCTACAGACTCACCGAAATCTTTGCCATCAATTTGAACAAAGTTTGGAGGAGTGAAGGTGTTGCGGATGACCTTGTCTGCAGATGCTTCCCCATTGGCTTGCGCTACATAGGCCTTGCGGTTGAAGGCAAACATAATGGCTTGACGGAAGTCTTTATTCAAGATTGCTTTCTTGGTTGAGCTCTTTTGAGCATCTGTAGTTTTAGTCGTAATCTCATAAGCTTGACGGTCAATGTTGAAAGACAAGTTATAAGTAGAGGATCCTTGGTCACTGAAGACAATGTCATCTTTGTGTTTCTTCTCTACACTCTTATAGTTAGAGCCATTTGGGAAGACACGGGCAAAGGTATAGTCTCCGTTATCAAATCCACGGATCAAAGATTCTGAATCTTGTCCATCATAATAGGTCAGCTTAACCTTAGAAATTTTTACATTATCAGCATCCCAATAGGTTGGGTTCTTTTCAAGCGTCACAACAGATTTAGAGGTGATAGCTTTAATCAAATAAGGACCACAATAAAGAATACTAGAAGGGTTCGTACCTTGACCGTAGTCATCTCCCTTAGAATCTAAGAATTCTTTATTGACTGGCATCAAAATGCCCATGGTGGTTTTTGAATTCCAGAAACTTTCTGGTTGGTTCAAGGTGTATTGAACCGTATAGTCATCGACAGCTTTGATACCAACTGTTGAGAAGTCTTTGGTTTTCCCTGAGACATAATCATCCAACCCTTTGATAGATTGTTGGACGAGATAGAGGGCCGAAGATTTCTTGTCCGCTGCGTGCTGAAGCCCCGTCACAAAGTCTTGGGCCTTAACTTCTCCGAATTCTTCCCCTTCAGCGGTCACCCATTTAACCCCTTTACGAAGTTTATAGGTATAGGTCAGACCATCTTTTGAAACAGTCCAATCCTTAGCAAGAGATGGGATTAAGTTGCCGTATTTGTCAACTTCTAACAAACCATCCACAGCATTACCTGTAAATTCTGAAGTTGACCGTTTATTAGAGAGTGAATAATCCAAAGTATCCGGATCTTGCGTATATACATAACTAAAGACCTGGTTGTCCGAACTTGAAGATTTCCCTCCTTGTGAGCAGGCTACCAGTGCGCTTACAGACAAAAGCAGAGCGCCGGTGGCTAAGAGTAGCTTCCCTTTTTTCATATGGATCACCTCTGTATAAAATGTTATTCTTCATATTAAATTATAGCACTTTACGGAAAAATGTAAACGCTTAACTGTATAATATTTCAAAAGTTAGAAAAAATAGTTGTTTTGACTGCATGCAAAAAAGCAGTTTTGACTGCTTCTTTGATGATGGATAAAGGCCCCTGCCACTCCTTCCCCTTACTTAAATCCCACTGACCAGGAGGGATAAGAGGGTAAGGAAGCTATTCCAAGAGGCATGCTGAAGGATAGCCCAGTAAATCGATTTGGTATAACGCAAGACCGCACAAAATAGCAGGCCCGGTACCAAGTAGACGATAAAGCTTGGCAAATCCCAGCCATGCTGCCAGACATGCGAGAGGCTGAACAAGGAGGCCGAAACAAGCATATCCAGCTTATACTTCTGATAAGGTGCCAAAGCCGTCATGACCAAATCACGAAAAACTAGCTCTTCCACAATGGGAGCCAGCAAGCAGGCATAGACATAGCGTATCAACACCAAGGCCCAGCCTGACAAATCACTAGATATTTCTGCAAGGGCTATGGAATTCTTAGTGGGCGGAAATACCGCTGCAGAAAACATATCCCATAAAAAGTGAGCAAGAAAAACAAGCACAAACACCGCCAAATAGGAAGCTTTAAAGGTGAATTTCCCGTACAAGTCCCAGCGACGACTCTTTACCAAGAGTGTAACGGCTACCCCCCCAATCAATCCTATCAACAAGAGGAGCAAGCCATAATAAGAATCATCCGATAGGTGGCCCACTAAATCCGTTGGGAGTCCCACGTTAAAAAGCGCAAAATTGATGCAGAGAATTCCAATTGTCGCTAGTTGAAACAATCTGTCTGTCTTACTCATTGCATTTACCCTTTCATTTAATCCTTTCTACCGAGTTCCAATCTGCCTTAAGATCTAACTCTCAGAACACTTCATCCTAGAACTCTATCATGTCTTAAATACGAGCGAGCGGTGGTCGCTTCACAAATCCAGGACGTCCAATCTCAATCTTATCTGACTGACCTTGAACCACATTTGGGCGAGAACCTCCTCCTCCTACAATCTGTGCCAATTCTTTTTGACTACATTCTGTCATTTCATTTCCTCCAATTTGTATTTGTAACGCTACCTCCTGAGTCTATCAAAGATTGGAGCCTTTGCCTTTTCTTTTTTCTATATGGTTGCATTTTTCAGCTATGTGGGTGGAGAATCTCTTAATTCAGAAGTATACATCTCCAAATTAAACGAAAACGAACAACCATCAAAAAAACCATCGCCAACAGGCGATGGTTTCAGATTGAAGACAAAGTCCTTAGACCATAAGTTTCTAAGGGCTTTTATTTGTGTAAAGTCGTATAATAGAGGTAAG
>NZ_JBCOAT010000009.1:0-83382 GCF_040226615.1 Streptococcus australis | reverse complement strand
AGATGATAAAGCAAATAATTTTAAAAATACAACAAAAAGACAAACGCCAAAAATGACGTTTGTCTACGTTCTGAAAGAGGCTACGATGTAGCCTCTTTTTCTTCTATCTGCAGAAACAAATTTTTATTTTCCTTGACTAGTGTCACTCAAAAATTCTTTACTTTCTTTAATCCAAATAGGTAATTGCTTGGCTAAAGGAGTAAAACCAATCTTATGGCGATCATTAGAAAAACGATGATGTCGAAACTGCTTTCTGTTCCCAGCTTCTAAGGTACGAAGAGACAAGCTAGCCTTCCCAGAGTATTCATCAATATCGATAACCTGGGTACAAACTTGATTCCCAATTTTTAAGATATCATGAATGTTGTCGATATATCCACTGCGGATTTCAGAAATATGGATTAAACCGGTTACCCCTGTCTCTAATTCAACAAAGGCTCCATAAGGTTGCAACCCTGTCACAACACCCTTCAGTTTATCCCCGATTCTCATGCTTCATCCTCGATGTCAATGGATTCCATAACCACATCTTCTTTGGGTTTGTCCATGGCACCTGTCTCTACTGCCGCAATTGTATCCAATACTTGATAAGAAGCTTCATCCATCAACTGACCGAACACTGTGTGACGACGGTCCAAATGAGGCGTCCCTCCTTCTTCTGCATAAATTTCTGCAATAGCTTCAGGCCAACCACCACGGGCAATTTCCTTTTTAGAATAAGGAAGGTGTTGGTTTTGAACAATGAAGAATTGACTGCCGTTAGTATTAGGACCTGCATTGGCCATGGATAGGGCTCCACGGATATTGTACAATTCTTCAGAGAATTCATCTTCAAACGATTCTCCGTAGATGGATTCCCCACCCATACCTGTTCCAGTTGGGTCTCCACCTTGGATCATGAAATCTTTAATGATACGATGGAAAATTACTCCATTATAATAGCCATCTTTTGCAAGCGCAATAAAGTTTGCTACTGTTTTTGGTGCTTGATCAGGAAAGAGACGAATCTTCAGATCACCATAGTTGGTATGAATCGTCGCAATTGGTCCTGTTTCTTGATCCATTTTTGTTTGTGGTAAGTGCAATTCTTTTTCAACCATTTTTAACTCCTCTAAGGCATGTAAAATGCCATCTTCTTCTAAGGTTTTTGTGACAAAATCTGCTTTAGCTTTTAATGCATCTTGGGCGTTTCCCATGGCAATCGCTAAACCAGCATAGTCAAATAATTCTATGTCATTCAATCCATCCCCAAACGTTAAGACATTTTCTGGTTTGAGACCTAGTTTTTCGACTACTTTTGAGACACCGTGAGCTTTGGATTGCTGATCCAAGACAACATCTGATGAGATTGGGTGCCAGCGAACCAAACGCAATTCCTGCCCTAAAGCTTCTGGGAGGGCATCGAATGTTTTACCAGTCTCGAAGGTCCACATTTGATAAATGGGATGCTTGGTAGCAAAGTCAGGATCTACTGGTAAATTTGGATAGATGGGATCAATGGCCCGGCTCATTTCTTCTGTCCGAGCTGAAAGAGCTGCTTGATGACTCCCAACCAAACCATAATGAATCCCTACCTGCTTGGCCCATGCAATAAAGTCCTGAACAAGTGGATTTGGTAACCTTTCTTCATAAATGACATTCTCCTTACGATCAATCACATAGGAACCATTCAGAGTGACGTAGAAATCAGGTTGGAGAGCCTTAATTTCTTCTGGCACTCCAAAAATCCCTCGACCACTGGCAATGGCTGTGTAAATTCCTTTTTCTCGTAATTGTGAAAACACTCTGGTGACTGAAGCTGGAACATAGCCTGTCTCAACATTTCGTAAGGTATCGTCAATATCAAAAAATACTATTTTTATCTTTTTCGCTTTGTAGCGTGTTTTAGCATCCATGTTGTCTCCATTCAGTATGCTGTCTATTATAGCATGTTTTTGACTAAAAATCTTCCTGAGAGACCAAGTGATGTTGGAAGGCATAAACTACTGCTTGGGTACGATCGTTCACTTCTAATTTTGACAAAATATTCGACACGTGCGTCTTGACTGTTTTTAATGAAATGAATAACTCATCAGCAATTCGTTGGTTTTCATATCCTTTGGTTAGCAAAGCTAAAATATCTCGTTCACGCGCCGTCAGGTCATCATGAAGTTCCACGTGGTTTTTTCGATACTCTACTTTTTGGCTGACCTCTGTCTCAATTGCCAACTCTCCTTGCTCCACCTTGCGAATGGCCCGTAAAATTTCCTCTGCACTAGAGGTTTTGAGCATATAGCCCTTTGCTCCCGCATCCAAGACAGGATAGATTTTTTCATTGTCCAAATAGGATGTCAGGATTAATATTTTTGCATCTGGCCACTCCTTTAGGATTGCGAGTGTCGCTTCAATCCCCGTCATATAGGGCATGACAATATCCATAATGATGACATCTGGTCGCTCCTTTAGGGCTAACTCAACACCCTCTTGACCATCACTGGCCTCTAGGACTTGATCGATTCCATCTTGCATACTTAAATAACTTTTCAATCCTAATCGGACCATTTCATGATCATCTACTAGTAATAATTTCATTATCTTCTCCTTCTACTAATGGCACTTTAATATCAATAGCCACTCCCTTTTTGGGACTGGTCAAAATCTTAATTCTTCCTGCCATGTCATCTACTCGATCCTGAATATTCTTCATACCATAACTTAGTTCACCCAAAGATTCTGGATCAAACCCCACTCCATCATCTGCTAATTTGAGATGGAGTGATTGTTCTGTTTGCAACAGATAAACATCCAAGCGCTTCGCATGGGCATGTTTTAGTGTATTGCTCACTACTTCTTGTACAATTCGAAAAATATGCTCTTCAATTGATTTTGGTAATTTTTGAACATCATGTTCAAAATAAACTTCTAAATTACTCTTTTCTTGTAGTTCTCTAAAAATCACCTGGAGACCTTCTACCAAGTTTCGACCTTCTAATTCTGTCGGCCGCAAGTGTAATAAGAGAATCCGCAAGTCATTTTGAGCGGTGTTTAAAATTTCTGTGACTCCCTTCAACTGTTGCCCTACTTTAGGCAGTTGAAGAACTTGATCCTGGCTGGCTACACCAGACAAAATCATATTAGCTGCAAATAATTCTTGGCTCACCGTATCATGGAGATCTCGAGCAATTCGCCTGCGTTCTCTCTCCACAATCTCTTCTTCATTTTGCATGACCCGATTTTCTGTTCGTTGCAAATTTTCTGTCAGGCGTTTGAGCTTGCGATCCAAGCGTTGAAACTCCTCATTAATCTCTTTGTTTTCTCCGAGTTTTAGCTTCTTGCCTTCGAGCAAGTTTCTCAGGTTTTTTTGGACGGTGTTCATGATTGTAAATTGAATCAATTTAATCAATAGAATCATCAAAATAGTCAGAGCAACCGTCAAGCCAAAACCAATAAACAGAAAAGCACGCAGTTTGGATAAATCTTCCAATAGATAAGTCCACTGAAAGTCGAAAAGACCAAAGATTGAATGGATAATAACAGCTAGAATTAAGACCGTATAAAGGAAGATTAAAAGATAGTCTGTTCGTTTCATCCTCTGACGACCTCCACATCTCCTACAATCCCCGCAATAACAAGCTTCACTGTTCGATGGGAACTTCGATAATTCGGTGTCTCCATGCTTACTGTCTCATTTCTCAATTTTCTAGGTTTTTGAGAGAAGAGGCGCAATTCTCCATACAAGGTATTCACCTGCAAGCTCAGCTCCACATCCACCGGCAGAATAATTTTCGTATTGCCAAACATCTTTCTCATGATGATGACATTGTCATGATTCACAACAATCACTTCGTCTAAATGGATCGTATCCCGCCCCACTAAACGAGTAATCGTTAAATCACGAAAATGGCAGTTTACCTTTGAAAAATGATGCAGATCCCCAATCCAAGGCGTTTTCTCTTGTCGGATTTCTACATCTTCCTCATAATCTATCTTCACTTCTTCATTTTCACGGTAAAAATAGGGATAAGCCACCAGCATGGCATAGACAACAGCAAACAAAAGCGCAGCAATGACATAAGGATTTAACATGACAATAAAAAACAGCAGAATGCTGGACGCCACTAAAAGAAAATTACTCCGCTGTTTTCCGATGTAATAATACAATAGAAGCAAGCACAGAACCACGATTAGGACGATACGAGATATATTTCCCGCCAAAATAGTGATTGCAGCCATGGTGAGTAACAAAGCTTCGACAAACACAAACAATTGAATCTTCCACATAATTGAACCTCTCTATTCTATTTTATCAAAATTCTATAGGATTCGCTTCCGCCTCTAGAAGGATTCATTCCAACTCTCTCTTTACTAAAAAAACCAGACCGATGGGGTCTGGTTTTATAAGGTCATCATGTTAAGATTCTGGTTCAGTAGTAGCCGAAGGTTCCGTATTGGAATGGGATTCTACTGTTGTAGAGGTTGAACTTTCTGATGAACTACTTGAAGCTTTCGTGCTACTTGATGGTTCCGTCTTCGGTTCGTATACGGTTAAGACAATGCGAGTCTTTTTAATATCGATGCTCGATTGAGCTTCTGGAGTCTGACTCACAATTTGACCAGGTAGAACTTCCACACCAGCCGGCAGATGCGATGTAGTCTTCCGTTCAATATTTGCTTCCTTCACCCCGTAGATCTGAACGAGATTAGAGACAGCAAATTCATAATTAGAACCAACATAACTTGGTAACTCGATCGAATTACTTTCCTTCGATACTTTCAGAACAACCTTGGTATTAGAAGTCAAATCATATTTTTGACCAGCGGTAGGAGATTGCTCAAGTACAATTCCTGGCTCCACTTCATCGGTCTCGACTTCTTCAATCGAAATCAGCTTGCTAGACAGCTTATAGTTATTTTTCAGGTCATTTTCAGCATCTTCTCTAGACATTTTTATATAGTTCGGCATGTCAAAGGTGCTTGGTCCTTTCGAGACAACCAAATCAACCTTGCTGTTTTCCTTTTTCTGAGCTCCTGCATTTGGATTGGTACGGATTACATAACCCTCCAGCACCGAATCACTGTATTCTTCTTTTTCGTCTCCCACTTGAAGATCCTGATCTTCAATGATAGCACGCGCTTCTGCTACTGTTTTTCCAGATACATCCGGCACTGTTTTGTTGGCTGGACTCATATAAAGAAGAAAGGCAAAGGCAGCTAGTACCAAAGCTAGGGCGACAAACAAGACCTTGTAGCGCGTCCGCAAACGACGACGTGGCTTATTTTTTGGAGAAACTGGAGCTGTTCGATCCTCTGAAGCCACTGGTCGGTCCTCATGAACTGCAGGACGAGCTTCCGATGTTGGAAGTGGAGCCGGTTTTGGAACCACGTTCACCTTTGGTAGGGTCTTGGTATCCGCTTTTGAAGCATCATCAAAGACTAATTTTTTCTCATTACGGCGTTCATAAGATAGACAACTTGACAAGTCGACATACATTTCAGCTACCGACTTATAGCGATCGGATAGCTTCTTTGCTGTTGCCTTAATCACCACATTTTCCAAAGCCTGCGGAACATTTTTGTTCTCTTCAATGATGGACGGAAGTGGTTTTTGGAAATGTTGCAGCGCAATGGTCACTGCACTATCCCCATCATAAGGGATATGACCCGTCAGCATTTCATAGAAAATGATCCCCATCGCATAGATATCACTTTGAACAGAAGCTTTCGATCCTCTGGCTTGTTCAGGGGACAAATAATGAACCGATCCCAACATGGAGTTGGTCTGAGTGAGGCTTGTTTCTGCAAAGGCTACCGCAATCCCAAAGTCAGAGACCTTGGCATTTCCGTCAGGTGTTAAAAGGACATTTTGAGGTTTCAAGTCACGGTGAATAATGCCTTGCGTGTGCGCCAAACGCATCGCAAGGAGGATTTGTCCCATCAAGCGAACGGCCTCTTCATTTGAAAGAGGAGCATTTTCCTTGATATAGCGTTTCAAGTCCAAACCAGCGACATATTCCATTGCCAAGTATTGTTGGCCGTCCTCTTCACCAATATCCGTAATCCGAACGATATTTGGATGATCCAAATCTGCCATCGCTTTGGCCTCTCGTTGGAAGCGAGCAACTGCAATTGGATCTGTTTGGTAATTGGTCCTCAGTACTTTAACTGCAACTTCTTCACCATCCAAGATTAAATCCCGAGCGAGGTAGACATCTGCCATCCCTCCACGCCCGATTTGACGGATTATCTTATATCGTCCGGCAAAAATTTTGCCGATTTGAATCATGCCACATCCTCCTCAGCAAAGTGAATCAGTACAACGGTAATATTGTCCAAACCGCCAGCATTATTCGCAAAGCGAACCAAGGTTTTTGCCTTTTCTTCGACCGATAAATTGCTAACAACGATATCACGGATTTCATCGCCAGAGATCATATTGGTTAATCCATCACTATTGATAACAATGAAATCTCCAGCTTCAACTGTAACCATACCAAAGTCCGGTTGCAGTTCATCCTTTTGTCCGATGGATTGGGTAATGATATTGCGTTGTGGATGATGAGCTGCCTCTTCTTCCGTAATCTGTCCAGCTTTGAGCAAGGCGTTTACTAAAGAATGGTCACTGGTCATTTGATGGTATTCCCCATTACGCACGAGTCCAATTCGGGAATCTCCTACGTGCGCAAATAAGACTTGGTCATCGATAATGGCAACAGCTTCCAGAGTTGTTCCCATTCCTTTATGTTCTTCATCTTGACCAATGCGATGGATCTGCTGGTTTTCTTTTTCCAAATTCTCAGCAAACCACTCTCTTACTTCATTAATGGTGCTGATTTCAGTCGCTACCCAAGCAGCGCCAAGATCAGTTACAGCCATCTCGCTAGCAATATTACCAGCACGATGTCCTCCCATCCCGTCAGCTAGAAAAATCATGGATTTTCCCGCTTTATTTATATATTGATTTGCATAGTCTTGGTTATTTGTCCGTCTTTGACCTACATCGGTTAAGATAGAAATTTCCATACTGTCCGTATCCTCCTGAGATTACGATATTCTTCGAAAACGACTAATAAAGAAACCATCGCTTCCATACAATTCTGGTGTAATTAAAATACAACCATCTTTCAGAATATCTTTTTGTTCATGATCTAATGGCACGAGTTCAAAATTTGGATGGTTTTCTAAAAACTGGTCAACCACATCAAAATTCTCTTCTCCTATAATTGTGCATGTACTGTAGACTATTATACCATCTTTCCGCACACTTTGACAAACTCCATCCAATATTTCCAATTGAATCGCCTGCAGAGATGCAAAGTCAGCATTGTCTTTATTGTACTTGATATCTGGCTTGCGGCGGATCAAACCAATCCCAGAGCAAGGGGCATCTACCAAGATTTTATCAAAAGCATCCGTCCCAAAAGTTTCAAATACCTTGCTAGCGTCCAGTTTTTTTGTCTGGATTTTATTTGCTACTCCTAGACGCTCAGCGTTTTCCTGGATCAATTGCAGCTTATGATCGTACAAGTCCAAGGCTGTGATCTTCCCATCCACTAGATAAGAAGCTAGATGAGTGGTCTTGCCACCGGGAGCTGCACAGGCATCCAAGACCTGATCCGAAGGTTGTACTTCTAAAGCTGGAGCTACCAATTGACTGGTTTCATCTTGAATGGTCAGTTTTCCTTGTTTGAAGTAATCAGAGCCCGCAAAATAGCCATTCTCTTTCACAAGAGCTGTTGAGGCCAACAAGGAATCCGATGCCTGCAATTGCTCCTTGATCTCTTCTTTTTGATCCAGGTCGACAACTCGAACACTGGCCTTGTTGCGAACATATAGGCTCTCAAAAATCGCAATGGCCCGCTTTTCGCCATACTCATCAAGCAACTTTTTCACCAACCAAACCGGAAGGGAATAACGGATCGAAAGTCGTTTGTTGACTCGTTTAATCCGGTCAATGGATGGAAGCCCCTCTCGTAGTATTTTCCGTAAGAGAGCATTGACATATTTTTCGCTCCCCTTCTTCCGTTGCTTGGCAAGCTCTACTGCTTCATGGACAACAGCATGGGGAGGAATCTTCTCCAAATAGACGAACTGATAGAGGCTCATCAATAAAAGATGATAGATCCATGGATCTACCTGGTCCCGATCAGCGACAAAGTGCGATAGATACCATTCCAAGGTCAATTTGCGTGAAACTGTCCCATAGACGATTTCAGTTACTAGACTTTTATCCACTTCTGATAAGGTCGCCTTACCCAAGGATTTTTTGAGGGCAATATTTGAAAAAGCACCGTCCTGGAAAATCTCTCCTAAGATAGATAAGGCCAACCCTCGTGCAGTCTGCATCTTATTTACCAAATTGATCACCTACTTGCAGTTGTCGCCCTAAGCCATTTAAGAAATCTCCAACAGCCATTTTGGGTTTACCGGCTGGCTGAACAAGGGTCAAGGCCAGGGCACCCTCACCCGTCGCAACAACGATTTCATTTTTATGAAGAGCCAAAATTTCCCCTGGTTCTCCTTGACCTTCACACGGTTTTGCTTGGTAAATCTTGAAGCGTTCACCCTTCCATAGAGTATGGGCGACTGGCCAAGGATACATACCCCGAACTTGGTTAAAGAGTTCACGGTTGGTTCGTGTCCAATCCAGGCGTTCTTCTTCCGGCTTGATATTTGGAGAGAAGGTGACTTGTTGGGGGTCCTGCGGTTGTGGCTTAAGTTCTCCCGCAAGGTAAGCCGGTAGAGTTTCTAAGAGAAGATTCCGACCGACAAGAGCCAATTTTTCAAACATGGTCCCCACATTGTCTTCCTCTAAAATAGGGATGGCGCGAGAGGAAATCATATCTCCAGCATCCATCTCTTTGACCATTTCCATGATGGTCACACCAGCTTCTTTATCCCCATTCATGATGGCATAATGAATAGGAGCTCCACCACGGTATTTTGGAAGAAGGGAAGCGTGCACGTTGACAGAAAACTTCATCGCCTCTAACAAACGACTCGGCAAGAATTGTCCAAAGGCTGCTGTGACAATCCCGTCTGCTCCCAAAGCCAATAAGTCTTCTAGTTCTTGGCTTCCAGATAGTTTCTCCGGCTGATAGATTGGCAAGCCTGCTTCTAAAGCCGCTTCTTTTACTGGCGTCATTCGGATTTCTTTTTTCCGACCAACTGCCCGATCTGGTTGGGTCACAACGGCTAGAATTTCATAGCGTTCATCAGAAATCAAGCCTTTTAAGACTGTAGCTGAGAAATCAGGCGTTCCCATAAATAGTATTTTTGTCATTTTTTCTCCTTCTACATAAAACTTTGCGGTTCATTGTCAATGCTGACTCGAAGATCTTGATTTTCCCGCTCTTGAGTATAGTCCAAAATCTGATTTAAAACCTGTGGCAATTGGTCTTCAAACCGGTACTTCAACAGGATTTGATAATGGAACAAATTATGCGTGCGAGCAATCGGTTTTGGCGTTGGTCCCAAGATTTGGACCTGATCGGACAGACCTGCTTTCAACAGGTCCATCACCTGATAAGCTTTTTTAACCACGACCTCTTCTTGTTTGTGAGAGAGGGTTAAACCTACCGTGTAATAATAAGGTGGATAGCCTAATTGGTGGCGCACCTTCATTTCATAGGCATAAAACCCTTCATAATCTTGGCGTTTCGCATATTCAATGGCATAATGATGAGGATTATAGGTCTGAATCAGAACCTGGCCCTCTTTATCCGCACGACCGGCCCGTCCTGCCACCTGGGTTAACAGTTGGAAGGTCCGCTCTGACGAGCGAAAATCAGGCAAATTTAGGGCTGTATCAGCATTGAGGACACCGACTAGCGTTACATTAGGGAAATCCAAGCCCTTGGCAATCATCTGGGTCCCAAGCAAAATATCGGCTTGCCCTTGACCAAACTGGTCCAACAAGGCCTCGTGACTCCCTTTTTTCCGAGTAGTATCAACGTCCATCCGCAGAATACGAGCCTCTGGGAAAATTTCTTGTAACTCATCGTAGGCCTTCTGGGTCCCCGTCCCGTAATAACGAATGGATCGACTTTGGCAATTGGGACAGACAGTTGGGATGGCCTTATGGTAATTACAATAATGGCAGTCCATCGTCTTGGTATCCATGTGGAGGGTCAAGGAGATATCACAGTTAGGACAGGTATCTACCTGACCACATTCCCGACACATAACAAAGCTGGAATAACCCCGGCGATTGAGCATAAGGACGACTTGCTCTTTTCGTTGCAGACGTTCTGCTATTGCTTCTAGCAACTTAGGTGTATAGGTTCCGGATTCTTGCTGGCCAATATAATCCCTGAAATCGATCACTTCTACCTCTGGAATGCGGGCAAGCGGATTAGCCCGTTGGGTCAATTGAAGAAATTCATAGACCCCTTTTCCTGCACGGGCTCGTGTTTCTAGACTAGGAGTCGCCGACCCCAAGACCAAAACAGCCTGGTGATACTGAGCTCGTAGCAAAGCCACTTCACGCGCATGGTAGCGGGGATTGCTATCTTGTTTATAGGTTGCTTCATGTTCTTCATCGATAATGATAGCTCCTAGGTTCTTCAGAGGAGCAAAGATAGCAGACCGTGCTCCAACAACTACTTGGGCCTCTCCTCGCTCAACACGTCTCCACTCATCGTATTTTTCACCGTTGGATAGGCCCGAATGGAGGATGGCCACTCGATCCCCAAAGCGAGAAATAAAGCGATCCGTCACTTGAGGCGTCAAGGAAATTTCGGGAACCAACATAATAGCTGTTTTTCCCTTTTCGAGCAACTCTTGGATGATTTGAAGATAAACCTCCGTCTTCCCACTCCCCGTCACTCCTTCAAGTAAGAAAGGTTTGGAGTCCTGGCCGATTTGACGAGTGACTGCTTGGACTGCTCGTTCTTGTTCAGCATTTAAAACCAAGGCCTCCGTCGATTCCTTGTCCTTAAAGTAGGCTGCCGCACGATTGACTTCTTTTTCAAAAATAATCAAGGCTCCCTGGTCAATGAAATAGTTCACAACAGGACGAGAGAATTCCGCTAATAAGTCACTCAAAGGTGCTTCCACTTCTTGACCTTGGACGAACTCACGCAGGGCCAAGCGCTTTTTGGCATTCTTGGCGATTTCCAAATTTTCAAGTAGGTGATGATTTACCCGATACCATTTTTCTGTTTTGATATGTTTGCGATCCACTGCTTGGTATTCTACTTCCAACTCTCCCTTACGAGTCAGTCGCATCATTCGTGCTTGAGCATCAATATCCAAAGAAGAAAAGGCCAAACTGGTCGCTGTTCCAAAAATGTCCTCTCTATCTTCTGGCGATAGCAGTTCTGTCGGATGGAGAATTTTGTCATAGGAAGAATTTAAAACACTCGGTAACATGGCTTTCAAGAGGGTGATCTTGTAGGCAAAAACCGTCTTTCGCAACTGATCTGCCAACCAAAATTGCTCCTCTCCTAGAACCGGTTGGTAGTCTAAGACCTCTACAATACTTTTCAATTCTTGGTCTTGAGTTGCTAGAGTGGTCTCTTCAAGGTCAACCACAATCCCTTGAATGAGCCGATTTCCCTTTCCAAAGGGAACATGTACCCGCATTCCTTTTTCCAAGAAAGGAGAAAACTCTTCTGGTACTCGGTAACTATAGGGCTTGTCTGTTTGCATCAAGGGAACATCAACAATGACTTGTGCGAGCATGCTTTCACCTCCTTCCTGTCCTACCGCTAAATAGCAAAAAATAAGATTGAGCGAACCCAACCTTAAATTTTTTCACCATCTTCTTTTTCTTTCGCGATTTGTTCTTTAATTTTACGCTCTTCTTCTTCTTTACGCAAGCGTTCTGCTTCGATTCGACGACGAACCGCTTCACGCTTAGCTTCTGGATCTGGGTGAATCACCACGTTTCCTGATTCAATCTCTTCCAAGGCACGCAAGGTAGATTTTACTGATTGAAATTCTTGAGTAGGAGTTGCACCACTCTCTAACTCATGAGCTCGTTTGGCTTCAAGAATAACCAAAGAGTATTTTGACGGTACTTTATCCAACAATGTATCAATGGATGGTTTTAACATCATAATCTTTTTACCTAATTCCTATTCTAAATTATCGTACCACTTGAGTGGCTTTGGGAAGCATTTCTTGGTAGTGGCCAATCACCCGATCAACACGGAAATGTTCCGCCTCAATCACACGCTTGACCCGGTCTGCAGCTAAAGGCACTTGGTCATTGACGATGGCATAGTCATACTCCCGCATCAAGGCAATTTCTTCTTTGGCCTTTTCGATCCGCTGGGCAATCACTTCCGCACTATCCGTGCCACGTCCAACCAAACGATCTTGTAACTCATCTAAATCGGGAGGAGTCAAGAAAATGAAGACGGCATCTGGTACCTTTTTCTTTACCTGTAAGGCCCCTTGAACCTCAATCTCTAGAAATACATCAATCCCTTTGTCTAAGGTTTCATTTACATAGGTCAATGGAGTCCCATAATAATTACCTACATATTCAGCATATTCGAGCATTTGACCTTGACGAATCAATTCCTCAAACTCTTCACGTGTACGGAAGAAATAGTCTACCCCGTCCACTTCACCTGGACGTTGTGCACGCGTTGTCATCGATACTGAGTATTGAAACTGATTATCCGAGCTTTCAAAAATCTCACGTCTAACCGTACCTTTCCCAACACCTGAGGGCCCTGAGAAAACGATTAATAATCCTCGATCCGCCATTTTGTCTCCTTCGCTATCTTTCTATCTAGTGTAACAAAAATAGAAAGATTTTTCAACAGATTTTTCCTAGAGACAAGGCTTCCAACCCCTTCTAGACGAAATAATTATTTTCTTTTTTTATCATGGAACAAAATAAAAAATAGCCAACCAAGACCTTGTCGTCTTTGCTGACTATCTTTTTATCTTTTAGCAAGCTTTATTTTGCATAATCAATGGCACGTAATTCACGAATAACGGTTACCTTGATATTACCAGGATACTCCAAGTTGGACTCTATCTTCTCACGGATATCATGAGCTAAGATGGTCAACTTATCATCCTTCACTTCTTCAGGGCTTACCATAATTCGGATTTCACGACCTGCTTGCAAGGCAAAGCTAGTCTTGACTCCCTTAAAGCCATTTGCAATTTCTTCAAGATCTTGCAGGCGTTTGATATAGCTTTCAAGAGACTCGCTCCGGGCACCTGGACGAGCCGCACTTAAAGCATCCGCTGCTGCTACAATAACAGCAATGACACTTTCTGGTTCAACGTCTCCATGGTGACTGGCAATGGTATTAATAACAACAGGGTGCTCTTTGTATTTACGAGCCAACTCTGTTCCAATTTCTACGTGACTACCTTCTACCTCACGGTCGATGGCTTTTCCAATATCATGTAAGAAACCAGCTCGACGAGCCAAGGTAGCATTTTCACCAAGTTCACTCGCAATAATACCAGATAACTTAGCAACCTCAATCGAGTGACGCAAAACATTTTGACCATAAGAGGTTCTAAATTGCAAGCGTCCCATAATCTTCATCAAGTCAGGATGTAGATTTGGGGCCCCAATTTCATAAGCAGCTGCTTCACCGTATTCACGGATTCGTTGATCAATTTCCAAACGGTTCTTCTCTACCAACTCTTCAATACGAGCTGGATGAATTCGACCATCTTTCAAGAGACTTTCCATGGTCATCCGTGCGATTTCCCGACGAATCGGATCAAATCCTGACAAGGTGACTACTTCTGGTGTGTCGTCGATAATCACATCCACACCTGTCAAGCTTTCGAAGGTTCGGATATTTCGCCCTTCGCGACCAATAATCCGGCCCTTCATTCCATCATCTGGCAAATGAACCGTTGAGTTGGTCTGTTCTGCCACAAAATCCCCAGCCATCCGTTGCATGGCTTGAACCAGGATATCTTTTGCAACTTTATCTGAACGTTCTTTCACTTCCACTTCTGCTTCTCGAATTCGAGTCGCAATCTCTTTGGAGAGTCGTTCTTCTGTTTGCGTTAAGATAATATCACGTGCTTCTGACTGACTAAGAGAAGCAATTTTTTCTAATTCTTCTTCTTTTTTCTTTTCTAGCTCCTGTAATTGTTCTTCACGCGCATCAATGTGTTTAGTTCTATCTGAAAGACTTTGCTCTTTTTGTTCAAGAGTTTGTTCTTTGCTCGTAAGATTATCATCTTTGCGATCAAGATTATTTGAACGTTCCGCCAAGCGGGTCTCTAATTGTTTTAATTCTTGACGCTCTGATTTAAACTCAGCATCGACTTCTTCTCGATATTTTCTGGCTTCTTCCTTTGCCTCCAAAAGTGCTTCTTTTTTAAGTGAACTAGACTCGTGCTTGGCTTCTTTCAATATCAAATCAGCTTCGCGTTCTGCCTGTCCACGTAAATTCGTTGCTTCTTGTTCAGCATTTAAAAGAGTAAGTTCTGCAGCTTCTTTCGATGCTTTCATCTTCACTGAGATCCCTACATATCCAATGACTAAACCAATGATTGCGGCAAAAACAATTGCAATTCCAAATTCCATGTTTTTACCTCTAATCTAATGAATAGTTGAATTAAAAATTCTTTATCATTTTATCATATTTTCCAAAAATTAACAAACCAATTTTCGAGCGAAAACCAATCTATTTCTGCTATTATTTTAACGCTTCTTCCTTTGATACTTATGGAAAAACTCCCTAGAATACAAGTTTCTAGGCCCCATTTTAATAGCCACTTGTCTCCCTCCTCTCTTGTATTTTCTTCCACCGACAATTGTGCTATAATCAAGAAAAAAGAAATTGAGGAAGATACATGACGAAAGAAGTTATTGTGGAAAGTTTCGAACTAGATCACACTGCTGTAAAAGCCCCATACGTCCGCTTAATCGGAGAGGAATTCGGACCAAAAGGAGATGTCATCTCAAACTACGATATCCGCTTGGTTCAACCAAATGAAGACTCTATCCCGACTGCTGGCTTGCATACGATTGAACACCTATTAGCGATGTTAATCCGCAAGCGCATAGATGGAATGATTGATTGTTCGCCATTTGGATGTCGTACTGGATTTCACATGATTATGTGGGGACAGCACGATCCAAACACCATTGCACAAGTGATTAAATCTTCCTTGGAGGAAATTGCTGAAACGACTAGCTGGGAAGACGTTCCAGGAACAACGATTGAGTCTTGTGGAAACTATAAAGATCACAGCATCTTTTCTGCTAAAGAATGGTGTAAATTGATTCTCGAACAAGGTATTTCTGACGATCCATTCACACGCCATATCGTATAAAAAACAAAGGACTTCTCTTTCAAAGAGAAGTCTTAAAATGTTGTCAAAACAATTTTTTACAAAAAATAGTTAGATGATTTTTCGAAAAAATGATTTCTATTATGAGTCATTTAAGCGTAGCTAAAACTTTCCGCCGTGAGAAAAGTGCTAGAAACACGATTGTTTCTAGCACTCGGAATTATTGAGACCCTAGGCTCAATAATTAGTCATGGAACTTCTTCGAAGTTCGCTGACGTCCGTACTCACCTAAGAAAAGTTTTCAGAAGACGCTATCTTTAATCTTGGACTTCTCTTTCAAAGAGAAGTCTTTTTTAATTCTTAATAATCCAATGCATCGGAATGGCCTTTTCCGTTTCCGACAAAGTAGCCCGTTTTAGCATTGATACTAAACAAATACGTTCCATCTGGCTTGAAGAGGTTATAATAACCATTGCCATTGATAATATTCACGCGTTCCAAGATGTATTGATCCCCTACGATATGGCCACGTTCCCGAGCGATTTTCAGAATCTTCTCCAAGATACCAGGGTTAAAGGTCCATGCAGGATTGTTTACATCGTCAAGCGCTGCTTGGTTGTATGGCACCCGGCTCAAGTTTCGTTGAAGAGGCACACCAGTGCTTTGAAGACCGAAGCCAGAATAACCTGGATTCACTCCGCCTGTCGTGTTGCCTTCAGTAGCTGGGGTTGGAGTAGGAGCTGGACTGGTTACCGTTCCAGAAGAAGCTGCGCTTCCTCCCGCAGCACTGCCACCACCATCTGTCACAGGCGCTGGAGTCGCAACTTGCTGCGAGCGTCCTTGAGAAGCAGCATCCTTCAACAATTGATTCAATTGTGTATTAGATGTCGACACATCTGAAAAAACTGCATTACTCTTTACCTGCGCATTGGCATCGATGGCCCCATCCTTAATAACTGGGCTGGTAAACTGAGAGTTTACTGTTTGAATAGCAGAAACCTGCTTCACCAATTCATCGTATTTACTCTTTGCTGCATCGTATTCCTTGGTATCTTTCAATTTTTCTAAACTTACTTTCAGTTTTTCCAAATTACCAAAAGAATCATTTTTCAACTTCGTCTGCGTGTCATCTGTAAAGAAGGCTGCATACTGATCATTAAAGTCCTTCAGCAAAGCCTCTGTATTCGCACTCGTTGAGGCAGAAGAACTAGACGATTTCTTGCTAGATGAGCTGGTAGAAGAGACGACTGTCGTCTCCCCTTTAGACTGGTTTCGGATCCATTGATAAGACAACCAACTAGCTGTAGCAACTGCTGTCAGAGCTAAAACTGAAAACAAAATTGGTTTTACCCGGCTTTTTTTCGGTTCTTGAGGAATCTCAATTTCATCATCCACATATGGTTCTGTTGGCTCTGGACCAAACTTAATTTTTGCAGGAAGTTCCCCAGGAATTGGATCTGGAATACGAGTAGACGTACCTTCTTTTTGAGTTGTTTCAAACGGTGCTGCTTCTTTTACAGGTTCTTCGTTTGGAATTGGCTCCGTTCCTTCCACAGTGGCTGCTTCCTCTGCATCTGCCAGCATTTCCTTCTTCATGACGATTGTATCAAACTTGTGAGCTTCGATTTCGTCACGGTGCTGTTTGATGTATTTATCGAGGACATTGTCTGTTTCCTTGACTCCTGCTTCGATTTCTTCAGCTTTGCGATTTGCTTGACCAATCGTCATCTCTTTTGCGTCCTTAAAATCAAGAACGGACTCTGCCTCTTGGCCCAACTGCTGTTTATCTTCTTTTGTCATATGTTTCCTTTCTCACTAGTCGCTTGTCGACGTACCCGTTCCCCAAAGAACTGATACAAGTCAACCTTTAAGGTTCCGTTATATAATTTTCGTTTTTTATCCGCTTGTCGCCCAAATTTCTTTTCAAAATCTTCATCACTGGTCAAGATAAATTTACTCCAAGTCTTCAATGGTGCAAAAACCTCTCCCATTTCAGCGTACAATTTTGTCACTCCTGCATCATCGGATAAACGTTCACCATACGGTGGATTGGAGATGATGACCCCATTGATCTTATCCGAGCGCAAATCTTGAACCCGCATTTGCTTAAAGGTGATATCACTTGCAACACCTGCTTTTTGAGCATTTTCTTTGGCAATCTCAACCATCCGCGCATCGATATCCGTTCCCATGATGTCTAGGACAAGATCACGATTGATCTTTTTAGTGGCTTCTTTGCGCACTTCTTGAATCAGACGATCGTCAACCCAATTCCAATCTTCAAATGAGAAGGTCCGTCTCAAGCCCGGTGCTATCTGACGAGCCATCATCGCAGCCTCGATACAGAAGGTCCCTGATCCACAGGTCGGATCAACCAGGGGCTTATCTGGATACCAATTGGAAAGTTGAAGAATGGCTGCCGCCATATTTTCCTTGATAGGTGCCCCACCCTTTTCAGTCCGATAACCGCGCTTGAACAGGCTACTACCAGTGGTGTCGATTAAAATGGTCGCTTGGTCCTTCAAGATAGAAACTTCAATTTTAAATTCTGCTCCATTTTCGATCAATGGAACGCCTTCCGGACGAGCATAGTGTTGTTGCAACTTTTTAACAACTGCCTTTTTCGAAATCGCTTGTACACTCGGTTCGTTATGCAGTTTGGATTTAACACATTTTGCTTTGGAAATGGGAAAACGTGCTCCTAAAGGGAGATATTGGTCCCAATCCAAGGCAAAAACTCCTTGAAAGAGTTCTTCAAAGGTGCGGGCAGGAAAAGAGCCTACGACGATCTTGATTCGGTCAGCGGCACGCAACCAAAGATTGGTTTCGATGATCGCACGAACATCACCTTTGAAACGAACCCGTCCATTTTCCACTTGGCAATCGTAGCCCAGCTCTCGCAATTCACGCCCAACTACTGCTTCTAATCCAGCAGCAGCTGTTGCAATTAATTCAAATTGTTTTTTCATTTATTCCTCATTGTTTAAAAAAGGAGGTTGAGATTTCTCTCCCCCTCACCACCTATATGCAATTTTCTATAAGCCATGTTTTGTTCCAGAAATGACTAGGTACCATTTCCTTCGATAATCATCTGTCTACTGTTTCCAGTCAGAATGCTATGTTCGTTTCCATGCACTCCATGCCCCGACCAAAGTTTGGGTTGCTAGCTTGAGGGGTTTACCGCGTTCCACTTTTTAGGTTTCCCTAAAAACTACGTCACTGTGGCACTTTCAGAGCTAGTAGAACTTATCCTAAGACTTAGCCCGTTCGCTCGCCGTAACTTGAAGATCAAGTCCCTAGGCTTATGGATTCACCTAGCACAAACACTACAGGCATCACAGCCTGTGCTAGCATGGACTTTCCTCATGAGAGAAAGCTCTCACGCGATTATCCAAAAATTGCACGTTCATATTTAATGTCTTAAAAATCACGATCTACAACTTGTTTCCCGAAGACTTCTTTTTCTAGACGATTTAAGCGTTTCAAAATATCGAAGTTTGTCGTAGTAGTGACCTGAGGAAACTCATGCTTTGGAGCAGACTCAGGAACTGATGGACTCGGAGTTGCTTGGCTCGTCTTCTTAGCTAATTCTTCACGGAGCCGAGCATTTTCTTCTTTCAATTCCTTCACTAAGGCAGCATAGGTTTCATAGTCTTTGATGACATCATCCAAAAACTCATTTACCTCAACTTTACTAAATCCACGAACTTCTTTTTTGAAATCTTGATCAAAAATATCTTTCGCAGTAAAAATAATACTTGCCATCATTCTCTCCGTTCTAGTTAATCATAATCATTATATAAAAAATGAGGAGCAAAAATCAAGGTAAACCACTTATTTTTCGTAAATTTTTTCTGCTACTTCATTTAAGTCATCAAAGTTTAATCTTTTGACATGATACTGATCCTTTTCTAGCATCATTTTGTAAAGATATTTGAGATTTGTTTCATGTTCTGGATCGTAAAATAAATAGGCACCATCTGTATTTTCTAACAAAAACGTATTGTATTCTTTGAATTGACCTGGCTGGCTATAAGAGGGATAGGCATATTTGACAAAATTAACCTGTTTAAAGCGACTGAGGACTTCTTGATTGGCCTCATTCCAGTTCTCTCCTTGATTTTCAAACATAAAAATTGTGGCCAACTGTATCTCATATTCTTTTTTTAATTCCTGAGCAACCTCTAAAACCCAAGCTTCAAAACCTAAATTCCCTGTAAAAATCAACCACTTGACTCCCTCTTCCAAAAAACGGACTAAATCCCTACGAATCGCTTCTTTAATTATTGGAAGTCGGGGGTCCTTAGCTGTCAGAATTCCCAATTCAAATGCCTTATAACCTGTAATCAGTAAACTATTCATTATTTCCCCTTCCTTCTTCATTTTGTGATATAATAGAGTGATGTAATTGTACCAATAAGGAGAATGATGGTCAACTATCCTCACAAACTTAGCAAGAAATCTTCTTCGCCCATCCAGAGGAAGCAAAGTGTGAATTTTGCCAATCGAGGGATGACATTTGAAAAAATGATTAATGAGAGCAATCAGTACTACCTTTCTAGAGGGCTAGCGGTTATTCATAAAAAGCCGACACCCATCCAGATTGTAAAGGTGGACTATCCTCATCGCAGTCGGGCAAAGATTGTGGAAGCTTATTTTCGCCAGGCATCTACCACAGACTATTCTGGTGTTTATAAAGGACACTACATTGATTTTGAAGCAAAAGAGACCCAGCAAAAACAAGCCATGCCGATGAAAAACTTTCATCAGCACCAGATTGATCACATGGCTGCGGTCGTCCAACAGGGGGGAATTTGTTTTGTGCTCTTGCATTTTGCAAAGCTCAGTGAGACCTATCTACTGCCCGCTCCTTCCTTAATCGACTTTTACAACATCGATCACGGCAGTAAATCTATGCCATTGACCTATATACAGAAAAATGGTTATCGTATCGAGACAGATCGACTTCCAAGCGTCCCTTATCTCGATATTATCGAACAGAATCTACTAGGCGGTAATTAAATGAACAAACAAACAGTTATCCAGTGGTTAAAATATGCAGCGATTGCGGCTATTTCCTTATTTTTCCTTTTACTTATCCTGGCTGGATTGGTATTTGGATACTATGCCTCAAAAGCACCGACTCTTTCTGAGAAAGACCTCATTGCAACGACATCCAGTAAAATTTATGACAATCAAAACAATCTGATTGCCGACTTGGGTGCTGAGAAACGAATCAACGTAAAAACAAATGAAATCCCAACTGACTTGGTCAATGCGATTGTGGCGATTGAAGACCACCGCTTTTTCAACCACAGAGGGGTCGACTTTATTCGTATTGGAGGAGCCTTCTTCAGTAACCTCCGAGGAGGTCGCCAAGGGGGATCTACTCTTACACAGCAGTTGATCAAACTCACTTACTTCTCTACTTCATCGTCCGACCAAACCCTATCTCGGAAAATTCAAGAAGCTTGGCTTGCTACTCAATTAGAGCAAAAAGCAACCAAACAAGAGATTTTGACCTACTACATCAACAAAGTCTACATGTCTAACGGAAACTACGGAATGCAAACAGCTGCTCGTAGCTACTATGCAAAAGACTTGAAGGACCTTTCTCTGCCACAAGTGGCCCTATTGGCCGGAATGCCTCAAGCACCGAACCAATACGATCCTTATACCAATCCGGAAGCTGCTCTCCAACGCCGTAATCTGGTTCTTAAAGAAATGTTGGATATGAAGTCCATTACAAACGAGCAGTACGAAAGTGCCGTCAATACACCTGTTACCGATGGCTTGCAAAGTCTAACCGGCTCAAGCAACTATCCTGCTTATATGGATAACTACCTCAAAGAAGTCATCCAACAAGTCGAAGAAGAGACAGGCTACAATGTCTTGACAACTGGTATGGATGTCTACACCAACGTCGATACCGCAGCTCAAAAACGTCTGTGGGATATATACAACTCTGACGAATATGTCAATTATCCAGATAATGAGTTGCAAGTTGCTTCTACTATCATCGACGTGACAAACGGAAAAGTCATTGCTCAGTTGGGATCCCGTCATCAATCATCTAATGTATCCTTCGGTACCAACCAAGCTGTCGAAACGAACCGAGATTGGGGATCTACAATGAAACCTATCTCAGATTATGCTCCCGCAATTGAATATGAGGAGTATAACTCCACTGGAGTAACCATTCCTGATACACCTTACAACTTCCCTGGTACAAATACGCAAATTTATAACTGGGATAGACAGTACTACGGCAATATCAGCATGGTCTATGCTCTCCAACAATCCCGTAACGTTCCTGCGGTCCGGGCTCTTGAAAAAGTTGGTTTGAAGAAGGCTCAGAAATTCTTGAGCAGCATGGGGATTGATTATCCAGAAATGGTATATGCAAATGCCATCTCAAGTAATACCAGTGACTCTAGCAACAAATACGGGGCTAGCAGTGAGAAAATGGCCGCTGCTTATGCAACCTTCGCAAATGGCGGTACCTATTACAAGCCTCAATATGTGAATCGGGTTGTCTTTAGCGATGGTACAACGAAGAACTTTGAAACCTCTGGAACACGAGTGATGAAAGAAGCCACAGCTTACATGATGACAGATATGTTGAAATCAGTTATCACAGCTGGTACAGGATACAATGCAAATATCTCTGGTCTTTATCACGCTGGTAAAACAGGTACCTCTAACTATGCCGACAACGAATTAAAAAAACTGACCAAGGACTACAATTACTCAAGTATTGTGACACCTGATGAATTGTTTGTGGGGTACACCACGCAATATTCTATGGCTGTATGGACAGGATATACCAATCGCTTGACTCCAGTCCTAGATGATGGAATCAAAGTCGCGACGGATGTCTACAAACAAATGATGCTGTATTTGTATGAGCAAAACGGATCAGGTAGCGAAGACTGGACCCAACCAAGTGGCGTATACCGTAGCGGTTCCTACCTCTATCTCAATAATGGTAAGAACAACTACAATTACTACTATTATGAGCCAAGCTATACAGTTGAAGAAACGAGCGAATCAACAGAAGAAAGCTCAAGTTCATCTAGCTCAGAAGAGAATTCTGAACACACAGAATCATCTTCTAAAGAGAATGAGCAAAATCACTAATTAGACCACACTATATGAATAAAACACGATTGTTCTTAAACAATCGTGTTTTTTATGTATCTTATTTAGAAGCCAAAGCCCCCATTGGATCCCAAGGAGCTAGGACAATCGGTTCTGCCTCATAAGCAACCAATTCTTCTGCCGTCAACAGTTCCTTACGAACGACGATTTGGTAGGTGTATTCGTCCATCCAGGCGTCAGAAGCGACGAAGTAGCCATCTGTTCCGACTTTCTCTCCCCAAGAATTCTCAACCTTCCATTTGAGAGAACGTCCAGCTTCGTCCAGATCCACACCAGTCAAGACCATAGCATGGGTCATGAGACTTTCTGCATAATCCAAACGCCCTGCCTTATCTTGAGTCAGCTGGATATCCATTCCCGCTTCAAAGTCATAGACATCTGTTGCCAGGATTCCAGCTTTGCGGTTGCTAACTTGGCCGACATCTGATCCAAACCAAACAGTTTCCCCAGCTTTCATTTGGGCAATGGCCAATTCTTTCAAGCGCTCCATCGGAACGTTGAGGTAGCGGACTTCACGGCTACCGACCACATTCCCTAGCATCTCTACTGTGTAAGACTGGCCATAAGGCTTGTCTGCCGTAGGCGCATTGATAACAGAAACGTAGTCCTCCAACTGAAGATCCACATATTTTTTGTAAAAGCTTTGAGGTGTCAAGCCAGACTCTGTGTGGAAATTATTGTCCTTATCGCGATAAGAGAAACTAAATGTACGAGGGGGCAAGCCAAGTGACATGGCCAAGAAATTAAAGATTTCTTGGAGGAGTTCTTCTTTCTTGCTTTGAACCGTTGCTTGATCTGCTCCACTCGCAAGTAATTCGCGAAGGATCTGAGCATCTTGGCGCAATAATTTATTTAAGTAGGTATTGAGCTCTCGGCTATTGCTAGATGAGATGGATTCTGGATAGACAGACTTGGGTACGACCCCATATTTTTCAAAGAGGGAAACGACCATATCCCATTGACCACCATCTTGTTGAGGAGTTTGAAGGAGGAAGGCCACCTTGCGACTGGTTAAATCCTGATCCGCTGTCGCAATGATTTGTTCCAAGAACCAGTTGGATTTTTCGTACTTGTCCCAAAAGAAAGTGTGTGCTTGAGACAACTCAAAATCCTCTAATTGGAAGCTCGAAATCATTTTATGACGGAAGGTATTCAGAGCCGCAAACATCCAGCAACGACCAGAAGCTTTCTGGTCCGTCACCTTGTCCTTGGTTAAATCAAGAGAAAAGACGGGTGTGTTTTCTACTGCACTTTTGCGTGTCTCCAAAGCTGCATGAATCCCATTGTGGGTGATGGCATTTTCGATAGCCGCAAATTTCACATTTGCTTGGTAATTTGTATAAAGTTGATCTGTAAATTCTTGTGTTAATTCTGACATAAAATTCTCCTTTGTAAAGCTACTTACCATTATAGACCATTGTCTAAAATCTTCAAGTAAAAATTGTTTTAAAGGTCAGAAGAACGGATCGTGTAGATGATTTGATTTCCAACATAGCCTTTTCTAGCGACAGCATTTGGTATAGTTTCAAGATCATGCATTCCAGCTTTTGCCATTACCCGTCCCGAAGCAGGGTTCAAGCTGACATACTTGGCCTGAACTTCCTTGAATCCCACTTCTAGCAACAAAAAGCGTAAAACAGCCTGGAGGGCTTCTGTCATTAGACCTTGACCCCAAAACTTTTTCCCTAGAATATAGCCAACTTCACACATTTCTTTTTGCGAATCCTGAGAAACGACACTGATATCACCTATCACTTGTGCGGGATCATCTTTCTTACAAATCGCCCATTTGTAGGTATTTTCTCCTTGGTAATGAAGGAGCCACCTTTCGATCGAAGCCCGAGTTACTTGAGGATTTGGATGCGGATTCCAAGTCACATATTTAAGATTATCTGTATCAGATGCCCAATTTTCAAACATAGCTGTTGCATCCTCTACAACAAAGCGTCTTAGTAATAAACGGTTGGTCTCCAGTTCAATCGTACCTAATTTCCTCACCCTCTTTTCTCCTATTCTGTTTTAAAAAAGTCGGCTCAACCGACTTTTCTTTCCTATCAACGCCAGAAGGTATCAAATACCGTAATCGGTAGATGACGTTTGTGTTGGCCTTTGTGCCACCAATTTTCAATAGTTGCTTGAGCTTCTGGGCTAACTGATTTCCCTTCCAGGTAGTCATCAATTTCTGCATAGGTCACCCCAAGAGCTACTTCGTCAGCGATACCTGGCTTCTCCTCTTCCAAATCTGCAATCGGTACCTTCTCATACAAGGCTGGATCAGCTCCTAGCGCCTGAAGCAACTGCTTGCCTTGGCGCTTGTTGAGGCGGTATAGCGGAAGGATATCGGCTCCGCCATCGCCAAACTTGGTAAAGAATCCCGTGATATTTTCGGCCGCATGGTCGGTCCCAATGACGGCTCCGCTATAGGCTCCAGCTAAGGCATACTGAGCAATCATCCGGCTCCGTGCCTTGATATTGCCCTTATTAAAGTCTGAGACATCCGTTCCTGTCGCTTCGACAGCACGCTCCATGGCATCGACCGATTCCTTGATGTTCACGACTAGGCTCACATCTGGCTGGATGAAGGCTAAGGCCTTTTGGGCATCTGCTTCATCTGCTTGGACACCGTAGGGCAAGCGGACTGCAACAAACTGATAACTGGCATCTCCAGTCTCTGCCCGCATTTCCTCCATGGCCAATTGAGCCAGGCGACCCGCTAGGGTCGAGTCCTGTCCTCCCGAAATTCCTAAGACAAAGGTCTTCAGAAAGGGATATTTTTGCAAGTAGTCCTTCAAAAAATCAATCGACCGGCGAATCTCTTCTTGAGGATCAATAACCGGCTTGACCCCTAATTGGGCAATAATGTCTTCTTGTAGGCTCATTCTTCTTCACCTCCCAAGGCTTTCTGACGCATCTGATCAATCAGGTCCATCTTATCTTGCCATACATCCTTGGCTAAGTCCACTGGGTAATGTTGTGGATTGAGAACGCGTTTGTACTCATCCCAGAGCTTATCGAATTCCTTCCGAGCATAGGCTTGGATATCCATCAAAGCTGGCAATTCGTAGACTTGTTTTCCATCTTTGAAAATATCAACCAAGAGCGGGATTGCGTCAAAATCACGAACCGTCTTCTTGATATAGGTATAGGTCGGATGGAACATCTTGATTTCTGTCAGTTCATTGGCATCTACTCCATCGTAAGTGATGTAATCTCCTTCAGATTTGCCCTTTTCCCGACTGGTAATGCGCCAAACTTGCTTCTTCCCTGGAGTTGAGACCTTCTCAGCATTGTTAGACAGCTTGATGGTATTTCGCATTTGACCATTTTCGTCTTCGATAGCAACAATCTTATAGACTGCTCCGAGAGCTGGTTGGTCATAGGCTGTGATCAACTTAGTTCCGACACCCCAGACATCAATCTTAGCCTTTTGCATCTTCAAGTTGAGGATGGTGTTCTCATCCAAATCATTTGAAGCATAGATCTTCGCTTCTGTGAAACCAGCTTCATCCAACTGTTGGCGAACCTTTTTCGAGATGTAGGCAATATCTCCAGAGTCAATCCGCACTCCTAGGAAGTTGATACGATCGCCCATCTCACGCGCCACCTGAATCGCAGCTGGAACTCCGATGCGTAACGTATCATAGGTATCCACCAGGAAGACACAGTTGCGATGGGTCTCAGCATAGGCCTTGAAGGCTTGATAATCATCGCCATAGACCTGCACCAAGGCATGGGCATGTGTCCCAAGGACAGGGATGTCAAAGAGTTTTCCTGCACGTACGTTACTGGTTCCGCTAGCGCCTCCAATAACGGCTGCACGGGTTCCCCAAATAGCCGCATCCATTTCGTGCGCTCTACGAGTTCCGAACTCCATCAAAGGTTCGTCTTCGATCACAGCCTTGATCCGAGCGGCTTTTGTGGCAATCAAGGTTTGGAAATTGACAATATTGAGGAGGGCCGTTTCAACCAACTGACACTGGGCAAGCGGTCCTTCTACTTGGACAATCGGCTCATTGGCAAAGACCAGGTCCCCTTCTTTGGCAGAACGAACAGTCAATTCCATTTTAAAATTTTTCAAGTAATCCAGGAAGGCTCCTTCGTAGCCTAAGGATTCTAAGTAGGCAATATCCGACTCTGAAAAACGTAGATTCTTCAAATAGTTGACAATGCGCTCAAGACCTGCAAAGACGGCATAGCCATTTTTAAAAGGTTGCTGGCGGAAATAGGCTTCGAAGACCGCCTTTTTATTGTGGATGCCTTGCTCAAAGTAAACCTGCATCATATTGATTTGATACAAATCAGTATGGAGAGTTAAACTATCATCTGGGTACATGTTTGATCCCTCTTCTTTTTTCTTACGTCATGGCACCAGTCACGCTCTGTCAACTGGCACAGTCCAAAATAATTTTAAACACATTATAGCACATTTTAAGCAGGACCACATGACTTTAATCCGGGCTAAGCCTCATTTTTATCGTAAAAAAGAAGGGATCTTCGCCTCTTTCCATCAGACGAACATCCCTTTCTTCTTTCTTATTCTTCGTGTTCAGTAATATATTTATAAGCTTCTTGACCGGCGACAGCGCCATCCCCAACAGCTGTAGTGACCTGACGAAGATCTTTTTGGCGGACATCTCCAACCGCAAAGACACCCGGCACGGAGGTCTTCATATGATCATCAGTGATCACCCAACCTTGATCGTCTAGAATACCGAGGTCTTTGGCAAAGTCACTGACAGGATCCAAGCCTACATAGATGAAGACACCACCTGCTAGTTGCTCACGGACTTGACCAGTTTGAACATCTTTTAAAAGCAGACTGGTCACACGGTTGTCCCCTTTGATTTCTTCAACCACTGTATTCCAAGCAAAGTGAATCTTTTCATTGGCAAAAGCCCGATCTTGAAGAACTTTTTGGGCACGTAGGGCATCGCGTCGGTGAACGATGGTAACAGACTTAGCAAACTGAGTCAGGAAAATTGCCTCTTCAACCGCTGAATCTCCTCCACCAACGACCATAAGGTCTTCATCTCGGAAGAAGGCTCCATCACAGACGGCACAATAAGAAACCCCACGACTATTCAATTCTTCTTCACCTGGAACTCCCAATAAACGATGGTTGGAACCTGTCGCAATAATAACGGTCTTAGCTTGTAGGAGACCATCATCTGTCGTAATTTCCTTGTAGCTTCCTTGATCAACAATGTTTTCGGCTCTGCCAAACAAGTGTTCCACTCCTAAAGCTTCTAGAGGTTCGAACATCTTTTCAGCCAATTCAGGACCACTGATGTTGGCATAGCCTGGATAATTTTCAATGTCAGACGTGTTGTTCATCTGTCCGCCAGGAATTCCTGCTTCTAACAAGGCAACCTTGAGATTGCTGCGGGCTGCATACAAGGCTGCGGTCATTCCCGCAGGTCCTGCGCCGATAATCAGTGTATCATACATAAGCTTCTCCTTTTGTTGTAACTATCTTGATTCTAACTCCAATTCAATCATTTTGCAATTATCTTGCTCGAAGAATAAACAGAACTCCAATGACTGCAAAGGTAAGGACTGGAATTATCATAATATCAATTAATAAAATATCATAGAGGTGTAACTGGCGTTCCTTAGCTGTTTTATCCGTCTTACGAGCTGCTCGCAAGCCTATCCAAATAGCTGAAGCAACCAACACCCCAATTGAAGTGATGATTAGGCTCTCGATATAGAGAGATAGCAATTGGTTTAACATAAGATCTCCTTAGTATCCAAGATTGGAATGAGGGGACGAGATGCCGATTCGTTTCGTTCACTATTAAATCAACTTGAAACTTCTATCTATGCGGAAAAATGAACTACATATAATCCTCTTTTCCTGAGGCACCTACTCAAAGAAAAATCCGAGTCTGAAACATCGCGTTCCAGACTCGAGCTCTTATATATTATATCAAACAAATGTTCGTTTGTAACTAGCAAAGAATTCTTTTGTCCGCTCTTCTTTAGGAGATTTCATAATCTCTTCTGGAGTGCCAGATTCAATAATTTTCCCCTTGTCGAGGAACAAGACCTTGTCTGCCACCTGGGAAACAAAGCTCATATCATGGCTAACCAAAATCATGGTTTGACCTGCCTGAGCTGCTGCTGCGATGGCTTTTTCTACCTCTCCGACCAATTCCGGATCGAGGGCTGAGGTTGGCTCATCCAATAAGAGGACTTCCGGCTTCATGGCTAGGGCTCGCGCCAAGGCTACCCGTTGCTTCTGCCCTCCGGACAAATGACGAGGATAATGGGTTTCGCGGTCCGACAGACCGACTTTTGCGAGTTCTTCTTTGGCAATCTTGGTCGCTTCCTGGTCGGGTAAGCCTTTGACGACGATTAGTCCTTCCTTGACATTATCCAAAGCAGTCTTGCGACTGAAAAGATTAAACTGTTGAAAGACCATAGCTAGTTTTCTTCGAAGGGTCAGGATCTCGTCCTTGCTGATAGTTTCAAAGTCCACCTTCTCCCCATTGATATCAATACTGCCACTATCTGGGGCTTCCAAATAGTTCAAGCTTCTCAAGAAGGTTGATTTCCCAGCTCCAGAAGAACCGATCAAGGCAACAACTTCCCCTTTTTGGACTTCCAAATCGAGATGGTCTAGGACCACTTGACCGGAAAAAGATTTTGATAATTGTGAAATCCGAATCATGCTGCTCGTTCCTCCTCTTGCAAGGTTTGGGTAACAACTTTTGGATCTTTGATAGCGAGTACTTGTTCGATCCAGCGACCCAATTGTTCAATCAAAATATTAATGGCCCAGTAAATCAATGAAACAGAGATAAAGCGCTCAAAGTAGCGGCTGTCATTCCCCGACATAATCTTGGCTTGGGCAAAAATTTCCAAAACTCCAGCATAGAAGGCCAGAGAAGTTCCCTTGGTCAAACCAATCAAAGAGTTGATCAAGGTCGGTGTTGCAACCACGGCTGCATTTGGAATAATAATTCGACGATAAACTTGGGCATTGGTCATGCCGAGACTCTTCGCCGCTTCGATTTCACCCGCATCAACAGATAAAATCGCTGCCCGAATGGTCTCACTGGCATAGGCTGCCTCATTGAAGGCAAAGGCTACAATGACAAATAAATGGGCTGGCACATCGTTGATATTAAAGGCTGTCCCATATTGTTGGTTAATGGCCTTCAACAAGAGCGGGATTCCATAGTAGGTCAGCATCAACTGGACCAAAATTGGTGTTCCTCTTAAAAAACTCACAAACAAGGCTTGGACAGGGTAGAGGATTTTTACCCGATTGATTTTGACAATGGCAAACAATAGGGCTAGCAATAAACCAAAAAAGGCTCCTGCCAAGGTTAACAAAATCGTATTTGGAAGCTCTTTTAAAATTCCGGGAATAGCTTCAAAAACGACGCGTAGATTAAAGATTTCTCCTTCTGGTATCCATTTTAAAAACTCTTCGTACCAGCCGGATGCCAGATAAGTAGTTGTAAACATCTTCGTTACTTCCTCCCTCGATAATGAATCATTCTATCATATTTACAGTTAAAATGCTGAGTTTTGCTACTGATTGTTCGTAAATCATGCTCAATGTATCATGCAATAGCAAGCAACAATCTCCTCTAATAGTAAAAAATAGACTATCTATAGATAGTCTATCACAAAATAAATCAGTGACCAAATAGTTAATTTTTATGGAAATCTTTAAATTTCTTTATCACTAAAAGGTTTGGCGTTTAGCCTTTCTTTCTGCCCGACCGCGAGCGCGGTTCTCAGCTCGCTTGGCTTTCCGACGTTTCTCGTCCACGGCCCATTTGATTTTTTTCTTGTAGCCTGGTTTGATTTTTTTCTTTTTCTTCTTGACCAAGCCAATCATCTCAATATCGAGTTTTTCTTGGCGTTTTTCACGATTAGCCCGACGATCCCGGTCATAGGTATCCTCGATAGCCCCACCCTTCAAGACCTTAGGTACAAATTGAATCCCCAATTTTTCAAGCTCCCGAATGTCTGAGTCATCACTCGGTTGATAGAGGGTAATAGCTGTACCAGGAAGGCCATTCCGACCAGTCCGGCCAACGCGGTGGACAAAGAAGGACAAATCTTGTGGAATGGCATCGTTGATGACATGACTGACCCCTTCAATATCAATACCACGCGCTGCCAAATCTGTCGCAACGATATATTCAAAATCCAGGTTTTTGACTTGGTTCATAATCCGCTTACGCTCCCGTGGAGGAACCCCTCCATGGATTTTAGCGACTTTAAGGCCCTTTTCTACCAAATAAGCATGCAAGTCATCTGCTCTGTCCTTGGTGTTCACAAAAATCATAGCCAGATAAGGTTGAAGAGCCTGGGTTAGTTGATAGACTTGCTCATTCTTATCGCGCCCTTTTGTCGATACCAACCAGTTATCAATGGTGTCCGAGATCACCGTTTTGGTTTTGATCTGCTCCATGACAGGGTTGGATAGGTATTTCTTCAAGAAAGGTTGCAACTTTTGCGGAATCGTAGCAGAGAAGACCAAGAATTGGAGTTGTTTGGGAAGACTGGATGCAATCTTATCTACCGTCGTCAAAAAGCCCATATCGAGAGTCATATCAGCCTCATCGACCACAAAGGTATGGGCCTTATGAATGGCTAAATCTCCAGAGGCAACCAAATCATAGATGCGTCCTGGTGTCCCAATCACGATATGCGGTTGAGCCACTTGGAGCTTATCAATCTGACGAGCCTTATCAGTTCCGCCAACATAGTTAGCAATCCGAATTTCCTTTTCACAGTGGCTAGCAATCTGACGAGCCGCTTGGTAAATCTGTGTGGCCAACTCCCGACTAGGCGCTGTAATCACCACTTCGACATGGCTACTATCCTCATTTAAGGTTTGAAAAATTGGCAAGAGGAAGGTATGAGTCTTCCCTGATCCTGTTTTGGATTCACCGACCAAATCTCGACCTGCTAAAACAATCGGGATGAGTTTTTCTTGAACTTCTGTCGCTTCGATAAAATTAATCTCTTTTAAGGCCTCTTGGATATAGTCCTTAAACTTAAAATCTGTAAATTTCATTCTCTTATCCTTTCATCATCTCTACTATTATATCAGAAAAGTCCTCTTCCCGCTCTTCTTTTGGACAGCAATTCCTAGCCAGCGAAAAAGGTTGAGATAGCATCCCAACCTTTTATAATTCATGACTTATGAATTGGTCAAAAAGTAGATCAAGAGAGTCAAGGCACTCATTCCTGCACCGACGCTCCAAAGAAAGGCATCGACCTTCCACTCAGACCATTTAGGTCCATTCCCAGACAAACCACCCAATTCTAGATGGTGATGGAAAGGCGTCATGCGGAAGATCCGGCGCCCTTCTCCTGTCCGTTTCTTGGTCCATTTGAAATAGGACACTTGGAGCATGACCGAGCTAGTCTCAAAGACGTAGACAATCCCAATCAAGAGCAAGGTCCACTCTACGTGGAGAGCCATGGATAGAGTCGCAAGCATCCCACCTAGGGCTAGGCTTCCAACATCTCCCATGAAAATCTTGGCCGGCTTATGGTTGTAGACGAAGAAACCTAATAGAGCTCCAATCATACTAATGGTCACAAAGAGGATATCGATTCGTCTTTGCCAAACAGCGATGATGGAATAAGCGATTAAACTGATCGTCACCGAAATGCTTGCCAACCCATCAATCCCGTCCGTCAAGTTGACAGCATTTGAAAAACCAACCAACCAGAACAAGGCAAAAACAATGTAGAAATGCCCCAAATAAAGATCCCAACCAAAGACATTGAGAAGACTACCAGCTCCATGGCGTTCAGAAAAGAGATAGAAAATGATTCCTCCCACCAATTGCAAGGCTAATTTTTGCTTAGGATTCAATCCTTCATTGATCTTACGGAAAACTTTTAAGAAGTCATCCAAGAAACCGACGATTCCGTACAAGACCAAAATAAAGAGAATCAATTGAACAGGTCGCGTAAAGTTCCCAGTTAAAAAGCTAAAAACCAGGGTGACAAAGACAGAAGTGATCAAGAAGACCACTCCACCCATGGTAGGAGTGCCCGCCTTGGCTTGGTGTTGCTTCACATCTTCGTGCATTTGTTGCCCTGAAATATGGGCTCGTTGATAGAAACGGATGAAGGCCGGAATGCCAATAACCGTCAGTATAAATGATACTACTAGGGTAGCAAGTAACATATCAATCTCCTAATGTAATTGTTATTTTCTTCGTCTTCTTTAAAGCAGTTTCTACTTTGACGTTTTGTTTGCTCACACGAGAACCTTCCCCTTTATAGGTGATCTCAATGCCCGTCCATTCTGCAAATTTATCAACATTTTCCTTGGTCCATCCGTACATATCCGGAACTGAATCCAAGTCATCTGTCAACAATAACACTTGCTCATTTGCTTTTAATTTCGTTCCTGCTGAAACAGACATCTTTTTAATGTTTTTTCCAGTACCTAGGACGACAGGCTGGATCAGATTGCGCCGCAGTTCATCTGCGAAGCCACCTGGGCTGATGGTCTGCTTCAACTTCAATTCTTTCGACAAGGATTCTGCCGATGGCATCTTATAAGTGTCCTCTTTCGCGACCCCATCCAAGGCCTTGGTTTCCGTTACTAGATTCAATTCATCCTTCAAAGCAACCGCATCTTCCAAGACTGGATTGACCAGTTCTTGCCAGCTCTTTGGACTAAAGCTGACTTCAGGCTGTTGAACCGTCACATACATAATGAAATCTGGGTCTTCAGCCGGTGTCATGACAACAATCGAGTTGATATTATCATTTTCGCCTTCCAGGTAGCCATTAGCCGTTGCAATTTGGGCAGTCCCTGATTTAACAGCAACATTTTGTCCAGCTACTTGGATAATGGGACCATCCGATGAATAGAGGGTACCAAATTGAGGATCAGTCCCTACCGTAATCATGTAATTACGGGTCTGTTGGGCAGCCGAAGCGGATACTGGATTGCCGACAATCTCTCTTTGTGATTTACGAGCAGTTTCATGCTTGCCGTCGTAGATCGCACTGATAAATTTAGGCTCCAACATTTCCCCATCGTTGGCAATAGCAGAAAATGCTCGCAACATCTGCGTTTGGGTCACAGAAATCCCTTGACCAAAGGAAGACATGGCTTGAGTAACATAGTTATCACCTGGCAAGCCTCCAAAACTTTCGTCTCCCATTCCAAAACGCGTAGGAAGTCCGAATTTAAAGAGAGTGAGGTAATTCATCCAGACATCATTGCCCATCTTCTGTTCAAGCTTGGTCATCCCAATGTTACTTGAATAGGCGAAACCTTGGGCAATATTCATATAGCGACCTTCTGTCAAGCCCATATTGATTTCCCAGTCTTTGATGGTCGCATCTTTCACTTGCAACTCGTTATTGTAATATACCTCGTTATAGGCTGGGAATGTCCCATGATCAATCGCCGCGGCCAAGGTCATGACCTTCATAGTCGAACCTGGTTCGTACTGATCCTGGTAAAGAATCGTGTTCCAAGTTCTCAGATTCTTGATATCCAGACCTTCTTTGGTATCTGCATTATAGGTTGGCCGTTGCGTTGTCGCAAGGATTTCCCCTGTTTTGGCACTCACTAGGGTCGCACTAACAAATTTGCCTTTTACCTTTTCTTGGAATACATCCATTCTGGTTTCGAGATAGGTTTGAAGTTCCGCAGAAATGGTTGTATAAACATCCTTTCCATCTTCGGTCTTCACGGCAACCTTGTCTGATCCCGGTACAATATTTCCGTTACGATCCTTTTCATAGGTCACCACTCCATCCTGACCACCCAGGATCCGATCCAAGGATTTTTCTATTCCCGTTGTTCCCTGCAGGGTTTTATTGCCTTCTTTATCTTCTATCAATTGAGCTTGACCGATAAATTGAGAGGCAAAGGTCCCATTTTTATAACTCCGGTTTGGACTCGTCGTAAAATCAACACCTTTAATGTTGGCAGCTTCTAGTTCACTCCGGATAGCATCCATGTTGCTATAACTAATATCGTTCCCCGCTGCACCAAAAGAAACTTGGTTGAGCTTCTTTTGAGACAGTTGTTGGACGACATAATCTTTTTCCATCCCCAAATAACGATTAAAAACGTCCGCTACTTGGTTGTATTGGCTTTCTTCAACGTATAAAACTTCACCTTTTGCTGATTTATAAGTTTTATCGATGATAGCATAAACATTATAAGTCGTCGCATCTTCAGCAATGACAGCTCCATTTCGATCATAAATTGTTCCTCGTTTGGCTGGAACAATCTCGGTTTTCTGATGGACTTGATGCGATAACTCAGATAAATTTTTTCCAAATTTGCTATCTGTGCCTATAATAACTGCAAAATTAATGAGAAAAATGAAGAAAACAAGAATGGAAAGCAAACTTAAATTCTTAGCTACTTGCCGACGATTTTGGTCTGGAAGTTTCCTTTTTTTAAGGGAATAACGAATGATTTTCTTTTTTAATTTACTCATCGCTACTTGAACTCACCACTTTTCGATTTTCTTTTTGGAGGGTCATCCCCTGAGAACTAGCTAACTTAGACAAGCGTTCATAGCGAGTCAACTCATTAACTTCTTGCCGGATATCTTCTAGTTCAGTCTCTTTTGTTTTTAGTTCTGTATTGAGGTTTGTCAAATCACTTTGCACTTGTAGAATCCGCGTCTGCATAAAAATAATACTGACAGCAAGAATAATCCCTGTTAGGACAATCGAGCCATAAAAAGCTTTCTCTACTCTGGTAAAGCGACGAATACGATCTTGCAATTGACTGCCCCGAGATCGTAATGGTTGATCTGCCATGTTCATTTCCTCTTACTTATGAATTTTTCGAGCAACTCGCAATTTTGCAGAATGAGCTCGGTTATTATTTTCTAACTCTTCTTGGCTTGGAAGAATCGGTTTTCGAGAAACTAATTCCATTTTTGGTTTTAAATCCTCTGGGATAAAGGGCAAGCCCTTCGGTACTTCTACTGTAGAAGCCTCTTTAAACAATTGCTTGGTCAAACGATCTTCCAAGGAATGAAAGGTAATGACTGAAATACGACCACCAACTGCCAACAAATCCATAGCCTGCTGGATTGATTCATCAGCCGCTCCCAATTCATCATTAACTTCAATTCGAATAGCCTGAAAAATTTGTTTGGCTGGATGCCCCTTTTTCTTTAGTTCCTTAGCTGGTTTTGCAGACTTAATAATCTCTGCTAACTCTGTTGTCGTTTCAATCGGTTTGACAGCACGCGCCTGTTCAATCTTCCTGGCAATTTGTTTAGAGAATTTATCTTCTCCATACTTGAAAAAGATTCGGACTAGATCGTGGTAATCATAATTGTTGACCACGTCATAAGCCGTCAAAGAAGCTTCTTGATTCATCCGCATGTCCAAGGGAGCATCTTTTTTATAAGAAAAACCACGAGACCGCTCATCTAACTGAGGACTAGAGACTCCCAAGTCATAACAAATGCCATCAATTTCACTGATTCCCAATTCTTGGAGACGCTCTTGAAGATTCCGGAAATTGTCTTTGATGAAGGTTACCATGCCTTTTTCAACGTAAGGAGCCAATCGTTTCTCCGCATTATTAATCGCATGCTGATCCTGGTCAAAGGCATATAAATGCCCTTTTTCACTTAATTGACTTAATAAATATTCGCTATGGCCAGCTCCACCTAGAGTGGCATCCACATAGATTCCATCTGGCTTTACATCCAGCATATCAATCGTTTCATGGAGCAAGACCGTTACATGATGAAATTCTTTACTCATATCCTATCTATTTTACCACAAATCTGACCAGGATGCACTTGAGATTCTCTTCTCTATCTGCTCACCATTTTCGGATAAAAAGTTCCCATTCTTCAAAAGCTCATCCTATCAACCAATAGACCGAGAGAAGCAAATTGTGATACAATAACTCTATGAAAGATAAGAAATACCTTCTCCTTGGCCTGCTAGTGGCCGATCTAATTGCAGTCTACTTTTTCCTCCGAACTCCTGTCCCTTGGATTTTTTGGACAGCAACCTTCGTTCTTGCCGTCTCCATTTGGATATTTAAAAATCAATGGAAAAACTACAAAAATAGAGATAAGGATTCAGAGTAACCCATATAGAACAAGAAAACTCGATCAGTTCAACTTCTGATCGAGTTTTCTATTGTCTATTTATGAATTGGGATCATCAAGGCTACGGCCATGCAAACCTTTCTCCCGTTGGACTTGGCGCAATTTTTCTGGTGTCACGTCATTGCCTTCTTCATCCACCACCTTGATTCCTTCAATGTGGTGACGAACCGAACGACGATAACCTTCAATGTATTCTTCACGAAGTTTTGCTTGTTCCACTGTTTCTTCTGGTGTCAAACCTTCTGTTTTTTTCTTTTTAGCAAGCTCATTGATCCGAGCAATTTTTTCAGGTGTCATAATAAGACCTACTTTCTACCTGTCACCAGGTACTTATTTTGTGTTCAATTGGTTGAAGGCTGCGACAGCATTAGCTTTCGCTACAAGGCCTACAAGAAGGGCCAAACGGTTATTTTTGACAGCTTCATCTTCAGCCATCACCATGGTATTGTCAAAGAAGGCATCGATGACTGGGCTAAGAGCGAAGAGTTGAGCCAATTTGTCGCTAGCTGAACCTGTCAATTCAAGCTCTTCAATTGCTTTAGCAAGAGCTTTTTCTTGATCATTTTCAAAGAGACTAGCATCGACCACGACTGAAGCATCTGCTTTTTCTGCCAAGTTGAAAGCACGAGAGAGGGACTCAACAGCCGACTTATAACCATCCTTCTTCGCAGCTTCTGAAAGAGCATCAGCTGCTTCCAACATATCCGCCACAACAAAGTTTGAACCAGCAAGAACGGCTTCTTTGATATCTTTTGAAGTGCGTCCCATCATCTTGTCCACACGCGCTTTGATGAAGTTGAGCACTTCTGCTTGATTGTCATAGGAAAGACTATCAAACGAAAGAGCGTAAAGGCTGTCAATCAACTCATCCATAGGGATATGCCAACCAAAAGCATCCAAGATACGAACAATCCCTTGTGTTGCACGACGAAGCGCATAAGGGTCATTTGAACCTGATGGGATGAGGCCAACTGAGAAGAATGAAAGGAGGGTATCCAATTTATCTGCAAGGGCAAGGATAGCACCAACCTTAGTCTCTGGAAGAGCTCCGTCTGCTGAATCAGGAAGGTAGTGCTCACGGATAGCTGTCGCAACCGCAGCATCTTCACCAGCGAGAAGAGCGTATTTCTCACCCATGATTCCCTGCAATTCATCGAACTCTCCGACCATACCAGTCAAGAGGTCAAATTTGTAGATTTCAGCTGCACGAGCTACGGCTGCCGTTTCTTCAGCAGTCAAACCAGCTTGCTCAGCCAAGGAAGCTGCAATGACACCAGCACGCGCCATGTGTTCTGAAAGAGAACCAATTTTTTCATGGAAGGTCACGTGAGCCAATTTAGCAACGAGGTTTTCAATCTTAAGTTTTTGGTCTTCACGCCAGAAGAATTCACCATCTTCGAGACGGGCAACCAAGACTTTTTCATTTCCGCGAACGACATTTTCCAAGTGCTCAGCGTTACCATTACGGACTGAGATGAAGTTTGGTTTGAGCTTACCATCAAGATCACGCACAACAAAGTAACGTTGGTGTGTTTCCATTGAGGTCACCAAAACCTCTTCTGGAACGTCCAAATATTTGGTGTCGAAGCTTCCCATAAAGGCCGTTGGGTATTCCACCAAGTTCAAGACTTCATTTAGAAGTCCTTCTTCGATTTGGACCTGAACACCTTGTTCTGCTTCGATAGCCTTGATTTGCTCACGAATCATGTTTTCACGTTCCTTGCTATCCGCAATCACGTAAACGGTGCGAAGGTCTTCCTCATAAGAATCCGCATTGGTAATTTCCACTTCGTGTCCAAGGAAACGGTGTCCACGGCTCACACGATCTGATTGGATATCCAAGAAATCAAGGTCAAGCGCTTCGTCGCCCAAAAGAACGATCAAGGTGTGAACTGGGCGAATGTATTCAAAGGTGTTGTTGGCCCAGTGCATGCTGACAGGGAAGGTCATTGAAGCAAGGACTTCTGGAAGGCCAGCCAAGACTTCTTTGGCAGGTTTTCCAGCTTCGTGCTTCGTAACATAAACGTACTCTTCCCCTTTGACTTCACGGAATTCGATATCATCAACCGTCAAGCCTTTTCCACGGACGAATCCTTGCGCTGCTTTTGAGAAGTTTCCATCTGCATCCAAGGCGATTTTCTTAGAAGGTCCTTTAAAATCTTCGGTCAAATCAGATTGTTGATCCGCCAAACCAATGACACGGACAGCCAAACGGCGTGGCGTTGAGAAGGTTTGAATGCTTTCGTATGAAAGACGGTTGTCATCCAAGAAGGCTGCCATTTTTTCACCCAGTTGTTTTTCGCTTGGTGTGACAACGTAGGCTGGTAACTCTTCAAGTCCTAGTTCTACTAATAAGTTTTTTGTCATGTTTTTTCTCCGAAAAATATCTTTTTTTCCAGTTTGCCTTATGTGATTGGCACGCAAGCAACCGACTTCGTCGTTTCATTGCTAAAATTGGAGCCTAAAGTCTCCAATTTTGCCTGGTATCGTTAGTTTCTCTAACGATACCTTTATCACTGCGGCAACTGGTTCTGTAGGATTGCTCTATCAGTCAATCCCATCTAATACGCTCTCTTTATTCTTCCTCTTCTGCTAGGAGTTTTGCGCGTGTGGCTTCGTCAAGCAGTGGGTAACCAAGTTTTTTACGTTCTGCGACGAAGGTTTTGGCTACAACACGGGCCAAGTTACGGATGCGGGCAATGTAGCCAGCGCGTTCTGTAACAGAAACAGCACCACGTGCATCTAGCAAGTTGAAGGTGTGTGAGCATTTCAAAACATAGTCATAGGCTGGGTGAACAAGCCCCAATTCCAAAGCACGTCCTGCTTCTTTTTCAAATTTTTCGAAGTTTTCAAGAAGCATATCTTGGTCAGAAACTTCAAAGCTGTATTTTGAATGCTCATATTCAGGTTGAAGGAAGATTTCTCCGTATTTAACCCCTGGAGCCCACTCAATATCGTAAACAGAATCTACTTCTTGGATATAAGAAGCTAAACGCTCCAACCCATAAGTAACTTCAGCGGTAACAGGACCAGTTGCCAAACCACCGACTTGTTGGAAATAAGTGAACTGAGTGATTTCCATACCGTCAAGCCAAACTTCCCAACCAAGACCAGCTGAACCAGTTGATGGGTTTTCCCAGTTATCTTCAACGAAGCGGATATCGTGTTCCAATGGATTGATCCCCAATTTTTCCAATGACTCTAGGTAGAGCTCCTGGATATTTGATGGTGATGGTTTCATGACCACTTGGAATTGGTGGTGTTGGTAAAGACGGTTTGGGTTTTCCCCGTAACGACCATCCGCAGGACGACGTGATGGCTCCACATAAGCCGCGTTCCATGGCTCAGGACCAATGGCACGAAGGAAGGTGTAAGGACTCATGGTTCCCGCACCTTTTTCATTATCATAAGCCTGCATGAGCATACAACCCTGGTCATTCCAGTATTGTTGCAAAGTCAAAATAATTTCTTGAAATGTTAATTTCTTAGACATTAAATACTCCTTGATTTAAATGATTTCTTGCGACACGAGTCTGCCTCGTCGATTATACGAGGCAAGACGAGTTAGTACTGCGTTTAGCTCAGGCATCCTAGTGCTGAGCGTGGGGCAGTCCGACTATAAGGAGGCATCTGCCACTAACGCAGTGGAAGGTTAGTTTTTTAGACATCTTCTTCTCCTTTTTATAATTCTTGCGACTTTGGATACAAAAAAACCGTGTCTTTGCTCCTAAGTCAAGTGACCTAGGGGCGTCAAAAACGCGGTTCCACCCTAATTTATTACTTCATTTTATTCTACTGTACTCAGCTATCTACTGAGAGAAAGCGCCACTTGCTTATCTTGCTCTGCTTGGCTTTCACTATCCCAAGCTCGCTAAAAAAACGCCATAAGCCTTTCTTTCTTGACTAGTATTATAGCAGATTTCTATTCGAGTGTAAACAAAAAACAAGTCCGAAACAGGTGTTTCAGACTTGTCGCAAATCCTTTCAAAGAAAGGGTGACTGTTATGGGCGTTTTACAACCTTTGGTTTTTTCCCATTTAATTTTTTCTTAGCAGCTTTAACCTCAGCTAATACCGCCTTGACTTCCTGTTGACTGGCACCAGGATTAGCCAGTACAGCTTGAGCGCGGATAAAGGCTTGTAGGTAGTTTACCTTCACCTTATCTGCTGCATAGATAAACTTCGCATTCTTAGCTTGGAACTGGAGTTCTGCGGCAATCAATTTCTTCAGACTTGAAAAATCAGTTGTTTTACCATTTAGCTGTTGATCAGCTGCCTGGTAATTTGCAAGTGCTTGGTTGATTTGCTCTTGTGTCACACCTTCACGGACGAGCAAGAGTGCCAATTCCTTAAAGCTTTGGTCAAAGGTACGTCGAGCGGAATCCTTAGCGTTGGCATAACGACCTGTTTTTGAGGTTACATCATAGGCAGCAATGGCTGATTTTAGCGCTGTAAAATCAGACTCTTTTCCGTCTAATTGACTTGTTACCAATCCAAGATTTGAAAAGATTTGGTTAACTTCTGCTTGTGATAACTTAGCTGCAAGAGCTTTCTGAGCTTCTTGATAAGCTACATCATAGGCTAAACGTTTTTCACTTGTTGCATTAAAGTACTGAGGCGTGCTGGTCAAGTTCGCTTGTTGGGCCAACAATTGCAACAATTGGGTTTTAATGACTACAGAAAGTTTTGCGAGATTGTTTTGGTTCGCTAGAACGGTCACAGTTGGTGCATCCTCAAGCAACTCATAACCTGTTGGTAGACTGACTGAAATCGTATAGGTTCCAACTGGGATATCTTTCCCAAAAGCATTCTTGCCATAGCGTTGAACTGGAAGAACAAAGGTTTCACCAGCTTGATTTTTCAAGACAACTGGTGTTGTTCTTGGTACTGCTTGATCAAAGACCAGGCTCAATGGTGCAGTGACAATCTCTTTGGCCAAGAATTCAATGGTCTTAAAGCTGTCCTCTGCAGTGATTTCAAATTTCTGAGTTCGTTCGCTGACGAGTTTCAGATCTGATTTGTCATAGGCAAAGAGTTCTGCCACATAGCTACCAAACTTAAGGAAATTGATTTCTTTCCCCTTGTCTAAGTTGACATACTGTCCTTTATCATCCTTGATACGGTAGACAAAATCGGTATCTAATTCTTTATGTGTATCGGCATCTAGGACTGACACCTTAATTCGGCCACTATCTTCACTACCAGCAAAATCAGCAAGAGAAGCAAAGTCGCGGTTTCCAGCGTAGTCTTCTACCACATAGTAAAGTAAGTCTTTACTGATTCCTTCTGGAAGAGTATAGCCACCATCTTCATTTGCCGTTAAATAGACACGGTTTTCAAAGCGACTAGTCTTCCCTAGGGCGTCTTTCCCCTCTTTAACCAGGGTCCCTTCTTCATCAAAGGCTTTGACATAGAAGACTTGCTCTCGTAAGATTCCACCATTGCCAATATCTTTTGTTTTACGAGCATAGAAGGTTTCTACCCCATCCTTCTTGGTCGTATAACCTGAAGTCAAGACTGGTTTTTGGGTATCGATTTGAAGATTAAAGCGAACAACTTGCTCTTCTGCTCCTGGAACGGCTGGCGTATAGCGAACTTCATAGACATAGTGACCATCCGCTACCTTTTCACCCTTGGCATCCGTTCCTTCCCAAGCCGTATTGTCGACTAGATAAGATCGTTTCCCACGTCCGTCAAAATAATTCTTACGAGCAGAGAAAGATCCTGTACTTGACCAAATTGGATTAGCAAATGCTTGATCATCTGCCTTGTAGACAGCTGCTTTCATATTTTTTAGGTTTCGCAAGACGACTGCACGATACTGCACGTAATCTTTGTTCCCATCTCCATCTGGAGAAATAGCCAGACGGACATTGCCGTCAGCATCCAAATGGAGGACGTTCAAACCTTCTGGTGTTTCCACTGTTCCAAGAACGATTGGGCTTCGTTCTGCTGTTTCCTTCTTAGCAGTCGTATAGAGCACATCATTCGCGTTTGAAACTAAAGAAGTGACGTTTGCATTCGATGGCACGTGTTTGGTTTCTGGGACATCATAGTAGAATCCTGATTTCCCTTCTCTTACCAAGTTGTAGATTGGTTTTTCAACCGCAGGGATATCTTGGAAAGAACCACGGAAGCCCATAAATGGGATGCTAACCACATCGCCATCATCTGCTGGGTCCACAAAGCGAACAAATCCTTCTAGGAAGTAACCGTTCGGCATCAATTTAGTCAATTCTTCTGCAAACTTAGATGCATCGACAGTCACCGTCACTGTCTGACTACTATGGGCTTTTACAGTGACATTTGGCCATACCGTCTCTGTTAATTTCCGTGGCTTCAAGGTAAAGTGATCGTCTTTTACATCGTCGGTAGTGGTATTCACAATCATCTTCAACTCTCTATCAGTATCAGAAATATTATGAACAGTCACATCAAAACTGAATCGATCTTCCACATTACCAAGAGTTACGCTTGGGTAAGCATCTTCATTCGTTACATATAAATCTGTTGAGACGGCTGCAGCAGTATCTACAATCCCTGCCCCTTGTTGACGTACCGAAGTGTAGGCTCCCGTTTCTTTGTTGAAGTGCGGTTTTGCAGTTGACATGATCAAGGCCTTAACCGTTGCAGATAGCTCCTCTGGTGAAAGTTCTGGATGATGAGCTTGGAGGTATTCCTTCACCAAAGCTGATACCCCAGCCACATGAGGAGAGGCCATACTGGTTCCGCTGATACTGCCATAGCTATTATCATTTAGTGAAGAGAAGATTGATCCACCAGGTGCTGTGACATCCGGTTTTAATTGTCCATCCGTTGAGACTCCCCAACTAGAGAATTCAGACATTTTTCCTGCGTCAGGGTTTGGACGGTTATCCAGACTGCCATCAAAGACTATCTTGTAGTCTTTGTCTTTGATCGCTTCTCCATACCGCTTAGAAATAAATACCGCAGGAATCTTTCTCGCATCGCCTTCGAGACCCATTTTGACATTTGCACCTTCGACACTGTTATAAATGAGGGCGCCAATCGCTCCTTTTTTATAGACATTAGCGACCTTATCTGAGAAGGTGATTTCGCCACGTTTGATGAGGGCAACTTTACCAGTCAAATCGAGACCTTCTAAATCACTCTCACGCCCCAAACCAGCATCCACATAGTCATATTCTTTCCCATTTTCGAAATTGGCATCTGTTTCAGCTGCTGTATAGGTAAATTTCCCTTTATCCAAGTCGGCATTGTCTTCCAAACCACGCACTGTAAAGACTTCTTCTGTTACGAATGAATCATTTACTGAGGCAACTGAAATAGACTCTTCTACGGTTGAAGGACTACCCACGACTCCATAATCAGGGTTTTCAGCACTTGGGTTGTTATAACCGTATCCATAAGTATTGCTATTACCTGCCGCGATGACGACACTAACCCCTTTGGCGCGTGCTCGTTGGATCGCTTCTCTGACAGCAGGACTAGCATTCACTGTAGATCCTGTCCCAGATCCCAAACTCATGTTAATGACATCAGCTCCCAATGCCACTGCGTCATCAATCGCTTTCACATAGACAACATCGCTGGTGGATCCACTACGATCAGAGAAAACCCGCATAAACATCACTTGGGCTTCTGGAGCAACTCCATATACGTAGTTGCCATCCCCAGCTTTTTTGTCAGGGTTCCCAGTCGCAATACCTGTTACGTGCATACCGTGTGAATCATGGTCTTTTTCTTTGATATTGTCATCTCCATCCATATAATCATAGGCAAAGACAACCTTATCGTTGTACCATTTTCCGTAGTCAATTCCCGCTGCTTTTTTGGCAGCTTCTAATTCTGTTTGATTTTTGAACTTCCCTTTTGTAGGATCTGAAATCCGCAATACTTCATGGTAGACATCTAAACCAGAGTCAATGACTGCAACAACCGTCCCTTCACCCTTGTAGCCTTTTTCCCAAGTTTGGGGCACATTAATAATCGTATTGCTACTGATACTTAATGGTTTATCTTCAGCTTTCTTTTCGGTTCTTGCTTCCGTTACAGGTTTAGCCTTACTCTTCTCCTCTGTTGAAGAAGGTTTTGCTTCTGTTTTTTCCTGTCCTTCGGATGCTTTTTCTACAGTTTTATCTTCGGTTTTAGTTACGACTTCCGCTTGCTTCTCCGTAGCTTGAGCCTCTGTTTTGGCTTCTTTCGCAAGGACTTGGCTATCTGATTCGACAGATGGAGTTGTTGCCCCTTTTTCTGAGGAAGCAGGCTCGTCAACAACTTTACCATTTTCAACTACTGAGTCTGCAGTCTGCTCACTTGCCTGATTCGTTACAGGAGACGCAGACTCACTTGGCGATACTGGATTTGCTTCTGCAGATGCAACGACTGCAATCTCTGGTTGTTTCGCTTCATCAGCACTTACATTCCCTGCTCCAAAGACAAGAACAGATCCTAACAGCACCGATGCAACACCAAACTTATATTTTCTCAATGAGAAACGCTGTTTACTCATAAAATTCCCCCTATATACTAAATTATTCTTATTATACTCCTAATTTTTCAGAAAATTCACTCAACATTAACTTTGTTATCAAATTGTAATATTCCCGTACGATATCTTTAATTAGTTATTTTTTATTTGCTTTTTGGTGGTTTTAATATCCAAATAATTAGACAAGTAAAACAAATTGTTCGTCTTTTATCTCATTACACAAAAAAGACAGCGAGAGCAACCTCTCACTGTCTATAAATAAACGATCTTAAAAGTCTTTGGTGTCTGGGTCTGGTGCTCCCGCCTCTACTGGGATCTTCCGAAGGAGCTCACAGTCTTCTGGGGATAATGCAATCGCAGAGCATTGTAGGTTACTTGCAATCCGCTCAGGAGTCACTGACTTGGGTAAAGGCAAAAATCCTTCTGCTAAACTCCAAGCCAAGAGAAGCTGGGCTGGTGTCACGTCATACTGTTTAGCCAGTGTGAGGACTGTCTCATTTTGGAACAGCTCTCCTTGGCCAAATGGTCCCCATGCCTCCAATAAAATTCCTTTATCACGGCAATAACGGACCACTTCCTCTTGATAAACTCCAGGGGCCAAGCGAATCTGATTGACCGCCGGAAGAACGTTGGCACTCTCTAACAAAGCATCCAGGTGATGGGGCAGGAAGTTACTCACGCCAATAGAACGAATCTTTCCTTCTGCCTGCATATCTTCCATGGCTCTCCAAACCTCACGATTCCGTTCTTTCCAGGCCTCATTTTCTCGATGAGTCACAGGATTTGGCCAGTGGATGAGGTACAAATCGATATAATCTAGTCCCAATTTGTGTAAAGATTCTTCTAGGCCATTAACAGCATCCTCATAGGTGTGACGATTATTCCACAACTTGGTCGTTACAAAAAGCTCTTCTCTTGGAATACCACTATCTTTGATAGCCTTTCCGACGCTTTCTTCATTTTGATAGATGGCTGCCGTATCAATATGGCGATAGCCCGCTTCTAAGGCTGCTTTTACTGCTTGATAAGCTTCCTCGCCATCTTTCGCCTTCCAAGTACCAAAACCAAGTACAGGAATGTGGTGTCCGTCATTTAGTTTGTAGCTCTTCATCTTATTTCCCGTTACTTTCCTTTGTTTTTTCACCAGACTTAGAAGTCTTCGCATTCAAGCGCAACTTTGGCTTAAAGATATTTTCTTTCGGCTGCACCATCGATTTACTAAAAAAGGCATAGAGTAAAAAGGCACTACCTGCCACTAGGATGACGGGACTACGGCGCAACATACCGTAGATAAAGAAAAACAAGCCCATCAATAAAAAACGTACGTTTATCTTATTCATAAAACTACCTCGCGATTCAATTACTTTCATTATACCATGTATCGGAGCAAAGAGACAAATGGCTAGATCAGGGAATCCAATCCAAATAAGCTGAGACTCTCATCCCAGCTTATAGAAGAAATTCAATTTTTAGTCTGGCAATAGCAAGAGATTCGTAGTTGAACCTCTTTTTCACCATTAAGCTTCAAATCGTTTTTGGCCATCCAAGAAGGTTGCTACCAACTCTAAATCTTTATCCAATACAATAAAGTCAGCGTCATAACCCTCACGGATTTGGCCGCAGACATCATCAATATGGACAGATTTAGCAGGGTTGAGACTCGCCATCATGACTGCTTCATGAGGATTGGCAATGCCCCACTCAACAACATTCTTCAATCCATCTTTGAGCTTCAAGATCGAACCAGCCAGATTCCCTGTCGATTTCAAACGGGCTGTTCCATTTTCTACGACAACAGGGAATTCACCCAACATGTAGTCGCCATCTTCCAAGCCACCAGCTGTCATACAGTCGGTGATCAAGGCAATATTTTCCACTCCTTTTTGTTTGAGAAGGATGTCGCAGGCTTTTGGATCAACGTGATGGCCATCACAGATTAACTCTGCATAAGTATGAGGAAGTTGGTACATAGCCCCAACCATTCCTAGCTCACGGTGCGTCAAACCGCGCATTCCGTTATAAGCATGTACCCAGACACTGGCCCCAGCATCCACTGCTTTTTTAGCTTCGTCAAAGGTTGCATTGGAGTGACCAAGCGCAACCGTTACCCCTTCTCCTGTCACTGTGCGGACAAAGTCTTCGACACCATCTCGCTCAGGAGCAAGGGCAATTTTATTGAGCAAGCCGTTGGCTGCTTTTTGCCATGCACGGAATTCATCCATCCGAGGATCTTTCATGTAGGCTGGATTTTGTGCCCCTTTGTACTTCTCTGTAAAGTAAGGTCCTTCAAAGTAAATACCACGAATCTTAGCACCAGACGCTTCTTGGTAGCGTGCTCCAATGTTTTCAGTGACTGCTAATAATTGCTCATAAGAAGAGGTCAAGGTTGTTGGCAAAAAGCTAGTGACCCCTGTGCTCAAGAGCCCCTCACTCATAGTATGAAGGGTTCCCTCGATGTTGTTGTCCATAACATCAACTCCACCAAATCCATGGATGTGCGTATCGACCAAACCAGGAGCAATACTATAGCCTGTATAGTCCAAAACAGTAGCTCCCTCTGGTAGCTGATCTACATGTTTCCCAAATTTGCCATCGACTATTTCTAGATATCCTCCCTTACGAATGCCATGGGGATAAAAGAATTGATCTGCTTGTATATAAGTTGTCATGGTGATTTCCTTTCTTTTTCTACCGATATATTCATACACATTATAATCCTTTGTGCTACATTTGTAAATGGTCTAGACCTATTTTATTTAAATATATTAATATTCTTTATAAATACAATAAGAAATCCAGTTCTAAAGAACTGGATTTCAGAATATTGACAAACTTTTTCCATAAAATAGATAGATGATTTTTTTAAAAAATTATCTTTTTTGAGAAATTAGGCAGATCTAAAACTTTCCGCTGTGAGAAAAGTGCCTAGATCAATTAAGGTCTAGGTACACGGAATTATTGAGACCTTAGGCTCAATAATTAGTCATGGAACTTCGAAGAAGTTCGCTGACGTCCGTACTCACCTAAGGAAAGTTTTAAAAAAAATGTTATACCAATCTAAAGAGAGTGGGACAAAAATCGGTCACTCGTTAGATTCGATTTCGTCGTCCCACCTCCGCACAGTTGAGTAGGACTGTAAAAGCTGATGAAATCAGCCTAGTAGATCCCTACTCAACCACTGCGTCTTGCTCGACAATCCAAAGACAATTGAGAGGCTAGGACTTTTGTCCCAGCCTCTTTTTGCTTTTTTAGATCTGCTCTAATTGTACCTTCTCTGCTAAATTCATGGCATGGTCTGCAACACGTGTATAGTGAGAGATCATATCAATAAAGTTGACACCTGCTTGAGGTGTACACTCGCCCTTGTTTAGACGAGAAATATGGGTCTTCCGCAATTTCTTTTCGAGCTTTTCAATTGCCTGATGGCGCTGTTCCAACTCTGCTGCCAACTCTTGGTTATCCTCTTCTACACTTCTAAGTGCATCTTTAACAAAAGTAGCAGTTTGTTGGTAGATATCTTCTAATTCAGCCAAGGCATTATCAGAAAACACAACTTTCTTCCGAATGAGGTAGTCCGTCAGGTTGATTAAGGATTCCGCGTGGTCTCCAATCCGCTCTAAATCTCGAGAAGAATCCAAAATATTAGTCAAGGATTCACTTTCTTTTGGACTCAGAGCTTCACTAGACAAGCGGATCAAGTATTTGGTCAACTGATCATCGATGGTATTAATGGCTTCTTCTGTTTTATGGCCTTTTTCAGCTAGCTTTTCTTCTTGATTTACAATGTAGCGATAGGCCAAGTCGAAACTCTTTTCAGCATAGGTTCCTAAATGCAATAGTTCTTTTTTGGCATTTCCTAAAGCAATCGAAGGAGCTTGGGTAATCAGATTTTCATCCAAGTAAAGTGGTTCGTATTTGACCACTTCATCCTCACCAGGAATCAATTTCGTCACAAAGTAAGCCAAAGCTCCAATGAAGGGGAACTGGATGATGGTATTGGTAATATTAAAGGTCCCGTGAGCAAAGGCTATGGTCATCTCGGGAGACAAATGAAGAGTCGTTTCAAACCATTGAATCAAAGATGTAAACGGAACAAGGAAGACAAGACAGATAATGGTTCCGATAACATTAAAGGCTACATGGGCACCCGCCACACGTTTGGCCGCAATATTTGCTCCCAAGGAAGCAATGATGGCTGTAATGGTCGTTCCGATATTATCACCAAAGAGAACTGGGAGAGCCCCTTTAAGGTCAATCAAATGACTAGCATAGAGATTTTGTAAGATACCAATGGTTGCAGAGGAAGCCTGAATCAAAAGAGTTAATCCTGATCCGACAAAGACACCCAAGATAGGACTTTTACTCAACTCCACCATGTAGTCACGAAAAACTTGCAAATCTTTAAGAGGTTCCATAGCCCCACTCATCAAGTTGAGGGCAAAGAAGATACCACCGACACCAAAAACGATTCGTCCAACATTATTAACCAAACGATTTTTGGTAAAGAAGAGACAAATCGCTCCGATAAAAAGCATAGGCAAGGCGTAGTCTCCTAATTTAAAACCAATGATAAAGGAGGTAACAGTAGTTCCAATATTGGCCCCCATAACAATACCAATAGCTTGACGGAGGGTTAGAAGTCCAGCACTCACCAGACCGACCGTAATCACTGTAACCCCTGAACTAGACTGAATCAAAGCAGTCATCCCAATCCCTACTAGAACCCCTAGAAAGGGATTACTCGTATATTTATCAATATAGTATCGAAGGCGATCCCCTGCAGCCTGTTGCAAGCCTTCTCCCATGGTTTTAATACTATAGAGAAAGAGACCCAAGCCACCTAAGAAGTTAAATAAAATGTTCTGCCAATCAATGGACATTTCTTTCCTCCATCATCATTCGATAAAAGTTTACTCACTCTATTTTAAAACATCCACCACTTGGACACAAGTTTTTTTTTGAAATTTCTTCTGAATTTTGTCCTAAAAAAACGATAGACTCTACAAAATCTATCGTTTTGTTCATTATTTTTTATCAAGCTCTCGTAACATTTGATCAATTTTGTTTCCATATTCAATGGATTCATCTTTGATAAAGGTTAAATCCGGAATCTTATATAATTTTAAATTCCGACCTAATTCGCGCTTGATGGTTCCTGTTGCTTTTTCAAGCCCTGTCTGAGCCTTCTGATTATCTGAAGCCAGGTCACTCATAATCGAATAGTAGACCTTAGCCATAGACAAATCGCCTAGCATCTGAACATCCGTAATGGTGACACCTTGAACACGTGGGTCACGAACTTTTTTTTGCAAAATTTCGTTGACTTCACGCTTGATTTCCATCCCTACTCGGTCTGTCCGAAAATGACTTGCCATAGGAACTCCTTTCTGATCTGTCTTTAAAACTAGGAAATGGGAGATTTCTTCTCTTCTTTCCTAGTTAACAGTTTATTTTTTAATTTCTTCCATGATGTAAGCTTCGATGGTATCATCCGTCTTGATATCATTGTAGCCTTCGATCATCAATCCACCTTCGCGACCGTTGGTTACTTCTTTGACATCATCTTTATAATGTTTCAAGCTAGCAAGAGCGCCATCATAAATCACGACACCGTCACGAATGACACGAACTTTGGAATCACGAGTGACCTTACCACTGAGGACCATAAATCCACCAATGGTACCCACTTTAGAGACTTTGAAGGTTTCACGAATAACCGCTTCCCCGATGACTTTCTCTTCAAACTCAGGATCCAACATTCCCTTCATGGCATCTTCCATTTCTTCAATCACTTTGTAGATGATTGAGTGAAGACGGATTTCTACCTCATCAGCTTCAGCTTGCTGACGCGCTTGAGGAGTAGGGCGGACGTTAAATCCAATGATGAAGGCATTTGAAGCTTCTGCGAGGGTAACGTCTGATTCGTTGATAGCACCAACCGCTGAGTGAACGATGGTAACCTTGACACCTTCTACTTCAATCTTTTGAAGGGAAGCAGCAAGGGCTTCAACCGAACCTTGTACATCAGCCTTGATAATGACATTAACAGATTTCACTTCACCAGCCTTCAAAGTATCAAAGAGGTTTTCAAGGCTGACACGATTAGTTGCTTGCCGTTGTTTCAAGAGGGCACGTTTGGCACGTTCTTCACCCGCTGCACGCGCTGATTTTTCATCTTCATAAACCGCAAAATGGTCACCCGCCATCGGCGCTTCGTTTAGACCAGTAATCGAAACTGGTGTGGAAGGACCTGCAACCTTAACCCGACGTCCAAGGTCATTGGTCATGGCACGGACACGCCCGAAAGTATTCCCGACAACGATTGGATCTTGGACATTCAAAGTACCTTGTTGCACAAGAAGAGTTGCAACCGCACCTTTACCTTTATCCAAACGCGCTTCGATAACCGTACCGATGGCACGAACAGTTGGATCTGCCTTGAGTTCTTGGATTTCAGCCACAAGAAGGACCGTTTCCAACAACTCATCGATGTTTTGGTTGAACTTGGCTGAGATTTCTACAAATTCAGAATCTCCACCCCAAGCAGTTGACATAACGCCGTGTTCTGCCAATTCTCCAATAACACGTTCTGGATTGGCACCTGGTTTATCAATCTTGTTAATGGCAACGATAATTGGAACGTTAGCCGCTTTTGAGTGGTTAATGGCTTCAATCGTCTGAGGCATAACCCCGTCATCCGCTGCTACGACCAAGATGGTAATATCGGTAACAGATGCACCACGTGCCCGCATAGAGGTGAAGGCTGCGTGTCCAGGTGTATCCAAGAAGGTAATCTTCTTGCCGTTTTCCATGATTTGGTAGGCTCCGATATGCTGGGTGATCCCACCGGCTTCTCCTGTCGCAACCCGTGAGTTACGAAGGGTATCCAAAAGGGTTGTTTTACCATGGTCAACGTGTCCCATAATGGTAACAACTGGTGGACGCTCCACCAATTTATCTGGATTCAAATAACCATCTTCGACGAAGAAGCGCTCGATATCCGCATTATCCACTTCAACCTTTTTCTTAGCTTCAATTCCATAATCCACTAACAGAAGTTCAATGGTATCGCCATCCAAAGATTGGTTTTGTGTCGCCATCACGCCCATCATGAAGAGCTTCTTAACGATTTCTGCCGGCTCACGCTTAATCCGTTTTGCGATTTCCGCAACCGTCATTCCATCTGTGTACTCCAATTCACTTGGCAACTCATGGAATTTACGCTCTGTTACTGGTTTTGGAGCTTCATTGCGGTTATTCTTTCCTTTTTTATTCTTTTTGTTGTTATTCCAGTTACTATTTCTTTGATTTCTCACTTGGTTTTGACTACTTCGATTCTTTTGTTGTTTTCTTGGACCATCTTCTTCACGATCAAAATCTTCACGTTTTTTGTCTGGTCTAGCTTGCTTTTTCCGACGTGTATCAACTGCTGCAGGACTTGGACTCGCTACTGGAGTTGCTTTCACTGGCTCCGCCTTTGGTTGTGAAGCGACAACTTCAGTGGCAACCACTTCTTCGCGCTTACGACGTTGTTGTCGTTCTTGCTCAACCTTGGCTGCCTGGTTTTGCTTGTAGCGTTCTTCACTACCACGTGCATATTCCGCATTTTGCTCTGCCTTTAATGCTGCAGCACGGGCTTTGAAATCAATCTTGGGTGCACCGTTTACTGGATTTGGACGTCCTTGACCATTTCCAGCTTGATCGCGACGACGATCATTCCCTTGATTTCGACGGTCATTCCCTTGATTCTTTCGCTCATTGCGATTTTGGAAACGATCTCCGTCCCGACGGTCGTTTTGTTGTTTTTTAGGTCGATTTCCTTGTTGTTGACGACGTTCAGCTTGCTCTTTCGCACGGGCTTCACGTTCCGCCTTGAAATTACGACTCTTTGGCTTCACAACAGGTGCTACAGCTGTTTCAGTTGTTTTTTCTGTATTGTTTGCAACGGGTTCTTTTGCAACCGGCACAACTTTTACTTGTTTTTCTTCCGTCACTTTAGGAGTTTGAGGAGCCTTTGATGCAAAACTATTCACCAAACGCTCAACAGCTTCACCTTCAATACTAGAAGCGTGACTCTTTACCTCCAACCCTAATTCTTTCGCACGTGTGACGACTTCTTTACTTTCCTTGCCTAGTTCTTTGGCAATCTCATACAATCTTTTCTTAGACAATTGCTGTCCTCCTCTTCTATTCCATAAGAGACCTCATTTTCTTTGAAAATCCAGCATCTGTCACGGCCACAACCTTTCGTGAGCGACCAATGGCAGTGCTTAATTCTAGTGTTGAAAACACGGTTAATACCGGAACGCCATAATAGTGGCATTTATCTGTGATTTTTTTTGTAAGATTGGGAGCGGCATCATCTGCTAGAAAAACTAAGCAAGTCTTTCCTTCTTGAACAGACTTGATAACCAATTCTTCCCCAGAGATAATTTTCCCTGCTCGCTGAGCCAATCCCAATAAATTACTGACTTTTTGCTTATTCAAGGCCTAACTCTCTTCTCTTCACCTTATGATCCACATAAGCAATCAATTCGTCGTAAAAAGCTTCATCCACTTCCATGCTAAAGCTGCGATTGAAGACTTTCTTCTTTTTAGCTTGAAGTGCTTCCTCATTATCCAGTTTGATATAAGCACCACGACCATTTGCTTTCCCAGTCGGATCGATAAAAACTTGACCTTCTTTATTTTTTACGATTCGCAAGAGATCTCGTTTATCGATGACCTCGTTTGAAACAACAGACTTGCGTAAAGGGATTTTTCTTGTCTTTACCATGATTCCCTCCCTATTCGTCTACAGAATCCAAATCACTTTCTACTTCTTCAAAAGCAGGCTCTTGACTTGCTTCCATTTCTTCGTACTCACTTGCTGATTTAATATCAATCCGGTAGCCAGTTAAGTGAGCCGCCAAGCGCACGTTTTGCCCCCGACGACCGATAGCAAGAGATAGTTTGCTATCTGGCACTACCACAAGGGCATGCTTGCTGTCTTCTTCGTCAAAGATGACTTGATCGACCTCAGCAGGAGCAATGGCATTGTAGATAAATTCTGCTGGATCTGGAACCCACTCAATGACATCAATATTTTCTTCTGTTGGAACCATACGATCCAATTTCTGATCGTAACGAGCTGGGTGGAACTTGCTAGTAATCTTTTTGATGTTAGATCCACCACGACCAACGATGGTTCCAATCGCATCCACGTTTGGATTATGGCTACGAACAGCAACTTTGGTCCGGTCGCCAGCTTCACGCGCTACGCTCATGATTTCAACCGTTCCATCGTAAACTTCCGGAATTTCTTGCTCCATCAAACGTTTGATCATTTCTGGATGGCTACGGCTTACGAATACGTTCACCCCACGAGGATTGTCTTCTACTTTGTAGACAAAAACTTCGATGCGATCATGAGATTGGAAGACTTCACCCGGGATTTGATCTTGTTTAGACAATTGAGCTTCGATAGACCCTAAATTTACATAGATAAAGCGATTATCAAAACGTTCAACGGTTCCACTCATAATTTCATTTTCATGCTCTTTATAAGTGTTATAGGTAATCGCACGAGTTTGCTTGCGCATTTTTTCCATGATGGTTTGTTTGGCAGATTGCGCTGCGACACGGCCAAACTCAGCAGGAGCTTCTTCAAATTTGATTTTATCTCCCAATTCATAAGCAGAACTAATCGCAAGAGCATCTTTCAAACTAATTTCTAACCGGCTATCAAACACTTCGTCTACTACTTCACGAACGGTATAAACGCGGAAGTCACCAGTCTTTTCATTAAACTCGATAGCGGCACTCTCTGCTTGGCCATACCGTCTCCGGTAAGCTGAACGCAATGATTCTGTGACAGCTTCAATAATATCTTCTTTTTTGATTCCTTTATCTTCTTCCAAGATGCGGAAAGCATCAAGCATTTCTTTACTCATTCTTTTCTTGCTCTTAAGCTACTAAGAGCCTTCCTTTCTTTTCTGCTATAATTTGACAGCTAGTCTTGCTTTCGATACAAGACTATAGAGGATTTCAATGGTTTTCTTTCTGGTTTTGTCCATGTATTCCATGGTCAATTGATCATCTTCGAACTTCACGAGTGTTCCTTCAATGACCTTTTGTTTGTCAACTGCCTTGTACAAGCTGACATGGATATATTGACCCAGAGCTTTTTCCACAGCATCTTTGGTTTTTAAAGGACGCTCCAAACCAGGACTCGTCACTTCTAGGAAATACTGTTCTGGGAATGGATCTGGTTGAATCTGATCCAACAGAGGACTAATCACTTCTGTTAAATCTGCTGTATCATTCAGGGTAATACCGCCTGGCTTATCAACAAAGATACTTAGAACATAATCTCCTCCTACCTTTCCATATTCAACATCCACTAGTTCAAATGGAGCTTGGATAGCTGGTTGAAGAATTTCTGTTACTAATTCAACAATTGTTGCGATAGGACAACACCTCCTCACAGACAAGAGGCGAAGATATGTCTTCGCCTCTCCTTTTCTATTCGTTTTAAATATTCTAACACAAGTTCCGTCGAAATGCAAGAATTTCGCCTTCCTCATTCATACAGCTATCATCAAAAAGAAAAACGAGAGTGGGACAGAAATCGGTAATTCGTTAGAATTCGATTTCGTCGTTGCACCTCCGCACAGTTGAGTAGGGCTATAAAAGCTGATGAAATCAGCCTAGTAGAGCCCACTCAACCACTGTGTCTTGCTCGACAATCCAAAGACAATTAAGAGGCTAGGACTTTTGTCCCAGCCTCCTTAATCCTTATCTAGACTTTAAAATTGTGCTTCAACCCGATAAATGACCTGACCCTTACTGGAGAATTTCTTTTCATATTCGGTCATGACATTTCCCTCAAAATCACTCGCATGAAGATCTAACCAGACCCCCTTTAAGGTCATTCCGTATTGAGAAAAACTCACCAAACTATATTCAAAGAGTCCTCGATTGTCCGTCTTAAAATGAATCTCCCCATGTTCTGGCAAAATCTGTTTGAAGGTATCTAAGAAACTCTTATAAGTTAAGCGACGTTTTTCATGGCGTTTCTTGGGCCAAGGATCCGAGAAATTGAGATACAATTGATCAATCTCACCATCTTCAAAGTAATTGGTAAGGCTATCCCCATCTACCCAAAGCAACTTGATATTCGGAACATCGGCTTCTAACACCTTGTCCAAAGCGTAGCTTAATACCGATTTTTGAATATCAATCCCAATATAGTTGATAGTTGGATTTTGTTTGGCCATGCCAGTGATAAAGGCTCCTTTACCGCTTCCCACTTCAATATGAATCGGATGGTCATTTCCAAAAATCTCATGCCACTTCCCTTTGGCTTCTTCTGGTTTTAAGATGACATATTGCGGATTGGCTTCTAATAATTCGGTTGCACCTTTGCGGTTTCTAACTCTCATGCTTCCTTCCCATATTTTGACCGGAAATTGCGCAAGGCATAAATTTCCCGGTTAACATTCTCTAAATCATTATTTTCATAGTATTTTACAATCTGACAAAGGAAAGAGTATTGACCAAACCAGTACAATTTACCAAATACAGTTTCGTTGTACTTATAGCCGTAATAGACCAGCCAATCCTGCCACTGAGAGTCTGGAATGTAGTGACTTAAAACATGAGCCACATCCATCATCCGATCTGTCAAGCGGACAGAATCCCAATCAACCAAGTAGATGAATCCACTGTCCGTTTCAATCCAGTTACTGTGGCGTACATCTCCATGAACAATGGTCGCATAATCTTCTCGAAAAGCTGGAACAGTCTGTCGTAAACTCTTTAACACAGATTGCAAATAATTGTTTTGACGCAAAGCAATTGGCAACTGACTGCTCAGAGAATTCAATAAATCCAGCGGAGATTCAGCCGTGTAGCCCAATTTTCTCAATTGTGTCATCAAGGGGCGTGAACGGTGCAAACGAGTCAGGATATGAACCACTTGCTTTTTCCCCATCCCATTTGGAGTTAAAATTTCTCCATTTAACCATTCTTGTGCGCTCATCACATTTCCGTCAGGTAAGCGTCGGCTCCATAAGAGTTGTGGAGCAATTTGTTCTTTAGCTAGCCCCGCTAATATTGGAGTTGTATTCATTTTGACAAATACTTTCCCCCCATCCGGATAAGTCCCCATAAAGGCTTTCCCGCTTTTACCAGCAATTGGGGTCAACGTTAGCTCTTTTTCGTTCGAGTCCATCTATTCCTCCGTAAAAAGTTTCCCATCTATTTTACTAATTTTAAGGCGTTTCGTCAACTAATCGTCTCACCTTGAAAGGTGCATAAACATAGGCTAAAAAGGCTGTGAAAGCTAGCAAGCCCAAGACGAGAAGTTTGTCTTCAAAGACCACCAATCCCAGACCTCCCTCAACGAGAACCACAAACAAAGTCACCGATTGAACTGTTTGAAGAAGCCCTCGTGTTTTAGCACGCATTTCCAAGGGGAAAAGACGAGTTAAATATTGATAGTCAAAGGCCTTGTAGAGCCCGAGCAATTGAAAAACAAGTAAATAATTCAAAAGTCCAGCGACAGCCACTGCTACTAGTGTTTGCGGGATGAAGAGAAAGACAGCTATTGATAGTCCTAATAGACGCAGACTCATGGAAAACAGATCTCCATTTCTGAGATAAGAACGGAGATACAGGTTGTTCCAGGTCTTGCCACTGACTTTCGGGACCATTTTTGTCAGCTTATCTAAATAAGCCCGCCGTTTTACGCTATTAGTCATTCCTTTTACTGTTGTAAAAAGGGCAAAAAACCTTAGAATACTTTGCTTTCTCAGATTTTCAAGCTCTACGATTCGCTTCCAATCAAGACCCGCCTGGTTATAGAATCTTTTTCCCTTTCCTTGAAAAACAAGAACTTTCAACAAGAAGAGAAGAGTCAAATAAACCACTACAATGGTAAGAGACAGTCCTAGAGCCAGAGCCAAAGGGACAAACAGGACGAGCACAAGGGTTTGCACAATCCCCCAGAAAATAGTCGCTCGTAAGGTCTGTTGTTTCAAATAGCCTTTCAATTCCTCTTCTTTTACTAGGAGGAAAATCATGTCCGGCTTCTCAACATAGGTTGCAATTGAACCAACTGGAAGTAAGAGAAAGGGAGCTAGAGCAAGTATAACAAGGAGAAGGTTCTTATCTTCTGGTAGAGAGCGCAAAAATTGGCTGTACTGAACTGCTAAAAAACCTAGAAAAATCAAGAGAAAGAGAACAAAGTGATCATTAAACACATAGCGAGAATATTTCAAACACTGATTGCGAAAGATCGCCTTCCTCTTTTGTAGTACTTCTATCATCGGTCAGCCTCTTTTGTTAGTGCAAGGTAAATCTCATTCAAATCCGCATCTGCCATTCCAAACTCTGTCCGCAATTCCTCTAAAGTCCCCTGGGCACGGACCTGCCCCTTATGGAGGATGACAAAGGCATCACACATTTTTTCAGCAGAATCCAGAACATGGGTACTCATTAAAATAGATTTTCCTTTTTCTTTCTCTGCATTCAATAGTTGAATTAAATCTGAGATAGCGACTGGATCTAGGCCTAAAAAGGGCTCATCCACAATAAACAAACTTGGATCCACAGCAAAGGCACAAATGATCATGACCTTTTGTTTCATCCCCTTAGAAAAATGGACAGGAAACCAATCCAATTTTTCCTCTAGTCGAAATTGTTTCAAGAGAGGAGTTACACGCGCAAAAACAGCTTCTTGATCCAAATCATAGGCCATAGCTACTGTTTCAATATGCTCACGCAAGGTTAACTCTTCATAAAGGCTAGGGGTTTCTGGGATATAACCAATTTTTTGACGATAAGCACTTGGAGAAGCAACTAGAGTCAAGTCATCAATCCGGATTTCACCAGCATAGGGACGCAGGAGACCAATAATTTCATTAATGGTCGTTGATTTCCCTGCCCCATTCAAGCCGATCAATCCAATTAATTGGCCATCGCCAACCTCAAAACTAACATCTTTTAAGACAGGGATATTGACATAGCCTCCTGTCAGGTTTTTTATTTCTAACATATTTTCTTTGCTTTCTGGTATAATGTTCTTATATTATAACAAAATCTAGCTAAATTGAGGTATATTTATGGTTTCGGATTGTATTTTTTGTAAGATTATTTCTGGAGACATTCCTGCTTCTAAGGTCTACGAAGATGACCATTTTCTTGCTTTTTTAGATATCTCCCAGGTCACTCCAGGCCATACCCTTGTGATTCCAAAAAAACATGCTCGCAATCTGTTGGAAATGACACCAGATGAAACGGCTTATCTCTTTAACGTCGTTTCAAGAGTCACCAAAAAAGTGGAAGGTGCTACACAGCCTCAAGGAATGAATATCATTAGTAACATGGAAGAAATTGCGGGTCAGTCTGTCTTCCACACCCACGTCCATATTCTTCCACGCTACTCTCAAGAAGACGACCTAAAGATTGATTTCATTGCCCACGAACCTGATTTCGAACACCTTGCCCAATTAGCCAAGGATATCTCAAACCATTAAAAAGGAGCTTACTATGAAATTAAGAGATCTATTTTGGTTTGCGACTGGAGCAACCATCAGCTATCAACTTGTTAAAAATCGTGAACCACTGAAAAATGAATTCAACGAAACCAAACAACTAACGGATGGAATCCAATCAAACCTTTCAAAAATCAAAAAGAATATTGAAATCATCCAAGAGCAAAGAGTCCTTTTAAATCAACTACTGGAAGACTTTTCCTATAAAGCAAGGGTCTTCTCTCAGCAAGCCAACGCTTCTGTAGAACAAATCCAAACTATTTGGTCTGAGAAATCTAGCGATCATGAATAAACAAAAAGGTTTTGAGATAGTCGTCTCAAAACCTTTTTATTTATAGAAGTATTTGACTTTAGTTTCCTCCAGCACCAGCTACCGTTGTATCCGTATAAGGTGTCACTGTCGGTTGATAGGGTGTCACTGCTTCTGAGCTTACAGAAGTCTCTGGAGCATAGGAAGGATCATAATAGCCTCCGCCTGTATCCTGGCTCGCCTCTACTGGACTTTCGCCACTTTCTGATGAAGAAGCTCCCCCAGTTTCGTCGCCATCCAATAGAACGGCACTTGTTTTGAGCTTGCTTAAAGGTGATAAGCCCAAACTTTTACGCAAGATATTCTGCATCTTCAGCAGGTGCTCTGAAGTAACGATTTGGTAACTTCCGCCATCCGCTAGGGTGGCATCTTCCCCTTTCAACTGTTCCATACGGATGTTCTTCAAGGCATCTCGATAACCCATCAACTGCATCAAGCTATTCGTATCCAAGGAGATATTGGTCTGCATATTATCACTAACCGCTTCAATAATTCCTTGATAGTTGCTCAAACCGTCCAGAGTCAATACTTTCTTGATGATCTTTTCGATAACTTCCCGTTGTCGTTTTTGACGGCCATAGTCTCCTTCTGGATCTTGATAACGCATCCGTGAATATACCAAGGCTTGCTCTCCATCAATCTCTTGACGACCAGGTGGAATTTTCGCTGTGTATTCCGGTTCATTTTCTTCGATTGAAATATCAAAATCAAATGGATTGTTTACCGTGATACCACCGACCTTATCAACCAGTTGGACGAGACCTTTCATATTGATCATCGCATAACGGTCAATATGAATATTCATCAAATCTTGGATGGTTTCAATGGCCAACTCTGCCCCACCTTGAGCATAAGCCGCATTCAGCTTCGCTTGGACAGTTTCTCCATCCTTCGTGATATTGGTCAAGATATCCCGTTCCAAACTCATAATCGTTGTTTCACGCGTCTGTGGATTCACCGTCACCAGAATCATGGTATCACTGTTTCCTACCCACTGATCCTCTCGTGAACCTGACCCTGTATCAACCCCCATGAGCAAGATGGTCATCGGTTTGTTTTCTGCAATGACATTATTTTCATCGCCAATGCCTTTAAAGGTCTTACTCAACGTGTTTGTTGACTGATTGAGGATGGTCAGCCCATAGGCTCCAAGCCCGATTGTCGTTACAGCTAACAAACTAAAAAACATTAATAGAATTTTTTTAATCATTGATTCTGTCCATCTATCAGTTTGCCCATTAGGTAAACATCCAGATATTCCCCTTCCTTGTATACGCCTCTCTTGCGGAGACCTTCAATTTCAAATCCTAGCGTTTGGTAGAGATGGATGGCCCGTTCATTTCGAACTTGGACACTGAGGTCTAACTTCCGAAGGAGGTTGGTACCTTCTGCCCATGCGATTCCTTCTTCTAGAAGAATACGACCCAAGCCTTTATTCCAATAGGCCTTCCGAACAACGATAAAGACATCTCCAATATGGCGCAAGGCTCTGTTTTGATCCGCTGCAATATTTAAGACACCTACCAGATCCTCACCCAAGTATAATAAGAGACATAATTGATTGTCTGTTTGTGCTTGCGTTTCAGCAAATATTTCCAACTCTTGCTTGGTCATCCCAAGCCCTTCTGGAGCCAAGGTCATGAACTCAGATTCAGTTGCTACAGCTTTAAAAAAGTCGAGTAAACGCCCTGCATCCGAAGCCTCAGCCTCTTTTAAAAAGAGATCCAATACCTGTTCCATCTTCAAGCTCCTACAGAAGTCAGAAATGACTCCTTTAATTGTTCTGCACGTTCACCGACAGCTGACAAGCGTATCTCACGTCCGTCGCCATCCTTGAGCAGTTCAACCTTTAAATATCCAGCAGGAAGACTGGTCTCTAGCAATTCTCCCCACTCAATAACGGTCACCCCTTCACCAAATAAAAAGTCATCCAAATCAATCGAATCTGGATCATCTCCAATACGATAAACATCCAGGTGATACAAGGGTAAGCGACCTTCATATTCTCTCACGATAGTATAAGTGGGACTTTTGATCATCTGACGAATATCCAACCCTTGAGCAAGGCCTTTTGTAAAGGTTGTTTTCCCTGCCCCCAGATTTCCCGTCAGAATCACGACATCCTGTTTTTCTAATCGTTGACCCAACTGTTTTCCAAGGGACATCAACTCTTGTTCATTTTGACTTTTCATTCCTCCATTATACCAAAAATAATTGATTATTGCCCACTATTTTTAGTCGATCAACCTCCTGCCTCACATGAGACAATCAAAAAAAGCTTGGACTTTTTGTCCAAGCTTTCCTCTATGTTCATTCTAATGCAAGGCCATACTGATAAAGTTCAAGATAAACAAGGCATCTAAAATCCAAATCATACTGTGAACTTCTTTGGCTTCACCTTTGACCAATTTGGTTACTGTATAGGTAATAAAACCTGCTGCAATCCCATTTGTGATGGAATAGCTGAATCCCATAAAGATAGAGGTAAAGAAGGCTGGTACAGCTTCTGCCATATCATCCCAATGGATGTTTTTCAAGCTACTTAACATCATGATCCCAACGATGATTAATATCGGTGCTGTCGCTGCAGTTGGTACGATGGCAAGAAGAGGACTAAAGATACTTGACACTGCAAAACAGAGGGCTACTACAAGGGCTGTCAGACCAGTCCGTCCACCAGCTCCGATACCCGCAGCTGACTCAACATAAGTCGTCACATTTGAAGTACCTGCAATGGCACCAACAGATGTCGCTACAAGGTCTGAATAAAGGGCCTTATCCAATTTAGCAGATTGGTGATTTTCACCATTTGTGGCAACAATACCAACTTTTTCACCAGTTCCAATCAAGGTACCAATCGTATCAAAGATATCTGTCAATGAGAAAGCGAGGATGGCCATCAAGGTTTCAGGAAGACGAGAAGTATTGGTAATCAAGGAACCTAATCCTTCTGAACCAAGTGCAGCTCCAAAAATTTTCCCAAGATCGTTGACAGCTGCTCCAAGATGGGTACTACCAAAGTCAATCGTTGAAAGATCAACAATGCCAAATACAATACCAAGGATTGTTGTCGTAAGGATAGAAAGGATAATTCCTCCTTTAATGCCCTTGATGACAAAGAAAACAGTAATGGCTAAGCCAGCCAAGGCAAGGAGGACTGTCGGACTATTGAAACTAACAAGTCCTGGGACCGCTGCAGAATTTGCTGTAATCGCTGCATTCGCTTTGTCAGCCCCTTCTCCTGCCACCGTATAGGTATGCGGATCAATCGAAAACTTCAACAAACCAGCATTTTTAATGCCGACATAGGCCAAGAAAATTCCGATACCAGCTGAAATAGCTGAACGCAAAGCATTTGGAATGGACTCAATAATCATTTTCCGAACATTAGTTAATGTGATAATCAAGGAAATCAATCCACAAATAAAGACCATTCCCAAGGCTTCTTTCCAAGAATAGCCCATCCCAAATACCACTGTAAAGGTAAAGAAAGCATTCAAGCCCATTCCTGGTGCTTGGGCATAAGGCAGATTCGCATAGAAAGCCATCATGAGAGTCCCAACGACTGAACCAATAATGGTTGCTAGAAATACTCCTTGAGCAGGCATTCCTGTTTGGGAAAGCATTTGAGGGTTTACAAACAAGATATAAGACATGGCAAAGAAGGTCGTTAAACCAGCTAATACCTCTGTACGAACCGTCGTTCCGTGTTCAGATAGTTTGAAAAACTTATCCATTTTTCCAATAAACTCCTTAAAAAAAATAAATCTGCTCGCGATTCAATCACGAACAATACCAATATTTTATCAAATATTATTCACTTTTACAAGAGATTCATCTGGACAATCTTTCGTGTCATATTATCTTCTATTCGAAAGACTGAAATTTTCCGGTTTATCTGGTATAATGGTAGCATTCGTCTAAAAATATGGTGCTCTATACTCTATAAAACATTCCTTATTTAGAGTTCGAAAAACCATACAAATGAAAGGATTCTTCCTATGAATAAGAAACTAATCGCTGTCGATTTAGATGGCACCTTATTAAATTCTGAGAGTAAATTATCATCCTATACGATTGAAACTATCCAAAAAGTCAGTGAACAAGGCCACCAGGTCATTATTACAACTGGGCGTCCCTATCGAATGGCAGATCATATCTATAAGGAATTGGGATTGGAAAGTCCCATGATTAACTTTAATGGCGCTCTCACTCATATTCCAAATAAAAAATGGTCGAAAGAACTATCCATGACCCTTGATAAAAAATACCTCCTCGATATGGTCGAGAGAGAAAATGACATCCAAGCGGACTTTATTGCAGGAGAGTATCGCAATAAGTTCTATGTCACCCATACCTACCACCATACTATTGATCCCGCCTTATTTGGGGTTTCAAAAATCTCCTCCAAAACAAAATTCGAAGCTCGTAAAGTTACCGAAAATCCGAATGCCATCCTCTTTCAAACACGCGCTGAAGATAAGTATGCTTTAGCCGAAGAAATGCGTGATTACTACCATAACGAGCTAGAAATCAATAGCTGGGGTGGACCCCTCAACATTCTGGAGTGCGCTCCAAAAGGGGTCAATAAGGCCTTTGCCCTTAACTATCTCCTCGAGACTTACGGACTTGATCGGAAAGATCTGATTGCCTTTGGAGACGAACAAAACGATACAGACATGTTAGCTTTTGCAGGAACTGGTTATGCAATGAAAAACGCCAATCCTATCCTCCTCCCCTATGCCGATAAACAAACCGAGTATACAAATGATCAGGACGGCGTTGCTCGTCAATTAGAAAAACTCCTCCTATAAATAAAGAGAATTGCTTGAATCACCTTTTACAAGAAAGAATTCAAGCTTTTTGTTTTCTCAAACATACGGGACCTTTTCTGAAAATAATTTAACTGGTTAAGTTTACTTTCAGAAAATTCTCTGTGTAAGCGTTTGCCAATCGACAAAGTTTGTGATAAAATTAACATAATAAAAATAAAAAAGGGGCCTAGCTCGTTTCATACGATAATGACTCAAGTGATTCTACTTCTCGTTTTATTACCGTCTCTAATTCAACTAAGCTCTTGAGGAGGAAAACTATGAAAGCTGTTGTTGTAAATCCAGAAGGTACTGGTGTTGAAATCGTTGCAAACAAGGATATGCGTCCATTGGAAACAGGTGAAGCACTTGTTCAAATTGAGTACTGTGGTGTCTGCCACACGGACTTGCACGTTGCTCACGGAGACTTCGGTAAAGTCCCAGGCCGTGTTCTTGGACATGAAGGAATCGGAATTGTTAAAGAACTTGCTCCAGATGTGACAAGCTTAAAAGTTGGTGACCGCGTTAGTGTTGCTTGGTTCTTCGAAGGATGTGGAACTTGTGAATACTGTACAACTGGTCGTGAAACTCTTTGCCGTACTGTAAAAAATGCTGGTTACTCTGTTGATGGAGGAATGGCTGAACAATGTATCGTTACTGCAGATTACGCAGTGAAAGTACCAGAAGGATTAGATCCAGCACAAGCTTCTTCTATTACATGTGCCGGGGTTACAACTTACAAAGCCATTAAAGAAGGCAAAGCTGAACCAGGACAATGGGTTGTCATCTACGGAGCTGGAGGACTAGGAAACTTGGCTGTTCAATATGCCAAAAAAGTCTTCAACGCTCATGTCATCGCTGTCGATATCAACAACGACAAACTTGAATTAGCGAAAGAAGTTGGCGCAGACTTTGTTATCAACGGTCGTGAAGTAGAAGATGTCCCAGGCCTCATCAAAGAAAAAACAAATGGTGGTGCTCACTCTGCTGTCGTAACCGCTGTTTCTAAAGTAGCCTTCAACCAAGCTGTTGATTCTGTTCGTGCGGGTGGTCGCGTTGTCGCAGTCGGACTTCCTTCAGAAATGATGGATCTCAGCATTGTGAAAACTGTATTAGATGGTATCCAAGTTATCGGTTCTCTAGTAGGAACTCGTAAAGACTTGGAAGAAGCCTTCCAATTTGGTGCAGAAGGTTTGGTAGTGCCAGTCGTTCAAAAACGTCCAGTAGAAGATGCTGTCAAAGTCTTTGACGAAATGGAAGCTGGAACCATTCAAGGACGTATGGTACTAGATTTCACACATTAAGAATATTTTCCTTCAAGGTTAGCCCTCCTGGACTAACCTTTTTTATCTGCTCCGTCTAATCACACCTTAATTTTATAATAAGGATTTTTTACTGTTTTTGACAATCATTCAGGAAATAAATGTCTAAAATCTCTTCAATAAATTCAAATTTTCTTACTTAATGTTCGCTTTTTCAGATATTTTCACTCTTTTTCAAAAAACAAAAGAGACCCTTCCTGCTTGATTCTACTAGGGAAAAAGGTGGTATCATTGACTTTTTCGTGAAAACGTTTTATAATAAAGAATGCTTAAAGTTTTCTTAAACTGAAAGTCAAACAAATTTTATAAGGAGGAATGTCAATAATGAGTATTGGTATCATTATTGCTAGCCACGGTGAATTTGCTGCTGGGATCCACCAATCCGGCTCGATGATCTTTGGGGATCAAGAGAAAGTTCAAGTGGTTACGTTCATGCCAAGCGAAGGACCAGATGACCTCTACGCTAAGTTCAATGCTGCTGTTGCCGCATTTGATGCAGAAGATGAAATCTTGGTTTTGGCTGACCTTTGGAGTGGTTCTCCATTTAACCAAGCGAGTCGTGTCATGGGAGAAAATCCAGATCGCAAATTTGCAATCATCACAGGATTAAACCTTCCAATGTTGATTCAAGCTTATACAGAGCGTTTGATGGATGCAAATGCCGGCGTTGATAAAGTCGCTGCAAACATCATCAAAGAATCTAAAGACGGAATCAAAGCTCTTCCAGAAGAATTGAATCCAGTCGAAGAAGCAAGCACTGCTTCCGCTGCTCCTGTTGCCCAAGCTGCTATTCCAGAAGGAACGGTGATCGGAGATGGTAAGCTCAAGATCAACCTTGCTCGCTTAGATACTCGTCTGCTTCATGGACAAGTCGCTACTGCTTGGACTCCAGATTCAAAAGCAGATCGAATTATCGTTGCTTCAGACTCAGTTGCTAAAGATGAACTCCGTAAAGAGTTGATCAAGCAAGCGGCACCAAATGGTGTGAAAGCAAACGTTGTCCCAATTCAAAAATTGATCGAGGTTGCAAAAGATCCACGCTTTGGTGAAACACATGCTTTGATCTTATTTGAAACACCTCAAGATGCCCTTCGTGCCATCGAGGGTGGTGTTCCGATTAAAACCTTGAACGTTGGATCAATGGCTCACTCAACTGGTAAAACCATGGTCAACAATGTGTTGTCAATGGACAAAGAGGATGTGGCTACATTCGAAAAAATGCGTGATCTTGGAGTAGAATTTGATGTCCGTAAAGTGCCAAATGACTCTAAGAAAGATTTGTTTGACTTAATTAACAAAGCCAACGTTCAATAATCGATTACTTACGAAAGGATTTTAAACATGTCTATTATTTCTATGGTATTAGTGGTCGTTGTTGCCTTCTTAGCAGGTCTTGAAGGTATCCTTGACCAATTTCAATTCCACCAACCACTTGTTGCTTGTACCTTAATCGGTTTGGTAACAGGTAACTTGACTGCCGGTGTTATGCTTGGTGGTTCACTTCAATTACTTGCACTAGGCTGGGCAAACATTGGAGCTGCCGTTGCACCCGATGCTGCTCTTGCATCTGTCGCTGCTGCGATTATCTTGGTTCTTGGTGGTGATTTTAGTGCAAAAGGAATCGCTGTAGCTCAAGGTGTGGCTATTCCACTTGCAGTTGCTGGTCTTTTCTTGACCATGATCGTCCGTACCCTCTCCGTAGGTTTGGTCCACACTGCTGATGCTGCTGCTAAAAAAGGTGATTTCAAAGGCGTAGAACGTGCTCACTTTGTTGCCCTTCTTCTTCAAGGACTTCGTATCGCTATTCCTGCAGCCCTCTTGTTGATGATCCCTGCTGAAACTGTTAAGGGGGCTCTCGAAGCAATGCCTGCTTGGTTGTCAGATGGTATGCAAATCGGTGGTGGTATGGTCGTTGCCGTTGGTTATGCCATGGTTATCAACATGATGGCAAGCCGTGAAGTATGGCCATTCTTTGCGATTGGTTTTGCTCTTGCAGCCGTTAGCCAATTGACTTTGATTGCCCTTGGAGCGATTGGTGTTGCTCTTGCCTTGATCTACCTTTCTCTTTCTAAGAAAGGTGGCAATGGAGGTGGCGGAGTCGCTACTTCTAACGATCCAATCGGCGATATCCTCGAAGACTATTAAGAAAGGTGTGACACTATCATGACTGAAAAATTACAATTATCTAAATCAGATCGTCAAAAAGTTTGGTGGCGTTCAACCTTCTTGCAAGGTTCTTGGAACTATGAACGGATGCAAAACTTGGGTTGGGCTTACTCATTGATCCCAGCTATCAAAAAACTTTACACGAAGAAAGAAGACCAAGCGGCTGCTCTTGAGCGTCACATGGAGTTCTTCAACACTCACCCATACGTAGCTGCTCCAATCATCGGGGTAACTCTTGCCCTTGAAGAAGAAAAAGCAAATGGCGCTGCCATTGATGATGCCGCTATCCAAGGGGTTAAGATTGGTATGATGGGACCTTTGGCGGGTATCGGAGATCCTGTCTTCTGGTTTACAGTTCGTCCAATCCTTGGAGCTCTTGGTGCCTCTCTTGCCTTGACAGGTAACATCCTTGGCCCACTCATCTTCTTTATTGCATGGAATGCGATTCGTATGTCCTTCTTGTGGTACACCCAAGAACTTGGATACAAAGCAGGTTCTGAAATTACTAAAGATATGTCAGGCGGTATCTTGCAAGATATCACAAAAGGGGCATCTATCCTTGGTATGTTTATCCTCGCTGTCTTGGTAGAACGTTGGGTTTCTATTAAATTCGTCTTCAATGTTTCTTCTGTTAAGCTAGACGACAAAGCTTATATCCACTGGGATAAACTTCCTGAAGGATACAAGGGTATCCAAGAAGCCTTCGCACAAGTTGGTTCAGGCCTATCTCAAACACCTGAAAAAGTTACAACTTTCCAACAAAACTTGGATTCATTGATTCCTGGTTTGATGGGATTGCTTCTTACTTTTGCTTGTATGTGGTTGCTTAAGAAGAAAGTGTCTCCAATCACTATCATCATCGCCCTCTTTGTAATTGGTGTCTTAGCACACGTTGCAGGCTTGATGTAAAACAAAGATCAAAAAAAGAAGGTTTCGGCCTTCTTTTTATTATGGTATAATGAAATGAACATTGTTACAGGAGGTTCACATGGCACAATCGCAGAATAAAACCGTTGAATTCCACACCACTGGTGTCTCTTATCTAGGTGTTGGAGGGAAGGTTGGAAAAATATTAGTTGGAGATGTGGCTTTTGAATTTTATGCGGATGCCAATGTTGAAGACTACGTCCAAATTCCCTGGAAAGAAATCGACCAGATTGGAGCCAATGTCTCCGGACGTAAAATTAGCCGCCATTTTGAAATCTATACCAAAGAATCAAAGTTCCTCTTTGCTTCTAAAGACTCGGGTAAAATCTTAAAAATTGCACGAGAACATTTAGGTAATGACAAAATTGTCAAGCTACCGACCTTGATCCAAACCATCGGTCGGAAAATAAAAAATCTATTTGCAAAAAAATAGAAACTTTAGTATAATCATAACAACGGATAAGTAGGTTATCTCCTTCTTTCAGAAAGTCTGCGGTTGCTGTGAGCAGATAAAGGACCTAATTGAAATTCTACCGTTTATCAAAAAATTGAAGATCAAATCAAGTGCACACCTGTGAAGTTGGATGGAACCGTGGCCCTGCCACTCCAACACTGTAACAGGTGTGTTTTTTGTTAAAGGAGAAGCTATGTTAGATATTAAACGAATTCGTACAGACTTTGATACAGTTGCTGAAAAATTAGCGACACGCGGTGTTGATGCGGCCATTTTGAACGAAATGAAAGAGATCGATGCAAAGCGTCGTGACATCTTGGTCAAAGTAGAAAGCCTCAAGGCTGAGCGGAACACAGTCTCTGCTGAAATCGCTCAAGCCAAACGCAACAAGGAAAATGCCGACGACAAGATTGCTGCCATGCAAACTCTCTCTGCAGAAGTCAAAGCATTGGATGCAGAATTGGCTGAAATCGATGCCAAATTGACAGAATTTACTACAACCCTTCCAAATATCCCGGCTGATAGCGTGCCTATTGGGGCTGACGAAGACGATAACGTAGAAGTTCGCCGTTGGGGAACTCCTCGCGAGTTTGACTTCGAACCAAAAGCTCACTGGGACCTTGGTGAGGACTTAGACATCCTTGACTGGGAACGTGGTGGAAAAGTCACTGGAGCTCGTTTCCTCTTCTATAAAGGCCTCGGAGCTCGCTTAGAACGTGCCATCTACAACTTTATGCTAGATGAGCATGGTAAGGAAGGCTACACCGAAGTTATCACTCCTTACATGGTTAACCACGATTCTATGTTTGGTACTGGTCAATATCCAAAATTCAAAGAAGATACGTTTGAATTGAAAGATACGAACTACGTCCTCATTCCTACAGCTGAAGTTCCGCTGACCAACTACTACCGTGATGAAATCATCGATGGCAAAGATCTACCAATCTACTTTACAGCCATGAGCCCATCTTTCCGTTCAGAAGCTGGTTCTGCTGGTCGTGATACACGTGGCTTGATTCGTTTGCACCAATTCCACAAGGTTGAAATGGTTAAATTTGCTAAACCTGAAGAGTCATATGAAGAATTGGAGAAAATGACAGCCAATGCTGAAAACATCCTTCAAAAACTTAATCTTCCATACCGTGTGGTAGCTCTCTCAACAGGAGATATGGGCTTCTCAGCTTCTAAGACCTATGACTTGGAAGTATGGATCCCTGCACAAAATACTTACCGTGAAATCTCAAGCTGTTCCAATACAGAAGATTTCCAAGCCCGTCGTGCCCAAATCCGTTACCGTGATGAAGCAGATGGCAAGGTGAAACTCCTTCACACCTTGAACGGTTCTGGATTGGCTGTCGGACGTACCGTCGCTGCTATTCTTGAAAACTATCAAAATGAAGATGGTTCTGTAACCATCCCAGAAGTTCTTCGTCCATACATGGGAGGCGCTGAAGTTATCTCACCAAAATAAAAACTCAAAAAAAAACTGAGTCTTGCATCTGCAAGCTCAGTTTTTTTAATATTTACGAAAACGTTGGTAACGTTGCTCTAGCAGATCTTCGAGAGATAAGTCTTGTAGCTCCTTCAATTCTGCTTGGATTTCCTTCTTCACTTGAGCTAGTAATTCGCCATTAGAAAAACCATGCTCGGGAATCACCTTGTCCACAATATCCATATTTAACAACTCATGCGAAGTAATCTTCATCAATTCAGCAGCTTCCATGGCACGGCTTCCATCTTTCCATAGAATAGAAGCAAATCCTTCTGGACTCAAGACGGCATAGATGGAGTTCTCCAACATCCAGACCTTATCTGCAACACCAAGAGCTAAGGCACCACCTGATCCCCCTTCTCCGATAATAATCGCGATTATCGGAACTTTTAAGTCACTCATTTTCATGAGGTTACGGGCAATAGCCTCACCTTGTCCCCGTTCTTCAGCACCAACACCCGGATAAGCACCTGCGGTATTGATGAAGGTTACTACTGGACGACCAAACTTCTCCGCCTGTTTCATCAAGCGCAAGGCTTTTCGATATCCTTCTGGATGGGGTTGACCAAAGTTTCGACTAAGATTGTCCTGAAGATTCTTTCCTTTTTGAATCCCGACAACCGTTACCGCTTGATCTCCTAGCCAACCAATTCCACCAATGACTGCACCGTCATCTCGGAAATTCCGATCGCCATGTAATTCGATAAAGTTATCAAAAATTCCATGAGCATAATCGAGAGCTGTCAAACGTCCTTGGTCACGAGCTTCTTTAATAATTTGTGTTATTCTTGTCATTACTTCCCTCCATGAAAGGCTAACAAGTCTGCGATTGTTGAACGCATCTCACTACGTTGGACAATCACATCCACAAAGCCATGCTCCTGCAAAAATTCAGCCTTTTGGAAATTATCCGGCAACTGTTCTCTTACGGTAGACTCGATCACTCGTCGACCTGCAAATCCCACAAGGGCTTGACTCTCCGCAATGATGATATCCCCTTCCATTGCGAATGATGCCGTTACCCCTCCTGTTGTTGGGTCTGTTAGAACAGTCAGATAAAACAAGCCTGCTTTTGAGTGTCTTTGAACAGCTGCAGAGATTTTAGCCATCTGCATCAAACTGACGATTCCTTCTTGCATTCGAGCACCACCAGAAGCTGTAAAGAGCACGACTGGGAGCTTTTCTTCTGTCGCCAATTCAAATAGTCGTGTAATCTTTTCACCGACCACAGAGCCCATAGAAGCCATGATAAAATTGGAATCCATAATACCAAGAGCCACTTGATGGCCCCCAATCTTTGCAGTTCCTGTTAAAACAGCCTCATCAAGTCCTGTCAATTCACGGACAGTCGCCAATTTCTTCTTGTAGTTTGGAAACCTAAGCGGGTCCTTGGTCTCAATACCCGTAAACAGTTCAATAAAGCTTCCTGGATCAATCGTTAATTGAAGTCGCTCTACCGCAGAAATACGGAAGGTATAACCACACTTAGGACATAGACGTTCACTTCCTAGATCCTTTTGGTAAATCGTATGTTTACAGCCCGGACACTGAGAAAACAACTCATCTGGAACTTCTGGTTTCGGCTGAGGTGCTTCAATGGCCGACCGATTGGGATTAATTCGAATGTACTTATCTTTTTTAGAAAATAAAGCCATCAACTTCTCCTTACTTGGTAAAAGAACTTTGTAATTGTGCGCGTTCATTCCTTGTGAAAATGAATCTCACATTTACAAAGTTCAATGTTTATTGATTTTTCTGATAATTTGGTAAAAATTTTTCCATCAGGAAGGCGGTATCGTAATCACCAGCAATCACATTCGAATCTGAAATCAAATCCAATTGGAAATCACTGTTGGTCATTACACCGTCAATTTCCAACTCATAGAGGGCGCGTTGCATCTTCATCAAAGCATCAAAACGATTCTCTCCATGGACAATGATTTTGGCAATCATACTATCGTAGTAAGGTGGAATCGTATAGCCTGGGTAGACAGCAGAATCCACGCGCAAGCCAACTCCTCCACTTGGAAGGTAGAGATTGGTGATCTTTCCTGGGCTTGGTGCAAAGTTAAAGGCAGGATTTTCCGCATTGATCCGGCATTCAATAGCATGACCAGAAATTTGAATATCTTCTTGACGAACAGACAATTCTTGTCCAGCAGCAATCTTAATTTGCTCTTTCACGATATCAATTCCTGTGACAAATTCTGTCACGGGATGCTCAACTTGAACCCGAGTATTCATCTCCATGAAGTAAAATTCGCCTTTTCCTTCATCGTAAAGAAACTCGATTGTCCCAGCATTTTCATAGCCAACAGATTCGGCTGCGCGGACGGCTGCAGAGCCAATTTGATCTCGAATCGTCTTACCGATTGCTACGGACGGAGATTCTTCGAGGACTTTTTGGTTGTTTCTTTGAAGGGAACAATCCCGTTCACCCAAATGAACCACATGTCCAAATTGGTCAGCCAGGATTTGAACCTCAATATGACGAGCTGGGTAGATGACACGTTCAAGGTACATAGCTCCATTGCCAAAGGCCGCCTTAGCTTCTGTCGAAGCAGATTCAAAAGCTGGAACTAGGTCTTCTGCCCGTTCTACTTTACGGATCCCTTTACCGCCACCTCCAGCTGATGCCTTCAGCATGACAGGATAGCCAATCCGATCGGCAACTTCCAAGGCTTCTTCAGCTGTATGAACTTCTCCATCTGATCCTGGAATAACAGGCACGCCTGCTTTGATCATTTGTGCTCGGGCATTAATTTTATCACCCATCATATCCATGACAGATCCTGATGGTCCGATAAACTTAATGCCGACTTCCTCACACATGGTGGCAAACTTCGAATTTTCACTCAAAAATCCAAATCCTGGGTGAATAGCTTCTGATCCAGTCAAAACAGCTGCAGATAAAACAGCATTCATGTTCAAATAAGACTCGGTTGACTTGGCAGGCCCAATACAAACTGCTTCATCCGCTAGTAAGGTATGCAAGGCTTCTTTATCAGCCGTTGAATAGACAGCGACTGTTTCAATTCCTAATTCACGAGCAGCTCGAATAATCCGGACCGCAATTTCACCACGATTCGCGATTAAAATTTTTCGGAACATAGAAACCTCCCTAGTTACCAATTGCAAATGTTAGGGTCCCGCTAGCAGCTAATTTCCCATCGACTTCCGCTTTTGCTTCCACGACCGCAATCGAACCACGACGCTTGACAAAGGTAGCCGTCATCACGAGCTGATCTCCCGGAACGACTTGTTTTTTAAATTTAACCTTATCCATTCCAGCATAAAAGACTAATTTCCCTTTATTTTCTGGTTTGGATAATTCTAAGACACCGGCAGTTTGTGCCAAGGCTTCCATAATGAGGACACCTGGCATTACTGGGTAGCTTGGAAAGTGCCCATTAAAGAAGGGCTCATTGATCGTCACATTCTTAATGGCTACAATCGTATCCTCACTTGTTTCAAGGACGCGATCCACCAACAACATCGGATAGCGATGCGGAAGAGCTTCTTTAATAGCTTGAATATCGATCATTTAATCCGTACCAATCCTTTCCCAAACTCAACCATTTCTTCATTTGAAACAAGGATTTCAGTGACAATTCCATCCTTTGGTGCAGGAACTTCGTTCATAACCTTCATCGCTTCAATAATCAATAGGGTTTGGCCTTTTGAAACGCTATCTCCAACCTGAACAAAAGCTGGTTTATCAGGACCTGAAGCTAAATAAGCTACACCAACAAGAGGACTTTCAACCACTTCCCCTTCTGCTGCTACTGTTGGAGCAACTTCTGGAGCTGACGGAGCAGCTGGTTCTTCTGCGAGAACAACAGGGCTTTCAACAGCGGGCGCCACTTCCTGAACTACAGGAGCTGGCGTAGCAGGTTGCGAGCTAGCTACACTGCCAGTATTTTTACTAAATGATAGCACATCCGTTGCATTTTGATAGCTAAATTCACGAAGACTAGATTGGTCAAATTGACTCATTAGGTCTTTAATCTCTTGAATATTCACTTTATCCCTCCCAACGTTTAAAGGCTAAGACAGCATTGTGTCCTCCAAATCCAAATGTATTGGAAATAGCATAGGAAATTGGACGTTCTTGCCCTTCACCAAAGATGACATTGGCTTCAATATAATCTGATAACTCTTGTGTTCCAGCAGTTTTTGGAACATATTGATGGCGAATTGCTTCAATTGTCGCAATAGCTTCTACAGCCCCTGCAGCTCCCAAGAGGTGACCTGTAAATGATTTTGTAGAAGATACTGGAACTTCTGTACCAAATACAGAAACGATTGCACCACTTTCTCCTTTTTCATTTGCTGGAGTAGAGGTACCATGAGCGTTGACATAATCAACTTGAGCTGGTTCAATTTCTGCCTCATCTAAAGCCAACTTCATTGCTTTAATAGCACCTTGACCTTCTGGATGTGGAGAAGTCATATGGTAAGCATCACAAGTATTTCCGTAGCCCACGACTTCAGCAAGAATGGTTGCACCACGTTTTTCAGCGTGTTCCAAACTTTCAAGAACCAACATTCCTGATCCTTCACCCATTACAAATCCATTCCGATCTTTATCAAATGGAATAGAAGCACGAGTTGGATCTTCTGTTGTTGAAAGAGCTGTCAGGGCTTGGAAACCGGCGATTGCAAATGGTGTAATAGAAGCTTCAGAACCACCAACCAACATCAAATCTTGGAAACCAAACTTAATAGCGCGGAAAGCATCTCCAATCGCATCATTGGAAGAGGCACAAGCAGTGTTGATAGATTTACAAATTCCATTAGCTCCAAAACGCATCGCAACATTACCAGATGCCATATTTGGCAAAGCTTTTGGAAGGGTCATTGGTTTGACACGTTTTGGTCCTTTTTCATGCAAACGAATCACTTGATCTTCGATTTCTTTAATACCACCAATACCAGAAGCAACAATGACACCAAAACGATCTTTGTCAATAGCTTCTACATCTAAACCTGCATGATTCACAGCTTCTTGAGCGGCATACAAGGCATACAAAGAATAGTTGTCAAAGCGGTTTGTATCTTTCTTGATAAAGTACTTATCAAATGGGAAATCTTGGATTTCAGCTGCATTATGAACAGCAAAGTCACTGTGGTCAAATTTTGTAATCGGACCAATTCCAATCTTTCCTTCTTTTAAGCTATTCCAAAATTCTTCTGGAGTGTTTCCGATTGGAGATGTCAAGCCATAGCCTGTTACAACAACACGATTTAATTTCATTTCAAAACCTACCTCTTTTTATTGCATGGTTAAGCCACCATCAATTGCGATGACTTGCCCTGTTAGATATTCTTGAGTCGCAAGAAAGACTGCAACATCTGCTACTTCTTCTGTATTTCCAAATCGTTTCATTGGAATTTGAGCGAGAGACATTTCTTTAATTTTTTCCGGAAGTCCTTCTGTCATATCAGACTCAATGAAGCCCGGCGCAATGACATTGACTCGGACATTTCTACCAGCTACTTCACGCGCTACCGATTTAGAAAAACCAATCAAACCAGCTTTTGAGGCTGCATAGTTAGCTTGTCCAACATTTCCGGTTAGACCGACAACACTCGACATGTTAATGATAGCACCTTCACGCGCCTTGGTCATCGGCTTTAAGACTGATTGTGTCATATTAAAAGCACCAGTCAAATTCACCTTCAAGACTTGCTCAAAATCTTCTTCCGTCAATTTTAACATGAGCTTATCATTGGTAATCCCAGCATTGTTAACAAGGATGTCTACTGAGCCAAGTGCTTCAATCGCTTCCGCGACCATTCGTTTCGCTTCCGTAGCTTGGGATACATCCCCAGTAACGCCAACTACCTTCACACCGTATGAGGCAAATTCATCCACTAGACCTGCAGGGAGCTCTCCACGACTATTTAAGACAATGTTGGCACCTTTTGACGCAAATTTATGTGCAATAGCCAATCCAATGCCTCGACTTGAGCCAGTAACAAATACATTTTTATTCTTCAGTTCCATAGTCACCTCATCTTATTCGTTCAGTAAGGCATCAAGGCTTGCTTGATCCTCAACATTTTTCGTTGGAAGAGTTTTATCAATTTTTTTCAAGAAACCAGTCAAGACCTTACCTGGACCAATTTCAATCACTTCATCTACTCCAAACTCTTGAATCGTTGCAATCGAATCATAGAAACGAACAGGCTCCATCACCTGGCGAGCTAATAAAGCTTTGATTTCGTCTGATTTCATGATCTTTGCTTCTGTATTCCCAACCAAAGGCAAGCTAAAGTCCTTAAAAGTAACTTTTTCAAGTTCAGTCGCTAGTTTTTCACTAGCAGAAGCAAGTAAGACCGTATGGAAAGGACCAGAGACATTTAGAGGAATCAACCGTTTTGCCCCTGCTTCTTGTAAGAGTTCAACTGCATAATCCACAGCTTCAACCTCTCCACCAATCACAATTTGGGCAGGAGTATTGTAGTTAGCTGGTGTTACAACTCCCTTTTCAGAAGCCTGTTGACAGATTTCTTCAATCAAGGCAGGATCAGTATTCATGACAGCTACCATCTTCCCGCTTCCAGCAGGCGCAGCTGTTTCCATAAATTCACCCCGCTTGGCTACCAAAGCGACTGCTTCTTCAAAAGAAAGAGCACCTGCAGCAACCAAAGCAGAATATTCTCCTAGAGAAAGACCGGCAACAATATCCGGTGTCATGCCCTTTTCTGCTAATAGACGATAAATAGCTACTGAAGTTGTCAAAATAGCCGGTTGGGTAAAGCGTGTTTGATTGAGCTTGTCTTCATCAGAATCAATCAATTCTCGTAAATCATAGCCCAAAATCTGACTTGCAGTATCAAATGTCTCCTTAACAATCGGATAAGTTGCATACAAGTCACTAGCCATCCCCAATTTTTGGGCACCTTGACCAGCAAATAAGAAAGCACGTTTTGTCACTGTCCTCTTCCTTTCCTTTACTTGTTAGAATTTGACATCTGCCCAGCGAGCTGCTTCTTTCTGAATGACCTTAGCAGCTCCAAAATAGATATCTTCCAAGATTTCAGCACAGGTTTCTTCTTTACCTACGAGACCTGCAATTTGTCCTGCCATCACAGATCCGTTATCAACGTCTCCGTCCACAACAGCATTGCGAAGAGCACCTGCTCCTAATTCTTCAATTTCTTCTTGAGTCTTCTTACCTGCCAAGAAATCTTTTTCCGCTTGGTTATAGGCAGAAGCCAATTTATTCTTAATCGCACGAACTGGATGGCCAACAACTGACGCAGACACTACTGTATCAATGTCTTTAGCTTTCAAGATTTTATTCTTAAAGTTTTGGTGAGCATTTGATTCTTTAGCTACGACAAATCGTGTTCCCACTTGAACAGCAGCTGCTCCAAGCATGAAGACTGCAGCTGCTCCAGCACCATCAGCCACACCACCAGCACCAATAACGGGAATAGAAACAGCTTCGACCACTTGACGAACCAGGGTCATGGTAGTCAATTTACCAATATGCCCACCTGCTTCCATTCCTTCAGCAATCACAGCATCCGCACCTAGTTTTTCCATCCGTTTTGCTAAAGCTACTGAAGGTACAACTGGAATAACGGTAATGCCAGCTTCGTGGAAACGATCCATATATTTCCCAGGATTCCCTGCACCAGTGGTAACAACTTTAACCCCTTCTTCGATAACCAAGTCAACAATGTCATCTGCAAAAGGAGAGAGGAGCATGATATTCACTCCAAAAGGTTTGTCAGTAATGGATTTGACACGATCAATATTCGCTTTGACAACTTCTTTAGGTGCATTTCCTCCACCGATGATCCCAAGACCACCTGCATTGGATACAGATCCAGCAAGATCTCCATCTGCTACCCAAGCCATACCACCTTGGAAAATTGGATATTTAATGTTTAATAATTCTGTAATTCGTGTTTGCATAGTACCTTCCTCATTTTCGCTTAAGTAATAGTTTGAAAGCGGTTCTTTGCTTTGAGCGTCAAACTATTACCTAAACAAGAGAGAATATCTTTCGATACTCTCATCCATTATTATTTAGTTTTTTCTTCTACGTAAGCAACAAGGTCACCTACAGTAGACAATCCTTCTTCAGTTTCAATTTGAATGTCGAATGCATCTTCAATTTCTGAAATCACTTGGAACAAATCCAATGAATCAGCTTCAAGATCTTCAAAAGTAGACTCAAGTGTTACTTCTGATGGTTCTTTACCAAGTTCTTCAACGATAATTTCTTGTACTTTTTCAAATACTGCCATGATTGGCCTCCTTAAAATAATAAAAAATTTTTAAAATGTGTTACCACATGTTTAACTAGATTGTAACAAGAAGTGAGCCCCATGTCAAACCTCCACCAAATCCAGACAGAAGAATTGTTTGACTTCCATCCAATTTGATCAGTCCTTGGTCGACACACTCCGATAATAAAATTGGAATACTTGCGGCACTCGTGTTACCATATTCCATCATGTTTGCAGGAAGTTTTTCCCGATCAACCCCGATTTTCTTAGCCATTTTATCTAAGATACGGTCATTTGCTTGGTGCAGAAGAAAAAAATCAATCTCTTCAACAGGCACTGGAGCATCTGCTAACGTATTTTTAATACTCTTAGCCACATCCCGAATGGCAAAATCAAAGACTGCTCTCCCATCCATTGACAAATATTTTTTATCTTCTTCCTTATCAGAATATGGTGAAGATAAACCAACAGATGATGATTGAAGAACTTCTCCACGGGAACCGTCTGAAAACAGACTTTCTGCTAAAAAAGTTTGTTGCTCGGAAGCTTCCAATAAAACACCGCCAGCACCATCCCCAAATAAGACTGCTGTTGTCCGATCTTCCCAATCGATCACTTTCGATAAGGTTTCACTTCCGATAACGATTCCTCGTTTGTACTGGCCAGAGCGAATATACTTTTCAGCAGTCGCAAGCGCAAATACAAATCCACTACAAGCAGCGGTCAAATCAAAAACAAAGGCTTTAGAGGCACCAATTTTAGCTTGAACACGAGCAGCTGTAGATGGCATCATGGAATCCGGTGAAATCGTAGCAACAAAGATAAAATCCAACTGATTCGCTTGTAAACCACTTTTTTCAAGCAAGCGACGAGCCACTTCCGTAGCTAAATCGCTGGTTGATTCTGATTGAGAAATATGACGCTTCCGAATTCCTGTCCGACTAGCAATCCACTCATCACTGGTATCCATCCGTTCAGAAAGATCCTGATTGGAAATCACTTGGCTTGGCGCATAATGGGCTGCCTGACTAATTTTTGCAAAAGTCATTATTTCAAATCCTCCAAGAAACGATAAAGGTTCTGCAACCCTTTTTGCATCACTTTCCGTTCATCTGGAGACATCCCATCTATAATCTGATTAACCATCCGCTTGTGAAATTGTTGGTGAAGCCGATACAAGAGTTTTCCTCTTTTGGTCAAACTCAAATGGACAACCCGACGATCAACTTCAGATCTGGTTCGTTCAATATAACCTTTTCGTTCAAGGTTATTTAAACTGGTTGTGACTGTACCTAACGTTACCATTAACGAACGCGAAATATCACTTGGAGTTGCGTTTGGTGTTGAGCCGATGACATCTATTGTGTGCATTTCCTTAATAGAAACATCATTAAATCGACTGCTACGTAAACTAGTTTCTTCGATGACTAAAACGTTGTTAAAAATGGATGTAAGGTAATCATTGACTAGTTGAAAATTCAAAAACCACACCCCCTATTCATTACTTTGATAATCGAATTTTATCAAAATTCAAACCAAATAGCAAGTCTCAACAACAAAAACATAAAAATTTTACGTTTTTATTTTCCTATAAATTTTGGACGTCGACGCTCTGAATAGGCAATAACTCCCTCTTTAAAATCTTCTTTTAAAGATAGATTTCTTTGCAATCTCAACTCAATTTCAGCATAGCGATCCCAGTCAGTCAGCATGCTAGACCAGGCCAACTCTTTAATCGCAGCAAAAGAATTGTCTGAGCTACGTCTTAACTTCATGAGAAGTTGGTTAACAGTCTTGTCTAATTTATCTACTTCAGAAACCTTATACACAACGCCATATTCCAGAGCCTTTTCAGCACCTAATGGTTCACCGGTCATCGCTAACTGAGTTGCTCTACTCAAACCAATGGCTCTTCCTAAAAGGAAAAGACCACCAGCATCAGGAGCTAAACCTACTCCAACAAAGGCTTGAATAAACTTGGATTTATCAGAAGCAATACAAAAATCTGCTGCTACTGCCATATTAGCAGTTGCTCCTGCAACCGCACCATCTGCTACCATAATCACAGGTTTTGGAAGTTGCTTCATTTTTTTAGAGATTTGATTAACCAATTCCGCAATTTGCGTTAACGAATCGATATCATCGGCATCGACAGCCCGCTTCATCTCTGCTAAATCACCACCAACCGAAAAAACCTTACCGACTGCTTTAAATAGAATAAAACGAATATCTGGATTCTTCTCAGCTAATTCTAATGCTTCAAGGATTTCCTGACACATTGGAATGTTAAAACCATTTGAAACCTCAGGTCTATTTAAAATAATAGATGCGAGATCCTCTTCAACAGAATATATAATCGTTTCGAACACCATAAGCCACCTCTTTACTAATTAGCTGTTCAAATTGTTTGATAGTTGAACTTATTTATTTTTATATTATTTTAGCACAACTACTTTGAGAAGTAAATTACATTTTCATAACAAAGTGTCTCAGCCGAAAGACTTGCTTGATTGCAGTGCTGTTTTAGATTGTAACCAAGCCTTATCTTTGGTATAATTTAAAGTAAGTTTTGTAAAGGAGTCCACATGAAAGTAGTTAAATTTGGTGGTAGTTCGTTAGCATCTGCTACCCAGCTAGAAAAAGTATTCAATATTGTTAAAGAAGATGAAACCCGTCAATACGTGGTCGTTTCTGCTCCGGGGAAACGCAATGCTGAAGACACAAAAGTTACCGATGCCCTTATCAAGTATTATAAAGAATATACCAACGGAAAAGATACTAGTCAAAGTCAAGAATGGATTATTAATCGCTATCGTTCTATTACAGAGGAGTTAGACTTAAACGAGGAAATTATCGAAGAAATTGCTAGAGATATCATGTCCCTTGCAACACTTCCCAAATCCGATAACACCTTCTTATATGATACCTTCTTAGCAGCTGGAGAAAACAACAATGCGAAACTAATTGCAGCTTACTTTGTAAAAAAAGGTTTAGAAGCAAAATATATCCATCCAAAAGATGCAGGTATCTTTGTAACAAGTGAACCTTGTAATGCTCGCATTCTGCCTTCTAGTTACGATAAGATTGAAGAACTCAGAAACCATAATGAAATTTTAGTGATCCCTGGATTCTTTGGAATTACTAAAGAAGACCAAGTATGTACTTTTTCAAGAGGTGGTTCTGATATTACAGGATCAATTATTGCAGCCGGAGTTAAAGCAGATCTCTACGAAAACTTTACGGACGTCGATGGTATTTTTGCAGCTCACCCAGGGATTATTAAACACCCACACTCTATTCCTGAACTAACCTATAAAGAGATGCGGGAATTAGCCTATGCTGGCTTTAGTGTCCTCCATGATGAAGCACTTGTTCCTGCATATCGTGGAAAAATTCCAATGGTGATTAAGAATACCAACAATCCAAAACATCCAGGTACCAAGATTGTGCTGAACCATACCAATGAGAATGTAAAAGTTGTTGGAATTGCAGGAGACTCAGGATTTGTCAGCATTAATACCACCAAATACCTGATGAATAGAGAAGTCGGTTTTGGTAGAAAATTATTACAAATTTTAGAAGATTTGAATATTAGTTGGGATCACATGCCAACAGGAATTGACGACCTATCAGTCATTCTTCGGTCAAAAGAATTAACCCCAATTAAGGAACAAGAAATTTTAAAACATTTAATCCAAGATTTACAGGTGGACTATGCCGAAATTGAGCATGATCTTTCCATTATCATGATAGTAGGAGAGAATATGAAAAATCAAATTGGTGTAACAGCAACAGCTACAAAGGCTTTATCAGAAAACAACATTAATATCCAAATGATTTCTCAAGGATCCAGCGAAGTTTCCATCATGTTTGTAGTCAATCAAGAACAAGAAAAACAGGCTATTAAAGCTCTATACAATGTTTTCTTTAACTAAGAAAAAAAGGTTCGAAAGAACCTTTTTTTTAATGTATTTATAAAAAGAAAATAAAAAACCCTTTCGGGTACTGACTCCGCCAGTAGGACTCGAACCTACGACATCATGATTAACAGTCATGCGCTACTACCAACTGAGCTATGGCGGAAAAAAGCTAAGCGACTACCATATCTCACAGGGGGCAACCCCCAACTACTTCCGGCGTTCTAGGGCTTAACTTCTGTGTTCGG
>NZ_JBCOAT010000008.1:0-114133 GCF_040226615.1 Streptococcus australis | reverse complement strand
CAGATGATAAAGCAAATAATTTTAAAAATACAACAAAAAGACAAACGCCAAAAATGACGTTTGTCTACGTTCTGAAACCATCGCCAACAGGCGATGGTTTCTGTATTTCTTTGATTAGCCTAAGGACTTGACATAAGCATCTACTGCTACAATCGCTTGAGCAATATCAGATGCTTGTACCTTGAATGGCATTTGGTGAATGGTTTCTCCTTCAATGGTTGCTTGTTGGCCAACCTTGAGAAGATCTTCGTAGCTTGCATTTTCAAGATGCATTTCTTTCAGAGTCGTTGGCATGCCAATTTGTTGATAGAAATGAATGTATTTGTTCAATTCTTCTTTTGGACGGTTTTCCAAGAACAATTGAACCAAGGTTCCATAGGCTACTTTTTCACCGTGAGTCAAATGGTGGATATCCCCAGTAAGGGCCGTAAAGCCATTATGGATGGCATGAGCTGCTGCCAAGCCACCACTTTCAAACCCAATCCCACTGAGAAGGGTATTGGCTTCGATGATGTTTTCTAATGCAGGCGTCACCACTTTAGCTTCACAAGCAGCCACGGCTTGGAGACCATCAGCAAATAAGATTTCTTCACAACGTTGCGCAATCGCCACACCCGCTAGAGTTTGATGTTTGCCTAGCATGGTTTTTCCGTTGGCTTGCATTACCGCACGCGCTTCGACCCAAGTAGCTAGTCCATCTGCGATACCAGAAGCAAGCAAACGTTTTGGTGCTTGAGAGATGACTTTACTATCTACCAAGACCAATTCTGGGTTTTTAGAATAGAAGATATAGCGAGCAAAGGCACCTTCATCCGTATAAATAACAGACAAGGCTGAAACCGGAGCATCTGTAGATGCAATAGTCGGAGCAATGACAACTGGTGATTTTAAAAGATCAGCAATGGCTTTTGCACTGTCGATGGTCTTTCCTCCACCAAGTCCGATGACTAAGTCACAGCCATTTTCTTCTGCCAGACTGACCACACGATTGATTTCATTATCAGAAGCTTCACCGTTGAAGAACACTGGCAAGACTGTAAAGCCATACCGAAGGAGATACTTTTCAAAACGTTCCCCTACGATATCATAGACTACTGAATCACAGAGTAAAACGGGATGACTCCCCAGTTCTAAAATAGGTTTTGCATTTTCAAATAAAGCATTTTCACCTTGAATGTAACGGGATGGGCTGGCAAAATTTCTCATACACTCCTCCTTTATCAAATTGTATTCTTATGATGAACAGCTGACCAATCTGCCTCGAAGTCATCTACTGCTTTTGGAATAGAAGGCATTCCAAAAGCTGCTTCAAAGACATCTGCCCCTGCCGTAATTGCTTGTGTTCCTTCTTTAAATGCTCGATTAACTTGAGCCACATTTTTAAAGGAAGCTGCTAGAATTTTGCTTGATGAATGATTACGCTCTATGGCACTCGCTAACTGAGAAATAACCTGAGCTGAATCAATGTTTAAGTTTTCCATACGATTGTAATAAGGTGCTAAATAGTCGGCTCCTGCTTCAATAGCTAACAGTCCTTGAAAAACAGTATAGATTGCTGTTGCAGTAATTTTGTACCCCTCTGCTTTTAACACTTTAATTGCAGCAAGTCCTTCAGGTGTTACTGGAACTTTAATATAGGTATTTTCATCGCATTGTTCTCGAATTTCGGCCGCATCTTTTAAAATTCCTTCATAATCTTTTGCGACAACTTGAACATGGATGGAAGGAGATCCTCCGATGATTTCCCGCACCTTATGGATACGATCAAAAAAATCAATGTTCCCTTCTTTTTTAGCAATTGTTGGGTTCGAAGTTACCCCAGCAAGGGGTAACACTCGTGCCCATTTTTTTATCTCATCTAAATTTAAAGTATCAAGCATAAATTCCATATACATACCTCTTTACTATAGAGTATGCTCTGTCCGTCCAATAATATCATCTTGTGTTGCTCTTGATAGTACATTGAAGAAGGCTGAGTAGCCAGCAACACGTACAATTAAGTCACGGTGTTTTTCCGGATGTTTTTGAGCATCTAACAACGTTTCTCTAGAAACCACATTGTATTGAATATGGTATCCATGTAGACGATTAAAGAACGTACGGAGTAAAGCAATAAGTTTTAATTTATCTTCTTCTTTGGATAAAGTTTGTGGGTTTACTTTTTGGTTCAGTAAAACACCACCAACAATTTCATCTGTTGGCAATTTAGAGACAGATTTTAGAACAGATGTTGGGCCATGTTGGTCCATATTGTGGGATGGAGAACATCCTTCTGCTAGCGGAGTTCCGGCATTACGACCATCTGGAGTAGCTAATGTTCCACGACCTTGTCCTACATTGGCTGAAATAGAAGATGTACCTGAGTAACGAATTCCTCCGATTGGCCCACGTCCATATCGAGTATTTGGATATTTAGCAATTTCATCTACATAAATATCGTATGCTTCTCGAACTAAGCTGTCCGCATAGTCATCATCGTTTCCATACTTCGGTGCATCATGGATAAGCATCTCTTGGATTTCTTTTCCACGTTCGCCAGCATAATCTGTTTCCAGAGCATGCCATAGCTCTTGTGGCGTTAAGCGTCCTTCTTCGAATACCAGTTTCTTGATTGCTGCAAGTGAATCGGATAAGTTTGCAATACCCACTTGTAAACCAGAAATATAATCGTAGACAGCTCCACCTTCTTTTAGGTGTTTTCCACGTCCAATACAGTCATCTGTCAAAGCTGAACAGAGGATATCTGGCACTTCTCTTTCAAGAGATAGGTCGATAGAGTTTTCTACGATCACACTCATGCGGGTTAAGTGGCGCAAAGTCTTGTCCCAAGCAGTTTGCAATTCATCGAAGCTCTTCATGTCTTTAAAATGACCAAAGCTTGGTGCAAAGCGCTTGCCAGAAGCAGGATCGATTCCATCATTCATCGTAATGAGCAAAACTTTAGGGAAGTTCATATAACTCATACCTGTACAGCGATATCCCCATTTACCTGGAACAGCTGTTTCTACACAACCAATTGCACTGTAATCATAAGCATCTTCTTCAAGAACACCTTTTGAAATAAAGGATGGAATAATAATCTCATCATTATTGAAAGCAGGCATACCAAATCCGAGCTTCATAACTTCAATACATTCGTTCATGAAGCGGGCATCCAAACCAGCATGATAACGAACAGTTAAGTTTGGTTGAGGAAGGTGAGTTTGAGCAACTGACTTCAACACCAAATAAGACAATGGGTTGACAGCATCTTTCTTATCACGTGTTTGACCACCAATCGTAACGTTTTGATAAAGCGGACTACCTGCAGATGAGAAGGTATGTGCTTGACTACGTACTTTGTTAATTGTAATAGTCTTGATCCAAAGGTTGGTCAAGCGTTCAACAATACTCTCTTCAGTTTCCCGTCCACTTTCCAAATCAGCTTTAACGTATGGATACATATATTGGTCAAAACGTCCATATGAAAGTGAGTGTCCATTTGACTCAATCTGAAGAATACATTGGATAAACCAAACAGACTGAACAGCCTCTGCAAATGTACTTGCAGGCTCGTATGGAACTTTTGAGCAAATCTCAGCAATTTCAAGCAATTCCTTCTTGCGTTCAGGAGTTGCTGTTTCAGCAAGTTGTTTAGCAAGTTCCACAAACCGTTGAGCATAGGTCTTAACAGCATCAACTACGATAAAGATAGAATCGTAAAAATGGTACTTATCAATGCTAGCTGGATCCGTTAGATCTAGGGTTGCTTTAGCTTGGCGAGCTCTTTCTTCAAAACCTTTCAAGCCATATTGCAATAATTTTTGATAATTGACTGCTAAGTGGGCATCTCCTGAATTCATCTTTCCTTCCATACCGAAGAATCCTGTTTCCATATAGACAGATACTTCTTCAGGTAGAAGAGCTCCAGCTCTTGCACGTAAGTTATTATTTTCCCAGAACGGTGCTATACTACGGAGCTGTTCTTTCGTTTCTTCCGTAATATAGAAGACATCACCATCCCGCTTTTCAAAAAGATCCAATTCCTTCAAAACGAACTCTAAAGTATATTCTGGGAAAATTGGAGCATCTTTATTAGAGGATGCTTGGTTTCCAGCAATCATGGATTCATCCTCAATATAGATTGTCATATTTTCAAGAATTTCTTTCAACATATAGGCACGTTTAAGAACATTTGGTTGTTCCTTATAACGATCATATGCCTTAGTTGCAAGAACAGCACGTTCAGCATCGATGTAAGGCTTCTTGTTTAAGACATCTTCACGATACTTATTCATGCGTTCAGTGAGGCTTCCAAAATATTCTGTTTTAATGCTTGTACTTGCTACTTCTACTTGTTTCATTTTTTCAAAACCTTTCTTTTGAAATTATTTTGTTTTCTTTCGTAACTATAGTAGCATTAAATTTTACGAATTTCAATGAATTATGGATTATACATATAAATTCTGTTCTAGTCGCACATCTGTGCATCCCTAATAAACGCACTATTTTTCAGCTTGTAATTCATTGTTATAGGCAAGATTATCTTGGAATTTAAAGAATGGGAAGTATACAACTGTCGAGGTCACAAGAACAAGTACTTGAACGAAAGCACCTTGCCAACCTCCAACCATAAATCCAGAAATAATGGCTGGTGTACTCCAAGGAAGAGTCACACCTGAGAATGGATGCATAAATCCAATAGCAATTGATGCATAAACAATTATTGCAGCCAAAATTGGAACCAAAATAAATGGAAGGAACATCACTGGGTTCATTACGATCGGAAATCCAAATACGACGGGTTCATTGACATTAAAGATTGCAGGAAATGCTGCAACTTTCCCCAAAGCTTTATACTGTTTTGACTTAGCAGCAAATAGCATGGCAACAACCAACCCAAAGGTTATACCTGATCCAGACAAAATAAGGAAGCTATCTAAGAATTGTTGAGTTACAATGTGGGCACCATTTTCAACGGATAGCTTCCCAGCTGCCAACATTGATTTATTGGCATCTAGGTTAGAAAGTAGCAAGGCTGTTACTACACCGTTGACAACTGATTGGCCATGAACACCAAACCACCACAAGAATGAAATAAAGAAAGCAATCCCAATCGCTCCGTAAAGTGATCCTGTTAGACCTTGAAGAGGAACCTGAATGACATCATAAATCATTTCAATGAAGGTACCGCCGTTTGTCACTACTTTTGATACGATATAGACAATCATTGATAGTAAGAAAATCACGAAAGCAGGAATCATCGCTTCAAATTGTTTGGCAATGGCTTGAGGTACTTGTTCTGGCATTTTTATAACAATGTGTCTTTGGATAAACACAGTATAAATTGCACCAACTACCAGACCAATAATAATGGCCCCGATAATCCCTTGACCACCAAACCATACTTTTGAAATGGCATCGCCAATCGGTTCTCCCTTAGCTGGTACATAAGAAGATTTTAACAAGATAAAGAATGAAGACAGGGACAAAACTCCCGCTGGCAAGGGTTCTACTCCACTGTTTTTAGCATAAGAATACCCAATGGAGAAGCAAGAAATTAAGCCCATGATGGCGAATGTTCCTGAATAAACTTGCATAAATGGCTCTGTCCATGTATCGCCAAATACACTAGCAATAGCCTGATTAAGGCCTTCAAATGGTAATTGTCCAATAATCAGAAACAAACTACCAACTACCGTTAATGGAAGGATCGCTAACATCCCATCTTTAAGAGCAATAATTCCTTTCATGTTTACAAAACGCATGATTGGAGCGATAATTTTCTGAGAATTAAAATTAGACATGGGAAGCCTCCTTATTTTTCTCCTAGCAGTTCTAGAGCTAGATTTAGTACCTTCTTACCATCTAACATCCCATAATCCGCCATAGGAATGACAGCAATAGGGATATGGTTTGCCTCACAAATCGCTTTTGATTTATCCAAAGTATAAGCTACTTGAGGCCCTAACAAAGCGACATCTATTTCTGGGGCAAAATCTGCTAATTTCGCTTGAGAATATGCCTCAATTTCAGCATCAATACCTAATTCCTGAGCCGCTACCTTCATATTATTTACCAACATTCCTGTTGAAAATCCTGCCGCACAAAACAATCCAATTTTCATCATCTTTTCCTCCTTATTGTTTCGCTGAAAGTTCTTTTCGTAAGTCAATCATTTCTTTAATCAAGTTAATCTCTGTGATTGAAGTCATTAAGTGATCTTGTGAGTGCACAAACAAAGCTGTAATCTCTGTCTTTGTCCCACTTGCTTCCTGGGCTAAAAATTGGGTTTGCAAGTTATGCGCTTCTAGCAATGCTGCATCTGCTTTTGCAATTTCGCCTTCAGAAGATGTAAAATCACCCTCCTTAGCATATGATAAAGCTTGGTAAACATGCTGTTTAGCATCACCCGCATTTAAAATTAAGCCCATAATAATTTGGTCTGCAACAATTATTTCCATGTGCACTACACTCCTTTGTCAATCTAATGAAAGCGCTTTTTCTATTGTCAATATACCATTTATATTTTTGCCGGTCAATAAAAACTACAACATTTGATTATTATTTTTGTTTTTTTGCACAATTGTGCTATTCAACTCAAAAAAATAAGGACTGCATCCTTGCTGTCCTATTTTTTAGTAAATTGCTGATCACCATCTAATTCTAAAACTTTTAAGATCGTCGCTTCATCTGTGACTAAATGATTGATATAGTTGGCTTTCAAAACCGATAAAATTGCTTTTGCTTTTTGATCACCATAGGCTAACGAGATGGTATTCGGAACCTTTCTCAATTCCTCCAATGTGATAGATATTGTTCTTTCCTGTAATTCAGGATAAACGGGGATACCTTCTTGATCAAAGAAACGACAGCAGACTTCTCCTACAGCATGTTCCGACTCCAATTTCTTAAAATCATTTGTTGTTAGCATATCAAACCACTGAGGATTCTTGCTATCTGCATGGCCACCAATCCCTACAGCAGCAACATCCAAACAACGCCAACTAGCTTTCAAGTCCTCGAAATACTTAGAAGATAAGATGCCTTCCGTTACCTCAGAATTTTCTTGAATGACACTCGCGTTTATAAAATGACATTCTCCATGAAATTTACTCGCCATACTGTAGATTAGAGTATTGACATGGTAGCGAGCATGGATATGACTGGGACCTCCAGCTAGGGGATAAAATTGAACACCATCCAAACGCTTAGTTCCAACTTGTTCCACCATTAATCTGAGAGACTTGCCCCATGAAAAACCAACTGTCATTCCATCTTCAATCAAATTTCGAAGCATGACAGCACTAGCTTGCGCTAGCCGCTTTTCAAGGCTTTCTCGTGGCTCATCAACTAGATTTGGTATAATCTCGATAGCTTTCAAGCCATATTTTTGTTTGATATAATTTTCTAAATGGAAGAGGCGAGTATCAAAATTTTCAATTTCAATTTTTACAACTCCCTCTTTTTTAGCCTCCGCTAACATTCTGCTGACAGTTGTACGGTAGATTCCAGTTTCTGCTGCGATTTGCGATTGACTTTTGTCTTCAACATAGTATAGATAGGCTAATTTAGCAAGTAACTTTTTCCGTTCATCTTTCAATTGACTTCTCCTTCTTATACTAAGTTTAAAATCGTTTGCGAATCCTCAAGTTTTTCTTTCGCTTCTTGAGATATATTCTTATCCGTTATGACTCTAGAAACTTGTGAAAGTGCAAATCGTCTGACAGTCCCACATTTCTCAAATTTACTTGAATCCGTCAAGACAATCACTTCTTTAGAAACATCGGACATAGCTTGAACAACTTCACTTCTCATCATATCTTTCCCAGTAAAGCCAAGTTCATCATCATATCCGTCAACCCCTACAAAAGCAAAGGGAACTCTAAACGAGCGAATTAATTCTTTCAAAAGCGGACCTACAGTCACTCTCGACTCTTTTTGAAACTCACCACCCAGTAATATGATTTTACAGGAATCATATTCCTGAATATAATCTGCAATAAAATAAGAATTTGTCACAATCTTGACATTCTTTTTTGTTTGGCAAATTTCTTCCGCTAGTAGGGCACACGTAGAGCCTGATTCAATCAGAACCGTGTCGTTATCCTTAATTAATTTAGCGGCCTCCCGGGCTATTCTTTTCTTGGTATCATATTGAAAGGACAATCGCACATTGATATCATCTCCACTGTTTAAAACTGCATAGCCATGCTCCCTATGCAATAATCCTTTTGATTCTAGCTTGTCCAAATCCTTTCGAATGGTTACTTTAGAGACTTGTAATTTCTCCGACAAGCTATTGACATCTATCTTTTCAAACTCCGATACTAATTTCAATATTTCATCTAAACGTTGCATTGTTTTTACCTCTTCTCTATTTTAGCAAATTTCTGAGTGATTTCAAAACAAAATAAACTTTCGTTCGTAATTGAATTAGTTTCTTAAATAATGTATAATAGACTTACTAGATTGATAGGAGAGCAAAATATGGAACAAAATCGTGGCATTATCTTTAACATCCAACACTTTAGTATCCATGATGGCCCTGGCATCCGAACTACTGTATTTCTAAAAGGATGTCCCCTGCGTTGTCCATGGTGCTCCAATCCTGAATCCCAGCGTGCAAATCCTGAAAAAATGTTAGATGCTGTTACTAAAAAGGAAACTATCGCGGGAGAAGAAAAAACAGTCACAGAAATCATAGACGATGTCTTAAAAGACGTTGATTTCTATGAAGAATCTGGTGGTGGCCTTACCCTGTCTGGTGGAGAAATCTTTGCTCAATTTGAATTTGCCAAATCTATCTTAAAAGCTGCGAAAGAAGTTGGACTTCATACTGCAATCGAAACGACAGCTTTTGTTGAACATGAAAAATTTGTCGATCTCATTCAGTATGTCGATTTTATTTATACAGACCTTAAACATTACAATACACTTAAACATAAGAGGGTTGTCGGAGTCAACAATCATCTGATTATTAAAAATATTCATTATGCCTTTGCTCAAAACAAAACAATCGTTTTACGTATTCCAGTCATTCCTAATTTCAATGACTCTTTAAACGATGCTGAAGAATTTGCTTCTCTTTTTAATTCTCTCAACATCGATGAAGTACAGCTTCTCCCATTTCACCAGTTTGGAGAAAACAAATACAAGCTTTTAGGACGTCGCTATGAAATGGAAGGAATAAAGGCTCTGCATCCAGAAGATTTATATGACTACCAGCAAGTTTTTTTAGATCATGACATTCACTGTTATTTCTAATACACTCAAAAATCCCCAAAGCTAGTTTCAGTCAGCTGAAACTTGGCTTCGGGGATTTTTATTTTTTTTCACGAGCGATCAAGAAAATCAATCAATTGCTTAACTGAAGTCGAGACTACCAAATAATTACACGATCCTCTGGTGCGCGCCACATGCCATCTCCTTCTTTGACATCAAAGGTTTCAAAGAATTCGTCAAAGTTTGGCAATTGAACATTGGTACGGAGTTTTCCTGGTGCGTGGACATCAACACTGGCGAGAAGTTGCATGTACTCTGTCCGAGCTTTCATGCGCCAGATGCGAGCAAAGTTGGTGAAGAATTCTTCTGCTGAGAAGTCTACTTCTTTCTTCGCCGCTTCAAGGGCTGCAGCAATACCTCCAAGGTCTGCCACGTTTTCAGAAACGGTCAATTTCCCGTTGATCTTGGCACCGTATGAGTCTTGACCTTCGAACTGATCGATAACTTTTTGAGTCCGAGCGGTAAAGGCTTCATAATCTTCTGGCTTCCACCAGTCTTTCAAGCTACCGTGCTCGTCAAAGGAAGCACCATTGGTGTCAAAGGCGTGGGAGATTTCATGGGCAATGACTGCACCGATTCCGCCATAGTTAGCTGATGATGATTGGTGAAGGTCATAGAAAGGTGCTTGGAGAATCGCTGCTGGGAAGACGATTTGGTTCTGTTGCGGATCATAGTAGGCATTGACCATATTAGCTGGCATGTGCCACTCGCTCCGATCGACTGGTTGGTTCCACTTGCTCCAGACATGCTCGATGGAAATTTGAGCCAATTTTTGAGCATTTTCCACCAAGGTCTTGCTCTCGTCGATGATCTTTTTGGCATACGTTTCTGGTAATTTTTCAGGGTAGCCGATATGTGGTGTGATGACATTGAGCTTGACAATGGCTTTTTCACGAGTTTCAGGAGCGAGCCAATCCGCTTTTTCTAAGCGATCCTTGTAAACCTCAATCATGGTCGCTACTTTATGCTCTACGTCTGCTTTCGCTTCTGGTGAGAATTTTTCGCCCGCATACCAGAGTCCAAGCGCTTGGCTATAAGGCCCTTCCGCCAAGGCCAGAGCGGCTTTTTCTTTCGGACGTGCTTCTGGTGTCCCTGTAATCGTACGGCTATACTCACCAGATAAGACACGGATTTCTTCAGTCAAGAAAGACGTCCAAGAAAGAGCTGCACTGAGTTTCAACTTGGCATGAAGGGTTTCCCAGTTGGCTGCTGAGTAGAATTTTGGCGCAAATTCCTTCCAGAAGCGCTCTTCTGGAACAATGATAGTATCTGGCGTTTGCCCGATCACTTCTGTAAAGAAGGTATCGAGTGGCAATTCTGGAACCAAGGCCTTGAAATCTGCCCACTCATAAGGATGGTAGAGTTTGTTGTACTCGGATTTTTCTTCGTTTGACAAGACATATTTGGCCAATTCTGCATCGGCCGCAATCACCTTATCCAGGATATCTTTGATTTCTTCCTCTGAGAAATCAAATTTTGCTAAAAGCTTTTCAACCATTTGACGCCAAACAGCCAATAACTCTGGGCCTTTTTCATTGCCTTCTTCATAGTAGGTCGTATCAGGCAAGATCAAACCGAGTGCTTCTCCCCACAAGACATTCATTTGGGCATTCATAAAGTCTGGTGATACGCTAAATGGCAAGAGATTTGGTTTGCCAGCTAGTTCATAGGTGCCTAACTTGCTGGTATAGTCTTCAAAGGAAGAAAGGGCCTTGATTTCATTGATCAAAGGCATAGCTGGAGCCACACCGGCTGCTTCCCGCGCATCAAAATCTGCCACCATTTTGTGGTATTTGACGAAGTTTTGCAGAATGCTGTCTTCAGGTAGCTCTTCTCCCCGTTGCCATTTTCCGGTAATATCCAACATCAAGTTTTCGATGTCTTGGATCAAGTCCATAAAACCACCGGTTGACGGTTTGTCATCAGGAATCACTGCTGTCTCAGCCCATTTCCCATTGACGTAATCATAAAAATCATCTTGTAAACGTACCATGATCTTCTCGCTTTCATTCTTTTCTAATAACCTTATCAAAAATAGGTCTATTTTTCAATGATTACAAGAGATTTAACCTAAATTATTTTAAAAATTAACTTGACTTAATTTTTTTATTTATGTATATTAATGGTAAAGGAGTAAAATCATGATTCAAATTGAACATCTAAGTGTTGCCTACCAGCAAACACTGGCCTTGGAGGATCTTTCCCTCACCATCCAGGGTCCAACTATCCTAGGAATTCTTGGGCCCAACGGAGCTGGGAAATCAACCCTAATCAAGGCCATGCTAGGACTTCTCCCCCATTCGGGAAAGGTCCAGCTCGATCAAAAGGACCTCGGCCAAGTTCTTCAACGAGTGGCCTACGTCGAACAGAAATCCGCTATTGATTTCCACTTCCCCATCACGGTGCGGGAGTGTGTCTCACTGGGCCTCTACCCCCATCTTTCTATCTTCAAGAGAAAAGGCAAAGAGGATCTGAAAAAAGTAGAAAATGCCTTGAAACTTGTCAATCTTCTTGATCTAGCGGATCGCCAGATCGGCCAGCTTTCGGGAGGGCAATTCCAACGGGTCCTGATCGCCCGCTGCTTGGTCCAAGAAGCGGATGTCATCTTTTTGGATGAGCCCTTCGCAGGGATTGACTCTGTCAGCGAAGACATCATTATGCAGACCCTTCAGACCTTGAAAAAAGAAGGCAAGACCATTCTGATCGTCCATCATGACCTCAGCAAGGTCCCAGCTTATTTTGACCAGGTCCTCCTCCTTCACCGCAAGCTGATCGCTTTTGGGAAAACAGAGGAAACTTTTACCAAGGAGAATCTGCATGCAGCCTATGGGCATGAACTCTTTATAGGAGGTGGCGTCGGATGATTGCAGAATTTATCGATGGATTACAGCAATTCCACTTCTTACAAAATGCCCTGATTACAGCTATTGCCATCGGGATTGTCGCTGGAGCTGTTGGATGCTTCATTATTTTAAGAGGCATGTCTCTTATGGGAGATGCCATCTCGCACGCAGTCCTTCCAGGGGTGGCTCTGTCCTTTATCCTGGGCATCAATTTCTTTATTGGCGCCATTGCCTTTGGGCTATTAGCTTCCATCCTCATCACCTATATCAAGAGCAACTCCATCATCAAGAGCGACACTGCAATTGGGATTACCTTTTCTTCTTTCCTCGCCTTAGGAGTCATTCTGATCGGAGTCGCTAAAAGTTCCACCGACCTTTTCCACATCCTCTTTGGAAATATCTTGGCCGTGCAAGACCAGGATATGTGGATAACCATCGGTGTTGGGGTGGCAGTCTTACTGGTGATTGTCCTGCTCTTTCGTCCCCTACTGCTCACTTCTTTTGACCCCGTTCTGGCTCAATCCATGGGCGTCCGGGTCAAGATATATCACTACCTCCTCATGGTGCTCTTGACTTTGGTTTCTGTCACTGCTATGCAAAGTGTCGGAACCATTCTCATTGTCGCCATGCTCATCACACCTGCTGCGACAGCCTACCTCTATGCCAATAGCCTATGGTCCATGATGCTCCTTTCATCCGGATTAGGTGCCCTAGCCTCTATCCTAGGACTCTTTATTGGCTACAGTTTCAACATCGCTGTCGGGTCTTGTATCGTCCTCACTTCTGCCATCTTCTTTCTCATCAGCTTCTTTATCGCTCCTAAGCAGAGAAAGAATAAGCACGCTCTTTCACCTCATTAAAGGAGAAACACATGAAAAAAATCGCTTCTGTCCTCGCCCTCTTTGTGGCGCTCTTATTTGGCCTGTTGGCCTGTAGCAAAGGCTCTTCTTCTAAGTCCTCATCTGATAAATTGAAGGTGGTTACCACCAACTCCATCCTCGCAGATATCACCAAAAATATCGCTGGGGACAAAATCGAGCTCCACAGTATTGTCCCTGTCGGCCAAGATCCCCACGAATACGAACCACTCCCAGAAGATGTCAAAAAAACTTCACAAGCAGACCTGATCTTCTACAATGGGATCAACCTCGAAACGGGTGGCAATGCTTGGTTTACCAAATTGGTCAAAAATGCTAATAAAGTAGAAAACAAGGACTATTTCGCTGCCAGCGATGGCGTAGAGGTCATCTACCTAGAAGGCCAAAACCAAGCTGGAAAAGAAGACCCTCACGCTTGGCTCAATCTCGAAAATGGAATCATCTACGCTAAAAACATTGCCAAACAATTAATCGCCAAAGATCCAAAAAACAAGGACTTCTATGAAAAAAATCTAGCAGCCTATACTGAAAAACTAAGTAAGTTAGACCAAGAAGCCAAGCAAGCATTCAATAACATCCCAGCAGAGAAGAAGATGATCGTAACCAGTGAGGGTTGCTTCAAGTACTTCTCCAAAGCCTACGGCGTCCCATCTGCCTATATCTGGGAAATCAACACTGAAGTAGAAGGGACACCTGAACAAATCAAAACGCTACTAGAGAAATTGCGTCAAACCAAAGTACCGTCCCTCTTTGTCGAATCCAGTGTCGATGAGCGTCCTATGAAAACTGTGTCTAAGGATAGCAATATCCCTATCTTTGCAAAGATCTTTACTGACTCAATTGCCAAAGAAGGGGAAGAAGGCGACAGCTACTACAGCATGATGAAATGGAATTTGGAGAAAATCGCAGAAGGTTTGAACAAATAAGTCTCTAAAGCTGATTAGATTCTCAAACAAATCAGTGGCTCTTCCCCCTTCATTAATGTACAATGAAAAGAAAAAAGGAGTCTTTGCTATGACAACATTTTTAGGAAACCCTGTTACCTTTACCGGATCTCAACTCCAAGTTGGCGATACCGCCCACGACTTTTCACTGACTACGCCAAACTTGGAGAAAAAATCTTTGGCTGATTTTGCTGGCAAGAAAAAAGTCCTCAGTGTGATCCCATCCATTGACACAGGTATCTGTTCTACTCAAACACGTCACTTCAACCAGGCCCTCTCTGACATGGAGGACACTGTGGTCTTGACAGTTTCTGTCGACCTTCCTTTCGCTCAAGGTAAATGGTGTGCTGCTGAAGGGATCGAAAATGCCATCATGATCTCAGACTACTTCGACCATTCCTTCGGAAAAGCCTATGGCCTCTTGATCAATGAATGGCATTTGCTCGCACGCGCTGTCTTGGTCCTAGATGCAGACAACAAGGTCACTTACGTCGAATACCTAGACAACATCAACAGCGAACCCAATTACGACGCGGCAATCGAAGCCGTCAAAGCACTTGGATAAAGTAAAAAGAGGTCTAGGACCTCTTTTTACTTTATCTACAAAATCTGTTCAGAGACTTTCCTTAGGTGAGTTTCTAAGAGTCCTTTTTCTTCAATCCGAAAGAGGACTACTATAAAATCCGATGGAGCCCATTCTTGAGTAAAAGTCGCCAGCGTAAGCGTGGGATGCCTCTGAGGAAACTCCGCACGCGCTTTGCTACTTGTTGCTTATAGCTCTTGCCTCCTTGTGCAAAGGTTCCCTTCCGACTCCAGTAGCCTTCAATACTGCGATCATTCTTCGGAGCTAGATAGCGAACACCTTGCTGATAGAGAACCTTCTTGCGAAAAGCTGGATCCCACGGTTTAACGGGATCGATATCCAAGTCCTTATGGGTATGTCCTCTAGCTAAGCCATAGTTGAAACTGGCTCCATTGACAATGCCATTTTCAGAAATCTGATTCGGATCCACTTCGTTGAGAAACTGGCCACCCTGATCCAGGATATACTCTGTATGAAAGTTGAGCAAGACCTTAAAATTCAATTGGGCCTGAGCACGAGATGGGAAGGCGAGTTGGCCGTCTTGATCCACATAGACCTTATTATGGAGACGAGCCGCTGCATAAGCATCGATTTTAATTCTTTTTGTCTCCTGCAAGTAAGCTTGTAGCGCCTCTTCATCCGTCTGTCCAGTTTTGGCATAATGCTCCCGAATCCACTGGGTCTGATAGGCAGAGAGCAGATAGCGGAACTGGTGGACCTGGCGTTTTAAGAGCTGGTCTCCCTCTTTGCTAGCCAATGGATCCTGAGCAAATGCTACTTGGACCACTCTTGAAAAAGAAGACCAAAAAGGTGAATGAGGGGGGCAAGCTGGCCAGAACCGCTTCAGTAAGAAGGCGGTCTCCTCACAGGTCCCCGATAAATCCCGTGGCATGAGACAGAGGTGCATGACCCCTCTTAAGAGGGCCTGGGCACGGCCTTCCGTCAACCCTTGCAGTTCTCTCTGCCACATCTCTTGGAAAAGAGGGCTGGCAAAGACGAAGACAGAGCGGTAAGAGTCTTGCCTTGTTGCTTCATCTTTGCAAGACTGCAGTCGTTCTTCTAAGTAGCTGAGACCTCTGGTCGTCCAGCCCAGTTTTTCCAATTCCTGTCGCTGCATTTGCACCCTCCTTTCCATATTGTTTTCAGTTTATGCTTCTATACTATCATCTTTCGCCCTCCCAGACAATTCCTATCCACTGGCCAAGCCATTTTGTGCTTTTTTTGATATACTAGAAGGAGCGAAGAAAAGAGGACCCTATGACACCGAATAAAGAAGATTACCTCAAGTGCATCTATGAAATCGGCACGCAACATGAAAAAATTAGTAACAAAGAGATTGCGGCCCGGATGCAGGTTTCGCCTCCAGCCGTGACTGAGATGGTCAAGCGAATGATCTCGGAGAATCTCCTCATCAAGGATAAGACCCACGGCTATCTGCTTACCGAGCTCGGCCTTCAAACAGTTTCCGATCTCTTTCGCAAGCACCGATTGATTGAAGTGTTCTTGCTCAAAAAACTGGGCTATACGGCCGAAGAAGTCCATGAAGAAGCTGAAGTGCTCGAGCATACTGTCTCCGACCGCTTTATAGATAAACTTGACCAAATGTTAGACACTCCCAAGACCTGCCCCCACGGAGGAACCATTCCACCTAAAGGAAAACTTCTCATCGAGGCTTACCAGGACCGTTTGAGTGATGTCAGCGAACTGGGAACCTATCGTTTGCGAAGAGTCCAGGATAGCTTTGAATTGCTGAATTTTTTAGACCAGATCCAGCTGACCATTGGAGATGTCATTCTCTTCAAAGGCTATGATGATTACACCGGCCTCTATCATCTCCAGATCAAAGACCAAGACATCCAAATCAATCATCTGATTGCCCAACAACTTTACATAGAAAAACATGCCCTTTGATAAAGGGCATGTCAGATTGAAGAAATAGTATTCCTAGAAACTTTCCTTAGGTGAGTACGGACGTCAGCGAACTTCTACGAAGTTCCATGACTTAGTTTTGAACCTAAGGTTTCAAAACTCCCGAATGCTTGAAACAACAATGTTTCAAGCATTTTTCTCACAGCGGAAAGTTTCGGATTTACTTTGACAATCCAGAGTAATATAAGAATTTTTTTGAAAAATTATCCAGCTATCCTAAGTAAAAAGTAATTTGTCTACATTCAAACATGCCTTTTAATCAAGGGCTTGTTTTTTTATGGATTTTTCGTATCGAGGATGATAGTCACTGGGCCATCATTAATGAGTTCGATTGCCATATCTGCAGCGAAGATCCCTCGTTTGACAGGGACTTCCTTTTCTAACAAATCATTGAAGTCATCGTAGAGCTGGCTGGCCATCTCTGGATTGGCTGCCCCAATAAAGGCTGGACGATTGCCTTTTTTTGTCTGGGCAAAGAGGGTAAACTGCGAAACAGATAGGATTTCCCCTTGAATATCCTTGACAGATAAGTTCATCTTCCCTTCTTCATCCGAGAAAATCCGCATTTGGGTGACCTTCCGCACCGCGTATTCCAGGTCCTTTTGGTCATCATCCGGCCCCACTCCCACCAAGAGCAGAAGCCCATCCTGAATCTGACTATAGACTTGACCATCAATAGAAACCGAGGCCCTTTTGACCCGTTGAATCACTAATTTCATCTTATTATCCTATTTAAACAATCTATTGGGCTCACCACTAAGCTTCAAAGAACATCGACTTCAAATAAGACGATGAAAAGCAGGCAACTATTTTGAAAAAACAGAGGCTATAAAGTTGCTTTTAGAGCAAGGCAGCGAGATGAAGACAGTACTGAAGTACGGCGAGGCGAGCTACCAAGCAATAAAAGAGTTCTGACCACGCTTCTCAATCTTCAAAGAACATCGACATCAGACAAGGCAGTGAGACGCAGGCATAACTGTAGTTAGACCAGTCGAAACTAACGCAGTATGAAGTCGATTTTCGCAGAAGATTAGCCGTTGGTACGCTTAACAGAGTACACCTCCGGCACACTCTTAATCTTATCCACAACCGTTGTCAACATAGACAGGTTTGGAATCCCGAAGGAAATGTGGATATTGGCAAATTTCATATCCTTGGTTGGTTGGGCATTGACGGTTGAGATCATCTTAGCCGTGTTGGAGAGGACTTGAAGGACATCGTTGAGGAGGCCTGCACGGTTGAGGCCGTAAATATCGATATGGGCGATGTAGTCCTTGGTCGTGTTATTGTCTTCCCACTCGACATCGATCAAACGTTGCTCGTAGTTTTCTTGGGCCCGCAGGTTCATACAATCTTGACGGTGAATAGCAACCCCACGTCCTTTGGTAATGTAGCCGACAATTGTATCTCCTGGCACGGGATTGCAACATTTAGCAATCCGGATCAAGAGACCAGAAGCTCCTTGGATGACCACGCCACCTTCATGACGGACCTTGAGGGTGTCTTTTTTATTTTCAACCTTGACTTCGCCACCCTTGACCAGCTCTTCTGCTTCCGCACGCGCCTTGGCTTTTTCCTCTTCGCGGCGCTCTTCTTCCGTCAAACGGTTAAAGACAGAGATGGCTCCCACTTCTCCAAAACCGATGGCCGCAAATAAGGCATCTTCGGTCTTGTAGCTGGTCTTTTGCAAGACCTTGTCCATGTGCTTCTTGTCCATGAACTTGTTGGCAATCATATCATGCTCATGGAATTGAGCCATGAGCAACTCTCGTCCACGGTTGATCGAGAGTTCCTTGTCTTGGTTCTTAAAGAATTGGCGGATCTTATTACGCGCCTTGCTAGTCTTGACGATATTGAGCCAGTCACGACTTGGACCAAAGGAGTTGGCATTGGTGATAATCTCCACCTGATCCCCTGTCCGTAGCTTGGTATTGAGAGGCACCATCCGGCCATTGACCTTGGCTCCGACAGCCTTTTCCCCTACCTTGGTATGGATCTCATAGGCAAAATCGATCGGTCCAGAATCCTTTGGAAGGGAACGGACAGTTCCATCTGGGGTAAAGACATAAATCTCTTCAGCCAGATAGTTTTCCTTGACCGTATCGACAAATTCCTTGGCATCATCCGCCTGGTCTTGGAGTTCCATCATCTCCTTGATCCAGTTCATCCCAATAGCTGATTCTTTGCTATTGACTTGGCCCTTGATCCCTTTCTTATAGGCCCAGTGGGCCGCAACCCCGTACTCAGCAACCTCGTGCATTTCCTTGGTACGGATCTGGAACTCGATGGGACCTTTTGGACCGTAGACAGTCGTATGGATAGACTGGTAACCATTGGCCTTGCGGTTGGCGATATAGTCCTTGAAGCGACCTGGCATGGGCTTCCAGAGCTCATGAATATAGCCCAGCATGGCATAGACGTCACTTGGTGACTCTAGGATACAGCGGATGGCAATCAAGTCATAGATTTCATCAAAGCGCTTCTTCTTATCCTGCATCTTGCGGTAGATGGAGTAGATATGCTTAGGACGACCATAGATTTTCCCATAAAGGTGGCGTTCTGCCGCATAGGACTCGATCTTTTGGACGACTTCCTCTACCAAGGCTTCCCGCTCGCGTCGCTTCTCCTTCATCATATGGGAAATCTTGTAAAACTCGACTTCATTCAGATAACGGAAGGATAGATCTTCCAATTCCCACTTGACGCTGGAAATCCCGAGACGGTGGGCTAGCGGCGCATAGATTTCCATGGTCTCCTGGGAAATCCGTTCTTGCTTGTCCTTGCGTAAATGCTTCAAAGTCCGCATGTTGTGCAAGCGGTCTGCTAGCTTGACCAAGATGACACGGATATCCTGAGACATGGCCATGAGCATCTTGCGGTGGTTCTCTGCCAGCTGCTCTTCATGGGACTTGTATTTGACCTTCCCGAGCTTGGTCACTCCATCAACAATCACTCGGACATCGTGCCCAAATTCACGTTCTAGATCATCTAGGGTCGCGTTTGTATCCTCGACAACGTCGTGCAAAAAACCACAAGCAACCGTCACAGCATCCAACTTCAATTTTGCCAAAATGCCGGCAACTTGAATAGGGTGGATGATATAGGGTTCACCTGATTTACGGAATTGCCCACTATGGCAGTCGACTGCATAAAGGAGAGCTTTTTCTACAAATGCAACATCCTCTCCCGACAAGTATTTTTTGGTAAGGGCAATAACCTGGCCCCCTGTTAAAGGTTCTTCTTTCGGCATCTAGTTTTCTCCACTTTCTTGCCTTCTATTCTATCACTTTTAGCTCTATATGAAAACTAGTCCGATTGACTTTCATGCTATTTGAGGAGCTTTCCAGCACTATCAGCCAGAAATCCCAAACGTAGGCTCCTTTTTTATACAAATACTCCATTTTTTATAAAAAATCCATTAATTTGTAATATATAAAAAATAAGAAAACGAATAAATTCTGAATAAAATAAGATATAGAAGAAACGCGTGAAGATCACCTTCACGCGTTTTTCATTAATTCTGTGACAACACTCACTGCGCTGAGAGCGTAAAGTGGCGCTGTTTCTGCTCGTAGGATGCGAGGACCAAGTCCTGCAAGGACCGCTCCCTTGGCTGTAAAACTTTCAATTTCTGCAGGGGATAAACCACCTTCTGGACCAAAGATAAAGAGCAGTTTAGCTCCTTTTTCAAGACCAGCGACAGCTTGGATAAGCGCAGCTGATTCTCCTTCTTTAGCTGACTCTTCATAGGCCACCACGATGCGGTCAAACTGGTCGAGTTGGGCTAGAAAGTCTGCCTTTTTCTCAAAAAGGGTAATGCTTGGAACAAGATTCCGCTTGCTTTGCTCTGCTGCTCCAAGGGCGATTTTTTCTAGTTTCTCAACCTTTTTACCCAATTTCTTGCCATCCCACTTGGCAACTGACCAATCGGCAGGAAAGGCCCAAATTTGACTAGCACCGAGCTCTGTTACTTTTTGAGTGATAAACTCCAGTTTATCCCCCTTGGGAAAGCCTGATGCGATGGTCACTTGAATAGGTAGTTCCACATTGTCATCCAATTCCTCAACCAGCTCAAACTGACGCGCCTCCACATTGACCACGCGCGCCAAACGCTTAATGGCATCATCAAATACTAAAGCGACCTCATCATCTTCTTTCAGGCGCATAACCTGAAACATGTGCTTGCTGGTCTCCTTGTCCTCGATGGTGACAGGTGATGTGGCAAGACCTTTGACAAAATACTGCTGCATGCTAGCCTCCAATCACACCTGAGACATCCTTGGTCTTCTTGAAGACGCAGGCATTCCATTCCCCTTGAATCATGTGGGTTTCAAGGAAAAATCCAGCTGCTTCCGCCGACTCACGGACCATGTCCCACTTGTCCCTGATAATGCCACTCATGATCAGGTAACCTTCATCCTTGACCAAGCGATAAGCATCATCTGTCAGATGAATGAGGATATCCGCCAAGATATTGGCCACGATGACATCTGTTTCAATCTCCACCCCCTTGAGCAAATCGCCTGGCGCCACATGGATATTTTCCATGCCAGGGTTGAGTTCAATATTCTCCTGAGCGACGCGAACTGCCACATCATCTAGATCATAGGCAAAGATTTCCTTGGCACCCAGAAGTGAGCTAGCAATAGAAAGAACTCCTGAACCAGTCCCCACATCTAGCACTGTTTCGCCACCACGAAGAACCTGCTCCAAGGCAAAAAGACTCATCTTGGTTGTTGGGTGGGTCCCAGTTCCAAAGGCCATACCTGGATCTAACTTGATAATCTTTTCTCCCGCAGTCGCCTCATAGTCCGTCCATGACGGCACAATTGTCAAGTCATGAGTGATGCGAGCTGGTTCATAGTATTTCTTCCAGTTGTCGGCCCAGTCTTCCTCCGCCAAGGCAGTAGTACCAATCTTGACTTCTCCTAAGTCCATAAAATCCGTCAATTCTGCTAAGCGAGCCTGCAAGTCCGCTTCAACCGCTACCACATCAACCGTTTCAGGATAGTAGGCTGTCACCACAATTTCTTCTTGTTGCTCGACCTCAGGGAAAATCTCACCAAAGCGATCGACGTTGCCCACATAGTCCATACTGTCTTCAATCGCAACACCCTGGGCACCTAACTCAATCAAGAGATTGGAGACCAACTCCTCTCCCTCACGCTTGACTGTAACTTTTAACTCTTGCCATGTTTCCATTATTAAGATACCAAGCCCGTAAAACACAAAGCCAAAATAGGAAACTCTCTGAAGACGTTTGTGTCTAAGAGAAGTTTATCTTTTTGGCACCGTGTTTAGGGCGGGTTCAGTTTAAAAATTTAACTGAACCGTCCTTTCTATTTCTCTATCAATTTTTTCATGTAGACCATATCCATGCCTTCTTTTTCAGGCTCGATATGGGTTTGATGGTAGCCATTCTTCTCGTAGAACGCAACCATGCCTGCATCCTGTAACACCGTACACAAGTCCCATTGTCTAACAGTTGAAAATTCCTCTTCTAGTAAGCGCAATCCTTCAGATCCATACCCTTTTCCCTGATACGGAGGCAGAATCGCTGCGGTCCCCAACCAAGCTTCCGTTAACTCGGCATTGGTCTGAACTCGTAAAAATCCGATGTTTTCTTCATCTTCTTTTACAAAGTAGTAATAGCTATTGGGACGTTCGACTAGTTTCCATTTGATTCGTTCGCGGTCCTCGAGATAAGGGTCATATTCATCATGGTATTTTTCATAAACAGCCTTAAAGCTAGCTCTCTGAATTGCAATAATAGTTTCTAAATCCTCTGCTCCCGCTCGAACAAGTGTTATCATAAACCTTCCTCCAAATAATCCCTCAATCTCCCCTGTAGCTGAGGCACTGCCTGTTTAGACTTCAAAAATTCCTCAATAGGCATCAGTTTATAGGCCTGTCCTTCATTCCCAAAGGTAATATTGTCAAATTGTTCTTGTCTTAGCTGACCAACCATAAAGACCGATTGCTTGTCTTTAAAGATTACGCTAGGATAAATCTTGCTCCAAAGCAGACAGTCTTCATCTAAATGAATTCCCAATTCCTCATAAACTTCACGCGCTGCGCACTCGAAAGGGCTTTCGTTTCCTTCACGACCACCACCTGGCAACTCCCACATGTTGGGACAAGGGATATCGTCCTTGTCATCACGTAAGATAGTCAAGACCTTATCCCCACAAATCAAGGCAATCTTGCAACCTTGGAAATCCATTCTGCTATCCAATAATTCCATGATATTTACTCTTTTCTATGATAACAATTACTCTCTAGGAAAATACGAGCTAGCTTTCTTCGATTACTTTTTGGCACTCTGCATCCCAGTACGCCAGCCATCTGCCATGTCTTTTCGCAAAATAAACCGTAAACTCATCGTTTACATAATCTGCAACATAGCGAAGATTAGGCGGGTTTTCCTCACCGCTTAATATCCAAGGATGGAAGCAAAAGGTTTTCTCCCACCTCTTCTGAGTATAACCGAGATTCTTGGCATACTGAGGGATAGGTTGTTGCATCTCACTTTCCAAATGGGACTGAATGGCATTGTCAAAACTATTCAAACTAGCTAATAGTTGCTGAAACTGCTCTTCTTCCTCCGTATTAAAACCAACTAGAAATTCAAATTCCGCAAAGTCTTCAGGAAATTCAAGTTCTGTGACTGTACCATCTTCTGCATAGCGCCCCTCCTCATCGACAAGTCGACGAGTTCCAGACTTCAATATTCGCTCGAAATCAAGATCCGCAAAGCGATTTCGAGGAAGGATCGACTCACGCTCTTGAGATTTTTGGGATTTTTTACTAAATAACCGCTTAAATATCTGAAGCATCGTACAGCTCTCTTTCCTTTTCTCAGTTCACCTGGGTCTCTTCTTCCTGTATGGCTTGTTCCAACTCATCTAACCACTGCTGGTAATAGGCTTTCTCATCCCGCAACATGCGACTCACATCCATCTTCTGTCTGGCAATCTTGATCGCCTTGTGGGTCTGGGCCAAATCCTTCTTGACGGTAAATTGATACCAGGCTTGGACCGCCTGTATATTGGTCAATTTCATCGACAAAAAAGACTTGACTCGTCGAATGGTCGCGTACTCCTCTGCTTTATCATCATCTCCTTCCAGCAAGGCGATATGCAGTAGGGATAACTGAGCAGCCGTTTGAATCATCGGATTATCTGCTCTCTCCAGTAAAGCCTGAAACTGCTCCTTAGCCGCCTCGCGATTGCCCTCTAGAATCAAGACTTCTCCTTGAAGGGCTAAGACACCCTCCACAAAGCCTCCTTGCGCCTCCTCAGGAACAGGTCTAACAAAATCTTTTAGATCGTAATCTTCTGGTGCTAGCAGGGTCTGAGCAGAATGGCGCAATCCTAGATAAGCATAGGGTACATTTTCAGGATGGTGCATCAATTCTAAAATTTTAGCTCCATCTGTAATCCCAAGGGGGAGAGCATTGGCCAAAATGAAGGAGAGATTGAGACAAATCCAAGTGCCTGCAAAATACCAACTCTGTGTCAGAACTCCAAAAAGGATGGATACGATAAGTAAAGTCAAATGAACCAGCAAACCACCGGAGAGCATCAAGATCATTCGTTGGTCACTTTCATCCTCTTTTAGTCCAATATACTGGGCGCCGACATTTTTCAGAACGGCCGTGCGACTAAGACGAAACTTCCCTGCTTTTTTAGTCAGGAGAAAACTTCCCAAGCCTAAAGCGACGAGCCGATAGCCCGTCAGATAGCCACAAAAAGCATGCCCCAGTTCATGGAGAATGAAAATGAGATACATGCTAGAAAAAGTGAAGAGATACCCCGGTACAAAAACCAGTTGAAAACCTAACTCCGTAAAGGCGATCGTCCCCAAGGCAAAAGCCCCCATCAAGAGAAGAAAGGACAGGCCGTAAACCAGGTAGGTCCCAAGTTTTTTCATCAACTCACCCACTCGTTTCTAATATCTCGGATAAGGGTAAAAGGTGCTTTCTTCCAGGCCGACTTTGCCTTCTTCAAAAACTTCTTGGTTCCAGACGATCTCAAAGCTCTCTGCTTCTTCGTCTGCTAAGAAATCCATGAGGTCATCCAAGGCCAGCTCGGCTGTATCCTTTAGGAAGGTCGCAAAATAAGCTAGAAACTCCCGAGACAAGCCTTTTTTCGGCTCATACGGAAGGGCTGTTAAATAGGCATCTTCTTCCACATGCGACTTGGCTGGATTGTAGAAGATGACGGCTTCTTCAAAGAAGATATCCTCGTCAGACTCTTCCCCCGACTCATCGACCAAGGCAACCCCTCCTGTGTTTTGTACTTCTAAGAGAAAAGCCACTTCTACCGCATGATTCTTCTTATCCCAATTGATCTCAAAGTCAAAGGGAAAGACCTTTTCCATTTCCTCTTCTAAAACATCCAAAAATCCATATTTAGACATCATGTCCTCTTTCTAATTTCCCACTCTTAGAGCGGAATATGATACAATAGTTACTACAATCTTACCATAAAAACTGCCTCTTTTAAAGGAGACAAAGCTAGAAAGGAGACCCTCATGCCGGACAATCTCGCCCTGCGCATGCGCCCCAAAACCATTGATCAGGTCATCGGACAAGAACACCTGGTCGGCCCAGGGAAAATCATCCGCCGCATGGTGGAGGCCAATCGTCTCTCGTCCATGATTCTCTTTGGCCCACCAGGGATTGGCAAGACCAGTATTGCTTCTGCCATCGCAGGCACGACCAAGTATGCCTTTCGGACCTTCAATGCAACTGTCGACAGTAAAAAACGCCTGCAAGAGATTGCAGAGGAAGCTAAGTTTTCAGGTGGTCTAGTCCTGCTCTTGGACGAGATTCATCGCTTGGACAAGACCAAACAAGATTTTCTCCTGCCTTTATTGGAGAGCGGTCTGGTCATCATGATCGGCGCTACAACCGAAAATCCTTTCTTTTCCGTGACGCCTGCCATTCGCAGTAGGGTGCAGATCTTTGAGCTGGAACCCTTGACCAATGAACAGGTCAAAGAGGCGATCCAGTTGGCACTGAGCGACCCTGAGCGGGGCTTTGACTTCCCTGTTACCCTCGATGAGGAAGCCTTGGATTTCATCGCCACTTCGACCAATGGAGACCTGCGTTCTGCCTATAATTCTCTCGATTTGGCTGTTCTCTCTACCAAGGAAGGGGAGGATGGCGTTCGCCACATCAGTCTCGACATCATGGAAAACAGCCTCCAGCGCAGCTATATCACCATGGACAAGGATGGAGACGGCCACTACGATGTCCTCTCTGCTCTGCAAAAGTCCATCCGCGGATCCGATGTCGATGCTAGTCTCCACTACGCCGCACGCTTGATTGAAGCGGGCGATCTCCCTAGCTTAGCCCGTCGCTTGACGGTCATTGCCTACGAAGATATCGGCCTGGCCAATCCAGATGCACAGATCCATACGGTGACAGCCCTTCAGGCAGCGGAGCGCATCGGCTTTCCCGAAGCCCGCATCCTCATCGCCAACATCGTCATTGACCTGGCACTTTCGCCTAAGTCCAACTCGGCCTACGTCGCCATGGATAAGGCCTTGTCTGATCTCCGGAAATCGGGCAATCTTCCTATCCCTCGCCACCTCCGCGATGGTCATTATGCTGGAAGCAAGGAACTGGGAAATGCCCAAGACTACAAGTACCCTCACAATTATCCTGGCAATTGGGTCCAACAGGACTACCTACCAGACAAGCTTAAGGGGGTCTCTTATTTCACTCCCAATGAAAATGGCAAATACGAGCGAGCCCTAGGGGCGACAAAAGAGAAGATTGATCAACTCAAGAAAAGGTGATATCGGTTCCAAAAAATTGAGATTTTCCCTTGAAATTTTTTTGAAATATGGTATCATATACATATAGAAACGCTGTGGTGTACGACTTCACACTTAAGTGTTGACCGACTATTTTTTGTATTATTAGGGAAACAAAGGACTTCTAACAGCATGCAGGCCGTATCACGCGGAAGCAGCTTCAGTTAGAGCAAGTTGCCCACCTGCTTAATTGCGCGGGTTCAATACAAACCGTGAAGTTTCGGCACCAATACAGCTTTTTTTTGCCTCCTTAGCTCAGTTGGTAGAGCAGTAGACTCTTAATCTATGGGTCGCAGGTTCGAGCCCTGCAGGGGGCATCTAAATCAACAGGAAAAAGCCTTGATTTATAAGGCTTTTTTGCTTGTCTATAACTGATTTGCCCCATCATTTGCCCCACATTTTTTTATGAGCAATCTTTCCAGACATCTCTGATTACGAAAAACAAAAAAGCTATCCTACCTTTGCAAATTTGGATAAGATAGCAGAATATTTTAATGCAACTCCAACCCAACTATTTGGAACTAGTAAAGAGATTGAGTTAGAAAAGAGTGTTCTTGAATCTAATGAATACTCTGATAAAGTAAGTGAGATTTTAAAAGCTGTCAAATACATCGAAGATTTTCTAGAAACTGATGGACAGTACTTAGAGGATTTACTTTACTTAACAAGAGGCAACCAACTATACACAGAAGATGGAGATGAGTTGTATATTGATCCAACTTCTCAGAAAAGAACACTTCATAACCAATATGAACCTGGTTTTATTGAAGCAAGGGATAAATCTCCACTAGAACTCTTAATTGAAAATAAGGAATTGTTTGATAAATAGAAAAAGCGAGGATAACCTCGCTTCAAATTGAAGTTAAAATCTTTAGAAGACACTTTTATAAGGACTTTGTCTTCAATCTGTGAAAAGGAGTGAAAACTCCTTTTCTTTTTGTAAGTCAGACTGAAACTTCCAAATTGTTTATTTATTTTATTGACATTTTCTATAAAAATAAGTATAATAGTTTTATTAGAAAACTATACTATATAGGGGGTATTGAAATGAAATTTTCTAATCGTTTACTGCTATTCCTTGCAGGAGTTGTTTTTGTCCTTTTAGGACTTTTCCTATTTACAAACCCAGTAGCTAATCTTGTTGCTTACAGCTGGTGGATTTCATTTGGTTTACTGGTTTCTTCTATAGCAGCTATTTTAGGCTATTTCTCTGCACCAAAAGAGCTTCGCTCACCTGTTTATCTTTTCCAAGGATTTGTTAGTCTTCTCTTAGCTCTTTACCTCGTTGCTTATGGCTTTGTGACCCTGCCGGTCGTCATTCCGACCATTGTAGGAATTTGGTTAATTGTAGAAGCCATTATTGCTTTCTTTAAAGGCAATCGTCTAAGATTGACTTTCCCTATTATTGGTAGCAATATCACGTGGGTAGCCTTGCTTGAATTTTTACTAGGTCTAGTGATTCTGTTCAATCCAGTGGCTACAGGTGTCTTTGTCGTTTATGTCATTGCCTTTTCAGTTTTAGTTACTGGCTTCACCTACATTATTGAGGCCTTTCGTAAATAGTCTAGTTGCTATTTCTATCGCATTCAAAAAAGCTGGGAAATCATATTCTCAGCTTTTTTGTCTCTTTAATTATCACTTTTTCGCATTCCATTCTGCGTAGAAATTTGTTTTTCCATTTTATTCTCCAATTTGATCTCGCACTGACATTTATTTATAACAAAACTATATATCTAGAATAGCATAATCATTAGGTATTATAGGTTTTCAAACAAAATACGAGTCATTCGTTTTTGCCCCGCTTTTGCCCCATTTTTAAATCCTGACATTGAAAATACCTAAAAGTATTTCCCTAAAATCAGCTATATTTCAACATTTTTGTTTATTTTCAATATGAAAAGTTCTTACAAATCCATGTAGGGGGTATCTAAATCAACAGGAAAAAGCCTTGATTTATAAGGCTTTTTTGCTTGTCATTTTGTTTTTTGTACCAAATTTTGTACCAAATAATTTATATTCACCAAATTAGAGAGTCTCATCCAAAGACTCGTTATTTATCTCACACTCGTTTTCGTCGAAAAAACCACCGCAAGGGTGGTTCTTTTTTATCAATCGTCAAATACTCCGCCTGTGAGTTGGTACATGAGATAAATGTGTTCCAGGACTTTTACTTTATCCATGTGATCCACATCTTTAAAGCCTCCTAATGCCAAGAGCGGGACAAAACCGAAACATTGGTTATAAGACAGAGCACCATGTTTTGATACAGCTTGTCTATATAAATCAAGTTCAAAGTTATCAGTCACATATGAGTTATCTAAATACTGAAGGAAATATTTCAAGCTCTTTATAATAATGTCGCAGTCTTGAAGGTTATATTTTACAATACCAACAAATTCATTCTCTTCCCAAGTAATAATATCTCCAAATGCTGTTACGAACATAGGAAAAGCGATATCTCCTCTGAAATAACTATCTTGGAGAAGTTCAAGATAGTCATCTGGATTAATGACTTTGAGATAACCATCTAAAAAGGTTCCCAAGCCATCTTCCTGCCAAATCTGTAACAACTCAGCAGGGACTTGGTCCTTGTATTTTTCAATAACTTCTTGGGGCATATCTGCCACTTTGATAAAGTTTTCTAGCATGTTTTCCTCCGATTTGATTTTTAGCATCATTTCTCTACAACCATAGTATACCATAAACCATATGTACCAACATTTGTTAAACAACAAGAAAACCACCGCGTAGGTGGTTTATTCTTTAGATATAACTATTTGCCATTATGCTCTCTTTGGAAGGCTTTCATAGCCTTGAACTGTTCTAGTTCTTTTTCATTAGCTGGTTGCTTTCCGAGATATTTATATTCAAAAAAGTCCATTTGTTGACCTGAACTATAATCACTTTCATTCCAAGGTGCATAGTCAAATTCAGCAGATAATTTCGTGCCAATTACTTTTATAGTACAAGAAGTCCACAAAGGTTGGCCTTCTTTCTCAAAAATTTCTCTCAACTCCCAAGCTAATCTAAAGGTGCGTCTTTCTTGATTCCGAAATTCTAAATTAGGAATACCATACCGCTTTGGAATATATAGATTGTAGATATACTCATTTTTCCCCTCTTCATTAAAGAAATAATATACCTCTCCTCCATCAAAAGCTAAACTTATGTTAATAAAAAGATTATCCCATGCTACTGGTATTGTCTCATTAACACTCTGTGCAATCTCACGAATTTTTTCATTAATTTGTTTTTCCATTTTATCCTCCGATTTGAACTCGCACTGACATTTATTTATAACAACACTATATATCTAGTATGGCATAATCATTAGGTATTATAGGTTTTCAAACCAAATGTGAGTCATTCGTTTTTGCCCCACTTTTGCCCCATTTTTAAATCCTGACATTGAAAACACCTAAAAGTATTTCCCTAAAATCAGCTATATTTCAACACTTTTGTTTATTTTCAATATGAAAAGTTCTTACAAATTCATGTAGGGGGCATCTAAATCAACAGGAAGAAGCCTTGATTTACAAGGCTTTTTTGCTTGTCATTTTGTTTTTTGTACCAAAATTTGTACCAAAAAGTTTATATTCACAGAATAAGCGAGTCTCATCCAAAGACTCGCTAGTTATCTAACACCTTGTTTTCATAAAAAAACCACCGCGAGGGGGGTTCTTTTTTATCAATCGTCCATTACTCCGCCTGTGAGTTGATACATGAGGTAAATGTGCTCCAGGACTTTTACTTTATCCATGTGATCCACATCTTTAAAGCCTCCCAAAGCTAGCAAAGGAACAAAACCGAAACATTCATCGTAGGCCAATTCACCATGTTTGGCAAGAGCTTGTCTATATAAATCAAGTTCAAATTTTTTTGTAATATATTCGTTATCTAAAAATTGAACGAATAAATCCATCCCCTTACAAATAATATCCAAATCCTGAATATTATATTGGACAATTCCCACATAGGCGTTCTTTTCCCAAGTAACAATATCTCCAAATGCTGTTACGAACATCGGAAAAGCGATATCTCCTCTGAAATAGCTATCTTGGAGAAGCTCTAGATAATCCTCTGGATTAATCACCTTCAAATAACCATCTAAAAAGGTTCCCAGACCATCTTCCTGCCAAATCTGTAGCAACTCAGCAGGGACTTGGTCCTTGTATTTTTCAATAACTTCTTGGGGCATGTCTGCCACTTTGATAAAGTTTTCTAACATGTTTTCCTCCGATTTGATTTCCTATTCACGTTTCACTCTGCCTCTAGTATACCACAAAACCTATGTAATAGGTTTGATCAAGCCATAAGAAAACCACCGCGAAGGTGGTTTATTCTTTTGATATAACTATTTGCTATTATGCTCTCTTTGGAAGGCTTCCATGGCTTTGAACTGCTCAAGTTCCTTTTCATCTCGAGGTTCAAAACCAAGAAACTGATATCTAAAAAAGTTCATACGAGCAGTAGGTCCAAAATCACTTGCCAACCATGGCGCATAGTCAAAGTCGACTGACAGCTTATTATCTTCATCCAAATGAATGATACAAATATACCAATCCGCCAAATCATTCTCAACGAATACTTTTTTCAGTTCTTCACATTTTTCAAATAAAACGGTATTCTCGTTTAGAACTTCCATCATTGATAGACCAAAATCATCTGACATTTCAAGATGGTAATGATATTCATTCTTATATTTAAAATAAAAATAGGCTTCGCCACTATAGGTCTTGTCCATCTCTATTACAATATACAAATCATCCCACTCAACTGGAATCATATCGTTGGCTTGATGCACGATCTCGATAATTTTTTCATTAATTTGTTTTTCCATTTTATCCTCCGATTTGATCTCGCACTGATATTTATTGATAAAAACACTATATATCTAGTATAGCATAATCATTAGGTATTATAGGTTTTCAAACCAAATGTGAGTCAATCGTTTTTGCCCCACTTTTATATCATGCATTGAAAACACCTAAAAGTACTTCCCTAAAATCATCTATATTTCACATTTTTGATTATTTTCAATATGAAAAGTTCTTACAAATTCATGCAGGGGCATCTAAACCAACAGGAAAAAGCCTTGATAACCAAGGCTTTTTTGCTTGTCTATAGTATATCTCTTTTTTGTATACATTAACAATTAATAATTAATAATTGAGAAACAAATGGAATACAGTAAACAAATCCGATTCCTTCATACTCTACCAAACACCAGCCTCCTATTCTCCCCCAACTTGTGGTATGATGGTAGAGTATGTCTAGGTGCCAAGTTACTTGAGCACCTCCGTACTAAAAGGAGAACGAATATGAAAATCGCATGGAATGAAATTAAATACCAACCCAAGAAGTTTATCCTGATTGAACTCCTCATTACCATTCTCATGTTTATGGTGGTATTCTTGTCTGGTCTAACAAATGGACTGGGGCGTTCGGTATCGGCCCAAATCGATAACTATGGGTCGCTCCACTACATCCTTTCGACGGATTCAGAAGGGATTATCCCCTTCTCAACCATTACGGCTAAGGATTTAGATGAGATTAACAAGATAGAGGAAATGGATTATTCTGGCTTGTCGATCCAGCGAGCAACTATCTCAAAATCAGAGGATTCCAATACCCTAGATATCACCTACTTCGCGACCGACCACAATGAAGAAGAAATCCTTAATCCAATCATGGAAGATAGTGACCTCAAGATATCCGATTTAAAGAAAAATGAGGTCATTCTGGACAGCTCTTTCAAAAAGGATGAGGGGATCCAGGTCGGCGATCAAGTGATCGATAAAACTTCTAAGCAAAAACTCAAGGTCGTGGCCTTCGCGAACAATGCCAAATACGGCTATAGTGAGATTGGTTTTATCAACTCGGAGACCTACACAGGTATGCGGCAAAAAACAGATCCAAGCTATCAATGGCAAGCCCAAACCCTTGTGACCAAGAATAGCATCACCTCTAGCGATCTAGCCAGCAACTTAATGGTAGCGGATAAAAAGCAAGTAATCGATAAAATCCCTGGCTACAAGGCTCAAAACTTGACGCTGCGGATGATTACTTGGGTGCTGCTACTCGCTTCCTCTGCTATCCTTGGGGTCTTCTTCTATATTCTCACCCTGCAGAAGTTGAAACAGTTTGGCGTCCTAAAGGCCATTGGCATGTCCATGAGCCAGATTACCTATGTCCAATTATCCCAACTTACCATCATCTCCCTCATCGGAGTGCTACTGGGGCTTGGCTTGGCAACTATGATGGCACCATTTTTACCCAATAGTGTCCCTTCCTTTATGACCCTGAAAGACAACCTCACCATCTCGATTAGCTTTATCCTGACCTCTATGTTGTGTGGTGCCTTGTCCCTTGTCAAAATCAAAAAAGTAGATCCAATCGAAGTCATTGGTGGAAATGGAGAATAAGATGGCCATTATTGCATTAGAAAATATCAGAAAATCCTACGCCGATGGCAGCCAGATGCACCATGTCCTCAACCAACTTAATTTAAGCGTCGAACCCAACGAATTTGTCGCGATCTTGGGCCCTTCAGGATCTGGTAAATCCACTCTCTTAGCCATCGCTGGCTTACTTTTGTCAGCAGACGAGGGCCGGATTCGTATCGCTGGCCAAGACTTGACCGGCCTCAACCAAGGCCAGTGGACACAAAAACGGCTGGAATTGCTTGGCTTCATCTTTCAAGATCACCAGCTCCTCTCCTATATGAAAATCGGTGACCAGTTAGAACTGGTGGCCAAATTGAAAGGAGAAAAGGACAAGAAAAAACGCCAAGAGGAAGTCAAAGCCTTGCTGGCAGATCTGGGCATCGAAGCTTGTTACCACCAATACCCTAATCAGATGTCTGGTGGACAAAAACAACGGGCAGCCATCGCGCGGGCCTTTATCGGAAATCCGCAGGTCATCTTAGCCGATGAACCAACCGCTAGCCTAGACCCTGATCGGGGGCAAGAAATCGCCCAGTTGATCTGGAAAGAAGTCAAATCCAAAAACAAGAGCGCCATCATGGTGACCCATGACCGCTCCATCCTGACCTATGTGGATACCATTTATGAATTAAAACATGGCCAATTGCTAAAGGTAGAACAGCTTGATTAAGTACAAAAAGAGGCTGGGACAAAAGTCCTAGCCTCTCAATTGTCTTTGCATTGTCGAGCAAGACGCAGTTCTACTACGCTGATTTCATCAGCTTTTATAGCCCTACTCAACTGTGCGGAGATGGGACGACGAAATCGAATTCTAACGAATGACCGATTTCTGTCCCACTCTCTATTTTTTTAGTCTTGAGGATCTTTGGGCAGTTCCATACGGAAGCGTAAGCCCATAGCCGTTTTATCAAATTGGTAGGCCAGTTCTTCATGGTCCAGCAAGTGTTGAACCACGAAGAGTCCCAAGCCACCTTCCTTCTTCTGGCGGCTAGCGGACATTGGCATCTCAGCGGTCTCTACCATTTCCTGGCTGGTATTTTCAACAGCCAAGTGCGTCCCTTCTTCTTCGAGACGGAGTTGGATCTCTCCACCGGCATCCGAATGCTTGACAGCATTACTGATGACATTTGAGAGGACCAATTTCAGAATGGCTGGATCCATATAGACTGGTTTGTCAGGGATTCGATTGTCAATCGTGAGTGAGCGGGATTGAGCCAAGACCTTGTACTGGTCGAGGATCTGCTCTAAGACCTGGTCCAGCTGGATCCACTCCTTGTCACCAGCCAGTTCTTGGACAGAGGACAGGGACAGGATTTCTAGGACGATCTGATTCATCTCATCGACGATATCGAGGGAGACCGATAGGTAACGGTCCCGATCCTTGTAGCGGCCGATCTTATCCCGCATATTTTCTAGGATAATCTTCAAGCTGGCCAGAGGGGTCTTGAGCTCATGGGAGGCCCCTCTTAGAAATTCGACCTTCATCTGCTCCAACTTCAGATTTTCCTGCTTCTGCTGCTCTAGATTGTCAATCACTTCTAAAAGATGGTGATAGAGGTCGTTAATCTGTTGCTTGAGGACGCCGATCTCATCCTGCGAGTGAATGGGGAGACTGGCTGTCCGATCCAAGCGCTTCATCCGCTTGGTCATCTGCTTGATCTCAAGGATCGGAGCAGAAATCATGCGGGCATAGAGATAGGAGGCAATCAGCGACAGAACAAAGGAGGCAAGGAGACTATAGGGAAGAAAACCCAGACTGATGTCCCGCGCTTCCTTTTGCGAATCGACGGTCGCTAAGAATTGTAAGGTCAGGTCTTTCCCTTCTTTGGTCTGAATCTTTCGCTCTTCAATCACCAGGGAATTGTTCTGGCTGTTAGGGTTCAGGAGCAGGTCATCCTTGACCTCTATGGCATTTTGTTTTTGCTTGCCCTTGATAGAGACCTTGATATCATTGGTCTTGGAATATAGGTCGATGACCGACTCAATGGTTCCTTCTTCCTGACCTTGGAAACTCTTGGACAGGGCCTGTGATTTCTTCAAAATCGTCTGGCGCTGGGACTCGATATAGGTCGACGGGAAAATAAAGTAAACCGAAGCGTGTAGAAGGATGACTAAGCCACTAAAAAGGGCAAAGGTGATCAGAAAAATCTTTGCAAAGATACTCCGTTTGGTCATGGTCTCTCCAATTTATAGCCGACATTGCGCACCGTAACGATACAGTCCAGCTCTAGTTTTTTTCGTAGTTCCTTGATATAGACATCAATCACCCGGTCAAAAGGAATCTCCTCTGTCTCCTTCCAGACGGCATCGAGGATCTGAGAGCGGGTCCGGGCCTTGCCTTCATGCTGGAGCAAGTATTCCAAGATTTCCAACTCCTTGGCATTCATGGAGATGGCTTGCCCAGCTAGGCTGGCTGTATAGCTCTCAAAATCCACCCGTGCCTCTCCATAGGTGAAGACCCGGGAAGGCTGGAGCTTTTTAAAAATAGCTTCGATGCGGACCTTCAAGAGGGACAAGGAGAAGGGTTTTTCCAGATAGCCATCTGCCAACTCTCCAAAGGCTGTCAACTTATAGTCCTCATCATGGAAGGCCGTCAGCATGAGGACAGGGACTGAGCTAGTCTTCCGGATGACCTTGAGGACTTCCAAGCCATTGAGGATCGGGAGCTGGATGTCTAGCAAGACTAGATCTGGTGTCTCTCTGTGAAAGAGGTCCAGGGCCTCCTGCCCATCGCCTGCTTCAAAGACCTCATAGCCACATTCCATGAGATAGTCGCTCATCCCTTCTCGAATCAGGACTTCATCTTCTACGATTAGTATCTTCATACACTTTCCTTTTATCTAAGAAACTTCTTCTACCTCCTATTATACCCTATTTCTATTTTAGGAAACAATCTCTTATTCGACATCCACCAAGAGTTCCTTTGGTTTCTTATGCAAGAGCCATTGAGAAGAAAGGATGGATACGAGAATCAAGAGAAGCCCACCGACCAAAACAATCACGAGCAATTGGCTCGGTTGGATATCCATATGGATATCTGTCAGGGTCTTACTGAAGCTTTCTGCCTCAGCTCCTCCACCAAGGTTAGCTGCAGAGGATTCTTGAGCCATTTGTTTGGCAATGCCACTGGTTACGTTTTTGAGCACCGTATCTCCCACTGCTTTGGCAAGAAGTCCTGCGACTCCATAGGAGAGGAGGAAGGCTGGGATGGAAATCATGACCAATTCTGCCACGAATTGCCCCGCAATCTGTACCTTAGAAAGTCCAAGAGCCAGTAAGATACCAACTTCTCTGCGACGGGCATTGAGCCACAAGACAAGAAGAAGAGTGAGAAGCAAGCTAGCAAAGATGAGGCTACCGATAAACAAGTAGTCTGCCACTTGGAACATGCTGCTGATGGATTTTTGCAAGGCTGGGTAGTTCGAAGAGCTCTTAACCAAGTCAAAGTAATTCCATGGGATATCCAAGGCTTTGATTTTTTCGATCAGTTTATCCAGGTCCTGATCCCCTTTTGCAAAGAAGGTCGCATCCTCATAGGTGGCTGTTTGGACGGTATTGCCATAGAGTTTGGCAGCTGTATCCAAGTCAGAAATGAGTGTATCTTCATACAATTCTTGGGCGTAAGTGAGAGGAGCTTGGTTTTTCCCTGAGAACAAGCCTTTAATGGTCACTTCGACGGTTTCATTGGCCCCTTTTTCATTGTCAGCATCATAGAGGTTAGACTTGAGGCGCACCTTGTCGCCCACCTTGAGGCCATTCTTTTTCGCCAAATCTTCGTGCATGAGGATTTGGTTTTTGTCTTTATCAGTCAGGTGCTCCCCTTGGACCAGTTTGTAGGCTCCGGAGACAAACTTATCTTCTTTTGAAGAGTCATTGACCCCTGTCACCATCAAGGTATTCTTGAAGTGTTTAGCCCGCTCTGGAGATTGGTTTTGTAAGGTTTCTTCGGTCTCAATGATCTCGTGGTCTAGGATATCCGCGATGGCATTGATCCGCTTGATGGAGGAGGTGATCCCCTCTACCTGGCTGATTTTTTCGATATCTTCTCCTCTGAGATTTCCAGCTCCCCGAGGGGTTCCCGGATTGGTCCGGCGGTTGATCTGCATGGAGAAGCTATTGGTGATGGAGCCTAGACTTTCCGATGAAGCTTTTTGGGTTGCACCCTTCATGGAGAGTCCGATCAAGCTCAAGGTCCCCATGAGGAGAATAATGGCAAAGAGCAAGAGAGACTTGGGCCATTTACGTGTGATATAAGCAAAAGCATTTCGCAACATAGCATTCCCTCCTTACTTGCTCTTCTCAACGAGGCTACGACGACTCAATTCCAAGACCACATCGGAGGCCTCTGCTACTTCCTTGCTGTGAGTGACGACGATGACACATTTTTGGCGCTCCTTGGCCAATTTCTTCAAAATGGCAATGATATCACCTGCTGTCTGTTCGTCTAGGTTTCCCGTCGGCTCATCAGCCAAGATGACAGGCGCTTCTGAAACGAGTGCACGCGCAATCGCCACCCGTTGCTGCTGCCCTCCGGATAGTTGGAGGACATTACGTTTGATTTGCGTTTCGTCCAGCCCCAATTCCAAAAGAATCTCTTTCCCAGCTTGTTTGTTGACCAGGCGGACATTTTCAAGTGGTGTCAAATAATCGATCAGATTGTAATTCTGAAAGACCAGGGAAACATGGTGCTTGCGGTGGTAGCTAGACCCTTTGGTCTGGATGTCCTCCCCATCAAAGAGAACCTGCCCCTTCTTGGGATTGTCCAGACCAGCTAGGAGGGAAAGGAGGGTTGATTTCCCAGTTCCTGACTGGCCAATAATACTGTAAAATGTCCCATTCTCGAACTGATAGTTCACATTTGAGAGGATATCTTCACTATAGCTTTGGTAACTATAGGCTACATTTTTGAGTTCTAACATATGTGTCATTTCTCCTTAACTCATTTTTGTTAATATTTCTTTTGGTGTCTTGCGCCAGATCAAGCTGGTGGTTGCACCGAGCGACAGAAGGATCAAGCCCAAGAGGCTAGCATAGGCGATTCCTAAGGAAAGGCCTTGAGGGATCTGATGGAGTAAGTCTAGGGTCTGCTGTTGACCCGTCTCTCCGACAAATTGTTCTAAGAAACGATGGCTAACCATCCGCCCGATGAGAAAGGCCGGAATCACTGCTAGTAGGGATACTAGCACCACTTCCAAGAGGAACTGTCCAAAGATCCGTCCCTTGCTCTTCCCAATGGATAAGAGCACCCCGATTTCATGGATTCGCTCCCGTGTCCAGAGACTCAGTAAGAGCGATAGGGCACCTGCTCCCGTCACCAGGAGGACGATCATCATGATCCGTACCAGGCCTTCTAGGGTCTGAGAGGATTCCTTCATCTGGTCAAAGGCCTTGCGATCTTCGACCAAGCGGAGAGATTGCCAATCCAGATCCAAGCTTTTGACTTGCTTCAAGAGAGCATCGATTTTCTCAGGATCTTTAACGCCAAAGGTAACCTGGGTCACTTCTTGTTGACTGAGACCTAAGAGCTTGGTCGCATCCTCATAAGGAAGGTAGACTTGGTTTTCACTCAGATCAGAGGTCATTCCTGTGAATTTTTCCTGTTTCTTACCTGAAAAGATCCCAACGATTTCAAAGGTTTGCTCCTTGGCAGGAGTCTCTCCCATCTGAAAGCTGGATAAGGTCAACTGATCTCCGACCTTTAGCTTGTTCTTCTTAGCCAACTCTTCGTGGATTAAGATTTGCCCGCTCGCTTTATCGGATAAGTGCTTGCCTTGCACCAGTTGGAAACTACCACTGCGGAAATCCAGGTGCTGGTCTGTCTTCTGGGTAAAGACAGCACCTAGCGCTTGCTTGGCTTCCTGACCCAAATCGTCTCGCTCCACCGACTGCTGCCCCGTCACCGCTTCTTTACCAAGAATGCGAACGGGACTTTCATATTGAGGAACCATGCCTCCCACCCCAGCTAGTCGCTGCACCTTTTCAGCCTCTTTCAGCGCAAAGGGAGTATTCCCCTGCTTACTGGTCAGGGCAAAACTGGTCCCAGCCGACTGTTTGATATGTTCCTCCAGCCTTCCTCCTACTTGCATCAGTGAAAAACAGAAATATAAGCAAGAGAGGATCAAGAGGAGAATCAGAAAGAGAACCAGATTCCTCGTTCTTTTTCGAGTAATATAGGCAATTGCCTGTTGTAAGAGCATGAACTCACCCTCCATTTCAAAGCCCATAGCAATGCAAAATGGGCGCTTTCATCATTTGTTATAGTTATTATAGAAAAGAAATGTGAAATGTTTATGAAATAGAAAAAAAACTCCCCCAGAAAAATCTGGAAGAGCCTTAGCAAGGGGTGGATGAAAAAGTTTAATATGAAAAAGGTCGATAAAAATTAAGAATCAAAAAGTTTTAATTTATTCGATCAAGTTTTTGTCTTTAGACATGTATGTGGGAAGTATTCCCCCCTTGCTCTAGTGTAGAACATTTATCTACTTCCTATATTTTAACGCATCTTTGTTACAAAATAAAGGAATTTGTATTGCATTTTTGTTCCAAATATCGAACAGGCAGGTTACTTCAAAATACCAACTATCTATCCACCTACTTCAAAGGTTATTCTTCCCGTGATTTCACTATATGTGAACAAAAACCCGCACCTCAAATAACTGCTATAATCCCCATCGGATTGATCTTAGTTTCTTCAATAAAGGAAACCGACCTGTAGAAAAGACCGGCTTCAGCCAAATTTATTTCACAAACTTTCGTAATATATATAAATATGCATCCTTCTGCCACAAAGAAAAGATTAGAATAATCAGTTCATCCAATGATCGATTGAGGATTGGAGACTTGCCAACCTCTTTGAGCTAGTAAGACGTTTAGCCAAACCGCCTGATAGCGGTTGGCGTCAAATGATTAGAAGCATAGCCTCAATCAAGCACACAGATTACGACAGAAAATAAAGAAGGCCGATAATGCCTTCTTTGTTTTCTTAGTAAGATGATTAGGTAGGCCGCAACAAAGCGGCTACCGTCCAATGATTCGGTGCTTTAGCACCAATCATTGGTATCAGATTACATCATCCCACCCATCATGCTTGGATCCATAGCCGGTGCTGCTGGAGCTGGTTCTGGTTTGTTGGCTACCACTGCTTCGGTCGTCAAGATAAGGCTCGCTACGGAAGCCGCATTTTGAAGGGCTGAACGGCTCACCTTCACTGGGTCGATAATTCCTGCTTCAATCATGTTGACCCATTCACCTGTTGCAGCATTGAAGCCTGTTCCGACTTCTGCATGTTTCAAGCGATCGATGACGATTGACCCTTCATATCCTGCATTGTGGGCGATTTGGCGTACAGGCTCTTCCAAGGCGCGAAGCACGATGTTGCGTCCTGTCGCTTCGTCCCCTTCCAATTCAAGGGTTTCAACTGCAGAAATAACATTGGCAAGGGCCGTACCACCACCGGCAACAATTCCTTCTTCAACCGCTGCGCGTGTCGCATTGAGGGCGTCTTCGATGCGGAGTTTCATTTCTTTCAACTCCGTTTCAGTTGCAGCTCCGACCTTGATGACTGCAACGCCACCAGACAATTTGGCCAAGCGTTCTTGGAGTTTTTCACGGTCAAATTCTGACGTTGTGGTTTCAATTTGTGATTTGATCACGGCCACACGGTTAGCGATAGCTTCAGGATTTCCTGCACCTTCTACAATGACTGTGCTATCTTTGTCCACTGTCACTTTACTTGCTTGACCGAGCGCCTCGATGGTCGCATCTTTCAACTCAAGACCGAGATCTTCTGTGATAACAGTACCACCTGTCAAGATCGCGATGTCTTCTAGCATAGCTTTGCGACGGTCTCCAAATCCAGGAGCCTTAACAGCTACGACATTGAAGGTTCCACGAATCTTGTTCAAGACAAGCGTTGGGAGAGCTTCTCCATCCACATCATCCGCAATAATCAAGAGCGGACGGTTGCTTTGAAGGATACTTTCAAGCAATGGCAGGATTTCCTGGATGTTTGACACCTTCTTGTCGGTGATCAAGATATAAGGATTTTCAAGGTCTGCCACCATTTTTTCATTATCAGTGACCATGTATTGAGAGAGGTAACCACGGTCAAACTGCATTCCTTCAACGACTTCCAACTCTGTTTCCATTCCACGAGATTCTTCAATCGTGATCACTCCGTCGTTGCCCACTTTTTCCATGGCTTCTGAGATGTATTCACCGACTTTTTCAGAGCGAGAAGAGACAGCCGCAACCTGGGCGATAGCTTCTTTATTAGCAACTGGAATGGCATTGTTTTTCAAGGCTTCAACAGCTGTTGCAACCGCTGCTTCAATCCCACGACGGATACCGATTGGATTCGCACCTGCTGTAACGTTCTTGATCCCTTCACGGACGATGGCTTGGGTCAAGACAGTCGCAGTGGTTGTTCCGTCTCCAGCGATATCATTGGTCTTCGAAGCAACTTCTGATACCAATTTGGCACCCATATTTTCGAAGTGGTCTTCCAATTCGATTTCTTTGGCGATGGTCACCCCATCATTGGTGATCAATGGTGACCCAAATGATTTTTCAAGGACCACATTGCGACCTTTTGGTCCCAAGGTCACTTTCACAGTATCTGCTAGGATATCCACCCCACGGACCATGGCTGCACGAGCATCTGATGAAAATTTAATTTCTTTTGACATACATCTTTCTCCTTTCTGATTCTTTAGGCTTCAACAATGGCAAGAATACTTGCAGTCCCAACAATCGTGTACTTCTCATCGCCGTCTTTCACATCAACGCCTGCATGATTTTCCACCAAGACCGTATCACCGACTTTGACACTTGGTGCTACCAACTCGCCACTGAGGGTCCGAACTCCCTCACCTACAGCGATGACTTCTGCTGTTTTGGTTTCAGCTTGACTTGCTCCTGCGATGACAAAGCCACCGACTGTTTGCTCTTTTTCTTCTACTTTCAAGACCACGCGGTCTCCTAATGGTTTTAACATGTCATTCCTCCGTTCTTGTATTTTAGCACTCTTCAACATCGAGTGCTAACTCATGTTTCTATTGTATCACTTGGTCAAAAATAGTCAAGAAAAAAACACCTCAATCTCTTCGAAGTGTTTTCGATTTCTAGCCAACCAAATTTAGTTTTTGTTGGTAAGCTTGGATGACTTTTTGTAAGTTGGCTCGACCACGATACATCCCATACCCCACTAGCAACATCCCTGCTATTCCAATCAGGGCGACCAAGCTACCTAAGATCAAAAATAGGAGGGAAGTCTTGTGAAAGAAATAAATCAGCAGTCCACCAATACTGGCCATGAGAAAGAGCACACTAAACCAGCGACCCAAGTTTTCCAACATATGGCGTTGGTAGCGAATTTCCGTCTCATACCCTTTTATTAATTCTTGTCTGGTGTGCATAGATGCCTCCTTCAATAAAAATTGAGAATGAAGTATTCGTAAAGGAGGTCACGTACTTCATTCTCAATGCTCCGGTTGCAATAAACTGTTTCCAGTTTTCTCTTAGTATTTGAGACCTGGATCAAAGATTCCAAGAGCTACCCCAGCTAAGGCGATGATGACTAAGAGAAGCATGACCTTGTTTGGTGAGACTTTCTTCTTCGCCATGAGCCACCAGCAAAGCGTGATAAAGGCAGCAGTCAAGAGACCTGGATAGACGCCATCAATCTTTTCTTGGATTTTAAGGAAGGCTTCTCCGTCAGCATTTTTGAATTCGAGGGCTGTTGTAACAGAGACCCAAGTCGCTGCTACGGCACCGATGACCATACCACCGACCACACTAATCGCTTTACGAAGGGCTTGTCCTTTTGGTCCTACAAGGAATTCAACAGCCTTGTCCCCTAAGTGATACCCTTTGAAGAAGGCGAAACGCATGCCTAAGTAGACCAAGAGGTTCCAAACGACGATATAGAAGAGAGCCCCTGCAATGTTTCCGCCTTTAGAAAGACCAAGGGCAATCCCGAGAAGTACAGGGATTAAGGTCCCAACAACCAAGGAGTCCCCAATCCCAGCGATTGGACCCATCAAACCAGCACGCATCCCGTTGATGGTTTCGCCATCTACTGCTTCTCCATTGGCACGCGCTTCTTCCAAACCAGCTGTAATCCCTACAACAAGAGATCCTAGTTGGGGCTCAGTGTTGAAGAAGGCTGTATAGGTTTGCATGGCTTCTTTTTGTTCTTCTTTGGAATCATACATTTCTTCCACGATTGGAAGCATCGAAGTCAAATACCCAAAGGTTTGCATGTGTTCTTGAGAGAAACAGGTCAAGTGACCATAATACCAATGATGGAATGCTTTGGTTAGCGTTTTCTTTGAAATTTTCTTTTTATCAGCCATCTTAGATATCCTCCTCATCATCGTCAAAGTCATTTGCTCCAGCAGGGACGACTTTCATTGTTTTAATCACTTCAAGTTCATAGTAGATCACTGCAAAAATCAATGAAACTACCGCACTCGCTACCAAGTTCAAGCCAAGAGATTTTGCCAAGGTAAATCCAACAAAGAATGGAATGAAGTCTCTCACTTCTGTAACGATTTGCTTCAAGAGGATGGCAATACCGACACATGGAAGAAGGGCACCGACTGTAAAGAGGGCTTTCATCCAGTAACCATCCATTGGAAGGTATTGTTTCATCAAATCCACCATGTTTTCACCGTATTTGGTGATAATCATCGTTGGAAGGAAGGAGAAGAGGAAGTGAGAAATCCATGGGTAAACCCAGTCAACTGCGTAGAGTTTTTTGAAGTTTCCTTCTTCAACGGCTTTCCAACCGATATGTTGCCAAAGCAAGTTCATGGTTGCAGTACCGTAGAAAAGAACGGTACCGATAGTCCCAACGGCTGCACCGATTGGGGCTGCTGCCGCTGCAATTGCTGCCTCACCAGTAATATTGTTGGCATGAACAAATAAGATGGAAAGAGGAATTCCGATATAAGAAATAGCCCGTACATCGGCAGATACAGTTCCACCAGGTGTTACCAAAGCGATATAAACGACCTGAAGGGCAACCCCGACCATGATACCGGTTGTCACATCTCCAAGGATTAACCCTGAGATCAACCCACCAACTAGGGGACGACCAAGTGTATAGTTCCCGATACTGGAACCACCCATACCAGGCATTGAAGACAAGCTGGCGAAAATACCAAGCAAGATTGCTTGAATCCATGAAATTGTCATAACAAACGCTCCTTTTGTTTGTAAGTATAGTTTAGTGACGAAGAGCTAGGATACTCCCCTCTCTAGAATCCGAATTTTGATTTAAAATCATCCCAGTAACCGATGGATACATCTGGAAGCAACTGGAATTTCACCTTGTAGCCTGCAGCCTGAATGGCTTCGATGGCTTCTGCTTCTTCCTGGGTGATGGATTGGTTATTTCCCAATTTCACAGCACCCGGACGGTCATTTGCAGGACCGACAATGATTTCTTTGACATCGCCTGGGACAAACCCTTGGTCTACCAAAATTTCTTTCATATCGATGGGGTTCTTAGTAATCAAGAAATAGCGAGTTTCTGATTCAGTTACTTTTGCAGATTTTTCTTTGAAAGCTTCCTTGGTCCAGACAAAGGTTTTTTTATCTGAAGCCCCTTTATAGGCTTGGATCAAGACCTTATTAGAAGCTGCTGCGTCGTTGACAGCGATCAAGCCATCACAAGGCTTTTCTTTAGCCCATCGAGTTACTGTTTGACCGTGGATCATACGGTCGTCAATCCGTACAAATGATACTACCATTTTCTAACCTCCCTTAGTTAAATATCATCATCTTCTTCATCGTCACCCTCTACCGGGGCAAGGACAAATTCTTGCAAGGCAGTGGAAGCTTCGGATAAAATCACCTGGGCTAAATCAGCCCCCTCCATCATGTCCTTCATCACAACTGCTGTCAACGCCATGGTCAAGTTCATTCCACCTAAGATCAAGGCTGTACTCAGCTTTCCTTGCTCCTCTAGCACTGTCGCTGCCGTTGTCAAAGGACTGCCACCTACAATGTCTGCTAGAACTAAGACAGAGTCCTCATCTGTTAAATGGGAAATCGCCTGACGAAAATCATGAGCAAAATCATCTACCGATTTGCCTTCTTTCAGTCCGACCGCAATCACCTGATCTATCTTATCCCCAGCAAACATTGCCAGCGAACTTTTCAGACCTTCTGCCAGTCCACCATGACTGACCAATACCAGATACTTCATCCTTTCTCCTCCTTTATGATGACCTTATTGTATTGTTTTTGAAAGCGTTTTACTATTGTCATTTGTCACAAAGAAAAGTTGACATCTGTCAATAAAAAAATGACATCTGTCACTTGACAGATGCCTAGTTGCTCTTAACGAAACTTCTCCCGAAGCATTTCCTCAATAATCTTTTGAATTTGAGGCAATTGATTATCAATATCCTTTGCTTTTAGAGCATTATAAATCAAATAATCCAATCGATCCCAGATATCATCGGGTAGGTTGCCAGGAGTACTTAGGACAGCCTTTTTCATAATCTGGTCCAGGGTCCGATTCGTCAAGGAATCAACCCCGAAATCATCCGCTTTAAGAAGGTCCCGACTTTCCGAACTATTGACCACCGAAGGGAGGACAGAGGTCCCCTGCGACTGCCGGAAGAGGTCCTGCTGGACCTGCTGGTCCTGGGTCAAAAATTCCATGAATTCCTTGGCCTCCTTGCTAGCACTGGCCCGAGAAGACAGAGCAAACAAGGACGTATCCACTAAGGTTGACGGAGTTGATCCAGAAGCCCCGGGCATAGGGATACAGGTCCAAGTGAAATTTGAATATTTGGCAACATGATAGGGATAAGGTTTATAAGTTCGGTACTGGGCCAAGGTCATCGGATAAAAAGCGACCTTGCCTTCATCAAAATCCTTAGAAGTAACATTGAAATTCCCATGAAGGGCTTCGAGTTTTTCGACAAAATAGAGCGAGCGCTTCATTTCTTTACTCGTCAGATTAATGTTATCCTGACGGAAAAGCTGGCCACCATGAGCTGCCAAGGCCTCCCTCCAGGTATAATCTGTACTTCCAAACTGATCTAGCTCACCATCTCCATCTGTATCCCGCGTCACTTTTTGACAAATCGTATAAAATTCCTCCAAAGTCCACCCCTCTTTCGGAATAGCAATCCCTTCCTTTTCCAATAAATCTTTATTGACACACATCAAAACAGGATTGCTCTCAAATGGGAGGGCATACTGACGGTTCTTGTATTTACCTGCTTCTAGGGCAACTGGATAAAAATGAGAAGGATCGACCTGTTTGTCCATCAAGGGGGTCAAATCTTCTACCGCCCCACGCGCAGCTAACACCGGGAGCTCAGTACTGGATACCATATATAGATCTGGCTCCTGTCCATGGAGGATCTGATTGGCTAACCAGCTCGCATACTGATTCTTCGGAATCCCGCTTTCGTAGACAATCTTTACCCCTGGATGCGTTTTTTCGAAACGAGCAATCGCTTGGTCCAAGACTTTTTCTTCCGTTTGGGTGGGCACATCCCAGCTAGATCCAGCGTAGACCCCCAAGCGGACAAGCTTAGGCTGACGCTGCCACCAAATCCCTCCAGCAAGTAGAAAAAGCAAAAGCAAGCCTAGAAACAATCTGGAGCCTCGAATCTTACGTTTTTTCTTCATCGGCTATCACTTTCTGTTCCAAAGTCCTTAGTGGTCACACCTTTTTGAACAGACCAAATAGCCAACTGGGTCCGATCCCGCAAGTTCAACTTAGACAAAATGGTTGATAGGTAATTCCGAATCGTTCCCTCAGATAGGAACAATTTGGCTGCGATTTCCTTATTAGACTCCCCAAAACCAACCTGCTGGATGATCCGCCATTCGGTCAGGGATAAGTCGCTCACATATTCTTCAGAAACGGAGATTGTATAATTGCTCTGAGCCATCTGAGAAAAAATCTGAAAAACCTTACTGGCAATATTGGGGTTAATCATGGCTCCCCCATGATAGACAATTTGAATGGCTTGGTAGAGTTCCTCTGTGGAAGCCCCTTTGAGCAAATACCCTGAAGCTCCATATTTCAGAGCCCGAAAGATGAAATCATCATCGTCGAAGGTGGTTAGAATGATGATTTTTACCTCAGGGAAGCGTTCCTTGACTTCTTTTGTCGCCATCACACCATCCATCTTAGGCATACGAATATCCATCAATACAACATCTGGTCGATCTTGGGGGATTCGCTCTAGCACCTCATGACCATCTGCCACTGCAGAAGTCACCTGAATATCTTGATGAGCAGACAAAATAATTTGGAGCGATTCGCGAATCAGCGCTTGATCATCCGCAATCATTACTTTGATCATAAAAGATTTCCTCCTTTTTCTTTGGGCAATTCAATTCGTGTATAAAATCCATTTCGATTGGCAAATTCGATCCTTCCTCCCAAGATAGAAACCCGCTCTCGCATTTGTTTCAAACCATAGCCAACCTGCAGGTGGTCAAAACCAACCCCATTATCTTGGAGAATCATGATATAGGCATCTTCCACCAAAAAGGAAATCTGCATATGGCTAGCATGACCGTGGCGGACAGAATTGGTCATGGATTCCTGAATCACGCGAAAGACGGTATCCTCCACCATGACATCCAGATCAACCTCATCCCAGTCATAGGTGAGATCGACTTGCAGGTGGGAGATGACTTGGTATTCGTGAACCAATTTCAAAACCGCATCCCTCAAGGTATGATCCTCTAGGGCACCTGGCCGAAGCTTGTTCAAAGAGCCCCGGACGTCCTTGATTCCATCCCGTACCACCGTAGAGACCGATTGCAGCTGGGTCTTGGCACGACCAGGGTCAATATCAATCAGAACCCCAACTGCATCAATCCCAGCAGAAATGCCTGTCAAGGCATGGCCTAGAGTATCATGAATTTCCCGTGCTATCCGCTTGCGCTCCCGGTCCTCCGCAATCTTTTCCGAAAGGGCCATGTAGCTATTTAATTCCGTATTAACTTGCGATACCATTTCTAACTCTTTTTCGATTCGATGGTGCTCTGCTACTACCGATAAAATGTAAAAGAGAAGAGAAATAATAAAGACAACCATATTTAAGGAAGCTAGCGCATTTTTAGCAAATAGAATAAGCATCCGAATCGATGAAGGATAAAAGGCGATATAGGTATCCAGCGAAGGCAACTGTACAACGAGAGAGAGAATGTCATAATTGGTCACAAGGAGGACTATGAAACTCAGAAGGATAAAGGCAAACCAGTAGCGCCTGTCCTTGGAACTACTAAACTCTTTAGAACCATAAAAGATATCAGCAAATACCAAGAGGATGATCCCATTGTAGGAGAAGCTGAGGGACATCATGACACCTAACATCAGCAATATTTCTAGGATATTCCACTTGTCAAAAACCGACCACTCCTGTGTCCCTGGGCGCATCCGATAAAAGGTAATGAGAAGAATCCCTCCAAAGAGAAGGATGGAGATCCAAAAATTCTGAGCTGGGGAACTCGGTATTTCTCTCAATTGCTCCAACAATTGATAGCCTTGCCCCTTGGCGATGATGTAATTGGTCGCATGTAAGTAGAGCGAACTACTAAATAAAATGGCGATGAAATTAATAATTTTCAATAAAATCAAACTATAACGAATGCCACGAAGCTTGGTCATTACTGCCACCCGTTGACATCGTATCGGTCAACATTATCCTTATCAATCATCTCAACTGGAATCTTATATTGCTCCTTGTAGGATTTACCTGTCCTCATGCACTCAATCACTTGCATCACCTGTCTCCCCATTTTAAGAGGAGATTGGGCAACCGTCCCTTCGATATCATCCGTCGTTGAGAGCAATACCTTCATATCTGGAGAGCCATCGATTCCATAGATAGAAATCGGCATGGCTAGTTGGTTTTCCTTGATTGCCGCAAGGGCTCCGATGGCCGCTCGATCATTTAAGGCTACGACGGTATCAAATACCAGACCATCCTGAATGACCTGGGAAACAGCTGGCAAGGCCAATTCTGTTTGACCACGAGTCTCTTCTCTCCCAACAACCTGATAGGCAGGCTCCGACTGAATCGTATCTAAGAACCCTTGAATACGTTGCTCAGCCGACACTGTCCCCTTATGCTCTAAGAGTAGGATTTTCGCCCCATTTTTCTGCTTCATCAGGCGCTGGGCGACCAAGACCCCTGCCTGGTAATTATCCGACACCACACTGGCATCCACCGTGAAATGGCTGAGCTGACTATCCACTGCAATGATTTTAATCCCTGCTTGTTGGGCTCTCTTCAGGGAAGCAATGATTTTAGGACTATCTCCTTTTACAGGATTAATCACAATCACATTGACCTTTTGTTTACGAAAATAATCAATCTGTTGACTTTGTTTTTCTTCGTCTAACTCTGGATTACGAACTAGAAGCAAGTCCCCTTTTTCGTCAGCCACTCGTTCAATCTCTGCATTAAGCGTTTGATAGAATTCATTGTTCATGGTCATGTAAGTCACGCCAATCCGCATTTGACCAGGAACAGGCTTTAGTTGACTAGCATTCAAGTAGATGACCACTACCACAAAAATCAGGCTCCAAAATATCGCATAAATCATCGCTCGATTCCGTTTCTTTTGAACGATTTCCTCTTCTAATTCCATCTCTTCTCCTCTTAAAAACGGATTATTTTGCTACATCAAACATTTTCGTTCGCATTTAATACCTTTTATTATAGCATTTTTTACCAAGAGCTTGAAGGTCTCTCGGAAATGAATGCGTTTTACGTCTCTATCTAGATAATAACTTCTCCCTACAACTTCAGTAAGAAGTTTCGAAAAAGAAAAAACGACACAGCTGACCAGCTGCACCGTTTTCTTCTGTTAAAATGGAAGCTCTTCCTCTTCGAGGATCAGATCCGCTAAATCTCCTCCTGCTCCATTAGCCCGCATCGCTCGTTGAGCGCGACTTTCTAAGAGCTGGAATCCTTGACAGAGCACTTCTGTCACATATTGGGTCGTCCCATTCTTCTCATAACGTCTGGTTCGAAGCTCGCCATCTACTGAGAGCAAGCTCCCCTTGTTGGCATAGGATACAAGGGTCTCTGCTAATTTCCCCCAGACCACTAGGGTGATAAAGTCCGCCTCACGCTCGCCATTTTGATCCTTGTAACGCCGATTGACAGCCAGGGTCGCACGCGCAACGGACTTATCCGTACTGGTCTTATGAAGCTCCGGGTCAGCCACAAGGCGCCCGATTAAAATTACTTTATTGTACATATTTCTTCCTCCTACTTATATAATTCGTAGTTTTCTAGCTATTTGAGGAAAAAATAAAAAAAAGAGAGTGGGACAGAAATCGGTAATTCGTTAGAATTCGATTTCGTCGTCCCACCTCCGCACAGTTGAGTAGGGCTGTAAAAACTGATGAAATCAGCGTAGTAGAGCCCACTCAACCACTGCGTCTTGCTCGACAATCCAAAGACAATTGAGGGGCCGGATTTCTGTCCCACTCTCTTATCCTTGCCAGTGACGAGCGGGGTCAAATGGAGTTCCCACCTCTTCTGTATCCTGCAATTCAATAATACCACGTTTTTGTGGTGCATTTGGCAAGTGCAATTCGCGTGGGCTACACATCATGCCAAAGCTCTTTTCTCCACGAAGGGCTCCTGGGAAAATCAAGCTGCCATCTGGCATCATCGCACCTGGTAGAGCCACGATTGTCTTGAGGCCTTCACGCGCATTTGGTGCACCTGCTACGATCTGAACCGTCTTGTCTAGTCCAACAGCCACTTGGCAGATGTTGAGGTGGTCACTATCTGGATGAGCAACCATTTCAACGATTTGCCCCACGACAAACTTAGGCTCCTTGTCATTAACCAAGACCTCTGCAAATCCTTCAGCTTGTAATTCTTGATTGAGGCGTGCAACTTGCTCATCACTCAAGAAAAGTTGCCCCTTGCCGTCAAGGGCAAAGAAAGTCGAAGCCTCAAAAATATTCCAGGCCACTGTTTCTTGCTTGTCTTCACGGTAGACACGGGCTACTTTGCCTTTGCGCTCGACTGCTAACTTGGCATCCCCACTATTTTTCAAGGTGAGCATTAAGACATCACCGACTTGTTCTTTATTATAGGTTACAATCATTCTTTCTCTTTCTCCTACTTCAATCCTGCTAAAAATTCTGAAATCTGAGCCTTGGTTTTGCGATCACGATTGACGAAACGCCCCAGTTCCCGATCCTTGTCTAGGACCACTAAACTCGGAATGCCATAGATATCCCAAAGCTTAGCCAGGTCTAGATACTGGTCTCGGTCAACCAAAATGAAGGTAAATTCAGGGTTGTCTGCTTCAATCTCTGGCAAAAAGGGCTGGATATACCGGCAATCGCCACACCAATCCGCTGAAAAGAAGAAAACCTTCTTTCCTTCTTGCTCGACGTAGCGGGCTAATTCCTCTAAGGACTGTGGAATGATCATAGTTTTTCCTCTTCATACTGAAGGAGACCCTCTTCATAGACAAAGCGATAGTGGCGCTCATCCTCAAATACGATCCCTCCTACCAAACGCTCTTCGCTTGATTCATAGAGTTCCACATAAAGGGTCGCAATCTTCCCCATATTCTCCATTTGCTCACGGACTTCTGCGACTAACTCTTCTTGCGTCCGTAGACGTTTTTGATCTTTGGCAATTTTATAGGCCCCAAGGGCAAGAGCACTTGCACTAGCTGCTGCAAGGCTGGATAAAATGATTTTTTTAGCTTTCATACCTCATATTGTAACACAAAATACAAGCTGGGACAACGAAGGAGAATAGTTCTCCCCATCATGACGATCTGCTTTCATTCCCGTCAACTGCCACTACCATCTCAACTAAAAAAGTGATAAAATAACAATCAGAAAGAAGGTAACTTATGACTGATTTATTTTCTAAAATCAAAGAAGTAACAGAACTTCCTGCCATCTCTGGCCACGAAGCGCCTGTTCGCGATTATCTACGCAAACAGATCACTCCACATGTGGATGAAGTGGTCACAGACGGCTTGGGAAGTATTTTTGGGGTATGCCACTCAGAAGTGGCTGATGCTCCTCGCATCATGGTCGCAGGCCATATGGATGAAGTTGGCTTTATGGTCAGTGAGATCAAGGCAGACGGCACCTTCCGCGTGGTGGAAATCGGTGGTTGGAACCCTATGGTGGTCAGCAGCCAACGTTTCACCCTTTTGACCCGCGATGGCCATTCCTACCCTGTCATTTCTGGATCTGTTCCTCCGCATTTGACACGGGGCGCAAACGGTCCTGCCCTTCCCGCAATCGGAGATATTGTCTTTGATGGTGGCTTTGCCAACAAAGAAGAAGCTGAGAGCTTTGGGATCCGTCCAGGTGACACCTTGGTCCCTGAAAGCACTGCAATCTTAACAGCCAATCAGAAAAACATCATCTCCAAAGCTTGGGACAACCGTTATGGGGTCTTGATGGTCAGCGAATTGGCACAAGCCCTCTCTGGACAAGCCCTAGCAAACGAGCTCTATGTCGGAGCAACTGTCCAAGAAGAAGTCGGACTGCGCGGTGCAGGGACTTCTGTGACCAAGTTTGATCCGGAAATCTTCCTAGCTGTTGACTGTTCTCCCGCTGCAGATGTCTACGGAGGCCAAGGAGCCATCGGCGAGGGAACCCTCCTTCGCATCTTTGACCCAGGTCACCTCATGTTGCCAAATATGAAGGACTTCCTCCTCACCACCGCTGAAGAAGCCGGCATCAAGTACCAATACTACTGTGGAAAAGGCGGAACGGATGCTGGAGTAGCCCACTTACGAAGCGGTGGAGTGCCATCTACTACCATCGGAGTCTGCGCACGCTACATCCACTCCCACCAGACCCTTTACGCTATGGATGACTTCCTTCAAGCCCAAGCCTTCCTTCAAGCCTTGGTCAAAAAATTGGATCGTTCAACCGTTGATTTAATTAAGAATTATTAATATTTTTCCAAAATAATTCTTTTAAACCCCCATTTTGGGGTTTTTTTGATATAATACTGAATGAATATTGCAACGGGTGTTCTTTTGCACTCCCCTTTCCCTATGTGAAAGGCGGAGCACCGCTAAAGATCACCCTCGCTTCTTTATTGGAGGTTTAAATGAAGAAACAAGCTTTTAGTTCCGAAAAGTATTTGAATTTGCAACGCGATCACATCCTCGAGCGCATCAACCAATTTGATGGCAAGCTCTACCTAGAGTTTGGAGGAAAAATGTTGGAAGATTTCCATGCAGCTCGTGTCCTTCCTGGTTATGAACCAGATAACAAAATTAAGCTTCTCCAAGAACTTCGTGACCAAGTGGAGATTGTGATTGCTATTAATGCCAATAACATTGAGCATTCAAAAGCGCGTGGTGACCTAGGAATCTCTTATGACCAAGAGGTCTTCCGCTTGATTGATAAATTCAATGAATTGGGCATCTATGTCGGCTCTGTCGTCATCACTCAATATGCTGGTCAACCAGCTGCAGACCTTTTCCGCAAACAGTTGGAAAAGAACGGTATCGCCTCTTACCTCCACTACCCAATCAAGGGCTACCCAACGGATATGGACCACATCATTTCTCCTGAGGGAATGGGGAAAAACGACTACATTCAAACTAGCCGTAATCTCGTTGTCGTGACAGCTCCTGGTCCTGGTTCTGGTAAATTGGCGACTTGTATGTCCAACATGTACCATGACCAATTAAATGGCATCAAATCTGGTTATGCTAAATTTGAAACCTTCCCAGTTTGGAACCTGCCTTTGCATCACCCAGTGAATTTGGCCTATGAAGCTGCTACTGCAGACCTTGACGATGTCAATATGATTGACCCATTCCACCTCCAAACCTATGGCGAAACAACGGTCAACTACAACCGGGATATCGAAATCTTCCCTGTCTTGAAGCGGATGTTGGAACGCATCCTTGGAGAATCTCCTTACGCTTCCCCAACAGATATGGGTGTGAACATGGTCGGCTTTGCCATCGTGGACAATGACGCAGCGATTGAAGCCTCTAAGCAAGAAATTATCCGCCGTTACTACCAAACCATTCTAGATGTGAAGGCAGAGCGTGTCGGAAACGGAGCTATTAAGAAAATTGAACTCTTGATGAATGACTTAGGCATTTCACCAAAAGACCGCCAAGTCACCGTCCTTGCCCGTCAAAAAGAGGAAGAAACCGGTGAACCTGCCTTGGCACTGGAATTGCCGAACGGAGAAACCGTGACAGGTAAGACTTCTGACTTATTTGGTCCAACGGCAGCTGTTCTCATCAACGCCATCAAGAAATTGGCCCATATTGATAAAGAAACCAAGTTGATTGAGCCAGAATATGTGAAACCAATCCAAGGCTTGAAGATCAACCACTTGGGCAGTCGCAACCCTCGCCTCCACTCAAATGAAATCCTCATCGCCCTCGCCATTACCGCCATGAACCATCCAGAGGCAAATCTTGCCATGCAAGAATTGGGTCGATTGAAAGGGAGCGAAGCCCATTCAACAGTCATGTTGACAGACGAAGATAAGAACGTTCTTCGCAAACTGGGCATTCATGTGACCATGGATCCAGTTTACCAATACGATCGCTTGTACCGCAAATAAAGAAAGGCAAGGCTAGACCGTTGGTCCTAGCTCCATATACAAAAAATCCCCTGAGTGCCTGAACCAGTTGGCACCCAGGGGATTTTTCATAGTTTAATTGGATGGAGAGTTACCTCTCCTTAAAAAGATAGAGGCCCACAATCAGTATCGGGACAAGGAGAAGGGGATACGCTTCTTTTGGCAGTAAGTCCGTTTCCAAACTCAACCAAAGGAAAAAAACAGCCAAGACAATCGCGATCAACCATTTTACAAGATAAGATTTCATGACGCCCACCTACCCCTAATCTATTTATGCATAGTATACTCCTGCTCAGTCAACCTGTCAAGGTAAAAAAGGTAGTTGACCTAAGGGTCAACTACCTTATGTTTCTTTCACAGCCTCCCACAGTTGTCGGATCTGTTTTCTTTGGACAGGATCCACAAAGTAAGGAGCAATTTCATTCAAGGATTCTAGGACAAATGCCCGTTCTGCCACATACGGATGAGGGAGAATCAAATCTGGACTATAGAGGATCAAATCCTCCATATAAAGGAGATCCAAATCGATGACCCGTGGTCCCCATTTGATCTCACGAATCCGGCCCATTTCTAGTTCGATTCCTAGCAAGGTCTCAATCAAGTCTTGGGGCGTAAACCAAGTTTCGACCTCTACGACTTGGTTGAGGAAGCTATCCTGCTCGACCCCTCCCCAAGGTGCTGTCTCAATCTGAGAAGAGGTTTGGAGAATCGTAAGCCCCTTTTCTTCTAGTCTAGATACAGCCGTCTCCAACTGTTGTCCCTTATCGCCCATATTGGTTCCCAGACCAATAAAGGCTCGTCTTTTTTCTCGTTCAATCGTGACCGAACAAGTATCCAAAGGTAGAGGAACTGGCGCCCAAGGTTTTTTCAGCTCCAGTCGAGCCTTTTTGACAAAGTCATAGGTTGCAAAAATCTTCTCCACAAGCTGAAAAGCTACTGTCTCAATCAAATCAATTTTCTCAGCTTGAACCCAATTTGTCAGTTGCTCTGCTAAGATTCCATAATGGATTGAAGCCGTCAAATCGCCCGTCCGAGCAGACTTTGTCATCTCATAATCGACACAGACATCCAGGACAAAGCGTTGCCCCAATTCCTTTTCAGCGGAAAACACACCATGATAAGCATAAATTTCCAAATCTTTGATCCGTAATTGATCCACCATCGTCACCTCAGTTTATCTAGGGATTAGTGTCCCATTAGTTTATAGGCTTCGTTTTTCAGGTCTTTATCTGTCTCTAACAAGCCACGCGCTGCTGTCGTTACAGTAGCTGTCCCTGGTTTGCGTACCCCACGCATGTTCATGCACATGTGCTCTGCTTCCACCCAGACAAGGGCTCCCTGCGCTCCCAGATACTCCATCAAGGCATCCGCGATTTCCACTGTCAAGCGCTCCTGGATTTGAGGCTTTTTGGCGTACACTTCCACTGTCCGAGCTAGCTTAGAGAGGCCCGCTACGCGCCCATTTGGGATATAGGCAATGTGGACCTTGCCATAGAAGGGCAAGAAATGGTGTTCACACATCGAGTGGAAGAAGATATCCTTTTCTACCACCATATTGTTGTCCACAATCTCAAAAGATTTTGATAGGTGGACTTCCGCAGTTTGGTTGAGACCTGCAAAAATCTCTTGGTACATCTTGGCAATGCGTTCTGGTGTTTCTTGCAAGCCCTCACGGCTTCCGTCTTCACCGACTGCGTCGATAATCATCTTCACGGCTTCTTGAATTTTCTTTGTATCCATGTTATCTCCTACTGATTTCTTCGATTAGAAAGGCTCTCACCTGAGCCAAAAAGTACAAGGATCCCGTCACTAAGAGGAGATCAGATTGTTGCAATTTTCTTTCTAGATATTGGGTTAAAAACACCTTCCATTCTTGATAAGGCAGGCCTTTTTGATGGGCTATTTCCTGCATGTCTCTCACGGAATAGGCGCGTGAATCCTCAAAGGTCGTCAAGGTTAATTGACTCTTTTCCAATCCGCTCCATAGTTCTAGCATCTCCTCAATCGCCTTAGTCTGGATACAGGTAAACAAGACTTGTTTGTCCAACTGTCCATACCGTTCTTTTATGGTGGCTACAAGAGGGGCTACTGCATGCGGATTATGGGCGCCATCTAGAATGATGAGGGGCTGGGTCGAAATAACCTCTAGGCGTCCCGGCCACTGGACCCCTTCCCAAGCTTGGAGGATTTCTTCTCGGCTTAAGAAAGAGAGCCCCTTTTCTTGACAGAAGGTATCGCAGAGAGCCAGGGCCAGTCCAGCATTGTCGACTTGATGAAGTCCCAAGAGCCCTGTCTTTAGTTGCATTTCTTCCCGATACTGGCTCTGATAGCCAAAAACTTCCCCGTCTGCCAGTGACTCTTGGTAGCTAACTAAAAAGTCCTGACCTAACAGCTCTACTGGTGCCGATAAGCAGTTCGCCCGCTGCACAATGACTTCTTGGGCTTCCAGTTCCATCCGGCCTAGCAAGACCGGAATCTTTTCCTTGATGATTCCCGCCTTCTCTTGAGCAATGGAGGCCAAATCCGGCCCTAAGAGAGCCACATGGTCCAAGCCAATCGTCGTGATGGCTGTCAAAATAGGCTGACAAACATTGGTACTATCGAGACGACCACCCATGCCCACTTCCAAAATGACCACATCCGGCTTTTCTGCTGCAAAATAATCAAAAGCCAGGACGGTCAGCAACTCGAACTCGGTCAAGCCCAGCAAGGTCTGATCAGAACTGTTTTTTGCAAGTAAGTCCTGATAGAGGGACAGATAAGTTTCTAAATCCTGATCTGAGATGGGAAGCCCATTAATACTGATTTGCTCATGAAAGGAAACTAGATAGGGGGAGGAGAAAACACCAACCCGCAACCCTTTCGCCTCTAGTAAAGACCGTAAATGGGCTAGGGTCGATCCTTTTCCATTGGTCCCAGCTAGATGGATTACAGGACAGGCTAAGTGTGGGTTTCCCCTCAAGGCCAGCAGGGCTTCCATTCGCTCCAAGCCAAAATGGGGCTCGGAAGAACGATAAGTAGCTAACCAACTGAGATCTACTGTCATATCTCTTCTCTTTTCTTTAGCGATATTGTTTCAAATGAAGGTCCTGCGCTTGATCGGCTTGGTAGATCGCACTACCGATAGCTACCGCCATCTTATGGAGGGGGATATCATGCACACGCACAATTTCTACCCCTTGGCTGGCAGCCACACTCGTCAAATGACTGGATGCCAAATCCTGATTGTAGAATCCTTCTTTCGTTTCAGGGTCAGTCTCAAATCCCTCTTCTTCCAGAATATTAACCACAAAGCGCTTCCGAGAGACTCCTAAAAAGATTGGATACCCCTTAGCATGAATGGTTTTTAAGTCCTGCAAAAGTTGGAGGTTTTCCCGCTTGGTCAAGCCAAAACCAATCCCAGGATCTAAGAAGAGTTGATCCGGACTCAATCCCGCCTCCTCTGCTAGCTCAAGGCTCTTAGCAAAGAAGGTCCACATGCAGTCTTGGATAGAGAGACCTTCAAACTGCGCCAACTCCTCTGATGAAAAGGCCGGCTCAAAACCAAAGGTCGGAAAAATGACGGAACTTGGATGATGAGGACGAGCCATGACTGGATTAAACATAAGAATGGCTCCAGCCTGAGCTTCTGCAATCACCCCAGCCATTTGCGGATCTCCTAGCAGGCCTGTGATATCATTGACCAAGTCTGCGCCAGCTGCTAGGGCTGCACGAGCGACCTCTGACTTCCAAGTATCAACCGAAATCAAGATATCACTCTCTGCTCGAATCGCTTCAATGACGGGCACGACTCGCTGGATTTCTTCCTGAATTTCCACAAAATGACTCCCTGGACGTGTGGACTCCCCACCAATATCCAGTATGCTTGCCCCTTCTGCTATTAACTTTCGAGCTTGCTCGAGAGCTCTATCTACCGTTTGGTAACGCCCCCCATCTGAAAAGGAGTCGGGGGTGACATTGAGGATGCCACATAGAAGTGTCCTATCCTTGCCTAGTTGTCTCCATTCACTCTTTGACATATCTTCCTTCATCTTTCTACAGAAATGCCAACCAAGCATAGAAAAGAGGTTAGAATCTTTCCAACCTCCGAGTTTGTCTCTATCTGCGCCTAGATGCTTCTTTGGTAGCTTACCAAAGCTTCTGAATAAAACCCATTGGTCCTATCATTCTACCATATTTTAAGCGGGAAGAAAAGAAACCAGAATAGTTATCAGAAAGGCAAAAGCATTCATGGTAAAGTGCAATAAAATCGAATATTCTACTCGTTTGTAGCGGTAGGCAACCCAAGTCAAGATGAGGGACATGCCCCCATAGATAATCCAGGAACCAAGATTACTTGGTGTATGTAAATAGGCAAAAACAAGAGCCCCAACCAAATAACCAATTTTTTCGTGCCCCTTAAAGATCAAGCGGGGAATCACAGCACGACAGATAATTTCTTCTCCTAAAGGTGCCACTACAACAATGAGCAAACCCATTGCCAGCTGAGGGGCCAAGGAAGCCACCCCTTGGATGGTCTCTTGGTTAGCTGTCGTCGCCTCTCCCAACTGTCGAAGAAGGTTAACCCCAAGAGCATTATTGGCCAGCAACAGGAGAAAATAAAGGAAATTTCGCCCAATATCTCTGCCTTTGATTCGTGAAAAATCTAGTGAATCAAGTGGACTCCATTTCATAAACCACCAAAGCAAATAGACGAGGAGCATGGTGACCCCAAGGACCAAACTATTGATCGTCCAATTTGACCAAGCATTTTCAATCCCCAAGATCAAAGCGATCATGGGTAGTTGAGTCGCTATAAATAACGGTATTCCAATTAGTAACCACAGACCATTTGAAACCCATTTTTTCTCCATCCAATTTTCCATTATTTTACCTCGATTATCAAACTATTTTTCTAGTATAGCATAGATGAGCTACTGGGGCAAGCCCAAGTAGAAGTCACACAAGAGAAAAAAGAGGCGCTTCAAGTCAGCCTCTTCTCTCTTGTTTTTATAGAATAAAGTCTTATCCCTTGTTTTTAAAGCGTTCAACATCACGTGCAATGACTAATTCTTCGTCCGTTGGGATGACCAAGACTCTCACTTTAGCATCCGCTGTTGAAATATCGCCTTCTGCACCAAAGACATTCTTTTCTGGATCAAGCTCACAACCAAACCAAGTTAAGCCGTCAATGACTTGTCCACGGATCGTTTTAGAATTTTCCCCGATACCAGCTGTAAAGATGATGGCGTCTGCTCCATTCAAGACAGCAAAGTATTGACCGATGTATTTCTTAATACGGTCGACAAAAATGTCGTTGGCCAAAAGTGCCTTGTCGTTTCCACTGCGCATGGCTTCGTGGATATCGCGCATATCACTAGAAAGCTCAGACACCCCTAGAAGACCAGATTCACGGTTCAAGATACGACTAATATCTTCTGGACTGTTGAAGTCCTCTGTGTGCTCCATCAAGTAAGGAATAATAGCAGGGTCAATATCCCCTGTACGTGTTCCCATCATGATGCCACCAAGTGGTGTGAAGCCCATAGACGTATCGACAGAAATCCCTTTGTCTACCGCTGTAATAGAAGCTCCATTCCCAATGTGGCAGGTGATTAATTTCAACTCTTCGATTGGTTTTCCAAGAAGCTTCGCAGCTTCGTGGGCTACATACTCATGGCTGGTCCCGTGAGCCCCATATTTACGAACCTTGTTTTCTGTATAGTACTTAGTTGGAAGAGGATAACGATAAGCTTTTTCAGGCATTGTTGTATGGAAAGAGGTATCAAATACAACAACGCTGGTAATATCTGGTAACAATTCTTTAAAGGCACGGATCCCAGCAGCGTTGGCAGGGTTGTGCAATGGGGCCAACAAAGAAAGTTCCTCAACCTTTTGAATGACTTCTTCATCTACAAGAGCAGACTCTTTGAAGTACTCGCCACCTGCAACGACACGGTGCCCTACTCCAGTGATTTCATCGTAGGAAGAAATAATATCGAAACGAATCAAATCATCGAGAAGGATTTTAACCGCTTGTGTGTGGTTCTCGATATCTAAAACCTGTTTTTCCGCTCGACCGTCAAATTTTACTGTCGAAATGGAATCTTTAAGTCCAATTCTCTCGATGAGCCCTTTTGCCAAAACTGTTTCTTCTGGCATTTGGTATAATTGCCATTTCAAACTTGAACTACCTGCATTAATTGCAATTGTTTTCGTCATTTTTTTACCTCTTTAAGCGTTTTCACTCCTATTATAGCAAAATTTTGTTTAAATTTCACTTTCTTTATTCCAGTTTTGAAAACTTTCACGGAATTTCATGAGGTCTTCCTGGTCTTGCAAATCAGTCAAAGGATAGACAAATGGTTGGACCACCGCTTCTTCTTGCTTGCGGAAAACAAAGATGGTTTTTGCTAGATTGGCTGATCGAAAGAGGTTCTCTGGCAAGGTCACCATGGCCAAGACCTGAGCATGATCCTGCATCCATTGTTTCAGCAGAGGACTCTGCTCGCTCGTCAAGAGATCATTCGGAGCTAGAAAAATAGCGACGCCACCTGGTTTTAAGTATTTTAGCGATTGTTCAATCAATAAATGATGGGCATAGGTGTGGCCCTGAGGGGAAGCGACCTGGTAACGACTCGCAATGGCATCATCTGGATAATAACCGACAGGTAAATCGCTGATAATCACATCGCTCTCTTTCAAAACTTGTGGACGAATGGCATCACCTTGGGCAAAATTCACATCCGCCTTCATCACTTCTGCCATACTAGCCGCAAGGTCAATCAAGAGATCATCAATTTCCAAGCCCAAATAATCTAAGGAACGCTGACAGTTGTTCATCAAGGTTTGGGCCAAGTTCCCTGTTCCACTCCCCATTTCTAGCACATCTACTTGATCGGAACTCGCCAACTGATCCACTAGGAAGACCAGAAGAAATCCAATCCCATCTGGCGTAAATTGGTGATTGGCCTGTAGGGGCTCTGTTTGGGCAGCCTTCATCAAAAGATACTGGAAGGAACGACGCCACTCTTCCTTGTTTAAGTTCAAGTCCTTCAGGCGCTGGTTGTTTTCCTTCACTAGAGTCAACTCTGTTTGCCCATCCAGATAGATGGCATTCTGCTCAACTAGAGCATCATAAAAGTTGGTCTGCAAATCATTTTGGATAGTTTGGGTATTCTCTAATAGGTAGCCGTAGGCTTTCTCAATTTTTTCGAAATTCATGCTTTCCTCCATCTCTTAATCATATCAAATTTTAAGAGTTTTCGCTATGCTTTTCGAAGGCCTGAGGCTTCTCTTCCTCAGTCGTGGTCGGGTGGTCTGTGGCCGAATCTGGAGCCTGCTTCTCCTTTTCCTTCTTGTCGGTTTTTTTCTTTTCACGAGGAGGTAGAGCAAAGGTGAAATGATAGCTTCCCCCATCTTGTAAGTGACTCGTTACGTTGGCAAAGCCCGATTTTTCTTCCAAATCGACTCGACCAGTTGAGAAGGTTATGGTTTTTTCTTCCCGATCCCAAGTATCAATCGCCAATTGAGCTTGCGCATAAGCCTGGATCCGGTGCTGACTAGCAAGGAGGATCCGTCTCTCTGCCACTTGTCTGTTCAGGTAAAACTGAAGCAAGAGACTAAAAACCGCCGACATAAAAAGGGCATAAAGAAGGATCCCGGCCTCAATCTGCTTCTTTTTTATCCTTTTCCACCACACGGTAGACCACCTCCCTTTCTAACCCTTCTTCAAAGCGCAGTTGAATAGACACCAGATCTCCTCTTTTTTCAATCCTGGCGGATTCAACTCCATCTATCATCGGTTGATAGCCACGGCCAGTCGCATCTGTCTTTCGGATATCTCCCCCCTTAGCCAGTCCAATGGCTATGGGTTTTTGATCCTGAACAAGATAGAATTTGTTATCTCTGACCTCTTCAAATTGGCTACGAGACAATTCAATGTCCAGCTGGTCCTGAAAGAGCAACCATTCCTCTTGCTTGATGTGACTTTGGTACTGGAGTTCTTGACGCAAAAGGCTTGTCAATCCTTGAAACACCAATAAACCACCGCTGATGACGAGCAGGGCAACCAAGGCCTCCAGTAAAGTAAAGGCTGGCAGTTTAGTTCTTTTCAACAGCAATCACAACCTTTCCTTCATGATAGACCTTTAAGGACTTGGCAGACCTCTCCACCTGGACACTGACCTGATTGATGCTCAATTGATCCTGCCTGGTCTGGATCGCCATTTTTGCGACTCGCAAGACTTCTCCTTGTCTCAACTCTTCTAAGCGCTGCTGTCGCGAGTCCCCTAGCTCTCCCAGCACAAGGGTCGTGAGGACACCAAACATCGCTAAGGCAATCAGTCCTTCTAACAAAAGACTAGCGGGGAGCCGTCGATTTTTTAATTTTTCCATTCCCAATTGCCAACTGATAAGTCACCACCTCTTTCTCTGTCTGAAATTGAATCTTGGTCAGGCTTGAATTGCCTCCTGCTGGATCAAAGGTCAGTTGCTTCTCTCTGACCACTTCCACCCCTTTTGGAAGCGGTAATTCTTGATAGGGACTATGAACCCCACCGTGGTCGATGGAAAGAAGAGCTCTCTCCTCTTTTGCAATACTCATCTTTTGTGTCTCCTGATAGACCCGTTCAAATTCCGAGAAAAACAATGTTTCTTCCACCTGCCCAAAGGCTTGATGGACTGACCCAGCTAGCAGCCAACATAGAAGACTGACGATACCTAGAGTTAGTAAGCTCTCTAGAAGGGTGAAAGCTTTAATCTGCAACCGCACGGTGATCACCTGCATTCTTCACATAGTGAGCACGGTAGGCTTCTGCTTGTTTTTGAGTGATTTGTCCTTCTGCGACTAGCTTAGAAAGACTAGCTTTTTCATTCTGATGATTGAGTTCATAGAGCTCAGCCTGGCTCTCCACGACTTTGACGACTGCTCGATTTCCTGTATCTGTTACCGAATCTTTCTGCTTGGTCAAGTTCGGAACAAAGAGCAAGAGAAGAACGCTGATAATGAGCAAAACAACTAACATTTCAATCAGAGTAAAAGCTTTTACCTTGAGTGTGCGCAATGATTTCATAAAGGAACCTCCAAATTTTCATAAATCGGCAGCAACATGGCTGCATAGAGCAAAACAATCATAAGAGCAACAAAGACAAAGACCAGTGGTTGAACGACATTCATGGCCTTGTTCAAACGATGGAAAAAGCCTGCCCAGGTCTTGTCTGCATAGATCTCCAGCTCACTACCGAGCTTGGATTTGGCTTCCCCATATTCAATCATGAGGGCCAGCTCTCGTTTAAAGAAAGGATAGGTCTGAATATGGTCAGAAAAAGACCTGCCACGAGCCAATGCCCGCTCTAAATCCTGTCCAATCTCTCGAAAGAGACGGGAACGTTGCCCCTGCATCACAGGAAAAATTTGATTCAGCTCCAACCCTTGGGCAATCATACTTCCCCATTCTCGAGCATAAAAAGCGGTCAGATAATCCTGTAAGAAGGGGCGAAGAAAAGGAAATCTAGCCAAACATGAAACCAGGGCCAGCCGTTTGGCACGACGGCCTAGGAAAAGGAGCATCAAAACTCCAATCGTCAGCAACACACTCCCTAACAAAACATACTGGGGAAAGATACTAATCAGTCGTGTCGCCCCATTTTGATTCTCCAACTGGGGCAAGAGATAATTTTTCAGCCCCAGCATAATCAAGATCAAAAATCCCAACAAGAGCACGGGATAGGTCGCCACCTCAACTAGTTTCTTTCGAACCTGGGTCAGATTTTCCAAGTAGCTACGGATCTTTTCTAAACTTAAGGTAACATTTCCATGCTGCTCCGCCAGTGCCAATTGAGTCGTTACCTGATCGGAGAAACCTAGATCAGAGAGAATGGCTGACAGGGGCTTCCCGTTGGCAAGTCCGACCTGCATCCTCTCGACAAAATCTGCCTCTACCAATTGACTGCGCCGAAGAAAGTCGATGACCTCTGATAGATGAAAGCCACTGCTGTAGAGATTGTGAAAGAGTTCAATGACATGTTCTTGCTTAGCAATCGATAATTTTTTCGGCTTGCGCCTGATCCAGCTCAATATGTCCCGCTTCATAAAGCGCATCCATTTGCTGGTTCCACTGTTGACTGGAGTGGTTTTGGTAATCTTGGATGGCAAAGTCAGTGACACCTCCTCCCTTTATCAAACGCTGGTAACAGATCCCTTGAAGGACAATCCGTAACTCCTCCTCACTCACCCCCAACTCCAGTAGGCGTTCATAAACCCCAGGAATGCTCTTGGCATGGATGGTAGAAAAGACCGTCACACCTGTCAGACTAGCCCGAATAACTGCACGAGCTGTCTCCGTGTCACGAATTTCTCCGATGAGGAGGAGATCCGGGCGATGACGCAGAGACAGTTTAATCAAGCTATCATAAGTCATGCCAATCGCTTCATTGAGCTGCAGTTGCAGCATCTCTTCTTGCTTAATTTCTACGGGATCTTCAATCGACATGACTTGTTGCCCCGAAAATTTTTTCTTGGCCAGGGCATGCATCAGTGTTGTCTTCCCCGATCCGACTGGACCCGCAAATAAGTAGAGCCCCCGCTTACTCACCTTCTCTTCTAGCTCTTGAAGTTGGTCGAACCAGAAACGGAGCTCCCGGTCCTCATTGTGGAGCAGGCGAATAACTAAACTCTCGTATCCCCTATAGTCTCCCACAGTAGACAAGCGTAAGGACAAGACCTTATCCCCTAGAGAATAGTCACAGGAGCCCAATTGACTCCGGCGCCTTTCCCCCACATTCATCCCTGCCATAAACTTAAAATGACTGATGACCGCTACCATTTGTTCTTGCGAATAGGTCTCGACAAAGCGTCGCTCATCCCCAACCCTTAGAAAGAGCTGATAGTCTGATGCTCGAGGAACAAAATAAATATCCTGAGCTTCGGCATTCGATGCCATTCGAATTATGGATTGTGCAATTTCTTGAACCATATTTCCTCCTTTCACTATATAATTCGCAATTAATTGGCCAACTAGCGCTGGATTTAGAAAAAAGAGCAAAAAAAAAGAAACTCAACTGCATATTGAATTTCTCTTCCTATAGATTATTGCTCTCGTAGTCTAGCTTACAAGAGCGATGAGCCGTGTGGGCATTCTCTTTTTCGTAGCCTGGACGGCGCTTGCTTCTCGGTATCTTCTGATCGTTTTCTAACAAGGCGACTGAATGATATTGTTGCACGTATTCCGCACACTCTTCACACCAGCGCTGATCCTCAGGATCCCAAAAAATCGTCATTAAATCACTTCTACTTTTAAATAATGGAGATTGCTCTCTTAAAAGTAACCATTGGCGTTTGTAGTATTTGAGGGCTTCATAATAGTCATCAAAACTCTGACTAGTGACAATGTCCTTCTCCCAATCTTCTAAAAACCACCAGGGTTCATAATCCCCATACATTTCAATTACTTGATACATATTTCTCTCCGTCCTTTGTATCCAATATTATATATAAAATCCTTTGATAACAAAAGAATTCTGCTTATGAAAGAAAGATAAAGTAAATTTTCCGAACATTTTCATGCTTTTCTTTCAAAATCTCCCCTTATGGAGGAGAGAAAGGCTATTTTTTGACAAGAAAAAACTGAGAACCTAAAGTTCTCAGTTTTTCAAATGATGATCCATTAGAACAATTGAAGGGCAATCATGGTTGTCATGGTTGCATCGTAATAATTTTCTGTTGATAGATCTTGCATAAAGATAAACTTGTTCTGCTGCACCAATTTGAGATAGCCATCTCCATTTTCAGCCGCATAAGATACCGGAGCAATGAAGCTAGCTGCTTGGTACTGATGAAGGGCATTGCCTTTCAGATCATAGCCTGCATAGATATTCCGTTGCTTCATGAAGAAATCCAGCATCTTCTTGCCCAATTTTTGACTGGTCTTGTCCTGGCTTTGAGCCAAGTTGTATGGCAGACGACAAGCATTGTAAGAATAAGCACCATCGTACTTGGATTCGATGGTATCTGGATCCGCTACACGCGCTCCTTGTTCATCTACCCACATAAAGTCTGGCAGAAGGCCTGTTTTAGTTTGTGAACTGATAGCGTCAAGCTGGGCCAACATCTTCTCTTTAATACTTAACCATTGTTCATTTCCAGTCAACTCATAGAAGGATTGGAAAAAGGATGGAAGGGTATCAGAGGTTCTCATCAAGTGATAGAATTCGGAATCTTGATTGGCCCAATTCCCAACGGTCAAGACACCCGTTGTCTCATTGTAGTTGTACTTGAGAATATCGTCCAAGATAGCCTTGGCTTGCTGTTGATAGCCTTTACCTTTTTCAGGCCACTGTTTTGCTGCCTCCATCAAGGCATAGGCTATATATAGATCACCATCCGTCGCATTTTGATGCTCAGATGAAAGCTCCCCTTTTTTGATGATTTGTTTCCAAGCCATTAATTGGGTATCGTCTAAGCGATTGTTTTGATAATACCGATACAGACGGTCAAAATCCTCTTGATTGGCTAGGTCTTTCTTGGCAGCCTCTACTGTGATTAGCATGCCATAACCTTGCGCTTCTGATAAGACAACCGTTTCTTGGTCACTGTTAGTCGTACGAACATAGGACTGTTTTCCATCCGTCACGAGGTAGTGTTCCGTCCATTGACGATAGAGGCGGTTCCGCATCTCCACCTTGCTTCTTGTCCGAGCCAAGAAGAGAGTCAAACAAAAGACTGCCAGGATGACCACAAACCATAAATATTTCATTTTTTTTGTTCTCATAAGTCCTCCTAACCAGCAAACCGTTTCGTTTTCACCCACTTGGTTCCTTCACGGTGAAGCAATTTATCCATGATGATGGATGAAATCGAATCAATCGAAACAATGATAAAGAGTTGGGAATAGCTAAAGTAGGCTGCTAGGGCCAACCAAATCTGTTTCACCGTCGCCTGACCAAACTGAGAAGCCATGGCAATGTTGATTTGCAACAAATACAAACCAATCATTAGCACCCAGTTAAAGAGCATCAATTGGGCAATGTAGATATTTTCGGAGTCAAAAGCAAAAGGAATCTGTACACCCGGAGCAAAGAGATGGATAAACATGGCAAGGACATTGGCAAAGAAAATCAAGTCTGACAAGACAATCGCTGCATTAAACCAGAAGAAAATACATGAATAGTTGAAGACCTCTAGTTTTACCCGCCAGTTCCCTTTTCCGAATAAGTGTTTAAAGTTGGAAAGTACAACCTCGTAGTTCCCTTTTGCCCAACGTTTCCGTTGCATGTAGTAGGTTTTTAGGGTCTCTGGCTCTTGTTGGAAGGCTTCCGAGTTGTAAGCCAAGGCGATCAGTTTTCCGCTTTGCAAATCTTGAAGGAAATATCCGTATCTTCCGTCAAGGCACCATTCTTCCAACCACCGATACTTTTGACAAATTCTGTTTGGATAATAAAGTTGGTCCCTGGAATCCGTCCGATTTTGAAGAGATTCCACATCCCGACGTGGTGAACCCGTTGGGTCACGACGATTTCTTGGTTGATACAGCGCGTCAAGAAGTTCTGGTTAGCATTTCTCGTCTTATTGCGTCCAAATGAAGCCACATGACGTTCTGGATCTTTAAGAACTTCCTTAACCAAGAAATAAAGAGCATTTTTCTCAGGCATAGCATCTGCATCATAGACACAGATATAATCTCCTGTCGCCATCTTCAAGGCATCATTTAATACTCCAGCTTTCCCACCTGTACCGGTACGGTCAATAATGGTCACGTCACGTCCAGCGTATTCCGGAAGGGCCTTGACAGCCAAACACTCCTCATAGGTACGATCCGAGCAGTTATCTGCAAAGAGAAGCAACTCCACACGATCATGAGGGTAATTCATATCCAAAATCGCCTTAGCAGTTTGAGCAATGACCACATCTTCATTGTGGGCAGGTACCACAATGGTTACTTTAGGATAATAGAGAAGCGGGCTCGTATCCACTCGAAAATCACTGTGTTTCAACCAGAATTGAACCGCTGAAATCAAGATTACCAAGCCCCAGGCTAGAGATAACCAGATAGAAATCAAGGTGAAAATCATTAAAATTTGACTAATCATGGTCCACCGCCTTAAAGTTTTTGTTTACCCGATGGTAGATGACCAAGTAGGCAATGAATAATGCACAGAAGCACACCGCAAAGAATAGACTAATCCCTAAGGCTAGCCCAAAAAATAGATTTGTAAGAGTCATCGGTTCCTCCTAATATTCCACAATAATATCCGTTTCAAGTTGACGTTTCAAGTTACTAATAGCTTCCTGGTAGCTATGGAATTTCGTCCGATTGGTCGAATCCACCACCAAGTATCCTTTTTGAAATTGAATCGCTTGATTACCGTCTTCTCCCTTAAAGACCAAAGATTCCAATTGATTTTTTAAATACAACTGATAATATTCTTGCAAATTTCGTTGCTGACTATTCGTAAGTACTAGAAAATTGCCATCTGAAACATAATAAAGTCTCTCATCTTGTATCAAATGGTGGCCAATCAGATAATGAATTTGGTTCAGCGTCCGATTGTACTCACGAGGATGAATTTGATAGAAGAGTTCCTCATGAGACCAATGGATCAAGAGGGCTTGTAATTTCTGTTCCTGTTGAACACCCATGTGTTCCAGCAAGCCACGGTAGGCAACTTCAGCGTCTTCTTCTTGGTTTTGAACCTTTGCAACTTCTTTAAATAAATAGTAGCGAATTTTTGATAGTATTCCAATCAGAATAGGGAAAGAGAAAAGCAATAACAGTGCCTGGTTTGCAGGGATATACACGACTCCTGCTACCAGAAAGACAATTCCTAAACCGACTGAAATTAAAATCGTCCAGGTCAGCAGCAAATTGGATAAGACAAGAGAGGCAAACAAGGCTAACACAAGAAAGAGAGCTTCCTCAATAATAATTTCCCGTGCAAAGAATAGACAGTATATCAGGACGGCCAATACAAAGCCGACTAAAATAAGCATCCAGTCTCCTAAATGATTCCTTTTTTTCATTCCTAAATCTCTCCCTCCATAAATTCAGATACCGAGTCAACGAGGCCATAATAGTGCTGAATAGCTTGAACAATCCGCTCAGATGCCTTCCCATCTCCATATGGATTTCGAGCTGAAGCCATTTTTTGATACAGATCTGGGTCCGTCAACAGAGCCGTCATTTCTTCCTTGACGCGTTCAGGATCGGTTCCGACCAATTTTAAGGTTCCAGCTTTGACACCTTCTGGACGTTCGGTCGTATCCCGAAGGACTAAGACAGGCTTGCCTAAAGAAGGAGCCTCCTCCTGAACTCCTCCCGAATCAGACATAATAAAGTAACTTCTCGAAGCGAGGTTATGAAAGTCAAAGACGTCCAAAGGCGCAATCAAATGAATGCGGTCGTGTTCTCCTAAGATGTCCTTAGCCGCCTCTTGAACAGCAGGACTGAGATGGACTGGATAAACGACTTCCAATTCCGGATGGGCATCCACCATTTCTCTCAAGGCACCAAACACAGCCCGCATCGGCTGGCCTTGATTTTCCCGACGGTGCATGGTCACTAAGACCAGCTTCTTCTGCGGATCTAACTGATCAAGGACCTGATGGTGATAATCCTCTTGTACCGTTAATCGCAGGGCATCAATCGCCGTATTCCCTGTAATGAAAATGGACGACTCTGGATGATGTTCCATGAGAAGATTGGCCTTGCTTTCACTGGTTGGGGCAAAATAGAGATCTGCCAAGTTATCCGTCATTTGACGGTTCATTTCCTCAGGGAAAGGCGAATACTTATCGAAGGTTCTGAGACCCGCCTCTACGTGACCGATACGGACTTGGTTATAGAAGGCAACCAGACTAGCCGCAAAAGTCGTCGTTGTGTCCCCATGGACCAAAATCATATCTGGTTGCACTTCTTTCACGACTGGGTCAAATTTTTCAAGGATTCTAGCCGTGATATCTAGAAGTGATTGGTTTTTCCCCATAATATCTAGATCGTAATCCGGTTGAATGCGGAAGGTCTCTAGCACTTGATCCAGCATTTGACGATGCTGAGCAGTCACCACTGTAATCGTTTCAATGGTCTCACTTTGCTTTTGGAGCTCTAGAACCAGGGGAGCCATTTTAATAGCTTCTGGGCGCGTTCCAAAAACAACCATCACTTTAATCTTTTTCATCATCTCACCTTTTTTACCTTGTGATTTTATTAACAAAATCAACAACATATTTACCATCCATTCTACCTTCAATTGCTTCATAAGTCAAACTATCTCAATGCTTTCGTAATACATTTAATCGAATTTTAATAATCTGTAATTTATGTGTAATATTAATTAGTTTAAAACCCGTAAAAACCTTGAGATAGCTGGATTTTATACCATATTTATTTTAATATTCAAATCTTTCAAAAGCTTATTTTAAAGTCATTGAATATGCATTCTATCAAATATATATTCATCTTTGTACATATTTTTAACCTGGTATTATCAGTGCCTTTCTATTCATTTTTAGGCATAAAAAAGAAGCCTTACTGAAGATCAGTAAAGCTTCTTTTAGGATTAATTTTCTTCCACTACAGTTGCTTCAACCATTTCAGTTGCTTCTTCTGTAACAGGAATTTCTTCGATAATTTCAACTTCATTGATTGCTTGTGGTTCCAAGTTACGGTAACGAGCCATACCTGTACCAGCAGGAATAATCTTACCAATGATAACATTTTCCTTAAGTCCAAGGAGATGGTCTTTCTTACCACGAATCGCTGCGTCAGTGAGGACACGAGTTGTTTCCTGGAAGGAAGCCGCTGACAAGAAACTATTGGTTTCAAGAGAGGCTTTGGTGATTCCCATAAGGACAGGACGAGCCGTCGCAGGAACCCCACCAGAAATAACCACATCACGGTTGGCATCTGTAAAGTCTGTGATATCCATGAGAGTACCCATGAGAAGGTCTGTATCTCCTGGATCCATGACACGAACCTTACGGATCATTTGACGCACCATTACCTCGATGTGTTTGTCGCCGATTTCTACCCCTTGGCTACGGTATACTTTTTGTACTTCCGCAAGGAGGTAAGTTTCAACTGACAAGACATCACGAACGGCAAGGAGACGTTTTGGTTGGATAGACCCTTCTGTAAGAGCCGCACCACGAGAGACTTGATCTCCCACTTCGACTTTCATGCGGGCTGTGTAAGGGACAACGTATTCTCCCTCTCCAGTCGCACCACGTACAAAGACTTTCTTGGTCCGTGTAGAAGCATCTTCTTCAATGGCTGTGACTTCCCCTTTGACCTCAGTGATGACCGCTTCCCCTTTCGGATTGCGGGCTTCAAAGATTTCTTGGACACGAGGAAGACCTTGCGTGATATCAGTATTTGAGGCAACCCCACCCGTGTGGAAGGTACGCATAGTCAACTGTGTACCAGGTTCCCCGATAGATTGGGCAGCGATGGTTCCGACTGCTTCACCAACCTCAACCGCATCACCAGTCGCCAAGTTGATACCGTAACAATGACGGCAGACACCATGACGAGTGTTACATGTAAAGACAGAGCGGATGGTCACTGCTTCAACACCAGCATTGACGATGTCGCGAGCGATATCTTCTGTAATCAAGGTATCTGGACCAACGATAACTTCTCCTGTTTCAGGGTGTTTAACAGTTTTCTTGGTATAACGACCTGTCAAACGTTCTTCCAATGGTTCAATCATTTCTTTACCATCTGTAATAGAGGTAATCAGAAGTCCACGGTCAGTTCCACAGTCATCTTCACGAATGATCACGTCTTGGGCAACGTCAACCAAACGACGAGTCAAGTAACCTGAGTCGGCTGTCTTAAGGGCCGTATCGGTCATCCCTTTACGAGCACCGTGAGTAGAGAAGAACATTTCGAGTACTGACAAACCTTCGCGGAAGTTTGAAAGGATCGGCAATTCCATGATCCGTCCGTTTGGAGCGGCCATCAAACCACGCATACCGGCAAGCTGTGAGAAGTTTGAGATGTTACCACGGGCTCCAGAATCCATCATCATAACGATTGGGTTCTTCGGATCTTGGTTATCAATCAGACGTTTTTCCAATTTCTCACGGGCCGCACGCCATTCAGCTGTAACCGCATTGTAGCGCTCATCATCTGTAATCATCCCTTTACGGAACTGTTTGGTGATTTGTTCTACACGTTTGTGAGATTCTTCAATGATTTCAGCCTTGTCTTCAACAACTGGAATATCGGCAATCCCCACTGTCAAACCAGCAAGGGTTGAGTGGTGGTAACCTAAGTCTTTCAAGCGGTCCAAGAAAGCAGATGTTTCTGTTGTACGGAAGCGTTTGAAGATTTCCGCGATAATATTTCCAAGGTTTTTCTTCTTGAATGGAACATTTAATTCCAATTTCTCAATCGTCGCTTTGACATCTTGACCAGGCTCCAAGAAGTACTTAGCTGGAACGCCTTCTGTCAAGTTAGCATTATTTGGCTCTTGAAGATATGGAAGTTCTGCAGGCATGATATCGTTAAAGAGAATCTTACCAACAGTTGTCAAGAGAATCTTGTGCTGTTGCGCTTCTGTCCATGGCTTGTTCAAGCTATCCGTTGCAATTCCGACACGAGTATGCAAGTGAACATAACCATTGCGAAGAGCCATGACCGCTTCATCACGGTCTTTGAAGACCATGCCTTCGCCTTCACGACCAGCTTCTTCCATAGTGAGGTAGTAGTTCCCCAATACCATATCCTGAGATGGGGTAACGACTGGCTTCCCGTCTTTCGGATTCAAGATGTGCTCAGCAGCCAGCATCAAGATACGAGCTTCTGCTTGGGCTTCTTCTGAAAGCGGTACGTGGATGGCCATTTGGTCCCCGTCAAAGTCGGCATTGTAGGCTTCACAGACAAGTGGGTGCAAGCGAAGAGCTTTCCCGTCAATCAAGACAGGTTCAAAGGCTTGGATCCCCAAACGGTGAAGGGTCGGTGCGCGGTTCAAGAGAACTGGGTGTTCTTTGATCACTTCTTCCAAGATATCCCAGATCCGCTCATCTCCACGTTCGACCAAGCGTTTAGCGGCTTTTACGTTTTGCACGATGTCACGCGCAACGATTTCACGCATGACAAATGGTTTAAAGAGCTCGATGGCCATTTCACGTGGCACACCACATTGGTACATCTTAAGAGTTGGACCAACGGCGATAACGGAACGTCCTGAGAAGTCCACCCGTTTACCGAGCAAGTTTTGACGGAAGCGTCCTTGTTTCCCTTTGAGCATATGGCTCAAAGATTTCAGTGGACGACTACCTGGTCCTGTGATCGGACGACCACGACGACCGTTGTCGATCAAAGCATCAACGGCTTCTTGGAGCATCCGTTTTTCGTTTTGCACGATGATACCAGGGGCATTCAACTCAAGCAAACGTGCCAAACGGTTGTTCCGGTTAATCACACGACGGTAAAGATCATTCAAGTCAGAGGCAGCAAAACGGCCACCATCCAATTGGACCATCGGACGAAGATCTGGTGGAATAACGGGAAGGATGTTGAGAACCATCCATTCTGGCTTGTTGCCAGATTTGTAGAAGGCATCTAAGACATCCAAACGGCGAACTGCCTTCACACGTTTTTGACCAGTTGCAGTCTTCAATTCTTCCTTCAAGACAGCAATTTCAGCTTCCAAATCCACTTGTTTCAAGAGGTCTTGGATCGCTTCTGCCCCCATCTTAGCTACAAAAGAACCTGGTCCGTATTCGCGCAAGCGTTCACGGTATTCACGCTCTGTCATGATGGACTTGTGCTCAAGTGGTGTATCTTTTGGATCGATCACCACGTAAGCTGCGAAGTAGATGACTTCTTCAAGGGCACGAGGACTCATGTCCAAGGTCAACCCCATACGAGAAGGGATGCCTTTGAAGTACCAGATGTGTGACACAGGTGCTTTCAATTCGATGTGTCCCATGCGTTCGCGACGAACCTTGGCACGTGTTACTTCCACACCACAGCGGTCACAAACGATCCCTTTGTAACGAATCCGTTTGTATTTTCCACACGCACATTCCCAGTCTTTTGTCGGTCCAAAGATGACTTCATCAAAGAGACCTTCACGTTCTGGTTTCAATGTACGGTAGTTGATTGTTTCAGGTTTCTTGACCTCTCCATAAGACCATGAACGGACCTTGCTTGGAGAAGCTAGGGTGATTTGCATACTTTTAAAACGATTTACATCAACCACTATTTCTTACCTTTCTTTATGTTCATTATCGATTGTATGTTCTTCTGCTTTTTGGCGAAGGAGAGAAGGAACTTCCTTCACTCCTTCAAGCCTAAAGCTTGGGGTAGAGAACCTTCTCAGGTTTTCCATCCTATTGAACTACATATTAAATTATTCTTCTTTCCCTTCAGCTTCAAAAGCTGCGCGAGCTTCCTTGGCTGCTTTTTCACGTGCTTTTTCTAGATCATCTACGTGGATGACATCGTCGTCTTCCCCTTCGTCAAGATCGCGAAGTTCAACTTCTTTGTCATCTTCATCTAGGACACGCATATCCAATCCAAGTGATTGCAATTCTTTCACAAGTACTCGGAAGGACTCTGGCACACCTGGTTTTGGAATTGGTTTTCCTTTGGTAATCGCTTCATAAGCTTTCAAACGTCCGTTGACATCGTCTGACTTGTAGGTCAAGATTTCTTGAAGGACATTAGACGCACCATAAGCCTCAAGGGCCCAAACTTCCATTTCCCCGAAACGTTGTCCACCAAACTGAGCTTTACCTCCGAGTGGTTGTTGGGTAACCATTGAGTATGGTCCGACAGAACGAGCGTGGAGTTTATCATCAACCATGTGGTGAAGCTTGATCATGTACATGACACCGACAGAAACACGGTTGTCAAATGGCTCACCTGTACGGCCATCGTAAAGAATGGTCTTAGCATCGCTATCCATACCAGCTTCACGAACGGTATCCCAGAGGTCTTCTGAGCTTGCTCCGTCAAAGACTGGTGTTGCGATGTGGATACCCAAGTTACGAGCCGCCATACCAAGGTGAAGTTCCATAACCTGACCGATATTCATACGTGATGGCACCCCAAGTGGGTTCAACATGATATCAACCGGTGTACCATCTGGAAGGTAAGGCATGTCTTCCACAGGAACAATACGGGATACAACCCCTTTGTTTCCGTGACGACCGGCCATCTTATCTCCGACGCGGATCTTGCGTTTTTGTGCGATGTAAACACGAACCAACATGTTGACACCCGATTGCAATTCATCTCCGTTTGCACGCGTAAAGATCTTGACATCGCGAACAACACCATCTCCACCGTGAGGTACACGAAGAGAAGTATCACGCACTTCACGAGATTTATCTCCAAAGATAGCGTGGAGGAGACGTTCTTCAGCAGAAAGATCTTTTTCACCCTTCGGTGTTACCTTACCAACTAAGATATCGCCTTCTTTTACTTCCGCACCGATACGGATAATACCCATTTCGTCAAGGTTTCTGAGAGCATCTTCCCCAACGTTTGGAATTTCACGAGTGATTTCTTCAGGGCCTAACTTAGTGTCGCGCGTTTCTGATTCGAATTCTTCCAAGTGAACAGATGTATAGACATCTTCTTTCACCAAGCGTTCGCTCATGATAACGGCATCCTCGAAGTTGTAACCTTCCCATGTCATGTAGGCAACAATTGGGTTTTGACCAAGGGCCATTTCCCCTTTTTCCATCGATGGACCGTCTGCGATAAAGTCGCCTTTTTCAACGACATCGCCAACTTTTACAAGGGTACGTTGGTTGTAAGCCGTACCTGAGTTTGAACGACGGAATTTTTGGATATGGTAAACATCAAGAGATCCATCTTCCCGACGAACTTCTACCTTGTCAGCATCGGCATAAGTAACCTTCCCATCATGTTGCGCAATGACTGCAGCTCCTGAGTCATGGGCTGCTTGGTATTCCATACCAGTACCCACGTAAGGCGCTTTTGGATCGATCAATGGCACAGCCTGACGTTGCATGTTGGCACCCATGAGGGCACGGTTGGAGTCATCGTTTTCCAAGAAAGGAATACATGCTGTCGCAACGGCAACTACCTGTTTTGGAGATACGTCCATGTAGTCGACTTGATCAGATGGGAACTCTTGGTTGTTACCACGGTGACGTCCCATAACGATCGGCTCAGCAAAACCACCTTTTTCGTTCAACTTAGAGTTGGACTGGGCTACGATGTACTCATCTTCTTCATCAGCTGTCAACCAAACGATTTCGTTGGTGACCACACCTTTTTCACGGTCTACTTTACGGTATGGCGTTTGGATGAAACCATACTTGTTCAAGTGTCCATAGGATGACAAGTTGTTGATCAAACCGATGTTTGGTCCTTCAGGTGTTTCGATTGGACACATACGACCATAGTGAGTGTAGTGCACGTCACGGACTTCATATCCAGCGCGGTCACGTGTCAAACCACCAGGCCCTAAGGCAGACAAACGACGTTTGTGGGACAACTCAGAAAGTGGGTTGTGTTGGTCCATGAACTGTGACAATTGGGAAGAACCAAAGAATTCTTTGATCGCCGCAGTCACTGGACGGATGTTAATGATTTGTTGAGGTGTCAATACTTCGTTATCTTGAACAGACATACGTTCACGAACATTACGTTCCATACGTGAAAGTCCAAGACGTACTTGGTTGGCAAGCAATTCACCAACGGCACGAATACGACGGTTTCCGAGGTGGTCGATATCATCGATACGACCGATGCCTTCAGCCAAGTTAAGGAAGTAGCTCATTTCAGCAAGGATATCTGCCGGAGTGATAGTGCGAACTTTATCATCTGGATTTGCATTTCCGATGATTGTTACAACACGGTCTGGATCAGTAGGTGCTACAACCTTGAATTTTTGAAGAACAACTGGTTCTGTCAATACTGCTGAATCATTTGGAGTGTAGACAATCTTGTTCAAATCACCGTCCAAATGTTCTGAGATGCTGTCGATGACATCGCGTGTCATCACGGTACCAGCTTCTACAAGGATTTCTCCTGTTTCAGCATCTACCAATGGTTCTGCAATCGTTTGGTTCAACAAACGGTTCTTGATATTGAGTTTCTTATTGATCTTGTAGCGACCAACTGGAGCCAAGTCATAACGACGTGGGTCAAAGAAACGGGCTACCAACAAGCTACGAGAGCTTTCCGCTGTTTTTGGCTCACCTGGACGAAGACGCTCATAAATTTCTTTAAGGGCTTCATCTATGCGAGAATCCATTGGGTTTTTGTGGATATCTTTTTCAACTGTGTTGCGAACCAATTCGCTATCCCCAAAGATATCAAAAATCTCGTCATCCCCAGAGAAACCAAGGGCACGAACCAAGGTCGTAAATGGAATCTTACGCGTACGGTCGATACGAGTATAAGCAATATCTTTTGAGTCTGTTTCAAGTTCTAGCCAAGCTCCACGGTTCGGAATAACCGTTGATCCATAGCCAACCTTACCGTTCTTGTCCACCTTATCATTGAAGTAGACACCTGGTGAACGCACGAGCTGAGATACGATGATCCGCTCTCCACCATTGATGATAAAGGTTCCCATCTCGGTCATGATTGGGAAATCACCAAAGAAGACTTCTTGCGTTTTGATTTCGCCTGTTTCCTTGTTGACCAAGCGGAAGGTTACAAAGATTGGGGCAGAATAGCTCGCATCATGGATACGTGCTTCTTCCAAGGTATACTTTGGTTCTCTGATTTCATAGCCGACGAATTCCAACTCCATTGTGTCTGTGAAGTTCGAAATTGGCAATACATCTTCGAAAACTTCTTTCAAACCATGATCCAGAAAATCTTTAAATGAATCCGTTTGGATTTCAATCAAATTTGGTAAATCAAGAACTTCTTTGATTCTTGAAAAACTACGACGGGTCCGATGTTTCCCGTATTGAACGTCATGTCCTGCCAAAGTTTTAACTCCTTTTCTATACTAGGATACCAGCTAGGGGAAAACCCTCTCTGAAAATCCGGTTTCTAGATCGCTTCTGACCATATCAGAATGGTTCTGATCCAGTCGAAACGATGTTATGAAGGGGGTGTGATCTACATCACGTGAGAAGAAATCTCCTCCGTATCATTCATCCTTTTTGGAATTTTTAGAAAGATTAAGTTTGTGTGACAAGCTCCGTTTTTTCTAAAAATAGGCACAAAAAGAGCAGCTAAATCGACTTTTATAAAGTTTGATTTAACTGCTGTAAGCTTCTATTTGGACAATATTTCAAATAAAGCGCACGACAAATTACTTGTCCTTATTATATCGTATTTTCATAAAAAACACAAGGTTTTCTCTAGACATGAAAACGATTTTATGGTATTGCAACTCGTTATTTTTATCTGTTTTGTCCACTAGATGATGAACTAGCTGTCGTGTTCGAACTACTTGGCGTGTTCGAATTGCTTGTCCGGTTGCTATTGCGATTTCCATTGGAAGTATTAGCTGAACCGCCTAGAATTCCAGCCCAGGCACTAGCATAATCACTATCCGATCCACCAATTGCGAAGCGGTAGGTCGTTTGTGGAGCGCCATTTTTAGCCCAATAGCTGGTAACCGTCGCACCCGACACATCGATATCACGACCATTGACATTGACACGACCAGGTCGTTGTCCTGTCGATTTGAGAACAGTCGATGAAATAACACTGCTATCTAAGGTAAAGCGATCTTGCACGCCCCAAGCAGCTGGATCCGCCTGGTAGATGGCATTCGCTAAATAGGCCATGTAACTTGCGTTATTATTGTAGCCTGTCAACGGAGCCATGGAAGCATTGTTGTCATGTCCAATCCAGCCACCTAAGGTAAGATTTGGAGTAGACAGCATGAGCCACATATCTCCATTCTCATTGGTGGTTCCAGTTTTCCCGATCCAATCGGCATTTGCAAGAGTTGGATTGACCTGGCTGATTCGGCTCTTAAAGGTCGTTGTTGCACCAGAGCTGATGACACCTCTTAACAGGTCCTGCATGATAGTCGCAGTTGCTGCTGAGTAGACGCGGGTCGCCTTGCTCTCATGTTGGTAGACCACTTCCCCATTGCGATCCATGATTTTTTCAATCATGTAGCGTTTTTGGTAATTTCCATTATTTGCAATGGTTTGATAACCATTTGTATGTTGGGCGACGCTTACTTCGATCCCGCCTCCCATTGGCAGACTTTCAATGCCGTACTCAGCGATATCGTAGCCCATTTTTTCCATATAGCCTGGGACATCGACACCCTTTTCACGGAGAGTACGATAGGTCCAATAAGCTGGGATATTCCATGAGGTATTAAGGGCCTCTCGGAGGTCCATCATCCCAGTCCCCCGGTTATCCACGTGCATAATTGGCTCTCCACTAGAAAAGTTAGTTGGGTAATTGGAGACAATGCTATTGCTTCCCATCAAGCCTTGGTCAATGGCGATTCCATAAGCCAGCAAGGGTTTAATGGTAGATCCTGGAGAACGCTCTGTATCAAAAGCGTGGTTATTCTGATTCCCGTCAAAATTCCGTCCCCCAACAAAGCCAAGAATCGCTCCTGTTCGGTTGTCCATAAGGACATTTCCGACTTCTACCGTACCCGTTCCATCGTCCAAGATACCGCCATAATTGGCAACTGCTTCTTGCATGGCATTGTAAATAGCTTTGTTGATAGTGGTCTGAACCGTATAGCCACCCTCTCTCAATTCTTTCTTCGCTAACTCTTGATAAGACTTAACCGTTGAATTGTTTTTTAGGTCGTGACTCGAAACATTGTCCCTCTTGATTAAATAGTCATACATAGCATCTTCCGCTTCACTAACAGCTTGGAAATACAAGTAGTCGTGTGGTGTCTTCTCGATGCCATTTGAAGGAAGGAAATCCTTGCTTAGATCATATTGACTATATTGGTCGTACTCTTCCTTGCTGATAGCACCTGTCCGATACATATTGTACAAGACATCCTTGGCACGATCCAATCCTAAAGCTTGATTTTCCTGAGTCTTGAGGCTGCCATCAGAAGCGTAAGGTGAGTAGACAATTGGGCTCTGTGGCAAACCAGCAATAAAGGCTGCCTGTGGAACAGTCAAGTCTTTGGCAGAAACACCAAAAATCCCTTGAGCTGCAGCTTCCACTCCCGCGATATTTTGTCCCCGGTTGTTTCGACCAAATGGAGAGACATTGAGGTAGGTTGTTAAAATTTCGTCCTTATCCATTACCCGCTCCAGAGCAAGGGCATCGATAATCTCAGCAGCCTTCCGTGAGAAGGTCGGTGCATCTCCCACAACTTGTTGTTTAATCAACTGTTGGGTCAGAGTTGAACCACCACTAGAGGACCCTACTCCAGCAACTGAACCCAAGGTAGCCCGGATCACCGCTTTCGGAACAACCCCGTTATGGCTATTAAAGTTCTCATCTTCTGTGGCAATGACAGCCTTTTTGACATTGTCCGAAATCGCATCCTTTTGGACAGGGATCCGAATCAAGTCGCTGTCAATATCAGAAATGATGCTTCCATCTGAGTAGGAAATCTTTGAAACGCTCGAAATATTTCGCACTTGTTGAACCAATTGGGTCGGATCCGGCGTCTCTGTCTCATTAAAGAGGCTAGCTGCATAGCCAATCGCAATCCCTGCACCAAACAAGAGACCACCCAAAGCAAACACCAGTAGCACATCCCAAAGGAGTTTCATCGTCCGTAGAACCGTCGCTAGGAGATCTCCTAGTGACCAGCCCTCCTTGTCTTCTTTCTCATTGACTTCAACCGTCATTTTGGCAAAGAAGTCTTTTATTTTCTTCCCGCACTTTGTAAAAAATTCTCTCATTTGACTCACTCTATTTCTCCTTGTCCTTCCCATTATACCAAATGGACCTCTTTCTTTTCAATTCCTAAAGTTGAGAACACTGCTTCCGATTGGATTTTTTTCGTCCATTCATTGCTATTTCAAGTCATTATGGTAAAATAGAGAGAAACCATACAGATACTGGACTGTTTTCATCGATCTGGCCAGTAGCTTAGAAAAGGAGAGAACGATGCACATTTTTGATGAGCTAAAAGAACGTGGTTTGATTTTCCAAACGACTGACGAAGATGCTTTGCGTAAAGCCCTAGAAGAAGGGCAAGTATCGTATTATACTGGCTACGATCCAACTGCTGATAGCTTGCACCTTGGGCACCTTGTTGCAATCTTGACCAGTCGTCGCTTACAATTGGCAGGCCACAAACCTTATGCGCTTGTCGGTGGTGCGACCGGACTCATTGGAGACCCTTCTTTCAAAGATGCCGAGCGCAGTTTACAAACTAAGGAGACTGTAGACGGTTGGGTCACTTCTATCCAAGGGCAATTGTCTCGTTTCTTAGATTTTGAAAATGGGGAAAATAAGGCTGTCATGGTCAATAACTACGACTGGTTTGGCAGCATCAGCTTCATTGACTTCCTTCGCGACATCGGAAAATACTTTACTGTCAACTACATGATGAGCAAGGAATCTGTGAAGAAGCGGATTGAAACAGGGATTTCTTACACTGAATTTGCCTACCAAATCATGCAAGGCTACGACTTCTTTGTTCTGAACCAAGACCACAATGTTACCCTGCAAATCGGTGGTTCTGACCAGTGGGGAAATATGACAGCTGGTACCGAATTGTTGCGTCGAAAGGCTGACAAGACTGGTCACGTCATCACTGTTCCACTCATTACAGATGCGACTGGTAAGAAATTTGGTAAATCTGAAGGGAATGCGGTTTGGCTCAACCCTGAAAAGACTTCTCCATACGAAATGTACCAATTCTGGATGAATGTCATGGACGCTGACGCTGTTCGCTTCTTGAAAATCTTTACCTTCTTGTCTCTTGATGAGATTGAAGAGATCCGCAAACAGTTTGAAGCTGCGCCACATGAACGCTTGGCTCAAAAAGTCTTGGCGCGTGAGGTGGTCACCCTCGTTCACGGTGAAGAAGCCTACAAAGAAGCCCTCAACATCACAGAACAACTCTTTGCAGGAAATATCAAAAACCTTTCTGTCAAAGAACTCAAACAAGGCCTTCGTGGTGTGCCAAACTACCAAGTCCAAGCAGACGAAAACCTCAACATCGTAGAATTGCTTGTATCTTCTGGCGTGGTCAACTCCAAACGCCAAGCTCGTGAAGATGTACAAAATGGTGCCATCTACATCAATGGCGACCGCATCCAAGACCTTGACTATGTCTTGAGCGATAGCGATAAATTGGAAAACGAATTGACCGTTATCCGTCGCGGTAAGAAAAAATACTTTGTTTTGACTTATTAAAAAGAAGACCTCTGAAGCTATGACTTTCAGAGGTTTTTTGGTACACTAGAAGTATCATGACGATCAAACCAAAATTACAACGATTTCAGACTGCATCGGCTTTTGCCTGTCCCATCTGTCAAGAAGCCCTCGACCTGGTCCAACAAAGCTTGGCTTGCCCCAACCGCCACTCCTTTGACCTTGCTAAGTTTGGCTATGTGAACTTGGCGCCACAAGTGAAGGCCTCCAAGGACTATGACAAGGAAAATTTCCAAAACCGGCAACTCGTTCTAGAGAATGGTTTCTACAACCATATCCTTAATGCCCTGTCAGAATGCTTGTCTCCACTGGCCCATCCAGCCAACATTTTAGATATTGGTTGCGGGGAAGGCTACTATTCGCGCAGCTTACAAGAACGCCATCCAGACCATTCCTTTTACGCCTTTGATTTGTCGAAGGAATCGATCCAGCTGGCTGCCAAAAGCGACCAGGAATGGAAGGTCAAGTGGTTTGTCGGAGACCTGGCTCATCTCCCTCTTTTAGACCAGAGCATGGACCTCCTCCTAGATATCTTTTCGCCAGCAAATTATCAGGAATTTAAACGGGTCCTGGCCCCAGATGGTCGCCTCATCAAGGTCATCCCAACTGCCACCCATCTGCAAGAGATTCGTCAAAAGGTGAAGGACCACCTAGACCAGGTAGATTACTCCAATGAGCAGATTATTCAACATTTTTCTGATCATTTTACGATTGAAAATACCATCCATTGCCAGGAAAGGTTCGAACTGACTCCAGCATTGCGGGAGGCTCTTCTGAGCATGACGCCTCTCCTCTTTCATGTCGATCCAGCTCAAATTGACTGGACCGATCTGACTCAAGTCACGATTTCTGCTACGATTTTGATTGGAAGAAGCAACTAAAAAATACCCTCCATTTTTAATCAATGGAGGGTATTTTTCATGTTTACAGATTAATCACTTTCCTCTACGCCGATTTGTTGACGGTAGGCTTTAGGAGACTTGCCACACAACTTGCGGAATACCTTGTAAAAGTAACCAACATTGCTGTAGCCGACCTCATAGCAAATATCTTCAATACTTTCCGTTGTGGATAAAAGCAACTGTTGGGCAGCTTTGATCCGTTGTTTATTCAAGAGTTCTGCAAAGGTGGAATTGGTCTCACGTTTGATCAATTGCCCTAAATAAACGGGATTGATATAGAGATCTTTGCTGATATCCTTGAGCGACAGTTCCTTCCGATAGTCGCGTCCAATTACTTCTAGGACGGTCGCCACATTATTGTTCATCCGATATTGAGAAAAGAAACTCTCCAATTGGTTCCGAACGCAGGTAACAAGATCCTCGAAAGTCGGTGTATCATGAACGGCTTTCACAATTTCTGTCAGGTCATCACCGTGCAGGTGTTCAAATAAATGAAAGACATCCATAATGAACTGAATAAAGAGTTGCTTGGCTATCGCCACTTTTGGAGTATGGCTTTTCACAGTTTCTTCTAACCAGTTTAACTCCTCCAAAATTTGCTGGATATTCCCCTGAATGATGACACGGTAGATGGGTTCATAGTAATTAAAGACACCATCTTCTTCCTCCAATGGGATATCCCCATAAAACAGACTTCGTTCAACAAGCTCTTTAAATTGTTGAAAATGTTCCTTATAAGGTGCTTGGAAACGGCGCTGTAGGAAAGCCCCTTCATCCTCATCGGAAAGATAGAGTTGAAGATTTTTTCCTAAGACCTGATAAGATGAACTGGCAAAGCCCTTCCTTTCCTTATCCACTCCAATCCAGAGTTGTTTTCTTCCTCGGATGGCTTGTTCGAACTCTTCTTCTGACCAATCTTCATGAAGGAGCCGATTGGCCGTCGCTTGATCTGGGTTTTTCAGAGTTTGGGATAATTTTTCTAGGATATTCCCCAGCTCCACCTTATTGACAGGCTTTAACAGATAGTCTGCTACTCGGAGGTTTAAGGCTTTTTTTACATAAGCAAAATCTTGGTAACCTGACATAATGATATAAGCTGCATGGGGAAGCATGGACTGCATTTGATCAATCATTTCCAGACCAGTTTTTCCTGGCATATTGACATCTGTAATCACGATATCCACTGGATAATCCGCAACATAGGCCAAGGCTTGATCTGCATCCTCTGCTGTGTAAACAACCTCCATGTCCCATTTTTCAAAGGGAATCAGTTTTTTCAACCCCTCAGTAATCATATATTCATCGTCAACCAATAAGACTTTATACACGATTTTTTCCTCTTAAGTGTCCTCGATGGTAATCGTATAGAGAACACCTTTTCCTTTTTCTGATGTAATTTGAATGTGGTAACGATCCCCAAAGTAGAGAAGGAAACGCTCGTGGACATTGACAATCCCAATCGATTGTCGCCCCTTACTCTCTTCTACTTCTTCTCGTGGATCCCTATGACTCAATATTTGTTGAATTCGTTGCAGTTGGCTCGGTTCCAGTCCTCTCCCATTGTCTTGAACCCGAATTTCCACAGCTCCTCCAACATGACGGACTTTGATACTAATGACATTGTCCTTGCGCTTGTGATCAACTCCATGAACAAAGTAATTTTCCACTAGTGGCTGAAGAGTAAACTTCGGAATAATCATCTCTTCTAGACCGGGTTCAATTTTAAAGCCATAAGCAATCGATTTTGGATAACGCACCATACAGAGATAGCTGTATTTTCTACAAAATTCCAACTCATTTTCTATGGTCGTTTCTTTCTCCTCTGAAATATTGTTTCGAAGGAGACTACTAAATTCGTAAATAATATCAGCTAATTCTTCTTGATCCTGCATAACTGCATACATGCGAATAAACTCCATGGTATTATACATAAAATGCGGATTAATCTGCGCTTGCAAGGCCTTCAAATTGGCATCTTTTTGGCTCAGTTGTAGCTGATAGATATCACGGATAGACTTGTCCATATTGTCTAACATGGCATTGGTCGTTTCTGCAACTAAAAGGAGCTCCTGCTCTTTGGTATCCACATTGATCCGTCGCTCAGAATCCCCCTGGCTGATGGCTTCCATGGTATCTACCAAATCCAAAACTTGTTTTTGGTAATTACGGAAAATTCGTTGAAGCAAGAGATACAAGACCAAGAATAGGATTAAGGCGACCGAAATCATCCAGGTAAAACTAAATAAGGCCGTTCGAACCGTGTAAGAAGTCGGAATTCCAACCCAGATTTGATAGCCGTAAGCAGTATCTCGCACAATCCACTGGCTATGATCTTTAGGGTTGATATCCCCTCTGTGGTAAAAAACCTTGCCCAAGGGATTATAAATTTGGACAGCAACTGGAATAGTGTCTTGAATATTGTCGACGACAGAATCCAATAGCGCTGGATTGACTTTAATGTAGGCTAGTCCAATATCTTCGCCAGTCGTCGCATCCGTCAAGGAGACTGGGATTGCTTGTGAACTAGCTATGTATTGATCCGCAGGAACTTGTTGCCCTCCTTTTTTATTTTTACTGGAGACAAACACAGTCGTATAGTCATTTAACACCAAATCAATTTGATCAATAACATCGTGTTCCAAATACAGAGTTTCAATATTACGGTGCAGCGAAACTTGAATATAATTGGAGAAAAAATTATCCAAACGCCAGCTTTCGTATTCAGAAGGCGTCATTGAAAAATACTTGTAGACTCCTTCGAGCTTGGCAGGATTCTCTACCAGACTCTTCCCCCATTGAGAAGATCTCTTATAAAGATCCTCTACCTCAGCAGTCAAGCGCGAGGAAATCAACTGAGCGATTCGATCTGTCTCTGCTTTCTGATTATGCCAATAGACCAAAGATACCGTCACACCTAAAGTCGTGATGATCCCCACCATGATATAGGCATAGAATTTCAAAAGTGTTGCTAACCATATTTTTTTCATAATTAAGAAACCACTTTAGAGCGAATTGTTTCATAGACGGGTTGAAAAATATCATTGACAAAGAAATGCCACAAGCCCAGTAAAACAAAGAAAAATAAAGCCGGAACGAAATGAGTAACAACTCCTAGAAGAAAGGTCCCCAAGAGAAACTTGGTCACTGCACGAATATCCAGAAAAGCACCAATAAAACTCAACTTCAAGCTATTAAGGTAGGACAAGTCAAACTGGACCTGAAGCTTGAGATAGACTGCAAAAGTCAGGGGAGCCACCAATAAGAAAATCAAATTGACCAATAGGATAAAAATCTGAAATAGGGACAAGTGGGGCAATTGAACCATCAGATACATACCATAAATAAGAATGGCTTCGATCAAAAAAAATGTATAGAAAACCTGGTTGGCCCGACGGAAATTTTCTTTATAGAGCGACCAAGCTTCAGACCAAGCATATTGTTTGTAATCAGATCCATGTTCGGCATATAGACTCATAATCGTTGCACTAGCCGGCCCAAATCCAAATAGGATGCCTCCACAAAAGGTTAGCGCCCAAAAGATCCCTGTTGCCAGCATGGCTAAGTAGACCCTTGTAAAAATAAATTCAATCATTCTTCCCATAATGTGTCTCCATGTTCATATGCTGTAGAGGGGAACTTACGACTTAGTATAGTTTCCCTAGTACAACTGATGATTATACCCTATATTATAGCACATTTCCTCTGATGGTTTCGATTTCGAAATCATCAACAGAAAAGACTTTGAAGTGCGAAGACCTCAAAGTCTTTTGATAGACTTAAGCAAGTAATGCTAGCTTATTTCTTAGCAGCAAGGTACTCATCGTATTGTTTTTGGATTTCATCCAAGACTTTTTGGTAGGCACCTTCTGATTTCAATTTTTCAAGCATCTTAGGAATTTCAACTTCAGGATCTACTGTACCTGTATTGATGGCACTTGTGAATTGGTTCAAAGTGTTTGTAAGGGCAGTGATTTCTGATTTCACGTTTTCAGTGTTGAAGATGAATCCAAGTGCTGGAGATTCTTTAGCAGTTTCTAAGTCTTTCTTAGATTGTGCAATTTGCTCATCCGTTACGTTTTCGTTGATGTAAAGAATCCAGTTGTTACCTGTGTTCCATCCAGACATGTGAGTGTTTCCGTTGTAGCCATCCAAGACTTTCACACGGTTTTCTTTACCTTCAACTTTTTCCCAGTTCTTGCCTTCTGGTCCGTAAACAAGACCGTTCAAGAGTTCTGGGTTTGTATTCAAGAGGTTCAATACTTCCATTGCTTTTTCTTTGTTCTTAGAGTTGTTTGAGATAACAAAGTTTGCAACTTGAGTAGTGTTGTTCTTCTTGTAAAGTTGAGTGAATGGTTTGATTTCGATCTTACGGTTTGCTACACGAGTAAGCAAGCTGTTACCGTAGTCAGCAGGTCCTACTGTTTCTTCACGTACCAACCAAGTATCTTGAGAAAGGTCATATCCAGTTTCGCTTGTAGCTACGTCTTTTGGAATGTATCCTGCTTCATAGTATTTATGAAGAGTCTTCAAGTTTTCAACATAACGTGGAATCGTGTAACGGTCAACGATCTTAGTTGTGTCACCTTGCAAATCGACAACGAATGGAAGTCCATCTACTGCAATGTAATCGAAGTCATCAGAAGGTCCACCGTAGCTCTTGTTCATTGCAAATGGAACAACGTTTGGATCTTTTTCTTTGATCGCTTTCAAGACTGGTTCAAGAGAAGCATAGTCTGTGACGTTTGAAACATCAATACCATATTTTTCAAGAAGTGGTCCGTTGAAGGCAAAGTTTTGTGAAGATGCCACGTTGGCTGCAACTGGAACAGCATAGATCTTGCCATTTACAGTATTCCCTTTGATGTATGCTGGGTCAAGTGCTTCATAAAGCTCTTTTCCTTCTTTCTTGTACAAGTCTGTCAAGTCAGCATAAGCACCTTTTTGAGCATTGATGACATAGTTGTTTGCGAAAGCAATATCGTAGCTTTCATTAGATGAAATGATAACGTTCATCTTCTTGTCGTAGTCACCCCAACCAAGGTATTGGATGTCTAATTTAACGCCAGCTTTTTCTTCGATGATCTTGTTAGCATTTTCTAACAAGGTATCCAAGTTATCAGGTTTGTCACCGATTTGGTACATTTTGATAACTGTTTTGCCATCTTCACTCTTAGATGATTTTTGGTTATCACCTGTCAAGTTACCACAAGCAGCAAGAGTTGCTCCAAGTGCGAGAACGCTAGCAGAAGCTAAAGCATATTTTTTCCAATTTTTCATGAGAAAAACTCCTTTTTTATTTTTCTTTATTAACATTATGAAGGGTGGGTGAGAAAGGTTTGCTTACTCTTTCACACCACCGATGGTCAATCCTTTTACAAAGTAACGTTGGAAGAATGGATAGAGGATAGCGATTGGAACTGTTGCCACCACCACCATGGCCATCCGTCCAGTTTCCTTAGGAAGGGATTGGACCGCACCAGCGATTTGGCTAGATGCACCGACTGATTTAGAAATGTAATCCATATTATTTTGGATTTGCATCAGCAAGTATTGAAGGGGATAGAGATTTTCACTCTTGATGTAGAGGAGGGCGTTGAACCAGTCATTCCAGAAGCCGAGGGCTGTGAAGAGACTGATGGTCGCGATCCCTGGGAGAGAAAGTGGCAAACAGATCTGGAAGAAGATCCGTGTTTCACTGGCTCCATCTATCCGAGCAGACTCAAGAATGGCTTCTGGGATTGTCCGTTTGAAGAAGGTCCGCATCAAGATGATGTTAAAAGGACTCAATAACATCGGAATGATGAGGGCTCCAACGGTATCTCCTAAATGAAGCAATTGAGTGGTAACGATGTAACCTGGTACCATCCCAGCACTAAAGAGCATGCTCAAGAGGGCAAAGACAGTAAAGAAGTTTCTGTACTTAAAGGTTCTACGAGAGATTGCGTAGGCGTAGGTCGTTGTAATGAAGACATTACATGCTGTCCCTACAATCGTCACAAACAAGGTAATAAAGAGGGCTTGAAGAATCTTATCCTTAAATTGAACAAGGAAAAGATAGCCATCTGCACCAAACTTAGCAGGCCAAAATTGGAAGCCGTGAATCGCCAAACTTTGTTCGTCGGTCAAGGAAATCATGACAACAAAGATGAAGGGCAAGATACAGGATAGAGCAACCAAGCCAACAATGCTACTAAAGAAGAGGTCTGCTTTCTTACTAAAGGAGTGGATCCCAACATTATCAACTTTTTCTTTTTTAATTTTTGATTTTGCCATGGTATCCTCCTTTCTAGAAGAGCGCTGCATTCTTATCAATCCGACGTGCTACAATATTAGAAAGTAAAACGAGAATCAATCCGACAACTGATTGGTAAAGACCAGCCGCTGCGGCCATCGCAATATCTCCTGATTTAGCAAGTCCATTGTAGACATAGACATCAATTACGTTTGTCACACTATAAAGGGCACCTGAGTTATGTGGAATTTGGTAGAACAATCCAAAGTCAGCACGGAAGATATTTCCTATGGCAAGGATAGTCAAGACCGTAATCAAGGAAGACAACTGAGGAATGGTAATGTGGCGGATTCGCTGCCACTTAGATGCTCCATCCACTGTTGCTGCTTCGTAGAAGGTTGGATCAATTCCCATGATGGTTGCATAGTACATAACACTGCTATAACCAAAGCCTTTCCAGATTCCTAAGAAGAGGAGAAGCGCTGGCCAAATGGCAACCTCTGTATAGAAGTTGATTCCTTTCATCCCAAGTGATGTTAAGATGTGGTTAATCAAGCCTTTATCGACGTTTAAGAAGGCATCTGTAAAGAAGCTGATGATAACCCATGACAAGAAATAGGGGAACAACATTGATGTTTGAAACACTTTAACCAACCGTTTGGAACGCATCTCACTAAAGATAATGGCAATCCCAACAGAAACAATCAAGCCCAAGAAAATAAAGGCTAGGTTGTAAAGGACGGTATTTCTTGTAATGATATAAGCATCTTTAGAACTAAAGAGAAATTTGAAGTTATCAAATCCTACCCACTTACTCTTCATTACACTATCAATAAATCCCTCTCCGGTGATATGATAGTCTTTAAATGCGACAACGTTTCCCAAAACAGGTATGTAGAAGAATAAAATCAACCACGCTGCACCTGGTAAAACCATCAAGAAGAAAATAAGATTTTCTCTCAAGGTCTTAACAAACTTTTTCATCTGACTCCCCCCTTTGTCATTTTATTTTTTGGTAACGTTTACATTTTTTATTATAAAACTCTATGAAAACTTTTTCAAACTCCTAATTATAGAAAAAATTCTACAAATTTATGACATAGCCTTAAAAATGGAGAAAAAAGGAGAAGAAATGTCTCCATCGGACATCTTTCTCCTCCTTCAACATCATTTTCTTTAAAGACAGCCTTTTGGATTAGGTCGTATAAATGGTCGAAGCTGTCGCAATGGTATGCCACTGGTTAGCTGTTGTAGCTGCGAAATCCTTGTCTGCGTAAAAGTCATTAAATGGCAGAATCTCTACTTCCAACTCATCGATACGTGAGATAGAGCCAGCTAGATAGTCCTCCATACGGCTTTCTGCTCGCTTGATTCGTTGCAAGAGTCCACCCATACGGATATCTACTGTATCCAAACCAAAGACTTTGTTTTCTTTCAACCATTGCTGGCTAAAGAGCTTGTGGAAGGTTTCAATCTGGCTTCTTAATTTTGGTAATTCTTCCCTAGCAATTTGTTGCAAGCTCTCTTTATCACCTGTTTGATAGGCTTGACGAATGCGTCGTCCCACATCAACCTTGCCACTTAAAATAGCATTCAACTGGGCCTGAGTTTCGAAAAGATAAGCGTAGACTCCAGCTTTTTCTGTAATGTCAGACAGAGTCTCAGCTGCCTGGGCAAAGTGAGGCTTGTCCTGTTCAGGAGTCATGTGCTTATCAAGAATTGGGCAAAGGACATCCTGATAAAAGACATAGCGATTGGGATTGATACCACTTAGATTTCCTGGTAGATCTGGCAAAAGGTTGGCCAAATCAAGCTGCATAAAGTCCTCAACCGATAGACCTGTATTGGTCTTAAAATGAGCTGACAATCGGTTTAAATCATTGCGGTAGCTGAGTTCTGCCCAGATTTGTAGACTTGGCAGAATAGAGAACTGAGCTGTTTCACCACCATTATCTCCCCAACCGGTCACAATGACTTCCTTGATCTGATTAGCACGACAGGCTTTGTTAGCTTCGACAGCGATGAGACGACTGAAATGGTTGTGTGGTGTGAAACCAATCCACTTCCAAGCACCACCTGCAAAGGCAATATCCTGGCTAATCTTGTGGTGGTTACCGAAGTTACGGTTGTATTTTTCTTCGCTATCCTGATAATAATCCCAGTAAACCAAGGTCACACGGTCTTTAAGGCGGTCAAGAAAAACTCGTGTTTCCTCTGGAATTTCCACATCACGGTCGTACTGGCCATCTGCTGACATGAGTTTGAAGAACATATCGCTCCACATCTGGCAGTGGAAACCATACTTGTCTGCAATATCCAGCACGCGCTCCAAATGTTGACACATGAGGAGGCTACGATCCACAACACCGTTTAAGATGAGATAGCGTCCCAAACCAACCAAGTGGGCTTCGTCCATGCCGATATTGACCTTGCGTGTTTGTAGTTTAGACAAAGTCGCAAACATGCCGTCGATTAAGTCGTAGACTTTTTCTTCGCCGATGAGGAGAATGTCCTCTACATCACGGAGTTGCTGGACTTCTTTGACACCCCATTTGACAAAGGCTGATAAGTGGGCCAAGGCCTGAATACAAGGTACAAAAGTCATGTCAAACTGCTGGGCATAGGCTTCGATTTCCTGTAATTCTTCAGCTGAATAAGCCCCGCGGAAATAGCCAAAATAAGGTTGCCCTTCAATCTGATAGGTGTCTTCCATGTAGAGCTCAAAGGTTGAATAACCCATCAGAGCTAAGACTTCAATCATCTGCTTGGCAGATGCAACATTTAGAACCGCATTACGGGAACAATCCGCCATGTAGGCTAAATCTTCATAAGCCACTTGCTCCTCAATCTCCACCTTATCACCTTCTTCTAAAGCTGTTGCGAGAACAGACAAGGCACGGTAAAGCTGATGAGGTTTGCGATAAGTCAATTGATAGTTTCCGCCCTCACCCTTGATAGAAATAGAAGATTGATCAGACTGGGTGACTGCCACTTCTACATCTGGTAGAGAAATGTGATTTTTTAATGTTTCGATAGATTGGGCTTGTTTGGGGCTAAGTCCGATAAAACTTACCATTGCTTTTCCTCCTGTAACCAGTTGACAAGGGCACCGTAGAGATTGGCATCTGCCTGATAGGTGCAAGCTTGGATGACTGGCGCAATTGTATATTCTTCATAATTTTCGACAAAGACGTCTACCGCTTTTTGCACCCCTTTGATAAAATCTGGGTTCTGACTGATAGAGCCACCTAGGCTAATGACATCTGGGTCGATCAGGTACTGAATATTGAGTAGTCCTTGAGCTAGATTACGATTCATACGCTCAATGGCTTCTTGGCAAAGGGCATTGCCTGCTGCAGCCTCTTGATAAACCTTACGGCCATCCCAGTCAGTTTGACCAGATTTTTCGATGACATAGCGAACCATGCTTCCTGTAGAAGCTAATAGCGACCAGTTATTGAGTTTTTCTGCTGGTTCGATAGTTGTCATGTAACCAAACTCTCCACCCAAGCCATGGCGACCACGGTGAAGTTTGCCATTGATAATCATAGCCCCGCCAATCCCTGTGCCAATAACGACACAGGCTGCATTTTCAATCTCAGGATGAGCTAGCAGTTCACTAAGTCCAACACAGTTGGCATCATTTTCTAGATGGACAGGGAGTTGGTGATGAGCAAGGGTCTCATACCATGAAAAACCATGGATATAAGGAATGGCACTAATCCCCTCAATCACTCCTGTTTCTTGATTGACTGCACCTGGCACACTCATGGCAATCCCACGATAGTCCTGTTCTGACAAGCGTTGGTCCAACCAAGCTAGCAAATCTTCCAGAGTTTCTGGAGTTGGGGTGCTGGTCTTATCTAAAATCTTTCCATCAGGAGTTAGACTAGCAAACTTAATGCCAGTCCCTCCGATATCAATCGTTGCAATGGTCATTACTTTCACCTGCAAAAAGGAGCGAATCAGCAGTTGGTTCTTACTTTTTCGCTCCTCCTTTCTGTTTATGTTTTCTTGTTGAAATTAAATTTCTTCTTTTTTGATCAATTCTGTACGAATTTCCTGTGGTGCCAATAGTCCTGAATGAACTGGATATGGGCGTTCCAACAAATCAAGAATGGTTTGTTGTTTTTCAGACACGCGAACATTTTCTTGACTCATATTGTAGTAACGAAGGACGTATCCTTCTTCATTTTCAGCAACTTTAAAGGCTGTTGGGCAGACTTGTGGCAAGTTCAGTGCCGGATGGTTAAAGAGGCTACCCGTTGCTGCAACGCTTCCCTCTTGTTTTGCAACTTGAAGAGCTGTAAATGGCACCTGGAAGGCTTTGGCACGACGGAAAGCTGAGAAGCGTTCCCCTGCTTGGTGACATTCTACTGCAAATTCAACTTCGATATCACGCAAGCACTGAGCTTCCGGTGTTGGGAAATAGCCCCAGTCACCGAGTTCGCCTGAAGCACGAAGAAGGGTTACAGCCATGGTGTCATCTCCAAGAATTTCGTATTCGTGCAATCCTTTATTGGATACTGTCACTCCTTTAACATCATCATACAAGCTGACAAAGGCTTGTTGGTGTTGTGGATTTTCAGGATTTTCCCAAGAAGCTGCTGGTTTATTTGGCCGTGTCACAACTTCATAGATGCTTTCCGAGTCATTACTTGGACGAGTGTTATGAGTCTTCACCAAGAGACGAATACGGTGATCCTTAGCAGTATTGGTAAAGCTCGTCTTGAAGCGAATTTGCGGGTCATCCACAAAGACGGTCATCACTGTTTCAAGAGGGATGGTTGTCACCTCTTCTGAACGACCTGCCTCTCGGTTCATAAACTCAATAATGCCTCTTTGCTCCGCATCCAATTTTTCATCTGCACTGACTGGGATGGTTAAGTCATGCTTGAGCAAGATTTTGGCATAACGAGCATTGTTTTCCAAGATCTCATGGCTTTTCAGCTCCGCATAGATTGGCTCGGTTCCTTTTGGTTGGAAGTAAATATACTCATTTCCAATATCCCCACGATCCTCGAATTGGATGAAGTCTTCGTAAGCTTCGTTAGTCGTCTTATCGTAAAGGGTCAAGCCATCATCAATACTGAGGGTTACGAATGGTGTATCGAGAACCCCATTTTGGTAAATCCCATCATGATGGGAAGCTTTTCCTTCCAGAAGCTGGAAGGTGGTCCAAGAAAGAGGCGCTAGGTGAACAGGAACCGTCACGCGCACTTGACGCGCAATATAGGGTTGGCGGAATTTATCCTTTGGTAAGGTATAGCCAAAACTTGCCCCCAAGTCTTCAATCTCAGCTTCTACAAGATGCCCATCTAAATCCTCTACATGATAGTCTGGCAAGGTCAAAGCGGCCATTTTCTTGAAGCCTTCTGTCGGGTGCAATTCCTTAAATGGACAAACCGCTACATCGACAATCGTACTGACGGTATCCACCTTGCCATGCAAGCCAGTGTTCATAACCGTAAAGAGATGTTCACTCTGGGCTTTCTGAGTCGCGAGTTTCTCTTTCCATTCGTTCAAAAGGTTGGTTTTGACGAAGTTTCCGACTTGATTGACCTTGGCAAAACGAACTTCCATTTCACGGTGAACTTCGTCAATACTGCAGCCACAGATGCTATCGTGCGGTGCATTTTGTAAGAGCGTCTTCCAGGCATAGGTCAATTGATCCTTGTGGTGATATCCACCAGTGATGATGGTCAAAGGTTCCACCACTTGCTCTAGCAAATTGCTGTTCTCTTGAAAGGCTTGTTTGAGGTAAATACGGGAAGAAGATGTGTTAGCAAGAGTATACCAACCATCCGTTTCCTGACTGGTCAACTCACCTGTGACGGTTGATAATTGTTCAGGAAGGGCACTTTCTACTGCTTGCACGTAGTCATCAAAGGAACTGTGAATAAAGGTCACGTCAGGGAAGAGTTCATTGGCGACGCGAATGGCTTCACTCAAGTTTCGTTGAACGGGTTGGTGGTCACAGCCGTTCATCATCAACCATTGGTTGGTCGATGCATAGTCACGGACATCCGCCAATTTTTGTTTCCAGAAAGTCAAGGCTTCGTCTTTATCCACTGGAATTTCATTCCCGTTACTGTACCAGTTAGCAAAAAGAATGCCGAGTACACGGCTACCATCAGCCCCTTGCCAGTACATCTCAGAAAATTGAGAGGTAAACTGTTCATCTTCAAGGACTTGATTGTCAAATCCGATTGGTTTGACACCGCGACCAAAGGCTGCGACGTGAATGCCTGACTTTTGAAGGATTTGAGGAGCTTGTCCCATATTTCCAAAGGTGTCTGGGAAGTAACCGATCTGCGTAGATTTGCCCCATTTGGCACATTCCGCTTGTCCAATCAAGGTATTGCGGACGTTAGCTTCACTGGAAATCAAGTAATCATCCTGCAAGATATAGAAGGGTCCAATCTTGAGTTTGCCTTCGTCGATATAACGCTGCACCTTGTCACGGTTTTCAGGACGAATTTCTAAATAGTCATCAAGGACGATCGTTTGGCCATCCAAGTGGAAGCTCTTGAATTCAGGATCATTTTCAAAAAGATCAAACAGATTGTCAAACAGTTCCACCAATTGCATGCGGTGGCTTTCAAAAGGTAGATACCACTCACGATCCCAGTGGCTGTGAGAGATGATATGTACAACAACATTTTCCATGAGTAAAACCTCATTCTAACTTAAATTTTTAATGTTTAAAATATAAACTTGTGATTCTAACAAGAATCAGTGAAGCTAAAGCGTGCTCCTTATACTCAATGAAAATCAAAGAGCAAACTAGGAAGCTAGCCGCAGGTTGCTCAAAGCACTGCTTTGAGGTTGTAGATAGAACTGACGAAGTCAGTAACATATATACGGCAAGGCGAAGCTGACGTGGTTTGAATTTGATTTTCGAAGAGTATTAACGAATATCCAAGTAATCCAAGACTAATTCGCAGAACATCATGTTGGCCCAAGAGAACCATTCGCGCGAGTATTTAGTAGGATCATCTACGTGGAAGCTTTCGTGCATGACACCCGTACCACCATCACAAGCAACCAACTGGTCAAGCAAGAATTTCTTCTCGGCTTTATCTGTAGCTGTTAAACCTTGGATCGACAGGGCAATCGGCCAGATATAGCGGTAGAAAGTATGAGAGCTTCCGAGACCGCTAGCGTATTCTCCTTGGTAGAAGTAGGGATTTTCAGGGCTGAGAATGGTGCGACGAGTGGCTTGATAGACCTCATCGTTCACATCGCAGTAACCAAGATATGGAGCAGCTAACAAACTTGGTACGTTAGGGTCATCCATGATGCTAGCATTTCCTAGACCATCCACTTCAAAGGCATAAATCTTTTCACCCTTACTGTTAGTGGTGTAGGCATAATTTTCGATCCCTTCTTGAATCTCAGCCTGCAGACGTTTGGCATCAGCAATCATGCTTTCACTATCAGCTAGATTCAATGTAGTAAAGATTTCTTGGACATAACCTAAGACAACGACCGCAAACATATTGGACGGAATCAAGTAGCTATATTGACAACAATCATCACTTGGACGAAAGGCTGACCAGGTCATGCCTGTCACAGCAAAGTCAGGGCCAAAGCCGTCATTTACCAAAGTATCTTCCTTACGGTCAGTATCCCGAACAAAGCGATATGGTGAGTTCTTGTGGTCTTGCTCCACCGTCCAGAGATGGAGAATCTCCTTAGTCGCTGTAACAAAAGTCTCATCAAACTGGCTAGTCTCACCAGTTTCCTTCCAAAGAAGGTAAGCCAATTGCAAGGGGTAGCAAAGCGAATCCACTTCATACTTACGTTCCCAAATCCAGCCATTGAGGTCTGTATGGTCTGTCTCGTGATGACCCTTCCAGTTCTCCTCAATATTGAAAGAGTTGGCATAGGGGTCCTTGAGAATCAAAGTCATCTGGCGTTTAACCAGACCTGCAATGGTTTGACGCAAGAGAGGATCTCTTTTAGCCACATGAAGATAAGGTCTCAATTGAGCCGTTGAGTCACGCAACCACATAGCTGGGATGTCCCCTGTCAACACAAAAGTTGAGCCATCTTCTAAGATTTCAACTGTATTGTCTAAAGTGTCTGTATAGCAACGCTCAAAGACATCCACCCATTCAGGGTAATCCTTAGCACGTTCTGCTACTTGATCCAACCATTCTCTAACGATTTCTTTTGAATAGGTCATTTGTTTTCCTCACACTTGTCGATTCTTTCCTATTCAGTATAAAAGATTTCAAAGGGGAAATACATACGCAAATTATAGCCCTTTTTCTACAAACTTTTCTAGTTTTGAAAAAGACTTTCCGATTTGAGTAGCTTCTGCTAAAATAAAGAAAGAAAAGGGCTTGAAGACTCTAGTATGAAACAGGAGGTCCCGCATGAAGACCGATATTACTCGCATTGATACCCGCTTAGGAACAGACAATCACCCAGCTTATTCCAACGGCAACACCCTCCCTTACACAGGAGTTCCTTTTGGGATGAATTATTTTCTCCCACAGACGACACATGAACAGGGTGCTTGGTTTTTCAACCCCAACCTTCCAATCTTTCAAGGCATTCGCTTGACCCACCAGCCGAGCCCTTGGATTGGGGATTTTTCTTGGTGTCTCCTCACCCCACTAACAGACATACCGACTCAAGAAGACCTCTATTTTAGACAGAGCAGTTACCGGATCCAAGAAGCTATCTTTCAGCCCCATTATTTAGCCCTCACCTCAGAGCGCTATCAAATCCACACAGAGGTGACGCCAAGCCTCTATGGAGCCTTCCTTCGCTTTAGGGGGCCATCTGAACTAGCGCTTGCCTTGCACTGTCCCAATGGACTAACTGAGCTAGAATGCGGAGAAACAAATCTTCACTTCCACATCCTAGATCAAAATCATACAGACCAACAAGACTTTCCATTCTATCTTCATTTCGAATTTGACCAAGCTATCACTCGAACTCACTGGCTAGGGCAGGATTTGATCCTAGAGTTTGACAGCCCCATACTAGAAGCTCGATTAGGCACTTCCTTTATTAGCCCTGACTTGGCCAAATCTCACCTCCCTAAAGCTAGCTTTGAAGAGATGAAAGAAAAAGCCGGTCGCAAGTGGCAAGAGCTAATGGACCGATTTGAAATTTTAGATACGGGCGGAGAGGATCGAACCTTTTTCGATCACTGTCTCTATCGTAGTCTGCTCTTTCCTCAGACTTGTTATGAAGTGACCCCTGAAGGGAAAGCAGTTCATCGTGACTTCGCCCACAACCGCATTCAAGAAGGAAAATACTTCACTAGTCTGGGCTTCTGGGACCTCTTTCGGACCACCTTTCCTCTTTATAGCCTAGTCTATCCTGAGCTCTATCAGGAATTTCTCGAAGGCTTCCTTAGCCATTACCGGGATACAGGCTTCCTCCCTAAATGGCTAGCGCCAGACGAAAGAGGCATGATGCCTGGGACACTCATTGATGGGGTCATTGCAGATGCCATTCAGAAAGGCCTGGCTCCCGACCTTCACACGGAACTTTTTGAAGCCATGCTGGATACAGCTAGGAAGGAAGATCCAAATGGTCATTACGGTCGACGAGGAGCGAAAGAGTACAAAGAATTAGGTTATCTATCCACCGACTATTACGAAAGCGTGAGTCATACCATCGACTTCTCCTATAGCGACTTTTGTATCGCCCAAACTGCTCAGCTACTTGGCAAGGAAGATCTTGCCAAAGAATATGCCCAATCTAGCCTTTCCTACCGAACCCTCTTTGATCCAGAAACAAGTTATATCCGAGCCAAAGATAAGAAGGGTCATTTCAGACCAGACTTCTCTCCGATCAGTTGGGGACGCGACTATGCAGAGTGCTCTGCCATTCAGGCAACCTTAGGCGCCCTTCACGACATCGAGGGACTCAAGCAACTCTTTAGAGGAGAAGAAGGCTTTACCCACTACTTGTACCGACTGGCGACCCAAGCACCGCATTATGAAGTGACGGGCTATGGCTACGAAATTCACGAAATGAGTGAGATGGCCCAAGCTCCTTTTGGGCAAATTGCCATTTCGAACCAACCGAGTTTCCACATCCCCTATCTCTTTCGCTATAGCCAACACCCAGAATACGCTAGCTTACTGATTCAAGCCATTCGCAAAGAAGCCTTCCAGCCAACCTTCAAAGCCTATCCAGGAGATGAAGATAATGGCAGTCTATCTTCTTGGTATATCTGGTCGGTTTTAGGACTCTATCCAACTTGCCCAGGTAAGCCAGTCTATGACCTAGGGATTCCCCTCTTCAAACACTTGCGCCTCTATCTCCCTCAAGAGAAAAAATGGCTGCATATCCATAGCACAGCTCACACAGCACAGGCACACTTTCTTCAAGATGTTTCCCTTGATGGAAAAAGAATCGACAGAGTGAGCCACCAAGAGCTCTTGAAAGCGGATAAGTTAGACTTCCACCTTTCTTGGCTCCCTAAAATCTAAAAAAGAATGAAGAGTAGGACACTCTTCATTCTTTTTCATTACACATATATTAGCTAGTCCCCAACCTTATAGAGGAAAGAACCTTGTTCCGTAAAACTGTACATCCCAGTTCCGGTCCAGAGACGGTCCTTATTAACATCAGAATCATCATGGAAGATGACTTCTCCATTTTCGTCCGTTTGGTCATCAATCGTAAGCCCTGCAGGGATGAATTCCATCAAAAATCCTCCTGTAACTCCTCCGTAGACTCCTCCTGAAACAGTTCCATAATCCGTCAAGGAAAGACCATAAGACTCATATTCGTTAGAGACCAAACCATTTTGATCAAAGACGAGTTTATTCCCTTTATTATCTTGCCAGACACCAGCTACACTACTATAATCCCCTTGAGCGATTGCTTCAATATCCATCTTTGTTTTCTCTTTCTTATCACTCGAACTCTCAGCTTTCTTTGTTTCACTAGTAGCTGAGCTATCCTTCGATTGACGAACTGTACTTTCTTTACTTTCAGATCCTTTCTCCTGCTTTTTATCACCACAGGCTCCAAGGAAAAATAATAGAGCAGAAAGCAACAATAGCAAACGATACTTTTTCATCATGAATCTCCCCACATTCAATCTATTCTATAAGCCTTATTTTATCCTTTTTCTAGCAAATTGACAAGTTTCTGTTACTATCAAAAAAGGAACCAGCTGGTTCCTTCTCTGTTTGATTAATGGGCTAACATTTCCTGTGCAATTTCAAATCCTGTCAAGTCACTTGGGTAGTAAGTAGGCCAATTTTCTAATTCCTTATAAAGAGCCTCTTGACTTTCCCCACCGAAGAAAATGTGGAAGTGAGCTGCCTTATTAGGAGAAATTTGGTGGTCACTGAATTGAACATATTTGAATTCACCCGCATTTGGATCAGTTGCTTCAAAGAGATAACGCACTCCACGATTCCCTTTTGTATAGGTTAGTGTATGCTTCCCAGCATAGCGGTATTCGAACTTCTTCTCTTCCCCATTCTTATAGAAGGTCATGGTTTTGTCTGTAATGACAATCCGTTCGACATCTGTTTTATAACCTGTGGTGTAGTAGGCTTTATACTCCTCAGCTGTTTTGGACTTAGTTAATTTGGCTTTGTAGTCAAAGACTTGATCCAAGGTTCCATCTTTTAGATAAGGATACACAGACTGCCAGTCTCCCGCATAGTCTGAAAGAGTTCGGTCCTTAATATCACTGTCCTCAAAGTAGCCATTGGCTACTGTTTTGGTGTCTTCTTCCTCTTCTGGAGCGATTTCTTTTCCGGCTTGAGTCGTTGTTAACTCCAAAGATTTGAGGTTGGCTCCCATGATAGAGATGTAGTCTTCCCCATCTTTCATCTGCTCATCTGTCAAGCTCTCTAATGGATTCAAAACAGCTAGATCCACACCGGTTTCAGCAGATAAGGTTTTCGATAAGGATTTAGAAGCATTTTCTTCAAAGTAGATGACCTTGATGTCGTTCTTCTTGATATACTCTGTCAATTCACTCAAACGAGTCGCAGACGGTTCACTATCTGGTGACAAACCTGAGATAGAGACTTGATTCAAGCCATAGTCCAGAGCCAAATAACGGAAAGCTGCGTGTTGAGTGACAAAGTTTTTCTGTTTAGCTGCAGATAAGCTCTTCGTATAGCTGTCATCCAATTTTTTCAACTTGGCAATATAGGCATCTGCATTTGCTGTAAAGCTAGCCTTTTTATCCGGGTACTGTTTCACCAGTTGATCACGAATCGTTTCTACCATTTTAATGGCTCTCTGTGGAGAAAGCCAGACATGGGGGTCGTACTCATGATGGTGTTCTTCCCCTCCCTCATGGTCATGCTCTTCTTCACCACCTGGTAAAAGAAGCATATTCTCCGTCGCTTTGACAACCTTTATTTTCTTGCCATCCATTGATTTCAACAACTGAGGCACCCAAGTTTCCATGTTCTCGTTCTCATAGACAAAGACATCTGACTCTTGGATTTTTGCGCGACCCTTGGCAGACAATTCAAAATCATGGGGTTCCGAACCAGAGCCAATCAAGAGCTCCACATCTCCCTCGTCTCCAACGACTTGCTTAGTAAATTCATAGACAGGATAGAAAGTCGTCATGACTTTCAATTTCCCTGACTGATTTTGACCACCACTACAAGCTACTAAAAGAAGACTACAAAAGGCTAACACGAGCCATACAAGTTTTTTCATAAGATCACCTATTTTCTAAATTTAACAAAAAGATTTGAGAGCAAAAAGAAGGATACAAATAAGAGGGTAATGGTCGCACTAACCGGTGTATCCGGATAATAAGAAAGAATGAGACCACTGACCATCCCCACAAAACCAATGACCACTGCCAGAAGCATAACCGAACGGAAGGTCTTTCCTAGCTTTAAAGCAATACTAGCTGGTAAGACCATAATAGTAGATACCAACAAGGAACCTGCAGCCGGAATCATCAAGGCAATAGCCACCCCTGTCACAATATTAAACAAGATAGACATGAGACGCACGGGTAAACCATCTACATAAGCTGTATCCTCATCAAATGTAAGGATATACATGGGACGAATAAAGAGAATCGTTAAAACTAAAACAATGGCTGCAATGATAAACAAAGCAAGCACTTGCTCATCCGTAATGGTCAAGGTAGAGCCAAATAGGTACTGGTCCAAACTCATGGAACTTTTACCGCCACTCTTCATGATCACCAAAGCCAAGGCTAAGCCGGTCGACATGAGAATCGCTGTCCCAATTTCCATAAAATCTTTATAGACTGTTCGTAAGTACTCTAGAAATACAGCAGCTATGATGACCACAATGACTGTAGAAATAGTTGGAGAGAAACCAAGGAAGAGGCCAAAAGCAACCCCTGATAGAGAGACGTGGCTCAGTGTATCACTCATTAAGCTCTGACGACGCAAAATCAAAAATACACCTAAGATAGGGGAGAAGAGACTCATGGCAACCATCGCCAACAAGGCCCGTTGCATAAAGTCATATTGAAATAAACTAAGCATGCTCCTCACCTCCATCTTTCTCATGGACATTAAAGCAACGCCATGGAGAATTTTGTTTTCTCACCAAATGGATATTGCGATCGGCAAAATGACTCACTTCTTCAGGATCATGCGTGATCATTAAAACAGCCTTTCCGTGGTGATGGGCACTGTGGTGCATCAATTCATAAAACTCATCCTTGCTACCAGCATCCATCCCTGTAGTTGGTTCATCTAACACAAAAATATCTGGATCTGACGCAAACATTCTTGCAATGACAGCCCGTTGCTTCTGACCACCTGATAGAGCTCCTAAAGGTTTATCTCGATGTTCTAACATTCCAACAGCCGTTAAACTAGCTAAAATATGTTCCTCATCATGATGATTCAAGCGACGAAACCATCCTTTACGAGGATAACGACCTGATTTAACAAACTCATAAACAGAACTGGGAAAACCTGCATTGAAGCTAGCAATCTGTTGCGGAAGATAAGCAATACGTAATTTCTTTCCAGCTACATTCTCCTTGGAAATTTCAACAGTACCCATCTTAGGTTTCAAAATACCAAGACTTGCCTTAATCAAAGTAGATTTGGCTGCACCATTCTCACCAGTCAGCGTCACAAACTCACCACTGTCCAAGTAGTAATTAACTCCTTCAAGAACAGGCTCATGATCATAATAAAAAGAAAGATCTTTAACAGTAATATAACGCATTAACGAAGATCCTCCAATAAGCGCGATAGAAATTTAGAAATAACCATTTGTTCTTCTTGAGAAAATTCACTCAAAACTTGATTATAAACAGCCAATGTATGATCATGATGATGAGAATGTTCTTCAGCAACCGGACGACCTAAATCTGTTAACCGATACAAAACAATACGAGCATCATTCTCATCTTTCAAAGCTTCCAGCATACCAAAAGAAAGTAATTGTTTAACTGCTTTGGTCACAGCAGCTTGACTGACATTTAGTAATTTAGCTAGCTCAGAATTTGAATAATTGTCCTTTGAAAGTAACATTAAAATATGCTCTTGCGTATTGGTTAAAGAAAAACCACTCGTACAGGAACCAATCAAAACTTCATGCTGATTCTCAGAAATAAGTAAAATAGAATTTAAAAACTCATCAATCTGATTAGCCACTTTCATACGTTTATCCTCTCTATTAATCGAAAAAAAATACTTTACCGGTTAATTATAACACAGTAAAGGAAAATAGTCAAAGTGTTTTCAGAAAACAATGACAAAAATATTAGTAATAAATTAGTAACTGAACGTTAACAATTTAACGAATAAAAGAAAAAGACAAGGTCCGAAAACCTTGTCTTTAATACTATACCGGCGGCCGGGGTCGAACCGGCACGTCCTTGCGGACACTGGATTTTGAGTTCTATGAATACATTTTTAAAATCTTATAACCTTGATTTAATAGGGTTTTGGGACTTTTGAATCTTGCAAAATAGACTCATTTTCCAAATTTTAGTAACTTTTTGGTAACTCTGTTGTATCAAAAACTTTTTACATATACTACTATCTTCGTTATAGCTAACTTTTATTCTCATTTATTAAGTATACCTAAGTTTTATGTTTAAATTTTGTATAGAATAGCTGTACCTCTTAATAAAGTTATGATTTCGCTTTCAAAGAAACCTTGTTTATGATACTATTATGAAAATAGAAAAAATTCTTAGTTCGCTAATGACCTTTATACGAGATCCAGAGGAAATAGAAATTTTATCCATTAAAAATACGTTTCATAAGTTACTTACTTGATATTAACAGAATTCCACTATTGTATAATTAAATCAAATATGACGCTGGGACCAGGAGGATTTATTATGGTTAATAATCTAGCTGTTGAAGTCACAAATCTTTCAAAAGAATTTTTACTAGGGCAAGATAAAACTGTCTCAATTTTGAAAGATATTTCTTTATCTGTCAATTATGGAGAATTTGTATCAATACTTGGTGTCAGTGGTTCTGGAAAGTCTACTTTATTGAGTTGTTTATCAAGTTTATCTGAACCAACAAGTGGCGAAGTTGTTATCAATGGTGTGAATCCATACACTTTAAAAGAAGGGAAACTTGCTAAATTTAGAAGGCAAGATATTGCAATTATTTTTCAAAACTATAATCTGGTACCCGCTCTACCTGTACTAGAAAATATTACACTTCCTCTGAGACTTTCAGGAAAGAGTGTTGATAGCAATAAAGTAAGAAAAATGTTGGATAGTTTGAATTTTAAAGCAGAACTATCATCATTAGTTTCTACCTTATCAGGTGGAGAACAGCAAAAAGTTGCTATTTCTCGTGCAATAATAGCTGATAGTAAAATTATTTTTGCTGATGAGCCAACAGGAGCTCTGGACAGCGTCTCAAGAAAACTTATTTTTGAAACACTTCGTAATTTAGCGAGTCAAGGAAAATGTGTTTTTATGGTCACTCATGATATTGAGTTGGCTTCAAAAACTGACAGAGCACTCATTTTAAAAGACGGAAAAATATCTCGACAAATTATTAAACCTTCAGCTGATGAGCTCTACCAAGCACTTGAAAGTAGTAAAGATTAATTTGAGGAGGATTTATTATGCTAAAATTAATCATTTACCAATTTCAGTACTCAAAAAGACAATGGTTAGGAACAATACCATTACTATTTGTATCTAGCCTGATTGTTGGAACATCTTTATTTGGTATTGCTAGTTCAATAAAGACTGCTAATATTAACGCTTCACAACTTTTTCAAATGCTAATAATTTTTGGAGGGACTACTTTATTTTTCCTTATTTCAAATAATATAAGACTGCTAATAGATATCTTTAAAAAGGATTACCAATTATGGGCTATCTTAGGCGCAAGCAGAACTCAGCTATCTTTATTAGTATCTGGACAGTTTTATTTAATGGCAGTGATTGTTAGTAGTATTGGTACAATACTTTCGTTCTTCATGGCAGATAGTTACTATAAATTTTTACAAAATTTATTAGGAAGAGATGAGTTACCTGATTTAGTTATTACAGCCAACATTCAATCAATTTTATTGAGTGTTTTTATAGTCCCAACAATTGTCGGGATAGGGGCTTACTTTTATTCAAGTCGAATACTTAAAAGATCATCAATATTAAAAACAAAAAAGAAAAAAAGAAAAGTTACAGTAACTGGTTTTATTAACATCTCTGTTCGTTTATTTCTATGGTTACTATGTATTGGTTTTATTGTTTCAGCAGGTTTTATTAGAAACAAAGAAATAATTGCAACAAAGTCAAGTATAATATTATTTTTATTAATTATTCACATCCTTATTATTCAATCACTATCTCCATCAATTCAAATGTTTCTAATAAAATTTTTAATGAGGATATTTCCAACTGAAAATTATGTAATCAATACAGGCTTTTGGAATCTACTATCCAATCCTAGCTATTTGAAAAGTATACAAACTTCAATGAGCATGGGAGTAACTCTCATTTCTGGGTTTATTCTTTACACCCAAAATATGTATTCATTCATGAATACAGCAAACGGTGTACAAGAAGCAAGAGCTTCCTTTATTGCTTATCTGTCTGCTCCAATTATTCTGATTATTACTAGTTCTATTTCTCTTACAATTTTATCTTCTAATAAAGATATTGAGGACATTAAACAGTTAAAGACACTGGGAGTGTCAAGATTACAACTTTTTAAAATACGTATAGCCGAGGCAATAATACATTCGGTATTAATTTTATTAGTATCAGTAGTTTTCAATTTAATTATTTTACTTTTAGTTAGCTTTATTGGCCAACTTTTTGGCCGTAGTTTAGTAGATATATCAGGTTTCTGGCAACCGAGTCTTATAGTTATTTCTTTGTTAGTTATTTTTTATAGTATTACAAAGGGATTTTATTTATTTCAAGATAGATAAATTGGAATAGTTACTGATTCAAAAAGAACACACTCATTGACATTGAAACAAAAGCAATACTAAAACGAAAAAGACAAGGATAAAACACCTTGTCTTTTTTTAAATACTAACAACTTAGACTAACAATGGGTCTTTTTTCATAATTTAGCACCTTTTTAGTAACCTGTTCAAGATACGGATGTATAGTCCATATAAAGACAATTCAAATTAGATTACGTCTATCTATTTATTTTATCTTTTATTTGCTTTAAGTCATTTATCTCTTTTAGAATACTAAAAATATAGACACTAAATAGAACTACACCAAAAAAAGATAAAACAAAGAAACCTAACGTAAGTATTTCGCCTCTAACAGCTAGTACTCCAAGGGAAAAAATACCGATAGCCATTATGGAAATTATGAGGATAAACCACAAGTAAATCATGTAAAACTTATAAAGATAGCAAAAGGACTTATTTTTTTGTTTAGGCTTATCCTTCCAATTTAAATAAAAGAAATAAGGTATATAAATAATTAAAATAAATAGAAATTCCATTTCTAGCACAACCTCTCATCTTATCACCCTTAATCAAATACATGATTTATAGCATGTTAAAACTTTTTATTTAGGCAAATTAATAGCAAAATCTAAATGTCAAATCATTCATTAATCAATTCCTCAATTTCCTTTACCCCTTCAAACTCTCCAACACTTTCGAAAAGTTCTATAGCTCGTTTGAAATGTCTATTGGATAATTCCGTATCTTCCAAGGCTAAATAAATTTCCCCTAACCCTCTATAGCTACAAGCCTGAGAAATCACATCATCAGTCTCTAAAGATTGTTCCAGTGACAGATTCATGAATGTAAGAGCTTCATCAAGATTGTTTAATTTCAATCTCACATAGCCTTGTTCGTAGTTATTTATAGCTTTCTTTAGATTATCATTGCGAAAATGCTCTTCAATTATCTTCTCTTCATCTTCAATGAGCTTTAAAGCCTTATGAAAATCACCCTGATCTCTGTAGATCATCGCTAATTGATGTAATCCAATGTGTTCATGTTCTTTATCTTCATTTTGTTGAGCTAATAAAATGTATTTCTCAAAGATACGGGTACACGAGGCATAGTCTTTTTCTGCCAATAATAAATACCCCATCAGATTTAAAAGGCTAAAATCTGTACAGGTATCAATGGAAAAATCTTGTTCAACCAACTTTTTAGCTTCTGATGTTTTTCCCTCCAGAAACAAGTCCCAAGCCACATCAATTTTAGAAACCATCTATTTTCCCCTTTCAACTATAAACAACCTTCATAAAATAAAATCACTTAAGAAGAATATACTAATCTTTACCTATTGAAACTTAATCAAATAAACCATCAATCTGCATTAAAATAATCATAAACCTCTTTATATGGAATTCTGTCAATGTTTTAGACAAATTTTGGGAGGAAATTTTGAAGACTAGCATCCTTCTAATTTTCCCAATAAGTTTTAACTTCTTCAAAAATCTTATTCAAAAGTTCTGCATCTTTTTCTGACAACTGATTTTTTTCTATAACTCTATCTTTTAGCTCTGTTGCCTTTATTTTGTTTCTTGCCACCGAAACTGCTATTGAATGTTTCAAAATATCAAACTCATCTTTTGAAAAGTTTGCAATATTGGTAAGATCTAATTGTTCTAGAGGTAAACTACTGATAATTGAATAAGGTTTTTGTCCCAGCAAATAATCTGTAGTAGTACCAAAGATATTTGCTAATTTTACAACGAATTCTAATCCCGGCTCTAACGTTCCATTCTCCCAACGAGAATATGTCCCTTGTTGAACTCCAATTAATTCCGATATTTGTACTTGAGTTAATTTTTTTGATTTTCTGAGAGTTTTTAATCTATCTGAAAATTTATAATCCTCTGTATACATAAGTCTCCTATAAATATTCTTAATCGTATATTTTAGCTTGACAAAATATTCTAAACGGTATAAAATAGAATTATTCCATAAGGAATATTTATTTTAAGATTAAATATTCCATTGAGAATATTATAGCATAAAAGGAGGTAAAAGCGTATGTAACTAGTAGTTCGATTTAAAAAAAATTTAGTAAAGGAGGTAAGATTCGACAAAATAAAAAAATCTTGAAACAAATGTGCCGTTCGTTCCAAGATCAAAACATATTATGTAACAATTATACCACAGAAAACTCTTCAGTTGTACAAGAAAATTTCGGAGGTTTCACAAAAAGATGACCAATAAAGAGTTAGTCAATCAAATTTCTGGCCTAAACTCTACCTCTACTCTTAAAAACTGGATTCAACTGATTAAAGATATAAGTGGCAAGGAATTTAAAAAAATTAAAATTCCTATCAGTAGAAATCCAAGAACTCGCCAATTAAGTTATACAGTTGCCTATGACTTTACAGACGAAGACCTTAGACAATTTCAAAAGTTAGCTAACCTAAAACTTGAAATAGGTCTAAAAGAGGCTATACGAGCCGTATTTGGGAGTCTAGAAGACAATGAGCAAGAATCCCTAAACCAAGTAATAGATGAGCTCTACGATGAACTGAGCGCCTTAAAACAGGAATTTAAGCGAGAAATACGGCTGATACAAATTGAGAATACCAACCTAAAAAAGAGAATCCAAGATATTGAAAAGTCGATGCAAACCGGCTTACTAGGGTTTGTTAACAAGAGGTCAAAAAATAGGTTCGGCTAATAGCGAGTTTTCGGCTGAGCCATGAGGCAGAAAGCCGAAAATGAGCGTAAATGCGGACGGACCATTTTTGACCGATAGGGTGTGTAGTAACACCACCCTCTGCAAGTTAGGTGTACCATCGAAAGAATTCAGTATTTCCAAGGGTTTCGGAGATTTTAAGGGTGGCAAAATTAGGCAAAAAGTTGAATCAAAATCTATGGCAAAAAATGAACATTTACGTTCTGTATTTGACTGGATTCAAATTCAGTTTGATAAGACTGAATTTTCGCCAAGAGAAATAATTGAAGATATTCTATTTCTTAACTATGACCTATTTATTGAGAATAAAGGGAGCCTTAAATACTATAACTATGATAGCCAGCTTCATTATGGGAATATCCGTATCTACTATGGAGCGAAAGAGTCGTCCTACATGCTTATCATGTCAGGACAGGCACTCGAGTTCTATAGAGATATGGTATTAGATCCAAATAGTCTGTCCGAAAGACAGTTTCTGAACAACCTCTACTACAATTACAATCAATTTTCAGTAAGACGAATTGATATTGCAATAGATGATTTTAATGAAACACCCTATTTCACTCCTAATCAGCTTCTAAAGGTTTGTCAGAAAAAGCGCTTTATATATGGAAAAAGCACCTACTACAATACCTACGGAGATGAAACAATCGGCCAGACCTTATATTTGAGAAAACCCAATGATGATGAAAGACTTAGAATTTACGATAAGCGCTTAGAACGAGCTGAGAAGCTCGGTATCAGCAAGCGGTATATAGAAAATTGGATAAGAACTGAGTTAGAACTTAGGAAAGAAAAAGCTCACTACTTCATTCAAGAGTGGTTGCATTCAGAAATAGATCTTCTCAACTTTACCAAGGGATATCTCAAAGAAAAAGTGAGGTTCTATAGTGATAGTCACTTCTCAAAACCTTTGAGATCTTGGGAAAAGTTTTTAGGTCACTCAAAACCTGTCTCTATCATTATTTCAAAACCAAAAACAGAACTAGAACAAAAATTAGAATGGTTTACCTATAAAGGTTCTGGAGCTATTCTAAAAGCGTATAAATTTCTATACGAAAATAACTTACTGCATGAGTATGAGAAATCTAACTATCTCGCACTCAACAATATGGAATATCCACCAAATTTAGCAAGTGGATTAATAGAAAGGGCAATACTCTTTAAAAGAGAGGATTTGATCCCTACAATCAAAGAAAATATCAAAAGGAGAAATTAACTATGGCAAAAATGCTCTCACAAAATGACTGGAATTTTAATAACATTGGAACAAAATTTGAATTGGATGAAGTCATTCCAAAATTTGAAACGGAAGTCCGTGCAGATGCAAACGGAGAAATTATCAAAAACCGAGATGGTAGCGAAAGACGTTTTAATACCGATAAAATCATTGGTTGGAAATACAATGTAACGATCAAGGATGGACAATTCAAAAAGAAATCAACCCAAGTCTCTGTAGACAATCCAGAAGCATTAGTTGATAATGACTATATCCAAGCAATGGATGAAGTACCAGTTACATTTGACAATTTACAAGCTACTATGATTAGTTCGACAATGTATTACAAGGCGGATGCTATCCATTTAGTAAATGTAAAACAAAAATAAGTATCAGACAAGGGGAGTTAATCCTCCCCTTAGTTAATCTAATTAGAAAAGGAGATCACATGATTAAAACTGTAACAAAAGATGACCTTATCGAACTTGGATTTGCTCCAGGAACTGCAAGAAAGATTATCCATACCGGCAAATTACTATTAGTGAATCGTGGTTTTAACATTTACGATAACAAACGGATTGGTACAATTCCAGCCAGTGTCGCAGAAGAACTATTAGGAATTGAACTCCAGAAAGAAGCGTAATGAATGACTATTCGTAAAACTAAAAGTGGTAAATGGACCGTTGATGTTTCTAATGGTTTCCACCCAGTCACACAAAAAAGAATACGTATCATTCGAAAAGGATTAAAATCTAAGAAGGAAGCACTAGAACTAGAACAACATATTCGAGTTGTAGAATTAAAAGAAAAACAATTTGACTTTGTAGTAACAACAGATATGTTATTCCAGTTGCTTGAAGAAGACGATTTGAAAAATGGCAGAAAAATAAGCTATACAAGTACACAAAGAAACAATTATGAGCGTCATATTAAGCCTTATTTTAAAAATACAAATTTAAATAAATTAACGTATGACCATATATTCGAATTTCGTGAATACCTAAAAACAAAACCTAAAAGACAAAATGAAAATGAAACTTTAAGTTATAATACAATAAATAAAGTTCTAATTCTACTTAAAAAAATTTTTGACACTGGTATAAGAAAATCCCTTATTGATAAAAATCCTGTTGAGAATCTGAGAAAATTACCAATTAGGAAGCCTAATATCAAATTTTGGAGCATAGAAGAATTCACGAGATTTAGAGAACTTATTCGAGATGATGAAATAAGCTATGACCTGTTTTTCGTGATTGCTTTCTTTACTGGGATGAGAATGGGAGAAATACTCGCATTGAACTGGAATGATATAAATCTTTTAACAAATACAATTTTCGTTACCAAAACGGTATACTTTGTAAATAATACAAGCTACATTAATACAACAAAAACACGATCAGGAACTAGAAATATTACAATCAATCAGAAATTAGCAGAAATGCTAAAAGATTGGAAAGTAAAACAAAAAGAAAAACTTGAAGAATTTACGAAAAATACTGACGAACTACAAATAATACAGAGTACACCAATAACAATCACAAAAAATATGATTGATAAGAAGTTTAAACAAATACTAGAAAGGAGTAAAGATTTAAAGAAAATAAGAATTCATGATCTGAGACACTCTCATGCATCATTACTTATAAATCAAGGGGAAGATTATCTTGTTGTTAAAGAAAGATTAGGACACGCATCTATTACGACAACAATTGATACTTACTCTCATTTGTACCCTAGTAAACAGAAAACATTAGCTAATAAACTTGATGATTTATTTTAAAATGGAAAAAATTGGTAACTCTCCGTAGAACAAAGAAAAAAAGACAAGGTCCGAAAACCTTGTCTTTAATACTATACCGGCGGCCGGGGTCGAACCGGCACGTCCTTGCGGACACTGGATTTTGAGTCCAGCGCGTCTGCCAATTCCGCCACGCCGGCAAAGTATAACTGGGGTAGCTGGATTCGAACCAACGCATGAGGGAGTCAAAGTCCCTTGCCTTACCGCTTGGCTATACCCCAATAATATAAAATAGGCGAGTGATGGGGATCGAACCCACGCATGCCAGAGCCACAATCTGGTGTGTTAACCACTTCACCACACCCGCCATATTCTTATACACGGGCAGTAGGAATTGAACCCACACTGAAGGTTTTGGAGACCTTAGTTCTACCTTTAAACTATGCCCGTAAAGGATGGAAGGGGAGGGATTCGAACCCCCGAACCCGAAGGAGCGGATTTACAGTCCGCCGCGTTTAGCCTCTTCGCTACCCTTCCGAATAATATTAAATTATGGCGCGAGACGGAATCGAACCGCCGACACATGGAGCTTCAATCCATTGCTCTACCAACTGAGCTACCGAGCCAAATATTGCGGGAGCAGGATTTGAACCTACGACCTTCGGGTTATGAGCCCGACGAGCTACCGAGCTGCTCCATCCCGCGTTAATATTAAGGAGGATGTGGGATTCGAACCCACGCACGCTTTTACACGCCTGACGGTTTTCAAGACCGTTCCCTTCAGCCGGACTTGGGTAATCCTCCAATATAATATAGTCCGTACGGGATTCGAACCCGTGTTACCGCCGTGAAAAGGCGGTGTCTTAACCCCTTGACCAACGGACCATAATATTAAAAATGGGCACGAGTGGACTCGAACCACCGACCTCACGCTTATCAGGCGTGCGCTCTAACCACCTGAGCTACGCGCCCAAGTTAAAAACTTGGTAATGAACAAATGTTCAAAGCGGGTGACGAGAATCGAACTCGCGACAACAGCTTGGAAGGCTGTAGTTTTACCACTAAACTACACCCGCTTGAAAAATGGGAGTTAACGGGATCGAACCGCTGACCCTCTGCTTGTAAGGCAGATGCTCTCCCAGCTGAGCTAAACTCCCAAATGGTCGTTTAACTCAGCCAACGGTGAGAAACTGCGTTTCTCTTATCCGCCGATTGGAATCTCGATTGCCTCTCAATTCCAACTAAGCTAAACTCCCAAATGAGCCTAGTTTCCACTAGACTCAACCTTGCTAAGCGACTACCATATCTCACAGGGGGCAACCCCCAACTACTTCCGGCGTTCTAGGGCTTAACTTCTGTGTTCGG
>NZ_JBCOAT010000007.1:0-131328 GCF_040226615.1 Streptococcus australis | reverse complement strand
TTCGGGAAGTAGCTCAGCTTGGTAGAGTACTTGGTTTGGGACCAAGGTGTCGCAGGTTCGAATCCTGTCTTCCCGATACTGTAGAAAGGTCGTGTGACCTTTTTTATTTTGTTATAACAAAAAAAGGCCATCAGGCCTTTTTTCATTATAATAGTTGGTATTCGTCAATTAGCATGATGGTTTCTCGTCCTTTGTTATCAACGATTCTGACTTGTCTTGGGTAGTAAGGGTCGAAAGGAATAAGGAAATCAACAGCGATTTCTAAGGGGAAGTCTTTTTGACTGAAGCGCAGGGTTGTTTTTCCTTTGCGATTGATCAGTTCAAATTTTAAAACAGAATTTAAGGGGTAAACATGTTTGAGATAGTTATCAATGACATACCAGAAACTATCGATAATATCATCTGGTAGGCTGGTCATGACTCCAAAACTTGCATAGCGACCTCTTGTATTTGTAAACGCCATAGTCTCTCCCTTCCTATTTTTTATTAAGTACATAGTACTTGTTTTACTTGGATATTGCAAGTATTAAGTTCGAAAAAAAGAGCTTTCGCTCTTTCCAACTTTATTTATTTCGCAGTTCAACATAACGGTTGTACCAAATTTTAATGTATTCCTCAGAGAATGGACCTAACTGGTTGTTAATCCAGTCTACAAGGATTTTGACATTTTCTTTTAGGATAAAGTCAATGTCATCTGAATAGTTCATTTTGCGTTTGTGCTGTTCGTATTCTTCTACGTCCAGCAGTTTCTTATCACCATCTGGGAAGACTTTGACATCAAGATCATAATCTATATACTTTAGTGCTTCTTGGTCCATATAATATGGACTGGCAAGATTACAATAATAGGATACTTCATTATCTCGTATCATAGCGATGATATTGAACCAGTACTTTTTATGAAAGTAGACAATTGCTGGCTCTCTTGTAATCCATCTTCTACCATCGCTCTCTGTGACGAGAGTATGATCATTGACGCCGATAAGTGCGTTTTCCGTAGTTTTTAGTACCATGGTGTCCCGCCAAGTTCGGTGGAGACTTCCATCATGTTTATAACTTTGAATTGTAATAAAGTCGCCTTCTTTAGGTAGTTTCATAACTTACCAACTTTCTACAATCTAAGTACATCCTCTATATTGTATCATATTTTCATGAAAATAAGGGATTTTCATGCATTTTTATTTAAAGGAATTCGCGAAGAGCTGTAGAAATGTCTGAGTAGTCATACCCTTTGCGAGCAAGAGCTTGGGTGAGGCGTTGTTTGAGTTCGTAGCCCTCATATTTTCGTGAGTATTTCTGATGCTGTTTTTCTAGTTCCTTCATAATCAGGTCGAGAGTTTGTTCTTCATCTTGCTCGATGTCTAATTGGTGATAGGCGTGCTTAGCAACTTCATAACTAAAGCCTTTATTGATGAGAGTTTGTGTGATTTTATCTTTTAAGGCTCTTGGTGGAAGTTTTTTAACGTATTGCTTAGCTAGTTTTCGGGCAGTTCGTTGAGCTACTTCGGAAAAATCAAATTCTGAGGTGACCTGATCAATATAGTGGGAAGAGACACCTTTTTGAATGAGCTTTTGCTTGAGGAGATAGGGTCCCTTGTCACCTGAGAGGTGATTGGATTGAAAGATAGCACGAGTATAGGCCAAATCATCGATCCATTTGTCTTCTTTTAGGGTGTTCATGACGGTTTCAATGGTAGATTCGTCAATTTCATGCTTGGCTAAGTAGTCGCGAACTTCGCGAGCTGTTCGGGCTTTAAAGGAAAGGTGGTAGAGGGCTAAATTTTTAGCATGGGAGAGCTGGGCAAAGGTTTGGATTTCCTTGAGTTCTTCCTGGCTAATTTCCTTGTCTCGTGAGAGCATGAAGCGGACGATGGTGTCTTCTGTAATGTAGAGGGATTCGGCTTGATCCAGCTCTAGAAGGTAGAGGCGTTTTTTCTTTTCTAACTTGGTAATTTTCATAGGATTCCTGTTTCGTTTGAGTTTTATTGCAGTATATAATCAGTCCTTCTCTCTATATTATTCGTATTCTTATTGAGAAATGGCCTGTAATTCCTTGTTTTTCTTTTCAATTTTATCATATTCTAAACGAATGAGAAACTACATGGTATAATAGACATATGAATCTAAAAGTTAAACAAAGAATTCCCTTAAAAATCAAGCGAATGGGAATTAATGGAGAAGGGATTGGTTTTTACAAGAAGACTTTGGTCTTTGTGCCTGGGGCCTTAAAGGGCGAGGATGTCTTTTGCCAAATTACTGCGATTCGGAAGAACTTTGCAGAAGCCAAGCTCTTGTCAGTCAACAAGGCTTCCAAGTATCGAGTAACGCCAACCTGTGATATTTATGAGACCTGTGGGGGCTGCCAAATCATGCATCTGAAGTACAGCAAGCAGTTGGAGTTCAAAACAGACTTATTGCAGCAGGCCTTGAAAAAATATGCTCCTACAGGCTATGAAAATTATCTAATCCATCCGACGCTTGGGATGGAAAAACCGCAGTATTATCGGGCCAAACTTCAATTTCAGACGCGTAAATTTAAGGGGCAGGTCAAGGCTGGTTTGTACGCTCAAAATTCCCATTATTTAGTTGAATTAAGGGACTGTCTGGTCCAGGATCCGGTCATTCAGGAAATCGCCAATCATGTAGCGGAGTTATTGACCTACTACCAGATTCCGATTTCAGATGATCGGAAGCAATTGGGAGTTCGAACCATCATGGTGCGTCGGGCTCGTAAGACTGGACAGGTCCAAATGATTGTGGTGACGAGTCGGCAACTCAATTTAACAGACTTAGTCGCGGATTTGGTAGAAAAACACCCTGAAATTGTGACGGTGGCAGTCAATCTGAATACCTCCAAATCCAGCGAGATTTATGGAGAGAAGACACAGATTATTTGGGGGCAGGAGACCATCCGAGAAGGGGTCTTGGATTATGAATTTTCCTTGTCTCCTCGGGCCTTTTACCAGTTAAATCCTGAGCAGACCGAAGTCCTCTATAGTGAAGCTGTCAAGGCTTTAGATGTATCGCCAGAGGATCATTTGATTGATGCCTACTGCGGGGTTGGGACCATTGGTTTTGCCTTTGCGGACAAGGTCAAGAGTGTCCGGGGAATGGACATTATCCCTGAAGCGATTGAGGATGCCAAATACAATGCTAAGCAGATGGGATTTGATAACACCCACTATGAAGCTGGGACGGCTGAGGAAATCATCCCTCGTTGGTACAAAGAAGGCTATCGAGCAGATGCAGTCATTGTGGACCCACCACGGACAGGACTTGGGATTCAATTGATTGACACCTTGTTGCGCTATGCCCCTCAAAAGATGGTTTATGTTTCTTGTAATGTTTCCACCCTAGCGCGAGACCTCGTGGATTTGACCAAGGTGTATGATGTCGTCTACATCCAGTCTGTGGATATGTTTCCCCATACAGCTCGGACAGAGGCTGTGGTGAAATTGGTCAAGAAAGCTTAATAGAACAGGGATTAACAAAGGATATTTGGCAAATCATGTATGAAAAGGCCAATCAGAGTGCCGAGGAGTTTTCCCAGGAAGCGCGTTAGTTTTCTAGGAGCTTAGATGAGAGAAGAATGTGAGAGTGAAAGATGGACAATAAAATTGATGTATCAATTCCCGTTGCTCAAGTCATTGATCAACATCCGGAAGTGTTAGATTTGTTGGTAGAGTTAGGCTTTAAACCCTTAGCCAATCCCATCATGCGCAATACAGTTGGGCGCAAGGTTTCCTTGAAACAAGGATCAAAATTAGAAGGCACGCCTATGGAGAAGATTGTGCGAACGCTAGAGGCCAATGGCTATGAAGTAGTGGGGCTAGACTAATGAGTGATGAACGAATTCATGTCTTGAGAGACATCTTATTAGACCTGCATCATGGAGCTTCTCCTGAGTCGGTCCAAGAGCGCTTTGATGCGACCTTTAGCGGGGTGTCTGCGATTGAGATTTCCCTCATGGAGCATGAGCTGATGAACTCCGATGCAGGCATCACCTTTGAGGATGTCATGGAGCTGTGCGATGTCCATGCGAATCTCTTTAAGAACGCTGTACAAGGAGTCGAAGTGGCAGATACAGACCATCCAGGTCACCCGGTTCAGATCTTTAAACAGGAGAACTTGGCCCTTCGGGCAGCTATGATGCGGGTCCGCCGTTTGCTGGATAATTATGAGACGACGGAGGATCCTGAGATGATTCAGGAGATTCAGAAAGGCTTGTTACGTCAGCTAGGCTTGGTGGGTCAATTTGATCGGCATTACCGTCGGAAGGAAGAGTTGATGTTTCCTATTATGGAACGCTATGGGCATGATTCTCCTCCTAAAGTCATGTGGGGGGTAGATGACCAGATTCGAGACCTCTTTGCGAAAACTCTGGATGTGGCCAAAGCCCTGCCTGATTCTGCCATTTCAGAAGTTAAAGAGCGCTTTGAAGCCTTTGCGCAAGAGTTTGAGGCTATGATCTTCAAGGAAGAGTCCATCCTCTTGATGATTTTACTGGAGGCCTTTACTCAGGATGATTGGCTATCTATCGCAGAAGAAAGTGATGCCTATGGTTATGCCATTATCATTCCGAGTGAGAAATGGGTGCCGAAACGTGTGGACTTCAAGGAAGAAGGACCAATAGAGACAGAAGGTTCAGGTGAAGCCCTTCCTTCTTCAAATGGAAGCGAGCAACGTCAGGTCATTGAGACTCCTGAGGGACAACTGACCATTACCTTCAGGCCTAAGAAAAAGGAAGAGAGTTTCGATCGCCAACAGCAACAAGCTTTTGGGCATGGCTTTCTCTCTGTGGAGCAGGCCAACTTGATCTTGAACCATCTACCGATGGAGATCACTTTTGTCAATAAGGATGATATCTTCCAGTATTACAATGATGCAGCGCCCTTTGAGGAGATGATCTTCAAACGGACACCGTCGCAGGTAGGACGCAATGTTGAGCTGTGTCACCCGCCAAAATATTTGGAGAAGGTCAAAGCTATCATGCAGGGGCTTCGAGAAGGGAAAAAAGACAAGTACGAAATGTGGTTCAAATCTGAATCACGTGGGAAATTTGTCCATGTCACCTATGCGGCAGTGCGCGATGAAGAGGGAGAATTTCAAGGTGTCTTGGAATATGTCCAGGATATCCAACCTTATCGAGAGATCGATACGGATTTTTATAGAGGATTGGAGTAAGAATGAGCTACGAAAAAGAGTTTATGAAAGAATTTGAGGCCTGGATCAAGACCCAGGTCATGATCAATGAGATGGCCCTGACAGAAAGCAAGAAGGTCTATGAAGAAGATCAGGACGAGCGGGCCAAGGAAGCTATGATTCGCTATGAGAGTCGCTTGGATGCCTATCAATTCCTTCAAGGGAAGTTTGCTAACTACCACGAGGGGAAAGGGTTCCACGATCTTCCAGATGGCTTGTTTGGAGAGAGAACTTATTAAAAGCTCTTTGTGAAGGCCTTTTACTGGCTGGATTTGGCTGAAAATAATGCAATGACTTGATTTTTCGAGGGATTGTGTTACAATAAAAAAGTTGAACAGACATCAACGAATTATTGAAAGTAATATTGGTGATGAAACCTTGTTGCCTTAGGGATTGATCACTGGATACGTAGGAGGAAAAATGGCAAAGAAGAACGTTAACCGTGCGAAACAATACAAACATCAAAATAGACATCTTTTGAAAAAAGCTGTCGCAACTGTAGGAGCAGCTGTTAAAGAAGCACCTAAGAAAGTTGAGAAAGCAGCAAAAGCAGTAGCGAAAGAAGTGAAACAAGCAGCTTCTTCAGTAGAAGAATTCGCTGCAAGCTTGGAAGGTGTAGCACTAGATCGTGCGCAAACATTCTATGATGAAGGTATTCGCTCTGTTGCGGACTTCGCAAATTGGACAGAGAAAGAGTTGTTGGCCCTTAAAGGAATCGGTCCAGCTACTATCAAAAAATTGCAAGAACTTGGTGTCAAGTTTAAATAATCGCTTTTGTGATTTCTTGCTATTTCCAGGAAAACTTGATAAAATGAAGCTGTTAGAGGTGTTTTGAGTCCCACATTTTACAGAAAGTGGCGGTGCTGAGAAGTCCACAAATGTGTCAAAACTAGTTGCTAATGGATGAAAAATTAAAATAAAAATGTCTTTTTGTTTAAAAGACGAGAGATGCGGGCGTTGCCCGAAATTGGGTGGTACCGCGGATTAATACATTCGTCCCTGTCAGATTCATGACAGGGACGATTTTTTTGTAGAAAGCGAGGGGGGAAGATGACAAGAGCAGAGTTACCAGAACGAATCGAAACGGAGCGTCTAGTCTTACGAGTCCGAACAGTGGCTGATGCAGAGGACATATATGCTTACGCTAGTCTTCCAGAAGTCTCCTACCCAGCAGGTTTTCCACCCGTCAAGACCTTGGAAGATGAGATTTATTACCTAGAGCATATCCTTCCCGAGCGCAATGAAAAGGACAATCTCCCAGCAGGATACGGCATTGTAGTCAAAGGGACTGATACCATCATCGGCTCTGTTGACTTCAACCATCGCCACGAAGACGATGTGCTAGAACTTGGCTATACCTTACACCCAGACTATTGGGGTCGAGGCTATGTGCCAGAAGCAGCGCGTGCCTTGATTGATCTGGCTTTTAAAGAACTGGGGCTTCATAAGATAGAATTGTCTTGCTTTGGCTACAATATCCAAAGTCAACGAGTCGCTGAGAAACTTGGTTTTACCCTCGAAGCTCGCATAAGAGACCGCAAAGATGCTCAAGGCAACCGCTGTGATGATTTGAGATATGGCTTGCTGAAGAGTGAGTGGGAGGTGGATTGATGCATGTTTTCATCATTGGAGCTCCAGCTGCAGGGAAAATGACCATTGGTCAGGAACTTTCGAAACTCACCGGTGCGACTCTCTTTTTCAACCATCAACCCATTGATTTCGCACTCGAAATCTATCAGGATTTTACGGAAGAAATGTGGGAATTTGTTCGTAGCGTTAACTTTTCTTTTCTTGGAACAAGCGCCAGGCATCATCGGTCGGTGATTTTAACAGGCGTAACTGATTTTTCAAATCAATACCATCTGATGTATTTGAAGAATATTCAAGATTTATTAAATGAGTATCATCAAGAGATTCTCTTTGTTGAATTAGAAACGTCTCTTGAGGAGCGCTTACGTCGCAATCGGACGGAGAATCGGTTGAAATACAAACCCTTGAAACGGAATTTTGAGGTATCTGAAAGAGAAATTTTAGAGACTGATAAAACAGATCAACTTAATTCTCAAAAGCAACCGAGTGGTCTTCACCACTACCTGAAAATTGATAATACGAATCTGTCTGCAGAAGAAGTCGCAAAGCAGATTCAAGAAAAAATGAAAACAATAGAGAAAGGACACACACATGTCTAAAGAACTTTCACCTAAATACAATCCAGCCGAGGTTGAGGCTGGTCGTTACCAAAAATGGCTTGATGAAGATGTTTTCAAGCCTTCAGGCGATAAAAAGGCTAAGCCTTATTCAATCGTCATTCCACCACCAAACGTAACTGGGAAACTTCACCTCGGTCACGCTTGGGATACTACTCTCCAAGATATCATCATCCGTCAAAAACGCATGCAAGGTTTTGATACGCTTTGGCTTCCAGGGATGGACCATGCGGGGATTGCGACTCAGGCTAAGGTTGAGGAGCGCTTGCGTGGTGAGGGCATTACACGTTATGACCTCGGTCGTGAAAAATTCCTTGAGAAAGTCTGGGAATGGAAAGACGAATATGCCACCACTATCAAGGAACAATGGGGTAAGATGGGGCTCTCTGTAGACTACTCTCGTGAGCGTTTCACTCTTGACGAAGGTTTGTCAAAAGCCGTTCGTAAGGTCTTTGTGGATCTATACAAGAAAGGCTGGATCTACCGTGGTGAGTTTATCATCAACTGGGACCCAGCAGCTCGCACAGCCCTTTCTGATATCGAGGTGATCCATAAGGATGTCGAAGGTGCCTTCTACCATATGAACTACATGCTGGAAGACGGCTCATGCGCCCTTGAAGTTGCGACCACTCGTCCTGAGACCATGTTTGGGGACGTTGCGGTTGCGGTCAATCCAGAAGACCCACGCTACAAGGACTTGATTGGTAAAAATGTTATCCTTCCAATCGCTAATAAATTGATTCCAATCGTTGGGGATGAGCACGCAGATCCTGAATTTGGTACTGGTGTCGTAAAAATCACGCCTGCCCACGATCCAAACGACTTCCTAGTTGGTCAACGCCACAACTTACCACAAGTCAATGTTATGAACGATGACGGAACTATGAACGACTTGGCCTTCGAATTTGCAGGAATGGACCGTTTTGAAGCTCGTAAGGCAGTCGTTGCTAAGTTGGAAGAAATCGGTGCCCTCGTTAAAATCGAAAAACGTGTCCACAGTGTTGGTCACTCAGAACGTACAGGTGTTGTGGTTGAGCCACGCTTGTCTACGCAATGGTTCGTCAAGATGGACCAATTGGCTAAGAACGCTATTGCTAACCAAGATACAGATGATAAGGTTGAATTCTACCCACCTCGTTTCAACGATACCTTCCTCCAATGGATGGAAAATGTCCATGACTGGGTTATCTCTCGTCAGCTCTGGTGGGGTCACCAAATCCCTGCTTGGTACAATGCTGATGGTGAAATGTACGTCGGTGAAGAAGCGCCAGAAGGTGACGGATGGACTCAGGACGAAGACGTCTTGGATACGTGGTTCAGTTCTGCCCTATGGCCATTCTCAACCATGGGCTGGCCGGATGTCGACTCTGAAGACTTCAAACGCTATTTCCCAACTTCAACCTTGGTAACAGGTTATGACATCATCTTCTTCTGGGTGTCTCGTATGATCTTCCAATCTTTGGAATTCACTGGCCGTCAGCCATTCCAAAACGTCCTTATCCACGGTCTTATTCGTGACGAGCAAGGACGCAAGATGTCTAAGTCACTTGGTAACGGGATCGACCCAATGGATGTTATCGAGAAATACGGTGCCGATGCCCTTCGTTGGTTCCTTTCAAACGGTTCTGCACCAGGGCAAGACGTGCGCTTCTCTTACGAGAAAATGGATGCTTCATGGAACTTCATTAACAAGATCTGGAACATCTCTCGTTACATCCTCATGAACAATGAAGGCTTGACCCTTGAGCAAGCAACTGCTAATGTGGAAAAAGTTGTTAACAAGGAAGCTGGAAATGTCACAGACCGCTGGATTCTCCACAACCTCAATGAAACTATCGGAAAAGCAACTGCCAACTTTGATAAGTTTGAGTTTGGTGTAGCTGGTCACATCCTCTACAACTTCATCTGGGACGAGTTTGCGGACTGGTACGTTGAGTTGACCAAGGAAGTCCTTTATAGCGATAACGAAGAAGAGAAAGTCATCACACGTTCTGTTCTCCTTTATACTTTGGACAAGATCCTTCGTCTCCTCCACCCAATCATGCCATTCGTGACAGAGGAAATCTTTGGACAAATCTCAGAAGGCTCTATCGTTACAGCAGAATACCCTACTGTTAACCCAGCCTTTGAAGACCTTGCTGCCCACACTGGTGTAGAAAGTCTCAAAGACTTGATCCGTGCTGTTCGTAATGCGCGTGCAGAAGTAAACGTTGCACCAAGCAAGCCTATCACCATCCTTGTTAAGACAAGTGATAGTGATTTGGAAGCCTTCTTTAACAGCAATGTCAACTACATCAAACGCTTCACAAATCCAGAACACTTGGAAATCGCATCGAACATCCCTGCACCTGAACTCGCTATGTCAAGCGTCATCACAGGAGCAGAAATCTACTTGCCACTGGCAGACCTCCTCAATGTCGAAGAAGAACTCGCTCGTCTCGACAAGGAACTGGCTAAATGGCAAAAAGAACTGGACATGGTTGGTAAGAAGCTCTCTAACGAACGCTTCGTAGCCAATGCCAAACCAGAAGTCGTCCAAAAAGAACGCGACAAACAAGCCGACTACCAAGCTAAATACGACGCGACCGTAGCGCGTATTGATGAGATGAAGAAACTCGTGAAATAAACACAGAAACACGGCGGAATGCCGTGTTTTTTTGGTATAATGAAACTATTAAATAACGGTAGAAAAGAGACGATCTATGCCAGATGGCGTAACTTTATTTCAAGATACTCTTATTAAATCATTAAAATATGGGTTTGTGGATAATGTCCAGTATCAAGAGGGTGGATATTCACCGCAGATTTTGATCAACGATCATGAAATGAAACGATATGTTTTGACGGATTTGCAAGAGGAGTTGAGCAAGTGCAAGACATTTTACATATCCGTAGCCTTTATTACACAGTCTGGGATAGCCTTAATTAAGTCGCAATTGTCTGATCTGATGGATAAAGGAATCCAAGGGAAAATTCTGATTTCTCCTTATCTTGATTTTAATGATCCAGTTGCAATGCAAGAATTGCTCAAGTTAGAGAATGTAGAAGTTCGTTTGACTCCAGAGAGTTTGCAGATGCATGCCAAGTTTTATCTCTTTGAGCATGAGGGAAGGCAGGTATTGATTTCGGGTAGTTCGAATCTGACCCACAATGCTCTCAAGATCAATTATGAGTGGAATATTAAATTGACCTCTACCCATAATGGCGAGCTTATTCGAGCTACTAAAGCTGAATTTGACAAGATTTGGGAGAAGTCGGATCTTTTGACAGATGACAAGATTGCTTCTTATGCGCGAAAACGTCAGAATGTCATTCGAGTGGATCAGATTCGCGAAGAGAAGACGGCTCAATATCAGAGTGAAATAATTAGTCCTAATGAAATGCAAAAGGATGCTTTAAAAGGCTTGCAAGCGATTCGTGATTCTGGGAAAAAGAAGGCTTTGGTCATCAGTGCTACTGGGACAGGAAAGACCTTTCTATCAGCTTTTGATGTTCAACAGTTTAAGCCAGAAAGAATGCTTTTCATTGTTCACCGTGAGCAGATTCTACAGAAATCGTTAACGGATTTTCAAAAGGTCTTGCAGTTTTCTGATGCAGAAGCTCTTATTTATCACTCTGGGGATGATTTGACGGGCAAAAAATATGTCTTTGCCACTATTCAAACCCTATCACGTGAGCAGAATTTAGGCCTATTTTCAAGAGATTATTTTGACTATATTCTGATTGATGAAGTTCATAAGGCTGGTGCTGATTCTTATAAAAAAGTGATGGCGCATTTTCAACCAGAATTTTTTTTAGGGATGACAGCTACTCCCGAACGAACTGATGGGCAAAATATTTATGAACTATTTGATTATAATATCGCCTATGAAATCCGTCTACAAGATGCTCTGGATAATGATATGCTTTGCCCATTTATTTATTTTGGGGTAAAGGATATCGAAGTCGAAGGACAGTTAATCAATGAGAATACTACGATCGCAAACTTAACATCCGAAGAGCGCGTGAAGCATATTATTAAAAAGATTGATTTTTATGGAGTTAGTGGAGAGAAAGTGAAGGGCTTGATGTTCTGTTCCTCTAAGAAAGAAGCTCATGACTTAGCATCCAAACTAAACCAAAAGGGGAAACGTTGTCGAGCCTTAACAGGTGAAGATAATATGGAGACCCGGAATGAAGTCGTTGCCCAACTAGAAAAAGGAGAACTAGACTACATTCTGACAGTAGATATTTTTAACGAAGGAATTGATATTCCATCGGTCAATCAAGTTGTGATGTTGAGGAATACTCAATCAAGCATTGTTTTCGTACAACAGTTAGGTCGAGGACTACGGAAGCATGAAAGCAAAGAATATGTGACCATTATCGATTTTATCGGAAATTACAAGAATAACTATCTAATTCCTATTGCTTTGTTTGGTGATAAATCGATGAATAAAGATAATTATCGTCGAGAGCTTCGAGAACCAAATATTCTAAAAGGATTGACGACCATCAATTTTGAAGAAGTAGCTAAGGAACAAATCTTTAAGTCCATCACTAATACTAATTTATCGAATAAAGTTTTGTTGAAAGAAGCTTATATTGAGACGAAGAACCGGATAGGTCGTATTCCAAAATTAAGTGATTTTTGGAAATTAGATACTTTGGATCCATTCATCTTTTTTGATAGCTTTAATCATTATGGAGAAGTTATCGATTCTTTTGACAAGGATGATTCATTTGTTAAAATTTCTGAGCTAAATGGATTTCTAACTTTTCTTTGTAAAGAGTTATCAAATGGAAAGAGGAAAGCAGATCTTTATCTTTTAAAATTCTTGCTGGAAAAAGAAAAGATTTCGCGTTCGGATTTTGAAAAATTCGTAAAAGAAGAGAATCTAGGAGCTTCTAATGAGTTGTTGAAGTCTATTGAGAATTTCTTGACCTATAGCTTTTTTGTTAAAAGAGATCAGGAAAAGTATGGTGTATCAGCTTTGGCTATCAAGAATGATATTTATCAACTGTCACCATATTTTGCTCAATTTCTGACAGATGAGTATAAGGATTTTATATTAGATATCATTCAGACGGGTCTTTATCGTTCTGAAAAGTATCCACAGAATCCGTTGACGATCGGGGAAAAGTATTCTCGTAAAGACGCTGTGAGACTACTCAACTGGGATAAGGATGAGAGCTCGACTGTTTATGGTTATAAGGTTAAACATGGAACTTGTCCGATTTTTGTCACTTATCACAAAGAGGATGATATTACTGAAACAACTCAGTATCAAGATGGTTTTTTATCAAATAAAGTCTTTCACTGGTATTCTAGGAGCAACAGGAGTTTCAAGTCAAAAGAAGTAGCCGAGATTATGCAGTCTAATGATACTGGATTGACCCTTCACCTGTTTATAAAAAAAGAGGATGGTGAAGGAAGTGATTTCTATTATCTTGGACCAGTCCGTTATATTGAGGATAGTGCTCTTGAAACTATAATGCCAGATGGCAAAACACCTGTAGTGACCATGAATTTTGAACTGATCAATGAAGTTCCTATAACACTTTATGATTATTTAACAAAAAAATAAGAGGTATACCTCTTATTTTTTTGTTAACAATTCTACAGCTGGACGATCGACAGGTGCCCAGTTAAGCAATTTTAATTCATGTGGTGCTAGCCAAGTAGAATTTTGGTGTTCTAACAACTCTAGGTTTCCTGAGAGTAACTTGGCGTGATAGGTTTTCATAACGACAGTCCCGAAATCATAATCATAGGAGGCCTCGTTCACAAAGGAGATAATTTCAATTTCAGAATTTAATTCTTCCTGTATTTCACGAATGAGCGCTTGTTCAGGAGATTCTCCTGCCTCTAATTTTCCACCTGGAAATTCCCAAAAGCCTCCCAAGCTTTTTCCTTCAGGTCTCTGAGCACAAAAGATTTTTCCATCTTTTTCAATAGCAGCTGCAACAACGTGAATAATTTTTTTTGACATAATTTTCCTCCTCTTTCATTGTATCAGAAATTGGTTGAAAGAAGCAATTAAAGAATTAATCCAAATTCAAAAACGGTGAAATTGGCATTGACTTCATCTGGATCGATGTGGACAATCCTCCTGCAGATGCGATTGGTTGGGTTGCAAAATCCTCTTCATCCACACGATAAAAGAACCTCCTAGTTTATCTAGGAGGTTCTTTTGTATTCTGTGGTGGTACTGTGGCCTAGGTAGGTATAAATCCGTGTCAGTGGGGATTGGGGATGGGTGGAGACGCGAAAGTGAAAGTAGTGGTCACGATGGTCGCGACTCTGGGTATGGTGGAGTCTGAAATAGTTGCGCTGACCTGTCGACATGGATCTCAGCAGGTCATCTTCTAAAAAGACCAAGGGGGTCGCAGTCGTTGCCAATTGGTAAAAATCGTGCTCGAACTGCTGGTACTTGTCTGAAAAATAATCAAATTGGAGTTCGTGTTTATTCAGGGCTTGTTTCATAGCTAGAATCTCCTGGTTCAATAGAAAAAATAGTCGAAAGAAGGAGAGAGTGATAGTGCTGGCCATTTTTTATGAGGACTTCGGAAGGGCTTAAGGTATAGACCTGACCGTAGTAGACGGCGACTTGATTGTCCTGGAGGGTAGAGAGGGAGAGGGAGGTCTCTTGCTGATAAGCCTGCTCGAGAATGTGACGGATTTCTTGATTTGAGAGGAGTCGAATCTCTTCGAGAGAGAGCTGGTTTGTTTGTAAGGCCGTCGAATGCTCAGAGAGGAAGAAGCCAGCCCACTTGGCCATGCCCCGGTCTTGGAAGTCGCGTGCCGACTGATAGGGGAGATAAGAACGATCAATCATGCTAAGCCATCTAAACCTCCTGCAGAGTGGCCTCCGGTCAGCTTGCTTCGAGCCAGAGCGCGCGAATTTTCTAATAGGGCAGAGCCCTTTTGTAGAGAAGCAAAGCCAAATCGGTCACGGATGTGATCAATGGTCTCCTGGAGGGCTTCTTCTCTTTGGGTTTGCTCAGGGTCATCAAATAGGGAGATCAGCTGGAAGCTCTCCTCTACGAGCTTCCCATAAAAGACTCCGATCTGCCGGATGGCTCCTCCCTGGTAGTGGGAGCGAAAGAGCTGGATGACTTCCTTGGCTAATTGAGCGGTAGAGTTGGTCGGCTCGATCTTTCGCTGGCAGTGGATGGAGGGGAGCTGTTCCTGCTTGGAGTAGCTGGCGTGGATGGAGACCAATTGTGTCTTTTTATTTTCCCGACGCAAGCGGATGGCGACCTGCTCAGCCATCTCCCGAAAGACCAGTTCAATATCGCTTTGGCGGTGGTAGTCTCGTGGAAGGATTTGCGAATTTCCTAGACCGTGAGACTTTGGTCGATAGGGACGATGGACATTGCTTTCATCGATCCCATGGGCGTGAAACCAGAGCTGGACGCCCATGACTCCAAATTCTTTTTTGAGCTGGTCTGGATTGGCCTGGGCCAGTTCATAGATGGAGTGAATGCCTAGTTTGTTCAGGCGTTTTTCTGTTCGATGGCCAATCCCCCAGAAATCAGTTAGTTTTTTTATCTGCCAGACACGACTGGGGACGTCTTCGTAAGACCAGTTAGCCCGCATGGTTTTCTGGTGCTTGGCTTCGTTGTCCAGAGCCAGTTTGGCTAGGAGTGGATTGGCATTGCTCATCCCGACAGTAGCGTAGATCCCAGTTTGCTGCCAAATGCGCTTTTGGATCCGAGCAGAAAGAAGATCCAGCTTGGAGCGTCGGTCTAGCTGAGGATCAGGGATAAAGTAGTTGAGAGAGCTGGTTAAATCGATAAATCCCTCATCAATGGAATAGGGGTAGATGTCATCTGGAGCAGCAAATTCTTGAAAGACTTGCTGGATTTCTATGTTGACCTGGATATAGGCATTCATGCGAGGGGGCACGATAAAGGTGCGCTTGGCCCAACTTTCGATGTAGTGGACAAAGGCTGGATTTGTAGGTAGACCTTGCTTACGGGCCAGGTAGTAATTGAATTTCCTCGTCTTGAGATCGAAGGGCAGATCATAGCTCCGTCCGACATTTTTCTTCCCAAAGACCTGCTTGAAAACGGGGGAACTGGCTAAGATGAGGCCAGCAGAATTGTCGCTCCGACTCATGACACAAAGAGAAGTAGTCAAAGGGTTGAGGCCGAGGCGGACGCATTCACAGCTGGCATAGAAACTTTTCATATCCACAAAAGCAATATCAGACCTTGGCTCACGTGAATAATCAAAGAGCATGTCTAGACCTCCAGAGGGAGGAAGTGGCCGACCACGATACCGACGATTTTGGGTTCATCTTCATAAGGAGCAAAGAGGTCATCATAGGCTGGGTTGATGGACTCTAGGCGGAGTCCCTCCTCTTCTCGATAGACTTTTTTGATATAGGTCTTCCCATTCCACATGAGGGCGTAGACTGCTCCATCATAGTCAAATCCGGTCTGTTTCATCAAGGCAACGGAACCGTTTGGATAGCTTGGTTCCATAGAATCTCCAGACACCCAAGAGGCAAAGTCGTGTTGGATCTCTTGGTCAAAATAAACGGTCTCGTAGTCAGTTTCATTGTCATAAAAGGTATGACCATGTCCAGCTGCCAAGTCGATAGAGAGGACACGGTAAGGGATCAAAGAGACCACCTTTTCTTGCTCTGCTAAGAGTTGGCTGGCCAAGAGATCGACCTTTTTCTGATGGGGTGGGGTTAGTAAAGGGTAGGTGAAAAGTGCTGAGCTCTTGTCGACAAAGTAGTCCTCTTTAACGGAGAGGCGCTTGGCCAACCTCCTGAGATTTTTATCGTGTGGCTCTGCTAAGCCATTCTCCCAACTAGAGTAGGTCTTGCGACTAATCTCTAAGGATTCGTAGACCTGGGCTTGGGTCAGGCCCAGCTCAAGTCGCCGGTCTTTTAATTTTTTTGCATCAAACATCTGCATTCTCCTATGTAACGTTTTAAAAGTTACATATAGTATAGCAAAAATAAAATCGAACTTCAAGAGAAAAGTGAGAGGATTTTTCTTTAGGAGTGAAAGGGATTTAACTTAAGCGGATATCAAATAGGAGAGGTGGGTGTTTTTGTATCTTTTATCCAAATTTTGATATAATAATCTCTATGAAGATTGTATCAGGTACCTATGGAGGGCGTCCTCTTAAGACGCTCGAAGGAAAGACAACGAGGCCCACTTCAGATAAGGTCAGAGGGGCTATGTTTAATATGATCGGTCCTTATTTTGATGGGGGTCGGGTCTTGGATTTATATGCTGGGTCAGGCGGTCTATCCATCGAGGCGGTGTCTCGGGGGATGGAACAGGCTGTCTTGGTCGAGAAAGATCGCAGAGCCCAAGGGATTATTGCTAGCAATATCCAAATGACCAAGGAAAGCCACAAGTTTCAATTGCTGAAGATGGAGGCTCACCAAGCTCTCAATCAATTGCAGGGGGCCTTTGATCTCATTTTCCTGGATCCTCCCTATGCCAAGGAGCAGATCGTAGCCGATATTGAGGCCCTGGCTGAACGTGGTTTACTTGGAGAAGAGGTCATGGTCGTCTGTGAGACAGACAAGGCAGTGGACTTGCCTGAGGAGATTGCTTGTCTAGGAATCTGGAAAGAAAAAATCTACGGAATTAGTAAGGTGACGGTTTATGTCAGATAAAATCGGATTATTTACAGGTTCATTTGACCCAATGACCTTGGGACACTTGGATTTGATAGAGCGGGCTAGTCGCTTGTTTGATCGCTTGTATGTCGGTATCTTCTTTAATCATGAGAAGAAGGGTTATTTTACCATTGAGCAAAGGGAAACCATGGTGACAGAAGCAGTGGCTCATTTGCCCAATGTAAGAGTCATCACCGCAGAGGCAGAGTTGGCAGTAGAGGTGGCTAGACGGTATGGGGTGACGAGTTTGGTCCGAGGCTTGCGCAATAGTCAGGACTTCCTCTATGAAAGCAATATGGACTACTTCAATCACCAGCTGGCTCCAGAGCTTGAGACTATCTATCTCTGTGCCCAGCTCCATTATCAGGCCTTGAGTTCGACGAGAATTCGCGAGTTGCTGACCTTCCAGCAGGATGTCAGTGCCTATGTCCCAGAGAGTGTTATAAAGGAGATGAAATAAAACGAATGAAAGAATTTGAGAAACCAAGGGCTCAGCTACCAGAAAGCCCATTTGAACCTGTGCGCAAAAAAGATAGTGTGTGGAGAACTTATCGTTGGCCGATGATTGGGACCCTGCTTCTGATTTTGGCCCTGCTAGCTTTCTTTGTTCCCCTACCCTATTATCTGGAAATGCCTGGGAGTTCAGAAGATATCCGCCAAGTGATGCGTGTCAACCAGAAAAATGATGAAGCATCCGGTTCGTATGATTTTGTCACTGTTGCCGTCAAGCAAGCGACCTTCTCGGATATAGTCTATGCCTGGGTGACTCCTTTTACAGATATCTACTCTGAAAAAGAAATGACAGGTGGCAGTTCCAGTGAGGAATTTTTCCGGATCAATCAATTTTATATGGAGACCTCTCAAAATACTGCCAAATACCAAGGACTGAAAACGGCTGGAAAAGAGACAGAGATGGAATTCCTCGGTGTCTATGTCATGCAAGTGGCAGAAGACTCTACCTTCAAAGGCGTTCTAAATATTGCGGACACGGTTACGGCTGTGAATGACAAGACCTTCAAGAGCTCAAAAGAGCTCATCGAGTATGTTGGCTCCCAAAAAATTGGGGACAAGGTCTCAGTGACCTACACAGAAGATGGCCAGACCAAGACCGCTGAAGGAAAGATTATTAAGTTGGTCAATGGCAAGAATGGGATTGGGATTAGCTTGATTGACCGGACAGAAGTGAAGAGTGATGTACCGATTGAGTTTGCGACAGCTGGCATCGGTGGTCCAAGTGCCGGGATGATGTTTAGTTTGTCCATCTATACCCAAGTAGCGGATCCAGACCTTCGTCAGGGACGCCATATCGCGGGGACAGGGACCATTAACCATGATGGGACTGTCGGAGATATCGGTGGAGTGGATAAAAAAGTCGTAGCAGCAGATCGCGCTGGTGCTGAAATCTTCTTTGCCCCTGATAATCCGGTGACAGAGGAAGTTAAAAAGAACAATCCGAATGCCAAGAGCAACTACGACGAAGCGGTAGAAACAGCTAAGAAAATTAAAACCAAGATGAAAATTGTTCCTGTCAAAACCTTGCAGGATGCCATTGACTATTTGAAAAAGAATTAAAGTAGCTTGTTTGACAAATTTCGTACTTGCACGTATGACATCGTGTTAGCAGAGGGGAACATTCACCTTCTAATTAAATTCAAGTTTTTGCTTATCAATCTCTCTATTTTTAGAGGGATTTTTTCTTTATACTGGTGTCAGAAAGAAAGGGAGGTAGTGAAATGATTCAAACCAGTTTGTTTTCCATTTCAGTATTCTTAGCGGGAGTTCTATCCTTTTTCTCCCCGTGTATTTTGCCACTGATGCCAGTCTATGTAGGGATTCTATTGGATTCTGAGCATGAAAAAACGGTGCGTATTTTTGGAAGAGACATTTCTTGGTATGGCCTGGTGAAGACGCTTTGTTTTATCGCAGGTCTATCAACTGTTTTCCTGATTCTAGGATACGGTGCAGGGGCCCTTGGCCAGGTGCTTTATGCTCCCTGGTTCCGTTACCTACTAGGAGGGATTGTCATCTTATTGGGAATCCATCAGATGGGCCTCATCAATCTTCAGCAACTCCAAAAACAAAAGAGTATCCAACTGAAGAAGGACGAAAAACGCAATGAATTCTTCAATGCTTTTCTGATAGGGGTCACCTTCAGTTTTGGTTGGACCCCTTGTGTCGGACCAGTTTTGAGCTCTGTTTTAGCCATTGCAGCTTCTGGAGGAGATGGTGCATTGCAAGGCGCTCTCCTGATGCTGGTCTATACATTAGGTTTGGCTCTGCCTTTCTTGCTTTTGGCCTTGGCTTCTAGCTGGGTTCTACAACATTTTGCTAAACTCAAGCTCCATATGGGAACCTTGAAAAAAATTGGTGGTGCCCTCATCATCTTGATGGGCATCTTGCTGATGCTAGGAAATCTTAATAGCCTCGCATCCCTGTTTCACTAATCTTGAATGATTAAAGGAGAAAAATCATGAAAAAAATTCTTGCACTTTCTATTGCTACACTTAGCATCTTCACTTTAGCAGCTTGTTCTGGACAGAAATCAGATTCAGACATGAAAAAAACGGATGATAGTAGTATGATGAAGAAGGACGATATGAAGAAGGATGACATGAAGGATTCATCCATGTCCGATGATAAAATGAAAAAAGAAGACATGAAAGATTCATCTATGATGTCTGACAGCAGTTCTGAAATGAAGGACGATATGAAAAAAGATGAGATGAAATCTAGCGATTCAGAAATGAAAGATGAAAAGAGTGAATCATCTGATATGAAATCAGACAACTAATGAAAGAAGGGAGAGGTCATCTGAGGATGACTTTCTCCTTGTTTAAAGAGGTAATAATGATGAAGAAATTAGCTTTAGTAGCTGCAGGATTCTTGTGTACTGGACTTTTGGGGGCTTGCTCTAACCAAGGAATGGAATCATCCAACAAAAGTGAGACTAAGCAGACATCCACAACGGGACCTTCAGAGCAAGCTGGAAAGAAGGTTCAAGAGTTTAACCTGCAAGGAGTAGACGGTAAGACCTACCGCTTATCCGATTACAAGGGAAAGAAAGTTTACCTCAAATTTTGGGCTTCCTGGTGCTCTATTTGCCTATCGACATTAGAGGATACCAATGAGTTGGCAAAAGCAGAGGCGGGTAAGGATTATGTGGTCTTATCTGTTGTAGCTCCAACTTTTAATGGTGAAAAATCAGAAGCAGATTTCAAAAACTGGTACCAGTCTTTGGATTACAAGGATTTCCCAGTCTTGCTAGATAGTAAAGGGGAACTGCTAAAAGAGTATGAGATTCGTTCTTATCCATCGGCACTCTTTATTGCAAGCGATGGAACTCTCGCTAAGACCCATATCGGTTATATGAGCAAGGAAGACATCGTCCAGACTCTAAAAGAAATGAAGTAAGGAGGACATAAAATGGAAACAAAATGGAAACTCATTTCCATTCTTTTAGTGGGGCTATTTTGTTTTGGAATCTTTTTCCTTGTCAAAGGATCCATGGCCTTGGATACATCAGATGCGACGACTGAGCAGATCAAAAAAGCGTCCATGAGTCAGACACCAGTAGCAAACAAAAAGCAGGAAGAAAAAGTCAATCCAGAAGACCAACGAGAAATCTATCTAGCTGGTGGTTGCTTCTGGGGTGTGGAAGAGTATTTTTCCCGTGTTCCGGGTGTCATTGATGCCGAATCAGGTTATGCCAATGGAAAAGGGGATACCACCAAGTATGAATTAGTCCCTCAAACAGGCCATGCTGAAACAGTTCATATCACTTACAATGTCAAGCAGGTATCTCTGAAAGAATTGCTCCTGCATTATTTCCGGATTATCGACCCAACGTCGAAAAATCGTCAAGGAAATGATCAAGGGACTCAATACCGAACAGGTGTCTATTATGTCTCTCAAGAAGACCTTCCAACCATTAACCAAGTCTTTGAAGAGGTAGCAAAAAAATACGACAAACCGTTAGCAGTGGAAAAAGAGGAACTGAGCAATTTCATCAAGGCTGAGGACTACCACCAGGATTATCTAAAGAAACATCCGAATGGGTACTGCCATATCGATGTCAATCAGGCTTCTTATCCTGTTATTGATGCTAGCCGCTACTCCAAGCCAAGCGATGAGGAGATCAAAAAGAAGTTATCTCCCGAAGAGTATGCGGTGACACAAAAAAATGATACTGAACGTGCCTTCTCCAATCGTTACTGGGATCAGTTTGATACCGGTATTTATGTAGATGTCGTGACTGGTGAGCCGCTCTTTTCCTCCAAGGATAAATTTGATTCTGGTTGTGGTTGGCCAAGTTTCAGTCGGCCTATTAGTCCTGATGTGGCAATCTATAAGGAGGATAAGAGTTTCAATATGACTCGGACAGAAGTTCGGAGCCGTGTGGGAAATTCCCATCTGGGCCATGTTTTTACCGATGGTCCCAAGGAAAAAGGCGGCCTTCGCTATTGCATCAATAGCTTGTCAATCAAATTCATCCCTAAAGCAGAAATGAAAGAAAAGGGCTACGGTTATTTATTGGACTATGTCTGAGATATTTGGAACCACAATTTGCTATAATAAGCATAGCAAAGACAAGTAGGTGAAAGACATGTATGCGATCATGATTGTGGAAGATGAAGAGCTTATCCGGCAGGGACTGACTTCCTTAGTGGATTATGAACAGTTTGGAATGACCGTCATCAACCAGGCAGAAAATGGCCGTGAGGCCTGGGAGAAGTTTCAAGATCAACCAGCCGATATCCTTCTAACCGATATCAATATGCCACAAATGAATGGCTTGGATCTGGCCCATCTCGTCAAAGAGCAGTCTCCGTCTTGTCATATCATTTTTTTGACAGGTTATGATGACTTTGAGTTTGCGAGGAAAGCCATCAAGTTAGGTGCAGATGATTATTTGCTGAAGCCTTTTTCAAAAGATGATATTGAAGAGATGTTAGCAAAGGTGAAAGGAAAACTCGATCAAGAGCGAAAAAAGGCGCAAGTCGAAGATTTGGTCAGTCATGGTTATTCAACAGACTTAGAAGAAGCCATTCATGCTCGTTTAGCAGATTCCCAGTTAACCCTGAAGGATTTGGCCTATCAACTTGGTTTCAGTCCCTCTTATCTAAGTGTATTGATCAAGAAAAAATTGGGACTTCCCTTTCAAGAATATCTCATCCAAGAGCGAATGAAGAAGGCTCGCCTCTTGCTTCTCACGACAGATTTAAAGATTTATGAGATCGCCGATCAGGTTGGTTTTGAAGATATGAACTATTTTTCTCAACGTTTTAAGCAGGTTGTTGGGGTGACGCCAAGGCAGTACAAAAAAGGAGAGCATGAATGAAACGATATCCCTTGCTGATCCAGCTGGTCCTCTACTTTTTTCTCTTCATTCTCTTACTTTTTGGTCTTATCGGTAGCCTTTACTATCAAACGAGTTCAGGGGCGATCCGCCAGCTAACGGAGCGGACGACAAGAAATAGTATCGACCAAAGTAGTCAGTTTATCACGTCTTATCTAAAAAAATTAAAGCAGACCACAACAGTGCTTAGTAAGGAACAGGCTGTTCGCCAATTTGCCCAAGATAGGAGTGCGGATCAAGAAACGGTTCAGCACTTGATGCGAACGATGATTGAAACGGATCCGGACCTGGTCTCAGCAGTCCTGGTGACTAAGGACGGACGTCTGATAGCGACAGATACCAAAATCAGCATGCAGACTTCTTCAGATATGATGAATGAAAGTTGGTATCAAGAGGCGATTAAGGAAAGAGCCATGCCGGTCTTGACGCCAGCTCGAAAGGAATCCTTGACCTCGGAAAAAGAAAAATGGGTGGTTTCTATTACCCAAGAAGTGGTCGATCAGACCGGACAAAATCTCGGAGTAGTACGCTTGGATATTGGCTACGATAGCCTTCAGGCTTACTTGGATCACCTTCAACTAGGGAAGCAAGGCTTTAGTTTTATCATTAATCAAAAGCATGAGTTTGTCTACCATCCTAAAAAGGCGGTCTATTCCTCCAGCCAAGAAATGCAGGCCATGCAGCCCTATATTGCTGTGAAAGATGGTTATGCAAAAGGAGGGCAGAATTTTATCTATCAAGTTCCGATTCCAAATAGTGATTGGACCTTGATTGGAGTGGCTTCACTTGAAGGACTTCAGATGCTTCAGTCGCAACTCCTGTACTCTTTTATTAGCCTAGGATTACTAGCTTTGATCATGTGTTTAATAGGGATCGGCTTTGTTCTTCGTTTGTGGATCAAACCCTTACGAGACCTTCAGACTATCATTTTGAGGATTGGAGCAGGAGATGCTCACGTGAGAGCTGCAGCCAAAGGATCTCCAGAATTGGTGGACCTAGCTCAAGCTTTTAATGCCATGTTGGACCAAATCGATAACCTCATGCAACAGGTCAAGGAAGAGGAGCAGAACGCACGGCGTTACGAGTTGCGGGCACTTTCGGCACAGATTAATCCGCATTTCCTCTATAATACCTTGGATACGATTGTCTGGATGGCGGAGTTTAATGATAGTCGGCGCGTGGTTGATATCACCAAGTCTCTGGCTCAATATTTTCGACTGGCTCTCAACCAAGGTCAGGAACAAATCCTACTGAGAGATGAAATTGACCATGTCCGCCAGTATCTTTTCATTCAAAAGCAACGTTATGGTGAAAAGCTCAACTATGAAATTCTAGAAGATGAACGGTTAAGCGACTATCAGCTCCCTAAATTGGTGCTTCAACCCTTAGTGGAAAATGCGATTTACCATGGCATTAAAGAGATCGATCGGCCTGGTCTCATTCGAGTGACGACTGAAGTCAGTGGAGACTCCGCCTGCGTATCGATTTTTGACAATGGACGAGGGTTTGACCGATCAGAGTCAACAGACCAAACCCTTCTTCGTTTAGGAGGTGTTGGCTTGAAAAATGTTGACCAACGATTGCATCTTCAATTTGGCGAAGCCTATCATATGGAGATTGATTCTAAGGCCAATAGCTATACGAAAATCACTCTTTATTTGCCTCTTCCATCCGGAAATGAATATTCATAGAGACAAAGATTGCCTTCTTTGTTTTAGTTAGATAGAAGACTTTATCTTCCATCTGAGCAGGCTTTGAAAAAGCCTGCTTTTTATAATGAAACAGGAAGAAGAAGTAAATTAAATCGTCAGACTTTTTACAGATTTTCTCTTTTCCGTTGAAATTCTATCTAAAGATAGGGATTTATGATAAAATAAAGTGTTACAACTAAAGGTATGAATAAAGGAAGGCTATGCGCAAAGAAATATCCCCTGAATTATTTAATTACAATAAATATCCTGGACCGGAATTTCGTCTGGTTGGCAGTCAAGTGCTAGCAGAACAATTGACATTTGAGCTGGTTGAGAATCAAAATGATGCCTTTGATACGACGGTCTTTGGTCAGCGTTTTTCAGAGGTTTTGACCAAATTTGATTACATTGTCGGTGATTGGAGCAATGAACAGTTGCGTCTACGTGGCTTCTATAAAGATGATCGCCCTGTCACAGATGCAGAGAAAATCAGCCGTCTGGAAGATTATTTATTAGAATACTGTAGCTATGGCTGTGCTTATTTTGTCCTAGAAAATGCAGAACCCCGTCGAGCATCCTTTGACAAGAAGTCCTCTCCTAAACAACAGGAAGAGGGGAACCGTTCTGCTAAGCGTGGCGGTCGTCAAAATCGCCGGAATCGCTTCAAAAATCAGTCACGGGAACGTGAACAAGAGCAAAAACAAAAGACTTCTCAACCAAAGAAAAAGAACCGTCAGCGGTCTAGAAAAAAAGATGCACAGGGTGAGCAAGAACGCCACTTTGTCATCCGTCAAAAGTAAAGAGAGAAAAGAGATAAGATGAAACCTTCAATTTATGGCTTGACTCGACAAGAACTGATCGAGTGGGCAGAAGAAAATGGTGAAAAGAAATTTCGAGCAACCCAAATCTGGGAATGGCTCTATCGGAAACGCGTCCAGTCATTTGAAGAAATGACCAACCTATCGAAGGACTTGATTGAAACCTTGAACGATCAGTTCGTGATTAATCCTTTGAAACAACGGATCGTTCAAGAGTCGGCAGATGGGACCGTCAAGTACCTCTTTGAATTGCCAGATGGCATGTTGATCGAGACAGTTTTGATGCGTCAACACTATGGCTTGTCAGTTTGTGTCACCACTCAGGTAGGGTGCAACATCGGCTGTACCTTCTGTGCATCTGGTTTGATCAAGAAGCAACGCGACTTGAACAGTGGGGAAATCGTTGCCCAGATCATGTTGGTTCAAAAATACTTTGACGAACGTGGACAAGATGAACGTGTCAGCCACATCGTTGTGATGGGAATTGGTGAGCCTTTCGATAACTACAAGAACGTCTTGAGCTTTGTCCGTACGGTTAATGATGACAAGGGGCTGGCTATCGGTGCCCGCCACATTACTGTTTCAACATCTGGCTTGGCTCATAAGATTCGTGATTTTGCTAATGAAGGGGTTCAGGTCAATTTGGCAGTATCACTTCATGCTCCAAACAATGACTTGCGTTCCAGCATCATGAAAATCAACCGGGCCTTCCCGATTGAGAAATTGTTTGCGGCCATTGAGTACTATATCGAAACGACCAACCGTCGGGTGACCTTCGAGTATATCATGCTTAACGAAGTCAATGATGGTGTCGAGCAAGCTTTGGAATTGGCAGAACTCCTCAAAAAGATCAAGAAGCTATCTTATGTCAACTTGATCCCATACAACCCAGTTAGTGAGCATGACCAATATAGTCGGAGTCCAAGAGAGCGCGTGATGGCCTTCTATGACACCTTGAAGAAAAACGGAGTCAACTGCGTGGTTCGTCAAGAGCATGGAACAGATATCGATGCTGCTTGTGGACAATTGCGTTCTAATACGATGAAGAGAGACCGGGAGAAAGCCATTGTTGAAGAAGCTCAACCGTAACAACTGGCTGATAGAAGAAGGGCAATTAACAAAAAAAGGAAGACAACTGCTACTAGGTGGCAGTTTCTTCTATTTTGTCCTGCTCTGCCTCATGTGTTTTCTTCCCCAGCGACCTGAACCAGGGATGGAAACACCTGGGATTCAACATTTTGGTCGTGTAGTCGTATTACTGATTCCCTTTAATTCTCTCATCAACCTAGGTCAAGTGACTAGTCTGCTCCAGCTGATCAAGGTGCTTGTACAGAATATAGCCAATATCTTTCTCTTGTTCCCTTTGGTTTTTCAACTGCTATGGCTCTGGCCTTGGCTAGGTACTCGGAAACGCGTCCTTTGCTTTAGTCTAGGGATGAGTGTGTGGATCGAGCTTAGTCAGATTGTGTTAGACCTCTTGTTTGATTTCAATCGGGTGTTTGAGATAGATGATTTGTGGACCAATACTCTGGGAGGCTACCTAGCCTATCTGTGTTTTAAATGGGTGCAAGCTTCTATGGGTAAGGACAATCTATTTTAGTTTGGACTAAAATCCGAACGATTGAATACGATTTCAAATTTTGGGTTGACAAAGTCAGAAGCGGGAGCTATAATAGCTTCAAGACATCAGAAAAGTAGAGGTTTTTCTCACTTCCAGGGAGCTTGTGGTGATTGCGAACAAGCAGTGGTGAATCTTGAAATGGGCTGATGCGTTTATGATGATGAATTTGAAACAATAAAAATTCGGTGAGCACACCTTATCGTGCACCCTGTTGTTAGACAGGTCAGAGATGTAGGAGAAAGATTATTTTCCTACAATGGAGGTGGCACCGCGGTATCGAATCGTCCTCACACAGATTTTTCTGTGTGAGGTTTTTTGTATCTCAAAGGAATCCTGTGAGACTGCAGCTCAAAGGACCAGCGAGAGAAAAAGATCATAAACAGGATTGAAAATATAGAGAAGAGGACACAATCATGACAGAAACAAAAGGCTATTTCGGACAATTTGGTGGATCTTTCGTACCAGAACCCATTCAAAACTTGCTGGATCAATTAGAGGCAACTTTTGAACAGTACAAAAATGACCCAGAATTTATCGCAGAATACAAACATTATTTGAAAGACTATTCTGGACGGGAAACACCGCTCTACTTTGCGGAAAGTTTGACAGAACATTTAGGTGGGGCAAAAATTTATTTGAAGCGCGAAGACCTGAATCACCTAGGTTCGCATAAATTGAATAACGTCTTGGGGCAAATCCTCTTAGCCAAACGCATGGGCAAAACGCGCGTGATTGCTGAAACAGGAGCTGGTCAACACGGTGTGGCTACAGCGGCTGCAGCAGCTAAGTTCGGCATGGCCTGTGATGTCTACATGGGAGCAGAAGACGTGGAACGCCAACGCCTCAATGTATTCCGCATGGAAATGATGGGGGCAACCGTCCATGCGGTTGAAACAGGTACTAAGACCTTAAAAGACGCTGTTGATGCTGCATTTGGAGCGTGGATGGCGGATCTGGATGCCTTTTACGTTTTGGGGTCTGCTGTTGGACCTCACCCTTACCCAACCATTGTCCATGAATTCCAAAAGGTGATTAGTGAAGAGTCTAAACGCCAAATCTTGGAAAAAGAAGGGCGTTTGCCAGACTATGTCATTGCCTGTGTCGGTGGGGGATCCAATGCCATTGGTGCCTTCTCCCAATATGTAGGTGATGAAGAAGTCAAATTGGTCGGAGTTGAAGCGGCAGGCCATGGCTTGGACACAGACCAGCACGCAGCGACTATGACCAAGGGGACTGTTGGAGTTGTCGATGGCATGAAGACCTATGCTGTCTTTGGCGAAGATGGAAAAGTAGCGCCAGTGTACTCTATCTCAGCCGGTTTGGACTACCCAGGGGTTGGTCCAGAGCATGCTTTCTTTAAAGACTCTGGTCGTGTCGAATATGTAGCAGCGACAGATGATGAAGCAGTTCAAGCGCTTCTTCTTCTCAGTAAGACAGAAGGAATCCTCCCAGCCATCGAAAGCTCACACGCGATTGCAGAAGCTGTCAAACGTGCTCCACAATTGGATAAAGACAAGATCATCATCATCAATGTTTCTGGACGTGGGGACAAGGATGTAGCTGCTATTGCAGATTATCTAGAAGCGAAAGCTACAAAATAAGCAATCTTATCTGCTAAAAATTGTAAAAAAGAGTAAAGCATGATAACTCAGAAAAAGACAGGGAACGAAAGGAATCCGGTCTTTTTCTTTTTTAAAGAGAAAGACCAGGAGACCAATGAGGGAAGCCCCTTGCATGACTAGGAGGACTTGGGTAGCTGAGAGGGTCAAAGAAAAAGTAGCCAGTAAGAGAAAGTCCCCTGCTCCAATGCCAATGGAGTAAAGACAAGATAGAATTCCTAAGACGAGAAAAACTCCCATTAAGAGGGTAGGGCCGGTGAAAAGTAGGCAAAGAGCGTGGAGTATTAGCCAGAGAAGGAGAGGGTACTCCATGGATCGCAAATCATAGATGGCCAAAACGCAACTGCCAAGCAGAAGCAGGAGATGAGGAATGGGAAGAAAGCCCTGATAGCATAGCAAAAAAAGGAGGCCACTCCAGCCTTCAAAAAGGGCATACCAATAAGGAAGAGGACTCTGGCAGTAGCGACAACGGAATCGAAAAAGTACTTGTGAGAGAATGGGAATCAGGTCCAGAGGTCTTAAGGTCTGTTGGCAACGATCGCAGTGGCTTCTCGGACAGATGATGGAGCTTTCTGGAAAGCGGTCAATGACGAGCCCTAAAAAGGAGGCGATGCAGGCACCGACTGTAAAAAAATAAAAGTTAATCATACTTATATAATTCGTAAAAAAGATGACGAATAACGATTAGAACTGAAACAATTTTCTAACTTTTCTTATTTAAGCATTTTCTCTTGCATTTCTTAATTAGAAGGATTATAATATAACTAAATTAGAATAATTCTAAAAAAGGAGAATATAGTTATGACAACAATTAAAAAAGAAGCAGCAAAAGACGTAGCAACATTTGCAACAATCAGCGAAGTAAGCAAGAGTTTAACCGATACAAAAGCAGTTTTGAATCAAGTGGTGGCAGATCTTTATGTCGCTCATATTGCCTTGCACCAAGTACACTGGTATATGCGTGGCCGTGGTTTCCTCGTATGGCATCCAAAAATGGATGAGTACATGGAAAGCTTGGATGCAACTCTTGATGAAGTCAGTGAACGCTTGATTACCTTGGGTGGTGCCCCATACGCTAGCATGGTTGAGTTCTTGGAACACAGCAATATCCAAGAAGAAAAAGGTTCATTCGAACGCTCTATGGAGGAAAATTTGGGACGTGTCCTTTCTATCTTCCGCTACTTGGTAAGTCTTTATCAAAAAGCCTTGGATATCACAGATGCTGAAGGAGATGACGTGACCAACGATATCTTTGTTGGTGCAAAAGCTGAATTGGAAAAACATATCTGGATGATTGCCGCTGAATTGGGCCAAGCACCAGGTTTGTAATCTGAAAATAAACAAATGAGCCTTCCTTGCTTGGGAGGCTCATTTTTGTTTGGATGAGATTTTTTCTTGTAAATAAAATAGGGGCTATCTTGAAAATACTTGAAAGATTTGATAAAATAAGCACATGAAAACCCTGTACGATGTTCAACAATTTCTAAAAAAATTTGGAATCATCATTTATGTCGGAAAACGACTTTACGACATCGAATTGATGAAGATTGAATTAAAAAGGATCTATGACGCTGGGCTGATGGAAAAATTGGATTATCTAGAAGCAGAAGCCGTCTTACGTAGAGAACACGCACAGGAATTACGCTATTTAGAAGAGGAAAAAGAAAAGTGAGTTTAACAAATATTTTAGTATGGTTGATTGTTTTAGGGATGTTTGGCTGGATGGGCTACAATTACTTCCGTATCCGTCGGGCTGCAAAAATTGTGGACAATGCAGAGTTTGAAGAATTGATCCGCAAAGGCCAATTAGTGGACTTGCGTGATCCAAATGAGTTCCACGCTAAGCATATTTTGGGAGCTCGGAATATTCCTTCCAACCAGTTAAAAGTGAGTCTGTCTGCTCTTCGCAAAGATAAACCAGTCTTGCTCTATGAGAACAGTCGTGGGTCCCGTGTGACCAATGCAGCCCTCTTCTTGAAAAAACAGGGCTATAAAGATATCTATATCTTGTCCTATGGTTTGGATTCATGGGATGGAAAAGTCAAGACGAACTAAGATCAAAACTCCAGAAGTATAAGCTTCTGGAGTTTTTTAGCGTGTTTCTTCTAGAAAAGAGCGAATGGCTTCACATTCAACTGATGTGAGGGGGCGATAATGCCCCACTTTGAGCTCATCCCCTAAAGTAAAAGGTCCAAAGCGAACTCGTTTGAGGGCAGTGACTTTGACCCCAATGGATAAAAACATCTTTTTCACCTGATGAAATTTCCCTTCAGATAGGGTGACCAGGGCCTGGCTTTCTTTGGGACTGGAGTTAAGGATTTTTAGTTTGGCGGGCTTGCATGTTGTCCCGTCTAAGAAGGTGATTCCTTCTTGAAATTCCTCTATATGGGCGGGTTCAAGAGGACCGTTGACTGTTACCGCGTATTCTTTTTCGATATGGTATTGGGGATGAAGGAGCTGGAAACCTAGAGGTCCATTGTCTGTGAGTAGGAGGAGGCCGGTCGTATCCCGATCCAGTCGACCGATAGGATAGGTATTGGGGGTCCGGTCTTCTGCTCGGAGTAGATCCAACACTGTAGGATGTTGGGCATCCTTGGTAGCCGTCACTAGTCCTTGGGGTTTATGAAGAAGAAAATAGTGATGGGAACAGTCGGTAAGGATCCGATCCTTCCAGCGAACTTCTTGGAGACCTGTATCGACATTTTGGGATAATTTTGTTGCAGCAAGTCCGTCGACCAGAATCTGCCTTTTAGCCAGGCTCTGTTTGATTTCCTTGCGGGGAATTTGGTAGTGGGCCAGTAATTGATCTAATCTCATAAAAGACAGGATAGCATGAAATGGAGAGAATCACAAGTATTCGGAAAAAGGATGAAGAAAAGGGATAAAGAGGTGAAAGATTTTCATGAATAGAGTGGTTAGGAGTGGGAATGGGAAAGAAGGTTTTCGAAAGAAAGCATGAAAACATTTACACTTATCTGAGTTATGCTATTTGCTTAAAATTGTGGTATAATCGTTCAGTTAGAAAATAAATTTTTGAATATAACAGAGGAAATCATGACAAAATTAAGAGAAGATATCCGTAATATCGCGATTATCGCCCACGTCGACCACGGGAAAACAACCCTCGTTGACGAATTATTGAAACAATCTGAAACTCTTGACGCACGTACAGAGTTGGCAGAGCGTGCTATGGACTCAAACGATATCGAAAAAGAGCGTGGAATCACTATCCTTGCGAAAAATACCGCAGTTGCCTACAACGGGACTCGTATCAACATCATGGATACACCAGGACACGCGGACTTCGGTGGAGAAGTTGAGCGTATCATGAAAATGGTTGACGGTGTTGTTTTGGTCGTAGATGCCTACGAAGGAACCATGCCACAGACTCGTTTCGTATTGAAAAAAGCCTTAGAACAAGACCTTGTGCCAATTGTTGTAGTCAACAAAATCGATAAGCCATCTGCTCGTCCAGCAGAAGTAGTAGACGAAGTCTTGGAACTCTTCATCGAGCTTGGTGCGGATGATGACCAGCTTGACTTCCCAGTTGTTTATGCATCAGCGATCAACGGAACATCATCCTTGTCAGATGATCCAGCAGATCAAGAAAAGACTATGGCGCCAATCTTTGACACCATTATCGACCACATCCCAGCTCCAGTTGATAACTCAGATGAGCCCCTTCAATTCCAAGTGTCTCTTCTTGACTACAATGACTTCGTTGGTCGTATCGGTATCGGACGTGTCTTCCGTGGTACTGTCAAGGTTGGGGATCAAGTTACCCTTTCTAAACTAGACGGTACAACCAAGAACTTCCGTGTTACAAAACTCTTTGGTTTCTTTGGTTTGGAACGTCGTGAAATCCAAGAAGCTAAGGCTGGAGACTTGATTGCCGTATCAGGTATGGAAGACATCTTCGTTGGGGAAACCATCACTCCAACAGATGCAGTTGAAGCTCTTCCAGTTCTTCACATCGACGAACCTACTCTTCAAATGACCTTCTTGGTCAACAACTCACCATTTGCCGGTCGTGAAGGGAAATGGGTGACTTCTCGTAAGGTTGAAGAGCGCTTGCAAGCAGAATTGCAAACAGACGTTTCTCTTCGTGTAGATCCAACAGACTCACCAGATAAATGGACAGTTTCAGGACGTGGGGAATTGCACTTGTCAATTCTTATTGAAACGATGCGCCGTGAAGGCTATGAGCTTCAAGTTTCTCGTCCAGAAGTTATCGTTAAAGAAATTGACGGTGTGAAGTGCGAGCCATTTGAGCGCGTGCAAATCGATACTCCAGAAGAATACCAAGGATCTGTTATCCAAAGCCTTTCTGAGCGTAAAGGTGAAATGTTGGATATGATTGCAACAGGTAACGGTCAAACTCGTTTGGTCTTCCTTGTTCCTGCGCGTGGTTTGATTGGATACTCAACTGAGTTCTTGTCAATGACACGTGGTTACGGGATCATGAACCATACCTTCGATCAATACTTGCCATTGATTCCAGGAGAAATTGGTGGACGTCACCGTGGTGCCCTTGTTTCGATCGATGCTGGTAAGGCTACAACCTACTCAATCATGTCGATCGAAGAACGTGGAACTATCTTTGTCAACCCAGGTACTGAGGTTTACGAAGGAATGATCATCGGTGAAAACTCTCGTGAAAATGACTTGACTGTTAATATCACGAAAGCAAAACAAATGACTAACGTTCGTTCTGCTACTAAGGACCAAACAGCGGTTATCAAAACTCCTCGTATCTTGACACTTGAAGAATCACTTGAGTTCTTGAATGACGATGAGTATATGGAAGTAACGCCTGAATCTATCCGTTTGCGTAAGCAAATCCTCAACAAGGCAGAGCGCGAAAAAGCAAACAAAAAGAAAAAATCAGCTGCAGCTGAATAAGAAATAAGAAAGGAGTGACAAAATGGTTTATTTAATTATAGGTATTTTGATCCTCCTTTTTTACCTTTTTGCAGCTCCAAAGAGCATTAGAGGAACTCTGAATGTAGTAACTCTGGTCGTATTATTGGTCTCTTTGGTCATCCTGCTTTGCTTGGCGATTTTCCAAATTTTCCAATTGCCTTCAGAATTTTTTGTTGGCGCCTTCCTTGCTTTTGTGGGGTACCTAGCCCTAATTGATATTTCGCGGTTGCCAACCAAGTCTTCTAAACGCTTGGATAAATCAGATTAAACAGGAGAGCGTATCTCCAAAAATAGAGTTGTTGTGATATAAAATCATGGCGACTCTTTTTTTATGAAAGATGATGAAGCGGTCATTTTTGTAAGGTGTTGCTTCTTTTGCTGTCTTAAGGCTTTTTAAATTGTCTAAAAAAGGGTAAAATAGAAGGTGAACAAATTGGAGAGAAAAAAGCTATGAACGTCATTGAAACATTTAAAAATAAAAAAGTCCTTGTTTTAGGATTGGCTAAGTCTGGAGAATCAGCAGCTCGACTACTCGATCGCCTAGGAGCTATCGTAACAGTGAATGATGGCAAAGCATTTGAAGAAAATCCTGCAGCTCAAAGCTTGCTGGAAGAAGGAATCAAAGTCGTAACAGGAGGACATCCTCTGGAACTCTTGGATGAAGACTTTGCGGTGATGGTAAAGAATCCTGGGATTCCTTACACGAATCCTATGGTTGAACGGGCTCTTGAAAAAGGCATCCCTGTTTTGACGGAAGTTGAATTGGCCTACCTCATTTCAGAAGCGCCCATCATCGGAATCACTGGTTCAAATGGGAAAACAACTACCACTACCATGATTGGAGAAGTATTGACTGCTGCTGGACAAAATGGTCTCTTGTCTGGGAATATTGGGTTTCCAGCTAGTCAAGTCGCTCAAACAGCGACAGCTAAAGACACATTGGTGATGGAATTATCTTCTTTCCAATTAATGGGGATTGAAGCCTTCCATCCAGAAATCGCAGTCATCACCAATCTCATGCCGACACATTTGGATTACCACGGATCGTTCGAAGGTTATGTAGCTGCAAAATGGGCGATTCAAAAGAATATGACGGCCAAGGATTTTGTGGTACTAAACTTTAATCAGGATCTAGCCAAAGACTTGTCTCAGCAAACACAGGCTACTGTGGTACCATTTTCAACCCAAGAAAAGGTAGACGGAGCTTATTTAGAGGATGGCGTCCTTTACTTCCGAGGTGAAGCCGTTATGCGAGCAGACCAAATCGGAGTACCAGGTAGCCACAATGTAGAAAATGCTTTAGCTACTATTGCAGTGGCCAAACTTCGTGGCATTGACAATCAAACTATCCAGGAAACCTTATCAGCCTTCGGCGGGGTGAAGCACCGCTTGCAGTATGTAGCCGAGATTGAAGGGGTGAAGTTCTACAATGATAGCAAGTCCACCAACATTTTAGCTACTCAAAAAGCCTTATCTGGCTTTGATAACGCTCATGTCATCTTAATCGCTGGTGGTTTGGATCGAGGCAATGAATTTGATGAATTGGTGCCAGACATTACCGGTCTTAAAAAGATGGTCATCCTTGGGGAGTCTGCTGAACGGGTGAAACGGGCAGCGAATCAAGCGGGTGTGGCCTATCTAGATGCGATGGACGTGGCAGACGCAACGCGCAAAGCTTTTGAATTAGCCGAACCGGGCGATATCGTCTTGCTTAGTCCAGCCAATGCTAGTTGGGACATGTATGCGAATTTTGAAGTGCGGGGCGATGAGTTCCTTAAAACAGTAGAAAAGTTAAAAAATTAATATGAAAAAAATAGTATTTACAGGGGGAGGTACAGTTGGTCACGTGACCTTGAACCTTCTCCTCATCCCTCGCTTTATCGAGGATGGTTGGGAAGTTCATTATATTGGGGACAAGAAGGGGATTGAGCACCAAGAGATTTTGAAGTCTGGCTTGGATATCCATTTCCATTCGATTGCGACAGGCAAGTTGCGCCGTTATTTCTCTTGGCAAAACATGTTGGATATCTTCAAGGTCTTCTGGGGAATTCTCCAATCAATTTGGATCATGCTTCGTGTACGTCCACAGGTCTTGTTTTCTAAAGGAGGCTTCGTTTCTGTTCCTCCGGTAGTGGCTGCACGACTCTGTTTTGTTCCTGTATTGGTCCATGAATCCGACCGTTCCATGGGCTTGGCCAATAAAATTGCTTATAAGTTTGCAACGAAAATGTTCACAACCTTTGAGCAAGCGAAAGGCCTAGTGAAAGCCCAACATGTGGGAGCTGTCACCAAGGTCAATCAGGAACAAGTTCCAATCCCAGTTGAATTGGAAGCCGTTTTTGCTCAATTTGATCCACAGTTGCCAACCCTCCTCTTTGTGGGTGGCTCTGCTGGTGCACGAGTGTTTAATGAGTTTGTCACAAATCATCGAGAAGCCTTGCTGGCAAGCTACAATGTCATTAATTTGACAGGGGACTCCTCCTTGAATGAGCAAGCTCCTCATCTTTATCGGGTAGATTACGTGACGGATCACTATCTTCCTTTGCTTCACCAGGCAGATTTAGTGGTGACTCGTGGAGGTGCCAATACGATTTTTGAACTCTTGGCTATGAATAAGCTCCATATCATCGTTCCTCTAGGCAAAGAAGCTAGTCGGGGAGATCAGATTGAAAATGCTCAATATTTTGTAGAAAAAGGCTATGCAGAAAGCATCGCTGAGCCAGAATTGAGTATGGATCGGTTGCAAGAAACGATGGATAAAATGTTCCAAGGGGCAGAAAGCTATCATCAAGCGATGAAGTCTTCAAATGAATTGCTTTCCTTGGATGAATTTTACAGTCTAGTCCATCAAGAAATTAATAAAAGGAAAAAATGACGGATAAGAAGAACCAAAAAACTCCTAAGGAAGTCACTAAGCTTTCTGAATGGCAGAGACGAAACCAGGAGTATCAAAAGAAAAAACAATTAGAAGAGCAAGAAGAAAAAGAAAAAAAGGCACAAGAAGAGAAGGAAAGACAGGAACTTCTGAATCAAAAAACTCCCTCTGAAGATCTAGATGCAGAAGAGCAAGATACCGAGACTGCAGAAGTAGAGGAAGATGAGAATGTAGCCGAGGAAGAAGTGCAAGAAACTCTTCCTGAAGAAACAGAAGAAGATGCTGAGGAAGAAAAAATCATCTACCTAACAGAACCTTCAGAAGCTATGTTCGAAGAAGAGGAGCTGGCGAAGAAGGCTAAAAAGGAAGGTCAAATTGCGAGACGTCATATCTATCGGGCTATTCCTGTTTTGGTGATCAGTACTCTGATTGCTCTCTTTTCTGTCTATCTTTTAACCCCCTTAGCTAAGCAAAAAATTATCGAATTCTCGGGAAATAAAAATGCGGATCAGGCTTTGTTGTTTGAAAAGAGTCAGATCCAAGATCGGGATTATACCCTGACAACTTTTTTGAATCGGGATCGCTATCTTGCCAATATGAAGGCGGCGAGTCCGTGGGTCAAAGATATTTCGATGAACTATACCTTTCCTACGACTTTTAAGGTTCAGGTTGAGGAATACCAGGTCTTTGGTTACTATGTGACGGAGGAAGATCACTATCCCATTTTAGAAAATGGGGAAGTAGTAGAGACACCAGTTGCTGCTGGTCAGCTTCCTAAGGCTTACCTGGCTGTTCGTTTTTCTGATCGAGAATTGGTCCGACAATTTGTCAAACAGCTGGAGAAAATACCGTCTTCTGTTTGTGATCAAATTGAGGCAGTGGACTTGACTCCGAGCAAGGTGACTAAGGACTTGGTAACGCTAACCATGAAGGATGGAACCAAGGTTCTAGTGCCGGTTTCTCAAATCAAGCGTAAATTGCCTTATTATAATCAAATTCGCAAGCTGATTGAAGAAGACAGTGTCATCGACATGGAAGCGGGGATATATAGCTATAATGCGGAAACAATGGCTACTTTAGCTCAGGAGAAGAAAGAAAAAGAAGAAGGGGAAGGGAACAAAACAGAGGAAGCTGACGCCAACTCGACAGATTCTGAAGAAAGTGCAGTTGTAACCGAGCAACACGAAGAAGTTCCCGCTGAGTAAACCCTCATAAATTATCTGAAATAAATAAAGAAAATATGCCCACTATGGGCATTTTTGTGTTATAATGAAATTTGGATAGTTCTAACTAAAATGGAGCTATTAATTGACGTATAGGAAAACAAAAGAGAGAGGACTGGTGTAATGGCTAGAAACGGCTTTTTTACAGGTTTAGATATCGGTACTAGTTCAATAAAAGTATTGGTGGCAGAACATGTCAATGGAGAAATGAATGTAATTGGAGTCAGCAATGCGAAAAGTGCTGGCGTCAAAGATGGAATTATTGTTGATATTGAGGCTGCTTCGAATGCGATTAAAAATGCAGTAAGCCAAGCAGAAGAAAAAGCAGGAATTTCAATCAATCTTGTTAACGTTGGGTTGCCAGCGAACCTTCTTCAAATTGAAGCAACTCAAGGAATGATTCCTGTAACCAGTGATTCAAAAGAAATTACGGATGCAGATGTTGAAAATGTTGTCAGATCTGCATTAACAAAGAGTATGACTCCAGACCGTGAAGTCATTACCTTTATTCCAGAAGAATTTACAGTCGATGGTTTCCAAGGAATTCGCGATCCACGTGGAATGATGGGGATCCGTTTGGAAATGCGTGGACTCTTGTATACCGGTCCTAGAACTGTCCTCCATAATTTACGGAAAACAGTTGAACGTGCTGGATTGCAAGTTGAGAACATCATTATTTCACCACTTGCAATGATTAAGTCTGTATTGAACGAAGGAGAACGTGAGTTTGGTGCGACCGTCATTGATTTAGGTGGAGGACAAACGACAGTAGCTTCTGTTCGTAATCAAGAACTTCAATTTACAAATATCTACCAAGAAGGTGGCGATTACGTTACTAAAGATATTTCTAAAGTATTGAAAACTTCTCAAAAATTAGCAGAAGGCTTGAAGTTCAACTATGGAGAAGCTTATGTTCCATCAGTTGGCGACGAAGTCTTCCATGTTGAAGTAATCGGTGAAGTAGAACCTGTCCAAGTATCTGAAAAATATTTGGCAGAGATTATTTCAGCTCGAATCAAACACATCTTCGACCAAATCAAACAAGATCTTGAAAGAAGACATTTGCTTGATTTGCCTGGAGGAATTGTCATTATCGGTGGTGGCGCTATTCTCCCTGGTATTGAAGAATTGGCGCAAGAAGTCTTTGGTGTAAATGTGAAATTGTATGTTCCAAATCAAATTGGTATCCGCAATCCAGCTTTTGCCCACGTGATTAGTTTGTCTGAATATGCAGGAAATCTAACAGATGTAGATATTCTTGCTCAGGCTGCTGTACATGGAGACCAACGTCTTCGTCAGCAACCAATTCAATTCGAGCGTCCCGTACAGCAACCAGTTGTTCCAGCATATGTACCGGAAGAAATTGAGCCTGTAGTTAACGTCGAGCAACAACATCCAGTTGAAGAACAAAAACAAGAAGAAAAAACTACCTTTACAGACCGAATGAAGAATTTAATCGGTAATATGTTTGATTAAGGAGTGTAAGTATTTATGACATTTTCATTTGACACAGCAGCGGCACAAGGTGCAGTTATTAAAGTAATCGGTGTCGGTGGCGGTGGCGGCAATGCCATCAACCGCATGATTGACGAAGGAGTTGCTGGTGTAGAATTCATCGCAGCAAACACAGACGTACAAGCACTTTCAAGTGCAAAAGCAGAAACAGTTATCCAATTGGGTCCTAAGTTGACTCGTGGTTTGGGTGCTGGAGGTCAACCTGAGGTTGGTCGTAAAGCCGCAGAAGAAAGTGAAGAAGTATTGACAGAAGCTTTGCAAGGTGCAGACATGGTCTTCATCACTGCAGGGATGGGTGGAGGATCTGGTACAGGTGCTGCACCAGTCATCGCTCGTATTGCTAAAGCTGTTGGTGCTTTAACAGTAGCCGTTGTGACACGTCCTTTCGGATTTGAAGGAACAAAACGCGGAAACTTTGCAATCGAAGGGATTAATGAACTTCGCGAACATGTGGATACTTTGTTGATTATTTCTAACAACAACTTGTTAGAAATTGTAGATAAGAAAACACCACTTCTCGAAGCATTGAGTGAAGCAGATAATGTTCTTCGCCAAGGGGTTCAAGGAATCACTGACTTGATCACAAGCCCAGGATTGATTAACCTTGACTTCGCTGACGTGAAGACTGTTATGGAAAACAAAGGAAATGCCTTGATGGGTATTGGTGTTGGTAATGGTGAAGAGCGTGTCATTGAAGCAGCTCGCAAAGCTATCTACTCACCACTCCTTGAAACAACCATTGACGGTGCTGAAGACGTGATCGTCAACGTTACTGGTGGTTTGGATATGACCTTGATTGAAGCAGAAGAAGCTTCTGAAATTGTTAACCAAGCAGCTGGTCATGGCGTAAACATTTGGCTCGGTACATCTATTGATGAATCAATGAAAGATGAAATCCGTGTAACGGTTGTTGCAACGGGTGTTCGTCAGGACAAGGTTGAAAAAGTTAGTGGAATTGCATCTCATGCACCAAGTTCAGCACGTTATTACCAAACTGGACCACGTGAACAACGTCCACAAACTCCACAATTCGATCGCGAATTCGATTTGAAGGAAGAAATCGAAATGCCTACTCCTCAATCACGTGCTAAACAAGAAACACCTCGTGGATCTGCGTTTGGAGATTGGGACATTCGTCGTGAAAATATTGTACGTCAGTCTGATACTAGCACTGGTCGTCAAGTTGAACGCTATGTGGATTCTTCTTCTGAAGATGATGAGTTGGAAACACCACCATTTTTCCGTAATCGTTAAGAATGAATCTGATTGAAAATAAAGAGCGAATATTCTCGCAGGTTGCACAAGCAATGGAAACAGCAAACCGCACGGATCAGGTCAATGTGATTGCTGTTACTAAGTATGTTGGTATCGACCAAGCTAAGGCTTTGGTTGATGCAGGAGTCTGTCATATCGGTGAAAACCGTGTTGATAAATTTCTAGAAAAATACCAAGCTCTAAAAGTTGAGGGACTGACCTGGCATTTGATCGGTAGTCTCCAACGTCGTAAAGTAAAAGAAGTTATCAATTATGTAGATTACTTCCATGCTTTAGATTCTATGAAGCTTGCCCAAGAAATTCAAAAAAGGGCGAGTCACCCAATTAAATGTTTTATACAAGTCAATATTTCTGGAGAGGAAAGCAAGCATGGATTTGCTCCTGAAGAGCTCGATGCGATTCTTCCTGAACTAGAAGGCTTGGATAACCTACAAATTGTTGGCTTAATGACGATGGCTCCTTTTGAGGCAAGTCAGGACGAGTTGCAAGCTATATTTGCAGCAACTCACCAACTTCAAAAAGAATTACAAAAGAAACAGTTGAAAAATATGCCCTTTACAGAGTTAAGCATGGGAATGAGTCGTGATTATGATGTGGCGATTGCTAACGGTGCGACTTTTGTGCGAATTGGGACCTCATTTTTCAAATAGGAAAGAATTATGTCATTTAAAGATAGATTTGATCGATTGATTGATTATTTTACTGAAGATGGAGATGAGTACGATGTGCAAGAAGCGCCTGCTCAAGCAGTCGGTGCTAGCCAACCTGTATCATCCCCTAAACCAGTACAACCATCATCAAAACCACGTCAAAAAGCTGTAGTAGCTGCTAAGGAGCAGAAACCTACTCCTGTTGCGGTAAGTCGTCCACAAGTAGCTTCTACAGCAGTGGTTGAATCAGCTTCATCTCAAAAATCATCTTCTGAAAATATTACTCGACTTCATCAACGTCAACAAGAATTGGCAAGAAATCGTTCTGCTGCAGATGAGAAGATTACGATTGATGTCCGCTACCCTCGTAAATACGAAGAAGCGACTGAAATTGTTGACTTGTTGTTGGCAAACGAAAGTATTCTCATTGACTTCCAATATATGACTGAAGTTCAAGCGAGAAGATGTTTGGATTATTTGGATGGTGCTCGCTATGTATTAGCTGGGAATCTACGTCGTGTTGCAAGTACTATGTACTTACTAACACCAATCAATGTGGTTGTGAATATCGAAGATATTCGCCTTCCAAATGATGTCGAAGTTGCTGAATACGACTTTGATATGAAACGAAATCGTTAATATGTTTGTCCTACAATTAGTTAGAAATTTCTTTCAGGTTTTTGAGCTAGTATTAATCATCTATGCTTTGCTTAGTTGGTTTCCAAATGCATCAGAATCAGCTTTAGCTAAAATGGTTCAACGGATCGTCGAACCATTTTTGAGCCTATTTAGAAAGATTCCTTTGCAATTTGGTGGGCTAGACTTTACAGTTATGTTTGCCATACTCGCTCTGTCAGTAGTGGAACGATTTGTCCTTCAATTTTTGGTGCAATTTATATGACCAAGGGATTTTATCAACACTATAGTCAAGAAGACCACGTCTTTATCGATCGAGTTCTAGAATTAGTGGCTCGGGTGGAGCAACAGTATAGTTTTGAACTGACATCCTTTTTAAATCCACATCAGGTTGATATTTTACGTCAAATTGGTGCTCACCACGGTTTGCAGGTGTTCTCAAGTGCAGAAATCTATCCTACAGAATATGCACGAGTGATTCTGGCTCCAAGCTACTATCAGTTAGAGGCATCTGATTTTGAAATGAGCCTGTTAGAAGTTCTCTATCCGGATAAGTTTTATCGGTTAAGTCACTCTCAAGTTTTGGGTTCGCTTCTCCATCAATTAGGCATAGAAAGAAAGTCTTTTGGAGATATTCTAGTTGGACAAGGGAAAATTCATATTTATGTGGATGAACGTTTCTCCTCCTATTTCAAAGAGAATCTTAAGAAGATCGCAAAAGCATCTGTGAAGATTCGTGAGATTGATTGTCGAGAACGAATCTCTGTAGAAGAACCATCCAAGTTCAAAGACCTATTGGTTACTAGTGTACGACTTGATAAACTAGTAGCTTCTACCTTTAAGCTTCCTCGGTCTGTAGCTGTTCAATTAGTTCAGTCTGGGCAGGTAAAGGTAAACTATGCCACAATTGACAATCCTAGTCGGATGATCCAAGTAGCAGATTTAATTAGTGTTCGAAAGTATGGCCGATTTAAAATACTATCAGAAAATGGCCTATCAAAAAGTGGAAAATACAAATTAACGGTTGAAGTATTTTCCAGTAGAAAATAAGGAGGAACTATGGCACTTACAGCTTTAGAAATCAAAGATAAACGCTTTTATGTAAAATTTAGAGGCTACGATGCTAAAGAAGTTGAAGAGTTTCAAGACATGGTCTACCGAGACTATGAAAAATTAGTTCGTGAAAATCATGAATTGGAAACAAAAATTAGTGCGTTGGAAGAACGCTTGAACTACTTTGACGAAATGAAAGACTCTTTGAGTCAATCAGTATTAATCGCTCAAGATACAGCAGAACGTGTGAAGCATGCAGCAAATGAACGCTCAGAAACAATTGTTCGTCAAGCGGAGCAAGATGCTCATCATTTAGTTGAAGAAGCAAAAGCGAAAGCAAATGAAATTCTCCGTCATGCTACAGACAATGCTAAGAAAGTTGCTGTAGAAACGGAAGAATTGAAGAATAAGACGCGTGTCTTCCACCAACGTTTGAAATCAACTATCGAAAGCCAATTGAGCATCATTGATACACCAGAATGGGATGAAATTCTTCGCCCAACTGCTATGTATATTCAAACCAGTGATGAAGCTTTCCGTGAAGTAGTCGAAAAAGCTTTGGAAGAAACGGTTCATCATAACTACGATGATGAATCAATTGATTTGACTCGTCAATTCTCACGCGCTGAAATTGAAGAATTGCAAAAACATATTGAAGCTGTAAATCGTGAATTGTCTGCGACTCAAGCTTTTGAAGGATTGAATGAAAAAGTTCAAGAAGCTTTGGAAGAAGTAGAAAAAAATCAGGTAGATCAAGATTCTATTGATGAAATTGTTCTAGATACTCCTCAAGTTGCGGATATCGATGCGCCAGAAGTTGCTGATATTGATGCTCCTGAAGGGGAAGAACAACGGGAATCTGTTTCAATTTTATAATCTGTAAAAACAGTGATCTTATCAAATAGTTTTAGCGAGCAGGTGATGGTGGAAGACCTGTACTTCCTTTGATAAGATTGATCCTTTTACAAATCTTAGTGGTGAAATAAGTAACCACTAACGCTGGTCAGCGTTAGCGACAAAAGAGGAGAAAGAGAGTACTCTCTTTCTTGAATGAAGGTGGTACCACGATTTGTCGTCCTTTTTGGCGAGGTCGTGGTCTTTTATTTTGTATGATTATTTTTTAGAGGAGACACCATGAAACTCAAAGAAACACTGAATTTAGGTAAGACAGAGTTCCCGATGCGGGCTGGTCTACCTACAAAAGAGCCAGTTTGGCAAAAAGAATGGGAAGAAGCAAAACTTTACCAACGTCGTCAAGAATTGAACCAAGGAAAACCACATTTCACCTTGCATGATGGCCCTCCGTATGCTAATGGGAACATCCACGTAGGACATGCTATGAACAAGATCTCAAAAGATATCATTATTCGTTCTAAGTCTATGTCAGGCTTTTATGCACCTTACATCCCAGGTTGGGATACTCATGGTTTGCCAATCGAGCAAGTCTTGGCAAAACAAGGTGTTAAACGCAAAGAAATGGACTTGGTTGAGTACTTGAAACTTTGCCGTGACTATGCCCTTTCTCAAGTAGATAAACAACGCGAAGATTTTAAGCGCTTGGGTGTTTCAGGTGACTGGGATAATCCATATGTAACCTTGACGCCTGACTATGAAGCAGCGCAAATCCGTGTCTTTGGTGAAATGGCTAATAAAGGCTATATCTACCGTGGAGCGAAGCCTGTTTACTGGTCTTGGTCATCTGAATCAGCGCTTGCTGAAGCGGAAATTGAATACCATGACTTGGTTTCTACATCCCTTTACTATGCCAATAAGGTTAAGGACGGAAAAGGTGTCCTTGATACAGATACTTCCATCGTCGTTTGGACAACAACTCCATTCACCATCACGGCTTCTCGTGGTTTGACTGTTGGTGCGGATATTGATTACGTCTTGGTGCAACCAGCTGGCGAATCTCGTAAGTTTGTGGTTGCTTCAGAATTGTTGAACAGCTTGTCTGAGAAATTTGGTTGGGCGAATGTTCAAGTTTTGGCTACTTACCGTGGTTCAGAATTAAACCAAATTGTGACAGAGCACCCATGGGATACAGCAGTAGATGAACTCGTTATCCTTGGCGACCACGTTACAACAGATTCCGGTACTGGTATCGTCCATACAGCCCCTGGTTTTGGTGAGGATGACTATAATGTCGGTGTTGCCAATGGTCTTGAAGTTGCTGTGACTGTTAACGAACGCGGAATCATGATGGCCAATGCTGGTGCAGAGTTCGAAGGTCAATTCTATGACAAGGTTGTGCCAACGGTTATTGAAAAACTTGGTGATTTACTTCTTGCTCAAGAAGAAATCTCTCACTCCTACCCATTTGACTGGCGTACGAAAAAACCAATCATCTGGCGTGCAGTGCCTCAATGGTTTGCCTCTGTATCTAAATTCCGCCAAGAAATCTTGGACGAAATTGAAAAAGTGAAGTTCCACTCAGAGTGGGGTAAAGTTCGTCTTTACAACATGATCCGTGACCGTGGTGACTGGGTTATCTCACGTCAACGTGCTTGGGGTGTGCCACTTCCAATCTTCTATGCAGAAGACGGAACACCAATCATGACAGCTGAAACCATCGAACATGTAGCTCAACTCTTTGAAGAACATGGTTCCATCATCTGGTGGGAACGTGATGCCAAAGACCTCTTGCCAGAAGGATTTACCCATCCAGGTTCACCAAATGGTGAGTTCAAGAAAGAAACAGACATCATGGATGTATGGTTCGACTCTGGTTCATCATGGAATGGTGTCGTGGTTAATCGCCCCGAACTTAAATATCCAGCAGACCTCTACCTAGAAGGTTCAGACCAATACCGTGGTTGGTTCAACTCATCTCTCATCACATCTGTGGCTAATCATGGTGTTGCACCATACAAACAAATCTTGTCGCAAGGTTTTGCTTTGGACGGTAAAGGTGAGAAGATGTCTAAATCTCTTGGAAACACCATTGCTCCAAGTGATGTCGAAAAACAATTTGGTGCGGAAATCTTGCGTCTCTGGGTAACCAGTGTAGACTCAAGCAACGACGTACGGATCTCTATGGATATCTTGAGTCAAGTTTCTGAAACTTACCGTAAGATCCGTAACACCCTTCGTTTCTTGATTGCCAACACATCTGACTTTAACCCAGCTGAGGATGCAGTCGCTTACGAAGAACTTCGTTCTGTTGATAAGTACATGACCATCCGCTTTAACCAACTTGTTAAGACCATTCGTGACGCTTATGCAAACTTCGAATTCTTGACGATTTATAAGGCTTTGGTTAACTTTATCAATGTTGATCTGTCAGCCTTCTACCTTGATTTCGCCAAAGATGTTGTCTACATCGAAGGTGCCAAATCTCTTGAACGCCGTCAGATGCAAACAGTCTTCTATGACATCCTTGTGAAAATCACCAAACTCTTGACACCAATTCTTCCTCACACTGCTGAAGAAATCTGGTCCTACCTTGAGTTTGAAGCAGAAGACTTTGTTCAATTGTCAGAATTGCCAGAAGCGCAAACATTTACGAATCAAGAGGAAATCTTGGATGCCTGGTCAGCCTTTATGGACTTCCGTGGACAAGCTCAAAAGGCTTTGGAAGAAGCACGTAATGAAAAAGTGATCGGTAAATCTCTTGAAGCTCATTTGACAGTTTATCCTAACGAAGTAGTGAAGACTCTTCTTGGGGCAGTAGATAGTAATGTTGCTCAACTCTTGATTGTATCAGAATTGACCATTGCAGAAGGTCCAGCTCCAGAAGGTGCAGTGGCCTTCGAAGATGTTGCCTTCACTGTTGAACGTGCAGCTGGTGAGGTTTGTGACCGTTGCCGTCGTATTGATCCAAGTACAGCAGAACGTAGCTACCATGCAACTATCTGCGATCACTGTGCAAGCATCGTCGAAGAAAACTTTGCGGATGCAGTCGCAGAAGGATTTGAATCTAAATAATAAGATGTGAAAAATCGCAGGGAGAAAGTCTCCTTGCGACTTTTCAATAAAGAGGAACAGATGTGGTGCCAGAAGGAATTTAAAGAACTAGAACTGAAAGAGTTTTACGAGATCGTTCAATTGCGTTTAGAGACTTTTGTCGTGGAACAGACAAGAATCTACAATGATCTTGACGCTATTGATCTTAGAGCTATTCACCTTTTTCATCAAGATGAGGAAGGACGCGTAGATGCCTATGCACGTATCTTTGAGACAGGGGCTACGATTCATTTTGGTCGAGTCGCTGTAGCCAAAGATAGTCGTGGCCAAGGACTGGGAAAAGACATGGTAGAGCAGATTTTGGACCTGTGTGAACAGAGATTTCCTGGGCGGACCATTGAAATTGAGGCCCAAGAACAGGTGGTTGGCTTGTATGAAAAGCTAGGTTTTCAAACGGTGAGCGAGCCCTTTATCTTGGCTTCTACCCCTCACGTAAAAATGATCTATCAGAAATAAAGAATCCGTTCATCTCGATAATGAGATGAACGGATTTTTTTTGAAAAAAACAGCAAAGAAAAAAGTAAGGTAGAAGCACCTTACTTAGCAATTGGGAAAGAAATTTCAATTAGTTTATCAGAGTAGAGGGTCTTAATAGCAGATTGGTCAATGATTTGAAGATCAATCTTGCGTTTTAAAAAGAACTCACGAATTTTTTCAACTTCGTTTTCACGAATGGCACGGTGTTTGTTACTAATCAGCAATTCGTAATGAGTAGGAGCTTTGGTAAAGATAACGTCGGTGTTACCAGCTGAATAGACCTCAACAAGGGTAGCATCGGTACTTTCTAATTGACTTTTGACCAGAGTAGCATGACTATTTGTTGTATTCATAAGCTTCATGTGAGATCCTCCTAAGCTCTTTCTCCATTTATTATAGCACTTTTTTTTATTTTGTGAAAGAAGTCGCTTACAATTTTTGGGCAGATTTCCACATTTTGATTCCCCACTTATGACTTCCTCTTTTTAACCTGTCAATGGCTTCATCGATTGGGAACCAAGCAATGTTATTGAAATCCTCTAGAGGTTTTTGAGCTTCTACAAAGTCAGTTACTTCATAGATATAAGCAGGGTTATAGTAGTGGGTGCCGCGGTGACTGGAGTAAAAGTACTCATCTGCTTGGCCATAATACTCGCCGATCGTCGCAGTGAAGCCCAATTCTTCAATCAGTTCTCGCTCAAGTGCCAAGAAATGATCTTCTCCTGCCTCGATTTCACCACCTGGTAGGAACCAAGCTCCATTAGGTGCTTGGACTAGGATGATTTTATCCTTGGCTGGATTTGGAATCACCGCATAGACTCCATAACGATTGACATAGTCAACATTTTCTTCTTTTGTTCCAAAAGTTGCAACAGTCATATTAAAGCTCGCTTCTTATTTTTTTATCATTATAACATAGATGGACATAAAAAGCAGTAGGAGATAAAAATAAGAGAGTGGGACAGAAATCGGTAATTCGATAGAATTCGATTTCGTCGTCCCACCTCCGCACAGTTGAGTAGGCCTGTAAAAGCTGATGAAATCAGCGTAGTAGAGCCCACTCAACCGCTGCGTCTTGCTCGACAATCCAAAGACAATTGAGTGGCTAGGACTTTTGTCCCAGCCACTTTAAATGCGATTATTCAGTTCCTTTTTCTGCCTCGTTAGCGGGTTTGTTCTTTCCTTTAATGCAAATCTTTCCATTGCTGGTCATGACAGCCTTCAGATCTTTTTCACTAGGATTTTCTAAGTAGTAATCTGTAATGGCATCTTCGATATAGTCCTGAATGGTACGACGAAGTGGACGAGCTCCCATTTTTGGATCGTAGCCCAAATCAACCAATTTTTCCTTGACCTTATCGGTAACATCGAGGTGGATATCATTGTGGGCCAGGCGTTGATTGACATCATCGAGCATAAGAGTGACGATTTGAAGGAGGTTTTCTTTAGACAAGGCTTTGAATTCAATGATGCCGTCAAACCGGTTCATGAATTCTGGACTAAAGAAGTTTCCAAGTTCACCTAGGATAGAATTGGTCCGACCTTCACGAGCCGCCCCAAAGCCGACATTAGCCTCCGCTTTTCCAGTTCCCGCATTGGAAGTCATGATGATGATGGTATCTTTGAAGCTCACTGTTCGTCCTTGACCATCTGTCAAGCGACCATCATCCAAGACTTGGAGGAACATATGCATGACATCAGGATGGGCCTTTTCTACCTCATCCAAGAGAATGAGAGAGTAAGGGTTGCGACGCACCTTTTCAGTCAGCTGGCCAGCTTCTTCATAGCCGACGTAGCCTGGAGGGGCGCCGACCAGTTTAGCAACGGCATGTTTCTCCATGTACTCGCTCATATCAAAGCGAATCATACTATCAGCAGAACCGAAGAGTTCGATAGCCAATTGTTTGGACAACTCTGTCTTCCCGACGCCAGTCGGTCCAACAAAGAGGAAGCTACCGATTGGACGGTTGGGCGTTCCAAGTCCTACCCGGTTGCGACGGATGGCCTTAGCAATTTTTTCAACAGCCTCATCTTGGCCGATGACATGAGCCTTCAAATCAGCCGCCAAGTTGATCAATTGGGATTGTTCTTTTTCTTTCAAATCTCCAACTGGAATATTAGTCTTTTGTTCGACGATGTGTTCGATGGTCTTTTCGCTAATGACTGGCGTATCTTGATCAGTGACCTGTTGCCCTTGCATTTCTTTGTACTTAGCGATTTGATCACGGAAGTAGGCAGCTTTTTCGAAATCTTCATCACGCGTCGCCTGGGCTTTGAGATTTTCAGCTTCAATTAAGCGTTGGTCAATGACCTTTGGATCGACGAAATTGAGGGTTAAATTCATCTTAGAGCCAGCTTCATCCAAGAGGTCAATGGCCTTGTCGGGCAAGAAGCGGTCTTGGATATAGCGATTGGAGAGGAGTGCTGCAGCTTCGATGGCACCATCTGTGTAGTGGACGTGGTGGTAGTCCTCATATTTCTTTTGAATCCCTTTGAGGATGGTGATAGTTTCTTCAACCGTTGGCTCATCGACCTTAACGGGTTGCATCCGGCGTTCAAGTGCTGCATCCTTCTCGATAATCCGGTATTCATTAAGTGTTGTCGCACCGACTAATTGCAATTCGCCACGAGCGAGGGCTGGTTTGAGGATATTTCCAGCATCCATGTTGCCGTCTCCAGCAGATCCAGCACCGACGATTTCATGAATTTCGTCGATGAATAAAATCACATCTTCACGGCGACGGATTTCCTCCATTAATTGTTGCATGCGCTCTTCAAATTGGCCTCGGATCCCAGTTCCTTGAACAAGACTAACAACGTCTAAGCGAATAACTTGCTTGCCTTGCAATTTATGAGGGACATCCCCATCGACAATCTTTTGAGCTAGCCCTTCTACGACAGCAGTTTTCCCGACACCCGGTTCACCGATCAAGACAGGGTTGTTTTTGGTACGACGGTTGAGGATTTCAATGACGCGAAGAATTTCATCGTCACGGCCAATGACCGGATCGATATCCCCACGGCGAGCAATTTCAGTAACGTTAATTCCAAACTCTTCTAGGAGGCCCTTTGGTTGTTGTTTAGCTTGGGGTCTGTTGGGTCCTGAAGAACGACCGTTCCCATTTGAGCCATAGCCATTTCCACCACCATAGCCTCCTCCAGATTGGGTCGGAGGAGTTTGGGGTTCTTGCGGAGCCTGGAAGTTTCCTAGTTGATTGAAGAAATCTTCAAAAGGATCCCGTCCTCCGCGATTTTGTTGGTTTAATCCTGCTAGTAGACTATTGTTAGGATCCGTTTTCATAATTTGATAGCAGTTCTGGCAAAGGTCTACTTGTTGTTGGTGGCCATTCACGTTCGTATAAAGATGAATGGTTGAATCATTGATTTTACAGTTTTGACAAAGCATTCTCTTACCTCTTTCTCTAGGGTAAAAAGTGTAAAAACTATTGGTCAGAAATAGTCAAACTTTTATAGTTTCATTATAGCAGTATTCTAAAAGTTTGCAAGAATTTAGTATGAAGTCCGGTTTTAGGCATGGAATAAAGAGGAAAATAGCGGAAAAGTTGATTTTTATTGGAATTTCCTCCTTCTTTTATGATAAAATAGGAGAGTAGAAAGTAAATAGGAGAATCAAAATGGAATCACATTTGGTACGAATTATCAGCCGTTTGGAAGCGATGACGAAAGACGGTGGAAACTTAAAACGTAATTTTGAACGTGAAGGGGTTGTAGTTGCTGAAGTAGCTTACAACTATGATGAAGAAAATGGATCAGTATTTACTCTTCGTGATGTAGAAGCGCGTGAGACCTATACATTCGATAGCATTGACTTAATCGCAATGGAGATCTACGAATTGTTGTACTAAGAAGTATCAATCAAGAGTCTAGAGCATCTAGTCTCTTTTTTGTTGGAAGAAAATAGTTATAGTTTCTTCTTATAACCTTGTCTAATCAAGAAGTGTTAGGAGCAGGTTCACAAATCTGATATAATAGAGAAGATATTGAATAGAAAAGAGATTGAGATGACACATGTAATTGATGGGAAGGCCTTGGCAGTAAAATTGCAAGGGGAATTGGCTGAGAAAACCGCTCGCTTAAAGGCTGAGACTGGTCAGGTCCCAGGCTTGGTAGTGATTTTGGTGGGAGAAAACCCAGCTAGCCAGGTCTATGTCCGCAATAAAGAACGGTCAGCTTTGGCAGCAGGATTTCGAAGTGAAGTGGTTCGAGTACCAGAAAGCATTTCCCAAGAGGACTTATTAGCCCTCATTGACCGCTACAATCAGGATCCACTCTGGCATGGTATTTTAGTCCAGTTGCCTCTACCAGCCCATATCGACGATGAGGCAGTTTTGTTAGCCATTGATCCTAATAAGGATGTCGACGGCTTCCACCCTCTCAATATGGGACATCTTTGGGCAGGAAATCCAGTCATGGTTCCCTCTACACCAGCAGGGATTATGGAAATGTTCCGGGAATATGATATCGATGTCGAAGGGAAAAATGCAGTCGTCATTGGCCGTTCCAACATCGTGGGGAAACCGATGGCCCAGCTTCTCTTAGCAAAAAATGCAACGGTGACCTTGACCCATTCGCGGACTCATCATTTGGCTAAAATTGCTAGAAAAGCCGATATCTTAGTGGTGGCGATCGGTCGTGCCAAATTTGTTACAGCTGACTTTGTCAAAGAGGGAGCGGTCGTTATCGATGTCGGGATGAACCGTGATGAAAATGGGAAGCTCTGTGGAGACGTGGACTATGAACAAGTAGCTCCTCTGGCTAGTCACATCACTCCGGTTCCAGGTGGCGTTGGTCCTATGACCATTACCATGCTCATGTCTCAGACCTATGAGGCAGCTGTTCGGGCTTTAAAGAAATAAACCAGCTTGGATGGATTCGGGACAGTGTTTGTAGCTGTAGAATGTTTAGAAAGATTTTTAAGGTAGGAACTTCGCTTCCTGCCTTTTTTTAGCCTAAACGTGGTAAAATAGAGGGAGAAAGAGGGGACGCTTATGTTAAGAGTTGACCAAACATTGCTGCAACAAGTTATCCTTAGCCGTCAGTCAGATTCCTATAAGGGAGACTATGGGCGTCTGCTCTTGATTGGAGGGACTTATCCCTATGGTGGAGCCATTATCATGGCAGCCCTCGCAGCGGTTCATAGTGGAGCGGGCCTTGTCACGGTTGCGACAGACCGAGAGAATATCCCTGCCCTCCATAGTCAGCTACCTGAAGCCATGGCATTTGCTGTGACGGACCAAGAATTGTTGGCTGAGCAAATCGCAAAAGCAGGGGTTATTTTGTTGGGGCCAGGACTCAATGCTAATGAGCTAGGGGCACACCTTGTAAAGCTAGTTTTTGATAGGGTTCAGCCTCATCAAGTGCTCATTCTAGATGGTGGAGCCATTAGCCTCTATACTCGCTTAGGACTTTCTCTTCCTCCAGCTCAACTGGTCTTTACTCCGCATCAAAAAGAATGGGAGGCCATGTCAGGTCTAGCAATCGCAGACCAAGGGGAAGAAGCAACAAGGCAGTCTCTGTCCCAACTTCCTCCAGCAAGTATTCTGGTCCAAAAGGGTCCCCAGACCAAGATTTGGCAACAAGGGCAAGCCGATTATTACCAACTAACCGTTGGAGGGCCCTACCAGGCAACTGGAGGAATGGGTGATACCTTGGCAGGCATGATTGCAGGTTTTGCGGGTCAATTTCCGCAAGTTGGTCTCTATGAGCGCGTGGTAGTTGCCAGTCACCTTCACTCGGCCATTGCAGACGATTTAAGCAAGAATGCCTATGTGGTTTTACCGACCGCGATTAGTCGAGAAATTCCAAAATGGATGAGGGGAATATGCCTTTCCAACTGCCAATAAACAATCAAGCCTCAGATGATGAAATCTGGGGCTTTTTCCGTAGGTAGAATCAGCTTTTTCCGCTTATTTTTGGTATAATTTATACTAGAATTTTCCGTGTGAAAGGGGAACTATGTCAGAGTATTTATCGGTATCCAGTCTGACCAAATACCTCAAGTTAAAATTTGATAAAGACCCCTATCTAGAGCGGGTCTATTTGACGGGTCAGGTCTCGAATTTCCGTAAGCGTCCCAATCACCAGTATTTTTCTTTAAAGGATGAAAAAGCTGTGATCCAGGCGACTGTCTGGGCAGGGATTTATAAGAGTTTCGGCTTTGAGCTAGAAGAAGGCATGAAGATCAATGTCATCGGTCGGATCCAACTCTATGAGCCAAGTGGCAGTTATTCTATTGTCATCGAAAAGGCGGAGCCAGATGGCGTCGGCGCTTTAGCCATTCAGTTTGAGCAGTTGAAAAAGAAACTCCTAGAAGAAGGTCTTTTTCAAGAGAAGTTCAAACAGGCTATCCCCCAGTTCTCCAAGAAAATTGGGGTTATTACCAGTCAGAGTGGGGCCGTTATTCGCGATATTATCACGACTGTTTCGCGGCGCTTTCCGGGCGTGGAGATTCTCCTTTTTCCAACCAAGGTACAAGGAGAGGGAGCTGCCCAAGAAATTGTCGCCAATATCCAAAAGGCCAATGATCGGTCGGACCTCGATGTTTTGATCATCGGTCGTGGTGGTGGCTCCATCGAAGACCTGTGGGCCTTTAATGAAGAGCCAGTTGTGAGGGCTATTTTTGAGTCTAGAATTCCCATTATTTCCAGTGTGGGGCATGAGACAGATACTACTCTGGCAGACTTTGTCGCAGATCGCCGGGCAGCAACTCCTACAGCTGCGGCTGAGTTGGCAACGCCTGTGACCAAGTTGGACCTGCTCAATCATTTGCAGAAGCAGGAAGGGCGGATGGCAACCGCTATGCGCAACCGCCTGGTCTATCATCGGGAACGTCTACAAAAATTGAGCCAATCGGTCATCTTCCGTCAGCCAGAGCGGCTGTATGATTCTTATCTGCAAAAGCTGGATCAGATTCAGTTGCGGTTGAAACAGGCTGTGTCAGAGTCGGTTACCAGAAATAGCCGCCAGTTACAAGAACTCCGTCATCGATTGGCCTCCCAAGCGCCACAGCATCAGCTCGAGCGCTATCGAGACCAGATTCTCCAGATGGAGCGATTGCTGACCTTGAAAATCAAGGAGCTCTACCAGACAAAAGCAGCAGATGCCAAGCGCCTATCGGAAGCTCTCTTGATGTTGGATACCAGTCGCATCGTGGCTAGAGGCTACGCCTTGGTACAGGCTGGAGATCAGGTTTTGGATAGCGTAGATACGATCAAAGAAAAGGATGCCTTGACGCTAGTCATGCGGGATGGGCAAGTAGAAGTAGAGGTAAAGCATGTCGAAAGAAAAGAAATTTGAAGAAAATTTAGCTGATTTGGAAGCTATTGTCCAAAAGTTGGAAAGTGGGCAAGTGCCCCTCGAAGAGGCCATCTCAGAGTTTCAGAAAGGAATGAAGCTATCAAAAGACTTGCAAGAAACACTTGATCAGGCTGAAAAGACCTTGGTCAAGGTGATGCAAGCAGATGGCTCAGAAACGGAACTAGTATGATTCTAGAAGAAAAACTGCAAGGGGTCGAAAAAGCGATAGAAGGCTTCTACGAGGCTAAACAAATCGCTCCCCGCTTGGTAGAATCTATCCTCTATTCAGTCCATGCAGGGGGGAAACGGATTCGACCTTTGCTCTTATTGGAGTTGTTGGAGGCCTTTCATGCTCCCATCCTTGAGGCTCATTTTCAGGTGGCAGCCGCTCTTGAAATGATTCATACGGGAAGCTTGATCCATGATGATTTACCAGCCATGGATAATGATGATTATCGTCGTGGTCAATTGACCAACCATAAAAAGTTTGGGGAAGACCTAGCCATCTTAGCAGGAGACTCGCTCTTCTTAGATGCCTTTGGCTGTGTGGCAGAGGCAGACCTTCCAGCTTCTATCAGGGTGCAACTGATTGCCCTGTTATCGGATGCTTCAGGGACAGCTGGGATGGTGGCAGGCCAAGTCTTGGATATGGAAGGGGAAGGGGCGAGCCTGACCTTGGACCAGTTGCAAGTCATCCATGCCAATAAGACAGGGCGACTGCTCGCCTATCCATTCCAAGCAACAGGGAGCCTCTTAGAGCTTGAGCCAGCTATCGCGACTCTCTTAGAGGAAATTGGCCTCCATTTAGGCTTGGCCTTCCAGATTCGGGATGATATTTTGGATGTGACTGCTGATTTTGCTTCTTTAGGGAAAACCCCTCAGAAGGATCTGCAAGCTGAAAAATCAACCTATCCTGCCCTCCTCGGTCTAGATGGAGCTCAGGCTTATTTGGACCGGGAGCTAGATGCCTGTGAGGACTTGCTCAATCGCATCTCTCAACAGGTAGACTTCGACGGGACTGGAATCAAAAAGATTATAGAAAGACTTAGAATTCATGGCGAAGGAAAGAGTTGACGTACTGGCCTATAAGCAGGGACTTTTTGAAACCCGGGAGCAGGCCAAACGCGGTGTGATGGCTGGTCTGGTCGTTGCCGTTCATAATGGCGAGCGCTTCGATAAACCAGGCGAAAAAATTGATGAAGCGACAGAATTAAAACTCAAGGGTGAAAAACTCAAATATGTTAGTCGTGGTGGTCTCAAGTTAGAAAAGGCTTTGGACCTTTTTGAGATTGATCTGCAGGATAAGGTCACACTGGATATTGGGGCTTCTACAGGAGGCTTTACGGATGTTATGCTCCAAAATGGGGCTGCCTTGGTCTATGCTGTGGATGTAGGGACCAATCAGTTGGCTTGGAAGCTTCGTCAGGATCCTCGTGTCATCTCGATGGAGCAGTTCAACTTCCGCTATGCGACGTCTGAGGATTTTGAGCAAACTCCAAGCTTTGCTAGCATTGATGTTAGCTTTATTTCCCTAAACCTCATCTTGCCAGCCCTCCATGGGATTTTACAAGAGGGAGGCCAGGTGGTTGCCCTTGTCAAACCCCAGTTTGAAGCTGGTCGGGAGCAGATTGGGAAAAATGGGATTATCAAGGATGCCAAGGTCCATCTGTCTGTCTTGGAACAGGTTCAAGGCTTTGCCTTAGAACATGGCTTCTCCGTCTTGGGTGTGGATTATTCACCGATCCAAGGGGGCCATGGCAATATTGAATTTTTACTTTATTTAGAAAAAAATACTGGGCAAGATCGTCTTCAACTGCAAGAGTTTGTGGCAGTTGTCGAAAAAGCCCATACTGACTTTAAACATGAATAGTAAACAAAACCGATTAGAAAAAATACGCCGCTTTATCCGAGAAAATAAAGTGGGTACTCAGGATGCCATTGTCGAACATCTGAGAGAAGCTGGAATTTCTGCGACACAAGCGACTGTTTCCCGCGATATCAAAGAGTTGGGGATTATTAAAACGCCTTTAAAAGGTTCAGCCTATGTCTATGAATTGCCACGCGTCCAACATAGTGGAAAATTAGCAGAAAATAATCTTCAATCCTTTGAACGCATGGGGAGCTTTTTGACCCTCAAGCTTGTCCCAGGGACAGCCTATCTAGTCAAGCGGCATCTACAAGAAGATTTTGATGACATCATCTTTAGCATGATTTCAGACGACAATAGTATTTTGATTGTGGCCCGCTCGGAAGAAAAGGCACAGTTTATCGAACAACGATTGATGGAATGGTAGGAGAGAGATGCTATTAGAAATTTCAATTAAAAACTTTGCCATCATTGAAGAAATCGCTCTGAATTTTGAGACGGGGATGACGGTTTTAACCGGTGAAACTGGTGCAGGAAAATCCATCATTATCGATGCTATGAATATGATGCTGGGGAGCCGGGCGACGACTGATGTCATCCGCCACGGTGCTCCTAAGGCTGAGATTGAAGGCCTCTTTGCGATTGATGAAAACCGTGCCCTTCAGCAGCTTTTTGAGGAGCAGGGCTTAGAATGGGCAGAGGAGTTGATTATTCGCAGAGAAATTTTCCAGAATGGTCGGAGTGTCAGTCGCATCAATGGGCAGATGGTTAACCTCTCCGTTCTCAAGGCGGTTGGCCAGCATTTGGTAGATATTCATGGCCAGCACGATCAGGAAGAACTGATGCGGGCTCCATTGCATATCGCTATGCTGGATAGCTTTGGGGAAGATGCTTTTTTTGCGACGAAGAAGGCCTATAGAGAGACTTTTGAGAATTACAAGTCCTTGCGCAAGCAGGTCTTGCAAATCCAAAAAAATAACCAGGAAAACCAAGCTCGCATCGAAATGCTGGAATACCAAATTTCGGAAATCGAGGCGGCTGCCTTGTCCCTGGATGAAGATGTCCAGTTAGAGCAAGAACGGCAACGCCTGCTCAATCATAAGATGATTGCAGATACCCTAAGCAATGCTTATGCCATGCTGGATGCAGAAGACTTCTCCAGTCTTAGCAATTTGCGGTCGGCCATGAATGATCTGCAAAGCATCGAAGAGTATGATGCAGAATACAAGACCTTGTCTGATCAAATGGCCGAGACCTACTATACTCTGGAGGATTTGACCAAGCGCTTGGAGGATCTGGTAGATGGCTTGGACTTTGACGGCAACCGCTTGATGCAGGTGGAAGCTCGACTAGACCTGATCCATTCAATTACTCGTAAGTACGGTGGTCAGGTTAAGGATGTTCTTGATTACCTAGAGCAAATCAGCAAGGAATATAGCCTATTAACAGGAGGAGGAACCTCTTCTGAAGACTTGGAAAAAGAACTCAAGTCCATGGAAGGACAGTTGGTTGCCTTGGCTAAAGAACTAAGTCAAGGGCGTCATGCCTTGGCCCAAGAGCTGGAAGCAGAGATCCAGCAGGAATTAGCGGATCTCTATATGGAAAAAGCCCGTTTCCAAGTGCGTTTTACCCCATCTAAGTTTAATCTGGAAGGAAACGAAACGGTTGAGTTTTATATTTCAACCAACCCTGGAGAGGACTTTAAGTCTTTAGTAAAAGTCGCCTCAGGTGGAGAATTGTCCCGTCTTATGTTGGCCATCAAGTCAGCCTTTTCACGTAAAGAAGGCAAGACCAGTATCGTCTTTGACGAGGTGGATACAGGGGTATCTGGTCGGGTGGCGCAGGCCATTGCTTCGAAAATTTATAAAATTGGACGTTATGGTCAGGTGCTAGCCATCTCTCATTTACCTCAGGTCATTGCAGTAGCCGATTACCAATTCTTTATCGAAAAGGTGAGCGATGAATTTTCAACGGTTTCGACCGTTCGCTTGCTCAGTCATGAAGAACGGGTCGAAGAAGTCGCTAAGATGCTTGCTGGTGAAGATGTGACAGAAGCAGCCCGCATGCAGGCAGAGCAATTGTTAAAACGGCCGTCCTAAGAAGAAAGGAACCGATATGGAAAGCTATTTCGTAGTGGGAGATATTCATGGAAAAGCAGGTATGCTAGAGGAACTGATGACCCATTGGGATGGTCAGTCCCAGCTGGTTTTTCTCGGAGATCTGATAGACCGTGGGGAAGATAGTCGTAAGGTTATCGAACTAGTCAAAGATTTTGTCGAACAGCAAGGGGCCATCTGTCTCTCTGGGAACCACGAATACATGTTTCTAGCTTGGATTGATAACCCGACCGAACGCTACGACCATTACCGACGAAATGGTGGTGACACGACCATCAACTCTCTACTTGGTCGTCCCCTCACAGATCCAGTAGATGGTGTGGCGGATGTTCGGCGCGTGCAAGAGACTTGTGGGGACCTCGTTGCTTTCATCCGTTCGCTTCCTTTTGTCTATGAAACAGAACACTATATTTTTGTGCATGCTGGCCTTGACTTGACCTTGCCTGATTGGCATGAAACCACGGATTACCAAAAGGTCTGGATTCGCCAACCCTTCCATGAAGCGACCAACCAGACAGGAAAGACCATTGTTTTCGGCCATACCCCGGTTCACTATCTCTTGGATCAAAAGATTGGAACCAAGGAGCTCTGGGTGACCGAAGATGGGAAGATTGGCATGGATGGCGGGGCTGTATATGGTGGCGTCCTCCATGGCATTCTCTTTGATGAAAGTGGAATGAAGGCCGATGTTGCTTTGGTCAATGATGGCTTTGCAGCTATCGATGATTAAGTAAAAAGGACTTTGTCCCACAAAAGCCTAGAAAATTTGATATAATAGAGTGGATATATCTAAGAAAAGATTGTAGGAATGTTATGTCACAAGTAAAAATTGTTACAGACTCATCCGTAACGATTGAGCCTGAAGTTGTTGAAAAATACGGAATTACCATCGTTCCCCTCTCTGTTATGGTGGACGGTGTCCTCTATTCAGATGCGGAATTAACAGAAGGACAATTCCTTCAGTTGATGAAGTCCAGTAAGAACCTTCCAAAGACCAGTCAACCTCCAGTAGGTGTGTTTGCGGAAGTCTTCGAAGGTTTGGCTGCAGAAGGGGCGCAAATTATTGCGATCCATATGTCTCATGCCTTATCTGGTACAGTGGAAGCTGCACGTCAAGGCGCTACCTTAGCCAATGCAGATGTCACGGTGATTGATAGTAGCTTTACAGACCAAGCCATGAAGTTCCAAGTGGTAGAAGCAGCGAAAATGGCTCAAGAAGGAGCTAGCGTAGAGGAAATTGTAGCCCGCATTGAAGAGGTCAAGCAAAAATCTAGACTCTACATTGGGGTTTCTACTCTGGAAAACCTGGTGAAAGGAGGCCGGATTGGCCGCGTAACTGGTTTATTGAGTTCCCTTTTGAATATTCGGGTTGTCATGGAAATGAAGAACGATGAACTGCAACCGATTGTCAAAGGACGCGGACAGAAGACCTTTAAAAAATGGTTGGACGAGTTGATACAAGACTTATCTGGTAAAGAAATCGCCGAAATAGGGATTTCCTATGCTGGTGGGCCTGACTTTGCTAACCAAATGAAGGCACAATTACAGCCTTTGGTTGCAGCTCCAATCTCTGTTTTGGAGACAGGTTCGATCATTCAAACTCACACTGGTGAAGATGCCTGGGCAGTTCTCGTCCGATTTGCATAGAAGCCCGTCAATAAAGGAATTTATTCCTAGATAAATGTTGATAAAAACAAGTTTAGTACTTGACCTAAAAGCATTTTTTAGATATGATAGAGATGTTAAGGGTAAAACCTAAAAAAATTTGGAGGATTTGTTAAATGGCTAACAAACAAGATTTGATCGCAAAAGTGGCAGAAGCTACAGAATTGACTAAAAAAGACTCAGCAGCAGCAGTTGACGCTGTATTTGCAGCTGTTTCAGAATACCTTTCAAAAGGTGAAAAAGTTCAATTGATCGGTTTCGGTAACTTCGAAGTTCGTGAACGTGCAGCTCGTAAAGGTCGCAACCCACAAACTGGTAAAGAAATCAAAATCGCTGCTTCTAAAGTTCCAGCATTCAAAGCTGGTAAAGCTCTTAAAGACGCAGTTAAATAATTGTGATTACAAAGGTTCCTTCTAGCTTGCTAGAAGGGATTTTTTGTTTTGGAGTAGTTTCTAGACAGGGCCTATAAATAGGAGTATAATAGAAAAAAGTGAGAAATGGAGGGTGGACCATGAGATGGATTGTTGGAATCTTTGTTCTGCTCATGATTAAGCCAATTCTTTATCTATTGAAAGGTCTCTGGTTTATCGCGGAACTCTTCTTTATGTTCCTCTTTGTCAAAATTTTACTAGGAACCATGAGATGGATCCTTAGTTGGGGAAGTTAAGATTAGATATAAAAAAGTGTGGGAGTAAAGGAGCTTGATTCGAGCTGATTTAATTCTGCACTTTTCCTTATTTACAAACATTCTAATTAGGCAAAATGTGGTATTCGTGATATAATAGTTTTAAAGAAGACACAGAAAGGGGAAAGACCATGCTAGCTTGTTTAACACTCGATTCCGTTCAACAAGAAAAAGTGGAAGATGTATTGCAACACCTGCGTGAAAAATCTGTACGGATTACAGAGACGCGTCGAGCTGTCCTTTCCTATCTTGTCAAAAGTCAGGAACATCCAAGTGCGGATGCCATCTATCAGGACTTGAAACCAGCCTTTCCCAATATGAGTCTGGCAACCGTTTATAACAATCTCAAGGTCCTCATTGAAGAAGGCTTTGTCTCTGAAATTAAAGTTCGTAATGATACTACGACCTACTTTGACTTTATGGGACATGATCACTTAAATCTGATTTGTGAGTCTTGTGGGAAGATTGACGATATTGATATCGAAGTTCCAGACGTGAGAGCAGAAGCGAGAGAAAAAAGTGGCTACGTCATTACCAAGTGCCAAACCACAGTTTATGGCCTTTGTCCGGAATGCCAGAATAAGCAATTGTAAGCAAACCTCTTTTTAGAGGTTTTTTGTTTAGTCTGGCTTGTGAAAAATGGTGGGACAGGCAGGATTTAGAGGCTGGTGAGAGCAACATGTAAAAATCAATGAAAAAGAATTGATAAAATTTTCACGAAATCTCCGATCTGGCCCTGTTAAGACTAGATTTTTCACTGAAAATCTAGTAGAATAGAATAGATAAACGGGGGAAACCTCGGAGAATAAAAAGGAGATCCATCTAATGGTAAAATTGGTTTTTGCTCGCCACGGTGAGTCTGAATGGAACAAAGCTAACCTTTTCACTGGTTGGGCTGATGTTGATTTGTCTGAAAAAGGTACACAACAAGCGATCGACGCTGGTAAATTGATCAAAGAAGCTGGTATCGAATTTGACCAAGCTTACACTTCAGTATTGAAACGTGCGATCAAAACAACTAACTTGGCTCTTGAAGCTTCTGACCAATTGTGGGTTCCAGTTGAAAAATCATGGCGCTTGAACGAACGTCACTACGGTGGTTTGACTGGTAAAAACAAAGCTGAAGCTGCTGAACAATTTGGTGATGAGCAAGTTCACATCTGGCGTCGTTCATACGATGTATTGCCTCCAAACATGGATCGCGATGATGAGCACTCAGCGCACACTGACCGTCGTTACGCTTCACTTGACGACTCAGTGATTCCAGATGCTGAAAACTTGAAAGTGACTTTGGAACGCGCTCTTCCATTCTGGGAAGATAAAATCGCTCCAGCTCTTAAAGATGGTAAAAACGTATTCGTAGGAGCACACGGTAACTCAATCCGTGCCCTTGTAAAACACATCAAACAATTGTCAGACGACGAAATCATGGATGTGGAAATCCCTAACTTCCCACCATTGGTATTCGAATTTGACGAAAAATTGAACGTTGTGAAAGAATACTATCTTGGTAAATAAAAATATCCAGTGGATATTTTTATCCCGAGCCTGAAAATGCCAAAGCGAGGCAATTTTAGCAGGATTCGTTATCAATCATAGAAAGCTGACTTCAGTCAGCTTTTTTGTTTGTCCGTCGCAGACCTAGCTGTTTTTTGGTTTTCAGGGACTCCTAAAAATGATATAATGAAGTGTTATTACATAAGGTTTCATTAGCCTTGAAAGGAAAAGAAAATGACAAAATCATTCTACATCACAACCCCTATCTATTATCCATCTGGTAAATTGCATATTGGTTCAGCTTATACAACGATCGCCTGTGACGTCTTGGCGCGTTACAAACGCATGATGAACTACGATGTTTTCTACCTGACTGGTCTCGATGAGCATGGGCAAAAGATCCAGCAGAAAGCAGAAGAAGCTGGCATTACACCGCAAGCTTATGTAGATGGGATGGCGGTTGGAGTGAAAGAACTCTGGCAATTACTCGATATCTCATATGATAAATTCATCCGTACGACAGACGACTACCATGAAAAAGTAGTGGCTCAGGTTTTTGAACGCTTGCTGGCGCAAGACGACATCTACCTAGGTGAGTACTCTGGCTGGTATTCAGTCTCTGATGAAGAGTTCTTTACAGAAAGCCAATTGGCTGAGGTATACCGTGATGAGAATGGCAAGGTCATCGGTGGGGTAGCCCCATCAGGACACGAAGTAGAATGGGTTTCTGAAGAATCTTATTTCCTTCGTCTCAGCAAATACCAAGACCGTTTGGTAGAATTTTTCAAATCCCAACCTGATTTCATCACCCCAGATGGCCGTCTCAATGAAATGTTGAAAAACTTCATCGAGCCAGGTTTGGAAGATTTGGCAGTATCTCGGACCACCTTTACCTGGGGAGTCCAAGTCCCATCTAATCCTAAACACGTTGTTTATGTTTGGATTGATGCTCTTCTTAACTACGTGACAGCTCTTGGTTATGATCAAGATGAGCATGGGAACTTTGACAAGTTCTGGAACGGAACCGTCTTCCACATGGTCGGAAAAGACATCCTTCGTTTCCACTCCATCTACTGGCCAATCCTTCTCATGATGTTAGATGTTAAATTGCCTGATCGCTTGATTGCCCATGGTTGGTTTGTCATGAAAGACGGCAAGATGTCCAAGTCTAAAGGGAATGTCATCTACCCAGAAATGTTGGTGGAACGCTTCGGCTTGGATCCACTCCGTTACTACCTCATGCGTAGCCTTCCAGTTGGTTCTGATGGTACCTTCACACCAGAAGACTACGTGGCTCGCATCAACTATGAATTGGCCAATGACCTTGGAAACCTCCTTAACCGGACGGTAGCCATGATCAACAAATATTTTGGTGGCCAAGTTCCAGCTTATGTCGAAAATGTCACTGCATTTGATGCTGATTTGGCTAAGGTAGTTGAAGAAAACATCGCTGAATACCACAAACAAATGAACGCAGTTGATTACCCACGCGCTTTGGAAGCTGTATGGAACATCATCTCTCGTACCAACAAGTACATCGATGAGACTGCTCCTTGGGTCCTCGCTAAAGAAGATGGCGACAAGGAACAATTGGCAGCGGTCATGGCTCACTTAGCGGCTAGTCTTCGTGTCGTGGCTCACTTGATCCAACCATTCATGATGAATACCTCAAACGCCATCACGGAACAACTTGGCTTGGGCTTGGACTTTGATCTTGAAAACTTGACTTTAGCAGGCTTCCCTGAAAATATCACAGTGGTTGCCAAAGGAACTCCAATCTTCCCACGTCTCGACATGGAAGAAGAAATTGCCTACATCCAATCTCAAATGACTGCAGGCAAGCCGCAAGAAAAAGAATGGATTCCAGAAGAAGTGGAACTCAAGTCTGAAAAAGATGAGATCAAATTTGAAGACTTTGACAAGGTTGAAATCCGTGTAGCAGAGGTCAAAGAAGTGGAACGCGTCGAAGGATCAGACAAACTGCTTCGCTTCCGCCTAGATGCAGGAGATGGCGAAGACCGTCAAATCCTCTCAGGTATCGCGAAATTCTATCCAAACGAACAAGAATTGGTCGGCAAGAAACTCCAAATCGTGGCCAACCTCAAACCACGTAAGATGATGAAGAAATATGTCAGCCAAGGCATGATTCTTTCCGCAGAACACGGAGATCAATTAACAGTCTTAACGGTTGATCCATCTGTACCAAATGGAAGCATCATCGGCTAAACGATAGACAAAGAAAAAATCATCTAAAAAACTTTCCTTAGGTGAGTACGGACGTCAGCGAACTTCGAAGAAGTTCCATGACTTAGTTTTGGACCCTAGGTTCCAAAACTCCCGAGTGCTAGAAACACAATTGTTTCTAGCACTTTTCTCACGGCGGAAAGTTTCAGTAGATGATTGAATAATTCTAACGAATAAATTTTTTGATTTTTATAGAATTAATTTGATTTGTAAGAAAGAACAGATTGTCTACACTCTCAAGCACTCTCGCGGGAGTGCTTTTCTTGTATTGATATAGTTCCCATCATTGAATTTTACAAGGATGGTAGCTGAGTCCTATTAGTAATGAATGTTAATGGAGACTTCCGCAGTGAGAAAAGAGTCTGAAACGTTATCGTTTCAGACTCTCGGAAGATTTGAGACAGTAGGCTCAAACCTTAGGTATGGAATCCCAAAGGGATTCGCTACCGTCCGTCCTCACCTAAGGAAGGTCTCAAATTATATTTTTAAATACATCTCCTATTCATCTGGCCGGTATTCCAGGATATCTCCGGGCTGGCAGTCGAGTTCTTTGCAGATGGCTTCAAGGGTGGTAAAGCGGATGGCTTTGGCCTTGCCGGTCTTGAGAATGGAGAGGTTAGCTGTCGTGATGCCGATTTTATCGGCTAGCTCATTGGATTTCATTTTCCGCTTGGCCAGCATGACATCTAGATTGACGATAATCATGGCATCCTCCTTAAATGGTTAGCTCATTTTCTTCAGCGATCTCAATCCCTCTCTCTAAAATCTTGCCAAGGACCCAGACGATTGGAACGGCAAGGAGAAGCCCTGTGTTAAAGGTAAATTTGAAAGTGAAGGGAAGGAGATAAGCATCGCCACTGGTTTCAAGTGTGCCAGACATAAAAGACAAGACCAAGAGAATCTTCCAAGCTCGGTTGCAAAGATCAATGTTGGAGTGAGAAAAGATCTTTTCTTGGTAGAGATTTTTGAGGAAGCTGCGAATGGTGATGAGAAGGTAAATATAGATAGCGCTTGAGGCTAGTGGGAAGAGCAACTGCCAGAGAGGTTGGAGATGTTTGGGGAAGAGTTGGATGCCATTCACATCAAAGGACAAGCGTCCAGATTGAATGAGATCCTTAAACACTCCCATCCGGGAAAGCAGGTGGACGACCAGTGCAGCCACGGTTATAAAGCCACAGAAGTAAATGAAAGCCGTTAAGACTTCAATGACATTTTTTAAGGTTTTTGACTTTTTCATCGCAAGCCTCCTTGAAGTTTTTTTATTTTTCACTTATAGTATACTCCTTATAAAAAATAAGTCAATAAAAAAGTATCGAAAAACGATAAAAAGTTTATGAAATTCAGTCAAAATTTGCTTTAAATAGAATTTAAGGTATACTATTAGGTAACTACCATTTCAAGGAGGTATTGAAATGATCAAAAAATTAGATAAGAAATATCTTTGGATGATCATCGCTTTTGTGAGTGCAGTGGTTCTAATCGGAGGAGTCTATCTCTACTCTAGCTCTAATATTCAACCGGATCATCAAAAAGAGTTCAATCAGACCTCGAAGACCTCGTCTTCATCTAAGGAAAAAGCCATCGATCTATCTGGTGAATATGTCTCTAGTGCGCGTGATAAGGCCAAGATTCAAAAAGATGGGAAATCTTGGAAGATTGATTACGAGACAGAAGATGGTCCTGTATCAGCAACTTTCTCAACGGATTTCAAAGTAGAAGGAGCCAATAAAGTTTCTACTAGTCAGATGAAAAAGTCAGATGGAAATAAGGATTTCACCATCACTGTGCGTATCTTTAAATACAAAACAGATAAAGCCCCCCTTATTACGGTAACTATGTCAGACAAAGACCCCGATCATGAGATGGTCTTTGCCAATCAGAAGGATTTCTTTAAATCGACGAATCCAGATGATGCGGTATTGGATGGGGATTTGACAACCTTCGCGGGAAGCTATTCCAATGAATCTATTGAACAGCAGATTGCGGATTCCGGCTTTAAGCTGTATGGCTATAGTCCAGAAGATTACTATAATCACCGGACTACTGTCTTTCCTTCTATCTACTCTGATCAGGATAAGGGATGGAGCTTCTGGAGTGGAGCTACCAATGTCCAATTTGTCCTCAATAAAGATAAGAAACCTAAGAAAGCTGGATCAACCTATCAGGTTTACTTTGTCCAAGCTGGAACAACTGGAGCAAGTACTGGTCAAGAATTGATTGTCACCTTGATTCCTGAAAATGTTCAAGGTCCTGATGGCGTCGTTTCACCTTTGAGACGTATCTTCTACCATCAAGCCTCCTTCCAAGCCTACCAGGACAAATGGTGGGAAGCTTACCCAGAGCCTAAGAAGGAAGTAGACCTTGATATTGCGGCCATCAATAGTGGAGACTTCTCAAGTCTGGCAGGGACATGGCGCAATGCTAAAGGCCAGGAGATGGTCATTCAAGAAGATGGAACTGTGAAAGGTCAAGGAAGATTAAAAGCAGTGCCGAACTCGGATAAGACAAGTAAAGTCCCTTATGTAGATCTACGTGTGGGAGAAACAGGAGTGGCAGTTGGCCTCTTTAAGATTGGTTTTGAAAATCCTAATGGAGACCAGTCAGATAAGAGCAAACCTCGCTTGGTTGTTACCCAATCTGCAGGCAACTACCCAGCGGATCAATACTTCTATCGTCAATAAGAAGCGAAAACCCAGGAAATGTGATTTCCTGGGTTTTGTTTTGCTTTAATTAAATCTCTTTCTATAAAAAAATTCGTTCACACCATTGGATGTAAACGATATTATTACATTTTATAGAGTAGAGTTGAAATTGTCAATCTTTGTGCTCAAGAAGCAGAGGTGAGGAGGACTCGACTGCTTGTTTTCGCTTGAAAAATGCAGCCATTTGAACCAGGATACGGGGAACTGTTTGCCATTTTTTCCAAGCTTGGACACGGGTGTCGATGAGTTGCTTGGCTAGACGTTCCAGCATTTCCCTTTCTGTAGGATCTAGGTCTTGAGCACTTTGAAAGATGTCTTTGATCTTGGAGAAATTTTTCAAGTTCCTCAAATCATTAATTGAAGTGATGCCTGCGTCCAGAAAAATGCCAAAAAAGGTATCAAAGAACTTCTTGCGCTCATCCGCCGATGTTTCGCGAACCCACTGTTTTAGGGTCTCATCGGTCTGCTGGCTATCGGGATTGGTTTGATCTAGTGTCACAAATCCATCCTTTTCAACCATCCAAGTAAAGGCGTCATGCTGGGCAAAGCCACCAAAGGCTCGACTTTTAACAATCGTAGTAGGCTCTGGGACTTCCAGCATCATGCCGACGATGGATCCTTGTGGGACAAAGCGATGAATGAGGTGTGCGATTCGTTGGTATCCCTCTGTTTTGATAATGGACTTGTTGAGACCTGGAGCGTCGTAACAGTAAATGGCATGGACTTGTTCGGACAGCTGATCAGGAAGGTAGGAGCAGGCATAGGTTGCGAGATTGCCCCCTTTGGAGTGACCGGCTACTAAGAAGCGCCCTTTAGGAAATTCCTTCATGACGTTTTGTAGGTAGCTGGCTGCGCGCCTCTGAGCTGGGACATGGTCCATATAGGTCATATGGAAGTCTTCCTTCCAGCCGATCAAGGTGTCATCCGTCCCTCTGAAGACAACTAAATAAACATCCATGGTAAGACGATAGGTCATAGCCGCAAACTGCTTCTGAACATCGGGCTCATATTCGTTGACATAGTTGAGGAGTTTGATGTTTTTAAAACGCTTTGAACTAGCTAAGTCATCGACTAATTGCAGGTGTTGGTCTGTCACGATGAAATCTGTGGTTCGATCGACTAGCTCTACTGCATCAGATAAGCGGACTTCAATATTGGTCGTATCCCCTTGGGGCACGATCCGATCAAAAGGAAGATAGGTCAGCTCTGTCAGTGCCAGAACATCGAGTTCCTTAAAAGGGCGATCGTAGATGGAATCATAGGCGACATAGTCTAGATAATCAAAAATCGTGGACATGAGATTCTCCTTTGTATCTGTATGTTCAGTATAGCATAAAATACCTGAAAGGCCCCTCCATAAAAATAGGAAATTGACGAAAGGAGTTACCTGTAAGTTGAGATGGCGAAAAATATGTATGCTCCTTGGATAATTTGATATAATGAAAGGGTAATACTCTAGTAAGAAAGAGCAGGAAAGAGCATGCATAAAATTCTTCTTGTCGAAGATGATGAAACCATTCGCCAACAAGTGAAGAAAATCATGGAGCAGTGGGGCTTTGAAGTTATTGCAGTTGATGACTTTATGGATGTATTGGGCACCTTCGTCCAGACCAATCCTCATCTGATTCTGATGGATATTGGCCTTCCTCTTTATAATGGCTACCATTGGTGCCAGGAGATTCGTAAGGTATCTAAGGTCCCTATCATGTTTTTATCCTCACGAGATCAAGCTATGGACATCGTCATGGCTATCAATATGGGAGGAGATGACTATGTGACCAAGCCATTTGATCCCAATGTCCTTCTGGCAAAAATTCAGGGTCTCCTTCGCCGCTCATATGAGTTTGGAACTGATCAAGATTTGTTAGAACACCGGGGCGCCATCCTCAATCTCAAATCCATGGATCTGGTCTATGAGGGAGAGGTCGTTAATTTGACCAAAAATGAATTTCAAATTCTTCGCATCCTTTTTGAAAAAGCTGGAAGTGTAGTGGCTCGGGATGATTTAATGAAGGAATTGTGGAACAGTGATTTCTTTATTGATGATAACACCCTCTCGGTCAATGTAGCTAGACTTCGGAAGAAGCTCGAAGAAGCAGGACTGGAACATTTTATCGAAACGAAAAAAGGGATAGGATACGGGTTGAGCAATGGATAATCGATTCTTATTTGTCAAAGACTATCTGATTTCTCATCGTCGCTATCTGTTTTTGATCTGTTTACTCCTTTCTTCTCTCGTTTTATTTGCTTATATCTTCGAAGGCTACCGCAATTTTCTTCTTTACCTGACTGGCATTTTGGCTTTTTTGAGTCTTCTTCTGGTCATTTGGGATGCAGTCGCTGGTTATCAGGCCTATCGGAAGGAAGTGCTCTATGGGGAGGGAGTAGCTGAGACCCCTCTAGAAAAGGTTTTGAGTCAGAAGCTAGCAACCAGTCAGCAAGCCCAACGTGAGCAGACAACGGTGAGTCTAGAGACCTACAATGACCTGATGGATTACTATACCCTCTGGGTCCACCAGATTAAGACGCCCATTGCGGCCAGTCAACTCTTGGTTAAAAATATAGAAGACAGCGACTTGAGACAACAAATGGAGCAGGAGCTCTTTAAGATTGATTCCTATGCCAATGTGGTCCTCCAGTATCTGAGACTCGAAAGCTTTCACGATGATTTGGTGCTTAAGCGTGTTCCACTCGAAGAGCTGGTCAAAGAAGTGGTGCGAAAGTATGCCATCTTCTTTATTCAAAAGGGCTTGACGGTGGATCTGCATGACTTAGATGTCGCCGTCATTACCGATCGCAAGTGGCTCTTGGTCATCATCGAGCAATTGCTGTCTAATAGCCTTAAGTATACCAGCACTGGCGTGATTGAGATCTATTTCAAAGACCAGACCCTTTATATGAAAGATAGTGGGATTGGAATAAAGGATAGCGATATACTCCGTGTCTTTGAGCGGGGATTCTCCGGCTACAATGGGCATTTGACCCAGCAATCTTCGGGACTAGGCCTCTATCTGTCTAAAAAGATTGCCGATCAGCTAGGGCACCAACTCCAGATGACGTCTCAAGTCGGCCAAGGGACGACTGTTGCCATTCACTTTGAAGAGAAGAAGTTGGTCATGGATTAGGGGAATTCGTCGGTACCTAATGATTCTCTCCCTAAGGCCCTCTTTTATTTAAAAATGACAAAAATGTAAGATTTAATTTTAAAAATGAAAGGTTAGGTTATGGTGACCACCTTTTATTTTTTATACAATAGTCTCATCAAATGAAGGAGGTCAAGAAAATGAAACTCTTGAAATGGATGAAAGAACCCAAAAAGATTAAGAAACCAAATAAGAAAACCGATTTGGAAAAGGTGGAATTTGGTCGCCAAGTCCTACAACAAACCCAAGAATTTTTCTTGATCTACTAGTAAAAGGAGAAAAGTATGTCATTACTAGACGTTCAACATATCAAAAAGATCTACAAAACTCGCTTTCAAGGGACGCAGGTCGAAGCCTTAAAGGATATTCACTTTACTGTTGAAAAAGGGGAGTATGTCGCCATCATGGGGGAATCAGGTTCCGGGAAATCGACCCTTCTAAATATCCTAGCCATGCTGGATCAGCCGACCGAAGGACGGGTCTACCTCAATGGCACCGATACTTCAACCATCAAGAACAAGGACGCTTCGAGCTTTCGTCGCGAAAAGTTAGGCTTTGTCTTTCAAGACTTTAACCTGCTCGACACCTTGTCCGTCAAGGACAATATCCTCCTTCCTCTAGTCCTCTCTCGCAGACCGGTCAAGGAAATGATGAGCAAGGTCGATAGCGTCAGTCGGGAATTGGGCATTCACCAACTTCTAGAGAAATATCCTTACGAAATCTCTGGTGGGCAAAAACAACGGGTGGCTGTGGCACGGGCCATCATCACCTCACCTGAAATTCTCCTTGCTGATGAGCCAACCGGGGCGCTGGATTCCAAGTCTTCAGCTGCTTTGCTAGATGTCTTTGAAGATATCAACACCATGGGGCAAACCATTCTCATGGTGACCCACTCAACCGCAGCAGCAGCTCGGGCCAAGCGCGTGCTCTTTATCAAGGATGGGATCCTTTACAACCAGATCTTCCGCGGGGAGAAGACTGAGCGTCAGATGTTCCAAGAAATCTCAGATACTCTGACGATCATGGCAAGTGAGGTGGAGTAGATGTTTCGATTAACCACTAAATTAGCTTGCTCCAATTTGATTAAGAACCGCAAGCTCTATTATCCCTTTGCGATTGCGGTCATTCTCGCAGTGACCATCGCCTATCTCTTTGACTCCTTGACCTTTAATCCCAACATTACTAAGCTTCGAGGGGGATCTCCCATACTCTTCACCCTTGGATTGGGACTGTTCGTGGTCAATGTTGCGGGGGCTATCATCGTGCTCTATGCCAATAGCTTTGTTATGAAAAATCGCTCCAAGGAGTTGGGAATTTACAGTATGCTAGGCCTTGAAAAACGGCATCTCATCTTCATGATTTTCAAAGAACTTTTGATTTTTGGTTTTGTGACTATCTCAAGCGGTATCTTGATCGGCGCCCTCTTTGACAAGCTGATCTTTGCCTTTCTCTTGAAACTCATGAAGATGAAGGTCCAGCTGGTATCTACCTTCCAACCAGGGATTGTAATTTTGGTCTTTGTTACCTTTGGTCTCATCTTTGCCCTCTTGGTTTTTCTCAACGCTTGGCGTATTCTTCGTTTGAATGCCCTACAGTTAACGCGTGAGAAAGCTAGTGGTGAAAAGAAAGCTCGCTTCTTGTGGCCCCAAACCATCCTGGGCTTAGCCTCTCTTGGTTTTGGCTACTTCCTAGCTTTGTCTGTCAAAGACCCCATGTCTGCGATTTTGATCTTCTTTCTAGCAGTTGTCTTGGTTATGATTGGGACCTACCTGCTCTTTAATGCTGGGATCACCGTCTTCTTGCACCTGCTTAAGAAAAAGAAGAGTTATTATTACCAACCCAACAACATGATCTCGGTCTCTAACCTCATCTATCGCATGAAGAAAAATGCAGTGGGGCTTGCGACCATTGCTATCCTCTCGACCATGGTATTGGTGACCATCTCTGCTGCGACCAACATCTATGTTGGTGGTGAAATGATCAAAAAAATCATGAATCCACATGATTTCTCCATTCAAGGAAAAGGCGTGGATTTGGAGCTAATCAATCAGAAATTTGATGAATTTGCATCTGGGCACCAGCTTGAGATCAAAAATCGTGACCTGATGACCTATGCTACCTTTGGGGTCGAATCACAAAAGGGCACAGACTTCACGGTCTATCCTGATGATGAACACGATGTCAGACCGAGAACAGTCTTCCTGGTCTTTGATGCAGCTAGCTATGAGCAGATGACAGGAGAACACGTCGATCTGACCGGCAACCAGGTTATCCTCTTTGCCCATAACCAGGCTCTGAAAGGGCAGAAGCAGTTTACCATCAATGGGAAAGACTTCCAAGTCAAGGAAGAAGTGACCAAGGATTTTATCACCGATCATGTCCCAAACATCTTCAATATGCTGACAGAGGATTTCAATTACCTGATCGTGCCTGACCTTTCAGCCTTTGTCGCTCAGTTTCCGAACCTTGCTGTCGTTACCCAAATCTATGGTGGTTTCAATGTCAATGTTGATGAAGAACACCAACTTAAGTTAGCTGACAGCTATGACAAGATGATCGATGAATTGAGCAGTCAACAGGCCCAAGGAACATTTGTCTATGGAGGCAATCGAGCATATAATGTGAGAGAAATGAATAGCCTCTTTGGTGGCATCTTCTTTATCGGTATTTTCTTGTCATTGATATTTATGGTTGGAACAGTTATCGTCATCTACTACAAGCAAATTTCAGAAGGCTATGAAGACCGTGACCGCTTCGTCATTCTCCAACAGGTGGGACTTGATGAAGATGAGGTCAAACGGACCATCAACCGTCAAGTGCGGACCGTCTTCTTCCTTCCTCTCATCTTTGCCTTTGTCCACCTGGCCTTTGCCTACCATATGATTCGTCTCATTCTCAAAGTGCTCGGTGTCATCAATAGTGGCCAAGTCCTCGTCGTGACCCTCAGTGTCTGTGCCGTCTTTCTCGTCACCTACCTGGTTGTCTTTTGGATCACTTCTCGGAGTTATCGCAAGATTGTGCAGATTTAAGAAAAGACAAGTTCATATCATATTTGAAACTTTCCTTAGGTGAGGACGGACGTCAGCGAACTTCGAAGAAGTTCCATGACTTAGTTTTGATCTTGAGGTATCAAAACTCCCGAGTTCCTGAAACAATCGTGTTTCAGGAACTTTTCTCACGGCGGAAAGTTTCAATATAGTCTATGAATAATTAGAAATCATTTTGATTTTTTTGCACAATAGCCCGACTTAGGTTATTCAAAGAAAAAAATTGTAAACTTTTCAAGCTCGCTTATAGCGGGCTTTTTGTTCAAAATCTGATCGCAGTTGTCTTTTGGTTGTTTAAAGGGCTACACAAAAAAAGACCGAACCAGTAGAGTTCAGTCGTTGATCGATTTCTATTAAAGTGATGTTAGGAAAGTCAATCCACCTAGGATGACACCTGCCGAATTCGGAATAATCAAAATCCAGTCTTTTTTAGGTTCCTTTGTCCAACCATAGATGACCCAAATCAAGCAAGATATAGCTGCTGACAAGGGTTGGAAAGGTTGGGCCTTGTTTCCCTGTAAATTAGCAATAATTTGTGGGATGTAGGCAATGAAAACGATAATACCAATAAAGGCACCGATCGAGCCAACGATTTTGTTTATTTTTTGTTTATTCATTTATTTCTACCTCCAATCATTACTTTACCATAAGAACAGGTCTTGTGCAATAAAATTGCATTAGATTTCGCTTGAAAACTATTACATTTGGACAAAAACTAGACAATATGTCTTTTTAAAATCTTAGAAACAAGAAAAAATCATGGATAAGAAATGGCTTTTTGTGGACTTCAAAATCACAAGATTGTGACACTTTACAGTTTGGTAACATTTGAAAAAAGACTTGAATTTTAAGTATGTAAGAGTTAGAATAGTGCGTACTTAAAAAACGAAAGGTATCATGAAAATGAATGAAAAACAAATGAAAATTCTTGGTTGGGTTGCGACCTTTATGTCTGTGATGATGTATGTCTCTTATTTCCCACAAATTATGGATAATCTCGCTGGTCACAAAGGAAACTTTATTCAACCTTTAGTGGCAGCCATCAACTGTAGTCTTTGGGTCTATTATGGACTCTTTAAAAAAGAACGCGATATCCCACTTGCTGCAGCCAATGCACCAGGGATCATCTTTGGGTTGATCACAGCCATCACAGCCTTATAAGAAGGAACTAGCTCCCGCAAGGAAGCTAGTTTTTTTATACCTTACAGAAATGTAAGAAATCAGGCTCAAAATGAAAGGTTAGCTTATTGTAGATCTCTCTCCAAATCGTTACAATAGAGGTGTAAAAAAAGTTTTATGGATGTCAATCATATAACCGGATAGAAATGGAGAATGAAAATGGCCTTATTAGATGTACAACATGTGAAAAAAATTTACAAAACCCGCTTTCAAGGAACTCAGGTTGAAGCCTTAAAGGATATCCATTTTACCGTGGAGAAGGGGGAGTATGTCGCTATCATGGGGGAATCAGGATCCGGTAAATCGACCCTTCTCAATATCCTAGCCATGCTGGATCAGCCGACCGAAGGACGGGTCTACCTCAATGGCATGGACACCTCGACCATCAAGAACAAGGACGCGTCGAGCTTCCGTAGGGAAAAACTAGGCTTTGTCTTTCAAGATTTCAATTTGCTTGATACCTTGTCTGTCAAGGACAATATCCTTCTCCCTCTGGTCCTTTCTCGCAGACCGGTCAAGGAAATGATGAGTAAGGTCGATAGCGTCAGTCGGGAATTGGGCATCCACCAACTGCTTGAAAAATATCCCTACGAAATCTCTGGTGGGCAAAAACAACGGGTAGCCGTAGCACGGGCTATCATCACCTCGCCAGAAATCCTCCTTGCGGATGAGCCAACAGGGGCGCTAGATTCCAAATCATCTGCTGCGTTGCTCGACGTCTTTGAAGACATCAATAGCATGGGGCAAACTATTCTCATGGTGACCCACTCAACCGCAGCAGCAGCTCGGGCCAAGCGCGTGCTCTTCATCAAGGATGGGATCCTTTACAACCAGATTTTCCGTGGGGAAAAAACAGAGCGTCAGATGTTCCAAGAAATCTCAGATACCTTGACGGTCATGGCGGGAAAGGAGGATCGTGATGTTTAAATTAACAAGTAAATTAGCTCTTTCCAACCTCAAACAAAATCGCAAGCTCTATTATCCCTTTGCCTTGGCTGTTATTTTAACGACTATGATCCTTTATAGTTTTATCGCCTTGTCATCGACCCCTCATTTAGAGGATTCTTACGGAGGGGGAGCGGCGAGAACTGTTCTTGGTTTTGGTAGTTTCGTTGTCCAATTAGTCGTCATCATTTTAGTGGCTTATGCCAATGGCTATGTCATGAAAAATCGTTCCAAAGAATTGGGACTGTACAGTGTTTTGGGGATGGAGAAGAAGCACCTTCTCGTCATGACCTTATGGGAACTGCTCTCCTTCTATGTTCTCACAGTTGGAGTAGGACTGGGCTTGGGACTCTTGTTTGATCGCTTGATTTTTGCCTTGCTCCTAAAATGTATGGGGCTACCAGTCGTCATTCAATCAACCTTCCAGATAGAGGCTGTTCTTAACACTTTACTTGGGTTAGCCTTAGCTTTTGGTCTCATTCTTTTGTTGAATTCTTTCCGTCTCTTGCGCTACAGTTCCCTCCACCTCATGCAACAGAAAAAAGCAGGAGAGAAGAAGGGACGCTTCTTGCTGGTCCAAACTCTGTTAGGACTTGGGCTCTTAGGAATTGCTTTTTATATAGCGCTAACCGTTGAGCGTCCGGTAGCGGCTGTTCAAGGATTCTTTATTGCTGTCATTTTGGTCATTCTGGCGACTTATCTCTTATTCAATGCAGGATCCATTACCTTCTTAAGATTTCTCAAAGGTCGGAAATCCTATTATTACAAGCCAGAGAATTTTATATCCGTCTCTAACTTAATAGCTCGGATGCGAAAAAATGCAGCGGGCCTCGCGACCATTAGTATTCTTTCCACCATGGTCTTGGTCACCTTAACCGGGTCGCTCAATATCTTTATTGGAGGGCAGAATTACCTAGATACTGTTTACCCTTCTGATTACATGATTAGTGTGGGGCATATGCCTTCAGATGCTGAGACAGAAACGGTTATTGAGGATGTTCAAGCCCAAATTAAGAAAACAGCCGATGTGACACATCTATCAGATTATCAGGTGGCACAGACAACATACTGGTCTGCTGAAATTCGAAAGATTGATGGAAGGAGCTTAGAGGTGTTTGAGCAGTCCTATCAAGAAGCTGATCAGGAGATGAAGACAGAGGGAACAGTCTACTTTTTTGATCAGGCAACTTACGAGCAACTAACGGGTCAAAAAGTTGAGCTTGGGGAAAATGAAATCCTAGCCTATGGGTATCAGTATCCTGGAAGATTAGACGCACAATTAGAAATCAATGGGAAGACCTTCACGATTAAACAAAAACTAGACTCCAACTTTATCCAAGGGAAGATCCCACAAAACGCCCTGTTTCAACACCAAATGGGCTTGTACCTTGTTCTTCCTGACTTGAACCAACTGGGTCTAAAAGTTGATAAGAATTTAGAATTCTCTATTAATGCCAAAAATAAAGACAACAAAGATTTTACTGGTGGCGTGACCAAAGAGCTGTATTCGACAGACAAAATGAGTCAATATGGTGCGACTTATTTTGGTGGATATGAACGATACAGTATAGAGAAGGAGTGGCGTGAAACAGCAGGGACTCTCCTCTTTATCGGGATTTTCCTATCAGTCATCTTTCTATTAGCTACAGTACTCGTCATTTACTACAAACAGATTTCAGAGGGTCATGAGGATCGGGATAATTTTGTGATCTTGCAACAAGTAGGATTGGACCAAAAGCAAACCGGCACCACCATTCGCAAACAGATTCTCACCGTCTTTTTCCTTCCTCTATTCTTCTCCTTCCTATACCTAGGAGTAGCCTACAAGATGATCGCGAAGATCGTAGCCATCTTAGGAGCGACCAATGCGGGCTTGGTCCTTCAAACAACTCTTTCTATCTGCGCTGTCTTTTTCATCTCTTATGTCCTCGTCTTTCTTCTAACTTCTAGAAGTTATCGGAAGATTGTCGTGCGATAGCGATGTCTCTGTCAAGGATTGAAAAATGAGACAAGTTGCTGAACAAAAAACACCGAGGATTTGATCCTCGGTGTTTTGACGTCAACCATTATTTGACGTGTTTTGCAAGTTCTTCTTGTGCTTTTTTATTGGTTTCTTCTTTTTCTTTCAACCAATTCTTATAAGCTTTGTCGTAGTCAGCCGTTGTGACTGTATCACTTTGTAATTCCATGTACTTGTAGTAGCTAGCCCCGTCTTTGATACCAATCAAGGAGAAGGCTTTTGTAAATGGTTTGATCTTCGTGATAGAAGGAACAGCACCTTTAGAGTAGACAGGAAGTGCAAAGGCATTGTCTGTCAACCAAGCTTGAGCAACAGCATATTTTTCATAACGAGTTTTGGTATCCAATTGTTCTGCATTGGCATCATCCAATAGTTGTTTGTACTCGTTCAAACCTAGTTTTTCAATTAGGGCTTGGTCAGTTGCCGGATTGATTCCCATTCCTGCTAAGGCTGAACCATCGACTGGATTGAAGATATCCAAGTAAGTTGATGGATCTTGGAAGTCAGGTCCCCAACCAGCGATATCCATATCAAAGTCTTTTTGATCAGGACTTTGAGCGAAGTAGGTTGCATTGTCCGCATCTTCCGTAGACAATTTCTGAACATCCACGACAACATTTTCTTTTCCTAATGTTTTTTCGATGGAGTCTTTCATTGAATCAGCTTGTTGCACAATGCTAGCAGAAGACTGGTCAACCACATAGTCGATGTGGATTGGGAATTGAACACCTTGTGCTTGGAGCTCTTCTTTGGCTTTAGCAAATTGTGCTTTAGCCTTGTCCGCATTGAACATGCTATCTTGCGCATCAGCTAGGCTGACATCCTTCCAATCATCTCCTGTTGCAGCAAGTTTTTCTTCAACAACAGTACCGAAGTCTTTGTTGTCCACTTGCACAAATGTTGGAGGTACAAGAAGCGTACGAAGGGTTTTGCTAGCACCATCTTTCCCGTTTGATTGGGCACTTAGTGAAGTACGATCAAGGGCAAAGTTGATGGCTTGACGGAAGTTTTTGTTTTGAAGAGCTGTTTTGGTTTGGTTCTTCTGGTCGTCTGTTGTTTTCTCAGTATGACCGTAGTTTTGACGGTTTACGTTGAAGTAGACATAGTAGACAGTCGCATCTTGTGGTGAATAAACGATATTGTCCTTGAATTTTTTCTCAATGGTACTGAAGGTTGAGCTCGTTGGGAAGAGACGCGCAGTGGTCAAGTTTCCATCAGAGAAGTTACGAGCCAGGTAGTCTTGGTCAGAACCATCGAAGTAGGTCAATTTGATATCATCGATCTTCACATTGTCTTTGTCGTAGTAGTTCTCGTTCTTGGTGAACTCCATCAACGATTTTGAAGTGAAGGATTTCAAGTAGTAAGGACCGTTGTAGAGGATTCCAGAAGGTTTGACGCTACCAAAGTCTTTACCTGCAGACTTAAGGAATTTTTCATTGACGGGCATCATGGTCGAAGTTGTCAATTTAGAATTCCAGAAAGATTCAGGTTGAGCCAAAGTGTATTGGAGGGTATGGTCGTCAACAGCTTTGACTCCAACTTTAGAGAAGTCCGTATTTTTACCGGTGACATAGTCATCCAGGCCGGCTACTGAGTTTTGAACCAAGTAGAGGGCATCTGATTTGTTGTCCGCTACGTATTTCAGAGAAGTGACGAAGTCCTGTGCAGTGACATCTGCATATTCGTTCCCTTCTGAGTCATACCATTTTGCATCTTTACGAAGTTTGTAAGTATAAGTCAATCCATCCTTAGAAACAGACCAATCTTCTGCTAGGGCAGGGACCAAGTTACCGTATTGGTCGTTTTCAAAAAGTCCATCTACTAAATTAGTTGTGACATCACTTGTTGTTGAACGGTTTGAAAGGAGGTAGTTCAAAGAATCTGGATCAGTACTAAACACGTATGAGTAAGTGTTTGTCTGAGAAGATTTTGAAGATGATCCACATGAAGCAAGGAACAGGGCTGAAGCAACCGTGACACCTGCTAGGAAAGCTAGTTTAGATTTTTTCATCACTTATCTCCTTTAATAAAGATTTTGTATTATTATACACCTTTTTTTATAAAAAGCAATTGTTTTTTGAAAATAATTGTATATTTAGTCATAATATTAGGATTCCTTGAGTTTTATTCAATATTTTTAACTATTATGCTTTACAAACTAGCTAAGGAGTAGTATACTAATAGTGAAAGGACTAGTATGTAAAACAAACTAGTTAAAAAGAAGGGTGTATAGAAAGGGGGAGAAGGATGAAAGAGTCGCAATTGCTCAAGGGTGTCCTGGAAGGTTGTGTTTTAGAAATTATTTCAAAGAAATCTATTTATGGCTATGAATTGATCCAAAGCCTTAAGGAAACCGGCTTTGATAAGATTGTTGCGGGGACCGTTTATCCCTTGCTTCAGAAGCTAGAGAAGCAGGGAGTCATAGTAGGAGAAATGAGGCCCTCTCCGGATGGACCTGATCGCAAATATTTCTCTCTAACCAAAGAAGGAAGAGAGCGACTAGAGGAATTTTGGAACCAGTGGCAGGATCTGGTCATTAAAGTAGAACGCGTGAAAAAGGAGGGGGAAGCATGATCGAAGATTATACAGAAAAAATGTCAGCCGAATTGATGCACCTAAATAAGGACAATCAAGCTTATATGAAAAAAATGATAGCTTATATTGGAGTGAAGTCCTATTTTTATGATGATGAGCTACTGGGTGAACAGCTCTACAATATGGTTTGCGATTTAAAGGTTGCTGAGCGAGACGGGATTGGTGCTATGGACTACTACGGAAAGGATCCAAGGGCCATGATGGACCAAGTTCTCTCGGAGTTATCTAGGCGCAGGCTAGGTTCTTTTGTGGGGTTATTCTTGATTCTTGGAACGATTTTCGTTGGCATGCGGTTTGTAATGGATTTTGCCTGGATGATGCCACTGGTGATTGCTCCCTTAACATATCTGCTAGATCTACTCATTTTCGTAGTGTTGAGTCAATTCATGATGTGGCTTTGGTCCAAACAGAGCTATGGGGAAATCAAGTGGCCTTGGGCTCTTATCATCAGTGTGATTAGTTTGATCCTGTCTCCTAGGATAGAGCGCGTGTTTTCTGACCATTTGAGTCTGAATCGAAGTATCCTTTTGCTAGATGGTTGGGCGATTGTTCTGGCTTTTCTGGTTCTTCTTGGATTTACGATCATGACCTATAGAAATCAGGGACGGCTCGCTGTTAGCCTACTGGTCATGGGGGTGACTTTCTTTGTAACTGGATGCTGTGTTCGCTTTGTGAATCCAGGAACTGCTAATGTATTACGCTGGCTACTCCCTCTGATAGGACTAGTCTTGTCCTTCATTGTATTTCGTCTCCAAAGAAAGGGGGAAACACCATGACATCTGCTATTTATTATGAAGAAACGCAGGCTTTGGTTCAAACCTTTAGCCAGGAGGACCAAGCTTATTTCCAAGATCTCTGGGATTATTTTAATTTCGCTGGCTTCTTATATGAGGAGAAAGCTTTGAGAGAGCAGGTCTATAATCTAGCGCTGGATTTTTCGCAAGCAAGTGGAGATGGATGGACGGCCAAGGACTATTTTGGACAGGATCCTAAGGGAATGGCAGACCAAATCATAGAGAACATGCCTAAAGAATCCACGCGATCTGTTCTAAAATATGGTGCAATCGTCTCAGGAATTGTGATTTTTTATCGCCTCTTAAGTGATTTTGCTTCGCAAGCAGTCCTGGTTCTCAAGCCCCTCGTCTATCTAACGGATAGTATTTTAGGACTTTTAGCCGTTGGGTTGCTATTCTATCTACTTCGTCGCCTCATTTTTGCAGAAGAGAAGTCAAAAAAAGCAATCTATGTAGCAGTCGTTCTCGTTCTGGGGATCTATTTTATCAGTGAAATAGTTGGGGTCCGTTTCTTGCCAGCTTTTGCCTGGTTGACGGTACCGAATCCATGGGATACTTTCCTGATGACAGGGGCTTCTGCAGGTCTTATCCTGTGGCAATGGAAAGAAGAGTTTGCTCGTGCCTTCATCTTTCCTATTCTGTCCTTCTTAGTAGTGGGATTCTTGCATCGCTGGACTTTGGCACAAGGAATTCAGAATCCTAGTATGACTGTCCTCCTGCCAACAGCCATCATTGTTTTTGGGCTAGTTATATACTATTGGTTTACCATTCGGGCCTTGAAAAAGAACAAGACAGAAAATGGTGAATAGAGTGAAGAGGGGGAGGAAGCTCCCCTTTTTTGTTGAAAAACAACGAACAAGCATGATTTTTGTTATAATGAAAGGGAGTATGAATCAAAGGAGAAGATGATGACATTTGAAGAAATCTTGCCTGGACTAAAGGCAAAAAAGAAATATGTGCGAACTGGTTGGGGCGGTGCTGAGAACTATGTCCAGCTTTTCGATACCATCGAGCAAAACGGGGTTGCCCTTGAAGTGACGCCTTATTTTCTCATTAACGTATCTGGTGAAGGCGAAGGCTTTTCCATGTGGAGCCCAACCCCTTGTGATGTCTTAGCGACAGACTGGGTGGAAGTTCATGACTAAACGGGTCTTGATCACAGGCGTTAGCTCCGGGATTGGTCTGGCTCAAGCCCGTCTCTTTTTAGAAAAGGGCTACCAGGTTTATGGGGTAGACCAGGGTGCTGATCCCCAGTTGCCAGGTGAGTTTCACTTCTTGCAGCGGGACTTGACCTTGGATTTGACGCCGATTTTTGACTGGTGTCCTAAGGTCGACATCTTGTGCAATACGGCAGGAGTATTGGATGACTACAAACAACTTCTTGAGCAAAGCGCTCAGGAAATTCAGGAGATCTTTGAGATCAACTATGTGACTCCGGTAGAGTTGACACGGTATTATCTGACTCAAATGTTGGAGAAGAAGCAAGGGATCATCATCAATATGTGCTCCATTGCTTCTAGTCTAGCAGGAGGTGGCGGTCACGCTTATACTTCCTCTAAGCATGCGCTAGCAGGCTTTACCAAACAGCTGGCCCTGGATTATGCAGAAGTTGGGATTCAAGTCTTTGGCATTGCACCGGGGGCTGTCAAAACAGGCATGACTGCAGCGGACTTTGAACCAGGAGGCCTAGCAGACTGGGTGGCCAGTGAGACGCCCATCAAGCGCTGGATTGAGCCAGAGGAAGTGGCAGAAGTCAGTCTCTTTTTGGCCAGTGGGAAGGCCTCTGCCATGCAGGGACAACTCCTGACCATTGATGGTGGTTGGAGTCTGAAATAGAGAACTGAGAAAGCAGGAGGTTAAAGTATGCACGAATATGATTTTGGTTTTTCCTTACCGAAAGGATATCAGGTATTTCTTGATGACTTAGGGGATCAGTCAGGTTATGACATTGGTGAGACGGGTATTTGTCTCTATGCTAAAGAAGATCTTACCGAACGCAATCAAACCTACCAGATTGATGAGGATGAACCAGATTTCTTTATGATCGGTCAAGATGGGGATCTGGCCTATTTCCTCAAAAAGAATGGGGACGATAGCATTTATGAAAATGATCTAGGTGCGCTAGGTTCTCTCGAAATGCAAAAGGTAGCTGAATCAATTACAGACTTTATTAATCAGATCTTGCAGGAGGAGTAAGATAGAAATAGAAAGGGGACTGAGAAAGATAGCTGCAAAAAGCTCGTCGATTTACTCAGTCTTTTTTAAAAAATTTTTTAAAAAATCTTTTCTCATTCATTTTGGATTCATCTTTCTTAGATAAAATAGAATCATCAAGAAGAACTTGATAAGAAAAAAAGAAAGTTGGTAACTAACATGAAAAAATCAATTAAACAAAAAGCCGTTGCAAGTCTCGCAATCTTCTCTCTATCAACTGCCGCTCTAGGCTCTGTAGTAGCCTTTGCCGATACTGGAACAAGTAAAAAGACTACTTCTTCAACAGTGACTGCATCTGTCACCCTTGCACAAGCTCAAGAAAAAGCTCTGAAAGAAGCTAAGGGTGGAAAAGTGATTGGCTACGAGCAAGAAGAAAAACATGGAAAAGCAGTGTATGAAGTGACCATCTTGGATGGAAAAAATGAAAAAGAATATAAGATCGATGGCCAGTCTGGTGCTATCTTGAAGTCAAAAACTAAGGATCTGAGTCAGGATCGTGAAGATCAGCAATTAATCGGAGCAAGTGTTCAGTTGGACTTGGCTAAGGTAGAGAGCCAGCTGAAATCAAAATACTCGAATGCTAGTATCGAAAAAGTAGAGTTAGATGTAGAAGATGGTAAACTTGTCTATAGCGTTAGCTTGCGAGAAGGCAATCAAAAAATTGAGTTAGAGTTAGATGCCAATACAGGTACCGTATTGGAAGAAGATGTGGAGCTGGATCACGATTAACTAGAGTAAGATCTCGACTAGGCTTTTCCTAGCCGAGATTTTTTATGGAAGCATGGTATAATAAGGGAAGAAATTTGGAGTAAGTGGCTATGAAAGTATTAGTGATTGAAGACGAAGTAGATTTGAATCGTAGCATCGTTAAATTACTGAAAACCCAGCAGTATAGTGTTGATGCTGCCTATGATGGTCAGGAGGCCTTGGACTACATTCGTGTGTCCCAGTATGACGTGATTATTTCAGATATTATGATGCCGCAGCTAGATGGTTTGGGGGTATTGAACTATTTGAGAAATCATCAGATTAAGACCCCAGTTCTGATGCTAACGGCTAAAGATAGCCTAGAAGACAAGGTAACAGGACTGGATGCTGGTGCAGACGACTACTTGGTCAAACCCTTTGAATTTGATGAATTACTGGCTCGGATTCGCGTCATGCTGAGACGAAATAATCGAGAAAACTTGACCAACCTGGTCCAATTTGGTGACTATTCCTTAGACCTGGCAAAAAAGACCATCCAACACAAGGGTGTTTTGGTTGACCTGACTTCCAAGGAGTATGAGTTACTAGAGTGTCTGGTGCGCCATCCCAATGTGGTTTTAAGTCGGGAACAGATTCGTGAGCATATTTGGGATTTTGATTATGTTGGAGAGTCTAATATCATTGATGTTTTAGTCAAGAATATCCGCAAAAAATTAGGTAATCCATCGATTATTCAGACAAAAAGGGGGATGGGCTATGTTTTCAAAAATGAAGAAGGACTCTAAGTCTCCCTCCATCGTTTCTAAGGTGACATTGTGGTATACCCTCTTTGTTTCTTTTCTCTTTATTCTTATGTTTTGTGCTTCTTTTATCATTTCCGGAGCCTGGTCCAGCTATAGCTCACGTGGGGAACTGGAGCAGAAGACCATGGAAGTAGCTTCAGACCTTGAGGAATTTGAGCCCTTTGATGACGGCAATTATTTTGCACTCTACAATCAAAACATGAAGTTGGAGCAGGGTGCTCTGCCAAGTGGCTTTGATATCAATGCTGGCTTTGAGTCTGGGAAATTGTCGACGTATACCTCTTCCCAAGCAACCTATTATTATTTTGATGTCTATAATGAAAGTGAGGGCAAATGGATACGGGGCGTGCGCCTTGCTTCTGGTTTAGGAAGAGAATTAAGTATCTTTCTTCTTTCCTTGGCCATTCTAGCTCCTCTGTCCATCCTTGGGATGGCCTGGGGTGGACGTTGGATCCTTCGTAAGGCCTTTCTGCCGATCAGAGAGGTGACCCAAATGGCAGAGGAAATTGCAGAGAGCGGAGACTACAGTAAGCGCGTGTCGACCGAGCATCAGAAGGATTATGTAGAAACGTCTCGTCTTACCAAGGTCTTTAATAATTTGATTTCTTCTGTTCAGTCGACTTTTGAGAAAGAAAAGCAATTCAACCAAAATGTATCCCATGAGTTGCGGACCCCTCTGTCAGTCATCGTTTCGGAGAGTGAGTTTGGCTCCAAATATGCAGATAACCTAGAGGAGACCAAGGAATCTTTGACGGTCATTCATCGGCAGGCTAAATTAATGAAATCGATGACCGAGCAGATCTTGGAAATATCCAAGACCCAACACCTGCAGTGGTCGGATTTAAAACCCGTTTGTCTATCAACCCTGGTGTCAGATTATTGTCAGGGACAGGAAAGAAAGTGGGGCGAAAGCCCCATAGCCTTTGAAGTGAGCATTCAGCCGAACCTCTGGATTCAGGGGGATGCTGTTTTGGTCACTCGGATGCTGGATAATCTATTGAGCAATGCAGTGAAATTTACCAAGACCAAGGTTGCCATCCACTTGGTGGCTAGTCCAGCTGGTGCTGTTCTCAAGGTAGCGGATGATGGTATTGGGATTGCGCCAGACCATTTGAGCAAGATTTGGGATCGCTTCTATCAGGTGGAGGATTCTCGGAACAAGGGCCTCAATAGTGGTATCGGACTTGGGTTGTCCTTTATTAAGGACATTGCAGACCTCCATCGAGCAGAGGTGAAAATCATCTCTGAAGAAGGAAAAGGAAGTCTCTTTCGTGTGACTTTCCCACAGATCCAGGACAAGACTTCTGTCTAAGACGGTTGATTGAGCGATCAGTATGGGTTGAAAAGGGAAAATAATAAAGTGAAATAATAAGGATAAAATGAGTCTAGTAAAACCGCTAGGCTCATTTTCTGTTTTAGCTTTATGGAAAGGGAATCTTATGGTATGATAGCCTAAAAGGGACCTGTAATATGGAGGTCAAATAAAAAGTAGATGGATTATCTGTTGAGTCGGAAGGATTGCCAATGGGCCTGGGATGATTATTTTGAGGATGTTGCTAAGTGTTTGGAACTGGACTGGGCACTTGACTAGCTCTTATGTGAATAGCATCAGAGATAGTCAGCAGAAGAAAGGATAGAGAAATGACAGTCAATATCAATGAATTAGTGAAGGAGCTTGGTTTTTGTGTGGTGCCTACAAAGGAGAAACCATTTCGTCTTGATGAGGTCCGTTTCAACCTTTTGGCATATTTAGAGGATTATTCTAAAATGGGATTTTCTTTTGTTAAAGCAGGTGACGAACTAGTCGAACTAAGGAAAAATCAGGAGAGCTATAGGCTTGTTGGCCAGTGTTTTTTAGGTGCTTTTGTAATTGGAGAAGAGGAGCAAATCTTTTTACTTTGCAATCAAGAAGGAAGAGAAGTTTTTCAAGAATCAAGGGTTTATGTCAATTCTTCCTTACATACTTTTGTTTCCTCTTATTCGCTCTTTCTATCAGGCATCTTTCTTTTGAAAGCAAAGTTTTATGAGATTGAGCAAGATGAAGTCGAAGAAATTGCAGCAAACTTGAAGGATCAAGTACTTGCCTTGGAAAAGCCCCTTGAACAAGAATTGCCCTTCTGGGAGCATATGGTCTATTTGATAGAAGACGATGGAATCGTTCTAAGAGATGATCTCTTTCATATCCTGAACAAAGAGCAGTAAATTCAAATGGAGATATAAAGAGGATTTAAAAATGGACTATGTAGATGAGTTAACTTCAGGACGTACGCCCTTGGTAAAAAAAGCTGCGAAAAAAATTTTAAAGGGTAAACTAAAAGGATATGGACCATTTTTGCATCAAGCCTTGGAAGGCGAGATGGAAAAACCTAAATCATGGGAATCACAAATGTACTTACTCTACGCCATGGCCGCAACGGATTGCACAGAAGAAGTCCCCTATCTCAAATCGTTGCTGCTGAGAGATATTCCAACACCCGTAACCTACCGCTCTCTAGCAGTAGCGATTGCTTATCTAGAAAATTCAGAAACAGAGAACTTGTCTTTTGTTTATGAGTCCTTAGAATCGAATAACTCATCTCAAGCTGCAGGTGCCTGTGCAGCGATATATCAGAGAAAGATTGTTCTGAAAGATGATGATTTTAACAAAATTATGTCTTATGTGACTCATCCTAAATATCTTGAGCATATTGGTCAAGTCATAAATCCATTTTTATTTATTTTAGCTGCATCTTATTTATATCCAGAACAGAATCGCCAGAAAATTGTAGACTTTTCCCGTCAGTTCGATATATCTACCGTCAAGGATTTAATCAATGACGTTACAAAAGGAAAGGACGGCAGGAGGGTCAGTCTATTCTAAAATCTCCTTAAAGAGCGAAACAATAACTCATAAAAACAAGACTTTTATTCATTTTTAAAAAAGGAGTTCATATTGTGAAATGGTTTGAAAAAGCAGTGGGGAAGGAAAAGATTATTCATCTGTTTGATGGGGATTTGGAATTGAATAATGTATTTCTTGATACTGTGTTATGTTACGATTACAAATTAGATCTTGTCTTTTATTTATTTGATTTGCCAACTAATTTCCCTGAAAAGTGGCAGAAAAGTTCATTTAATGCTATAAAAATTAATTTAGAGTTTTTTAATTTAGATGAAATCCATTTTTATTCTAAGGGGATTCATAAGGTGAATGGACAACTGGAACTGCTCTTTTTAGAAAAGAAGGTTGAATTCAATTTTATAAACCAAAATGATGTGATCTTATCGGGATCTTCTGACCTTGTTAGAATTGCTGAGATTGGTCCTGTGAAGATTGATACTTAAAGATGTATTCCTAGCTTATTTGCGGAGATTCTGGATGATCAAACAATCCCCCATTAACAGGAGGGACACCACGACTATGGGAAAAAGTGAAGGAAGAGCACAAACATTAGACCTTGACCTAAGGCTAAACCTTTCTACAAGAAAAAAACTACGAGACCACGAATATGAAGTTACAGTATTTTGAATTAGATAAGCCCTATATGGAAAATCAACAGAGGATTGAGGAACTGATGGACTCAGCTGTGCTAACTTACGAGGAAGCTAGAATTAAGGACTATCGACAGAATTGGAAAGACCTCCGAAGAGCGTTCGTATATGAATCCAAATGTATGACCTCTATGGTAGAAAGGCTTTTCAAACCAGTTGTGACCAAGGATTGTTGGAAAATCATCGTAGAATGTGTAGATACGATTAGCAATCCAGCTATCATGAACCTACTTGGTGTCTATACTGTTCAGGTCTTATTTGATTTTTCTAGCTATGAAACCTTGAGTCCATTGGAACAGAAAAAGCTGCTCTTAGAGGCCTTGGTAAAAGGGGTAAAGCGCGTGTTTCAGGAGCTCTCCATTCCTTGCTCCTTGATAGAGGATGTAGTCAATGAAATAGAGAAAAACGATTATGAAAATAGCTGGGAGTGGAAAAGGAAGAAGATCCAATCCACGATCTATTCCATTCAAGTGGAGCATCAGCTTGATAAAGTGGATTTGTTTTGGAAGATAGAGCACAAGGACAAGAGCATCCGTCAGTTGATTCAATCCTGCCCTGCTCACGAGATGGACTATGGGGCTAAGCTTGGTAAACTGGAAACAAAAGGGGACTTCCTTTATCTGTTGGATAAACAGAATGAGGTTGTGAGCAGAATTTCTGTTTTAAAATGATGGAGCAAGAACAATGAGTGACTTAAAAAAGAAATTATCCTTATTAAAAGTTGAAAGACGAATCAAGAATTTGAAGGGGATAAAGGATGTCTATTTTCTGACCACTAAACCGAGAGAAATTGCTTGGTATGCTGGGGAGTTGAATCCTATCGATTCTCCGATTCCTTGCCTTTATGAGTTTTCTGCCAATCTTACTACTAAAGATCTAAGTAGATCAATTCAAAGTCTAGTTGGAAATAGAAGGCAGTTTATCCTAGTTTTTTGGGAGTTTTCACCAGTTTACGTCTTGTTTCAAATGGAGTCTTTGGATAATTTTTTGTCCTCTTATTCTACTGAATTTTCTACCAGAGACCTGACACTTTTCTTTCAAGACCAGGAAAAAGTACTGGATCTCCATTTAGCGGAGGATAAAGTAGAAGTGAGAGTCTTGGAGAATAAGGCTAAGAACCCGTAGATTCTATAATGTGAAAGCTTAACATTGAATTAGTTGATGAAAGCACCAAAGAGGAAAGAATGCTATTCTTGGAGTGAATAATGATAATGGAGGTTCTAATGTGTGAAAAAGAATATTATTATTATGGCAATAGTGAGTTTATGACAGGCCTAGGAGTTATTTATACAGAGTTTACTGGTCAGCGTGCAAGTCGACAAATTAACGTTTTGAATGGGCACTCTTATGCTTCCTCTTGCCTACAGGATTATGTTCCAGAAGTAGGGTTTCTACTCTATGATGGTCGAAAAGATGAGTTGGATCTATCAGACTCCATCAAGATTAGTCAAGAGGAATTTGAACGAATTTGGACTCAGGCTGTCGCTAGCGGTCAGAATGATGCGTAATTGTCAGTTGAAAATAGCCAAATATAATCCAAAAAATGTGAGAGGAATCCAATAATGATGCTTAATTTGTTGAAGGAATTCGTAGAAGTCTATCATAGAAACAAGGGCTTAGGAGAGCTTGTATTTACTAGTGACTGTCTCCATGTCGAAAAGCCAGATTTGTCTGGTCAATTGAAAGAGTTCTACCAGCATTTAGACTTTGATGAGGAAGCTTATTTTAGAGGAGCTCCCTATGATCTTGCTCTAATTCCTCTCCCTCTATGTGAAGCTGCATCAGAAGGATGGCAGGATCCTAGCTGGAAAGAGAGTTATATGGTTTTTGCTCACATGATGGGCGATGAGCCAATCTTTTGTGATCTAACTAGCGAGCTTAGTCCTGTATTTGGCAAGATTCCTGGAAATTCTAAGCTCTATAGCTTAAGCCCCTCTTTATCTACTTTCTTGTCTACCTATAGTCAGATGAAAAAGCTAGAAATCACCAAGTTTGAGAATGACATCTACATTGATGAGGATTTGTCAGACTATAAAGAAGGTTTTTTAACAGGAATCATGGCTATTATCGAGGAGCAACTTCCTGAAGACTATCGAAAAGACTTTATTGAATTTATGCTGGGTTAAAGCCAAATAGAGAGAGATGAGAAGCAAATGGAAATGAAGAATTTTTTAAAATGTTGTGAGGATATGGTCATACAAGAAGGTGGGGCCTCAGCTCTTGAACTAGAAAAACTCAAAGCCAGACAGTTTCCGCAAGCTCACCTGGATTTGCTCTCCATAACCAACGGCTTGGAATTTTATGGTGGCTATTATCGTTTGTTTGGGACGGATTCTACTCAAGCCATCACGCTGGACTCTTGGAATTCGGATGAGCTATGGAAAGATGTCTGGAGAGATTATGCATCAGACTACTATTTTTTTGGTATGTCTGCTATTGGAGATCAATTCGCTTATAGATTTAAGGATGGGAACATTCAAAGTCATCAAGTTTATTATTTAGATGGGATTACTATGGATGTCATCGAGATTTACGACAGTTTTGAAGCATTTTTCGAGAGGGAATTTGTTCTGAAAGCCCAAGGTGGGATGGAATCTATTTTTGTGTCTGCTAGGGAGCGATTTGGAAATCTAGACCTCTCCACAAGCTGTATTTATTCCCCTTCCTTAATGATTGTGAATGATCCAAGCGTTGAGAATCTCATGCTTTTACCGACAAAGGATGTCATGACTATCAATGGGGATTTGCTTGTTCAATTATCTGATTCAGAGGAGTCGATTACGAAACTGGAGCAATATCTAGACGCTTTGGGTAGAGCTAGAGTCAAGGTTATCTTTGATCGAGATTGAGAAAGCAGGATAAAGTTTATATAGAAAAGAATACTCTTGAGATTCATGATTTTAGTTTTTGAGACAAGCAATGGCTTATTCTTCTTGTAAAAGTGTCATTGTAAAAATAGATAGGTTGAACAAAGAAAACGAAGCATGATATTCATAAAAAGAGGTGAATGATGACCAGTTTAGATAAATATTTAGAGATCATTAAAAAAGGATTTTCCGAAAGAGAGAATCTAATGGCAATGGAGCCTCTGCATTCTATCGAAGAGATTGCACCATTATTGGATGAAACATTGACTTATAAAGAATTCATCAATATCAATCGCTTATTAAGACAAAAGTACATTGTCGAAAAGCCAGAGGAGATGCTGAAGGATGTGGATTTTAATCAGCTTTCGTTACCTAGCAATACGAGAGTGATTTACTTGATGGGAAGTAAATCTGATGTGCTAGACTTTTCAACATACGAACAAGTAGAAAAAATTTTATTAGTTGGGGCTAGAAGAGTAAGAAAGATCATCTTACCCCAAAATGATTGTGTGAAAGCTCTAGGGATTTCTTCTATGACAAATTTGGAAACGATAGAGAACATTTCTTTTCATAAAGGCATGCGTTATCTGCACGTTGATTATGGTGTAAAGTTGCCGGACTTTGATTTTATAAGGGATTTAAATCAGTTGCTCTATCTTTCATTTACAGCAAATAAAAATTTACCAGAATTGGATTTTATTCAGTCCTCTAGTGAGCTTCGTTTTTTGGATTTTGTTGATACGTCTATTTTTAACTACGCATCAACAGTTAGCTACCTGAAGAGTCTGAAACATCTCCGATTTTTAACAACTGGAAGAACGAATCAAAAGCAAAGGGAACTTCTTAGAAGAGAGTTACCACATGTTTGCATGCGTGAGGAGTAAAAAATGCCTTTAATACAGCTTTTTATGACCGATGTCTTCAAAATAAACGAACCTTTAGTCCCGTTGTTTAAGTAGGAGGAATTATGAGCCATACGAATCTAGCAAAAGAAACCTTACTCCAGTTTATGCAGGCTATGTATTCTTGGGAGAAAAAGGCCACTAGGAGCCTAAGAAACCAAGCTGATAAAGAGATGTTGAAGGATGAATTAGCTACGATTTTTGATCAGTTTTGTACATCTAAAAAAACACTCAGAGCAAGGGAAGTATCTTTATCTGTCCGGTTTCCGTTTGACTATAAATTAGAAACACATCCCATCGTTGATGAAGAGTATGACGGGAATCAAGCTTATTTCTACATCAAGGAGAATCGTTCTGGTATAGAAACTCTCTATCGTTTTCAAATGGTGTTTCAAAAGGGGAAATGGTGGATTAATAAGAAAGAATGGCTTGATGATGGGAAGTGGATCAATTCTTCCTTGTGAAATACTGGATAGTATAGGAATGCAGGAAGAGATGTTCTTCAAAAAACGGTAGTAGTTAAGTACAAGAAATGAAATTTTAGAGGTCAATATGAATAAAACACTTTCAAATCAAAAAAGGAAATTAACAACCATTAAAAATCAAGTACTAAAGGCGAGAGATTTTGATCTTGAAAAAGCACAGCTTTTTACTACTAAAGCAATTTTAGAAGCATTAAAAACAGGCAAAAAAAGCCTTGAGATCAATTGGGAGGAAAACGGGAAAACAGAAACCTACTCCTATAAACATGTACGGATGGTTCATGCTATTCAACCATATACTTTGGTTTCTGAGTTCATTGAAAACAAGACATCTGAAACCTATCAATCTTTGCTAAATGGCTGTTTTTGTTCTGTAATGGCAGATATGGCTTCTGCTAAATATTTAGCTAAAGGTGGCTCAAACTTTGATACAGATATTTGTTTGACTATCTTATTTGCCCTTGCCTATTTAGATGATACTTATGTAGAGTTATTAATTGATAAATTAGCCTATTTTAAAGAAGCGCAAGTTGAAAAAGGAAAAAAAGTTATTTTCTTTTCAGCCAAAAGTTTATTGCCTTTAGCCGTTTTTCTTTATGGAAATGGACAGGGAGACCGGTTAGCTAGCTTGCTCGAAAATACCTGTGATGCTAAATATCAACCCTTGGACTCGAACCCTTATCATAATGTAAATGATGCCTATAAACAGGTTATGGAAACTATTTTTTCAGAGGATGTGGCTATTTTTAGAGAAACAATTTTATCCATGTGTGATTATCATTTAGCGAACACCAAAGACAGTCATTTAGTAGACTTCAATACCTTACTATGGCAATATTTCCCAATTGAAATCTTAGTTTTACTAAAAGAACGTCAGAAAAGAGGATTCCCAATCGACGGGCTTAGCCATCCCTTGCTTGATGACTTTTTACCCTATTTCATGGATGACTTTCAGATATCCGAGCAAAATAAAATGATTCTAGGAACGATCTTAGACTAGTTGTGTAGAATAGATGGAAAATGTATTTATCCCGTGAAATCGAATGTCATTTTAGGGAAAAGACTGCAAAGAGGAGAAAATACGTGAATCTAGAATCTATAATATTTGATGATGATCTTGAAATGAGCGTTTTTATACCAGAGCAACAAGATTCTATTCGCCTGGTTCTATCGGACGAGCTTGCTTTAGCAGATGAAGTAATGTCCAATGACTACAAAGAAAAAATCGTTCATATGCTTAGGGCATCTGCTTATTGGTATGAGTTAGCTGAAAAACGAATCTTTTCGGAACTATCCATGATGGGGCAGTTAATGGTGATCTATCTGCTCTCCGAACAGACGTCATCCGATTTTATTTTTGGCTTATTATTTAGAGTGGACGCTGAAGTAGAGCATGGAAGAGGAATGAAGATTTCACTTGAAGAGATGGCTATCATTGACTATGGAGACGCTGATAGAGCATTTTGTTAGATTAGAAATGCATATCAGTAAGTTTAACGAATTGCGAATAATCCCCCCCATTAATATCAAAGGAGAATGAAGATGAAAAAGACCTACTTTGTTTATCGAGATAGTGGAGCGATAGAAAGACAAAGTGATGGGGTTGAGTTCTGTAAAATACCTGAGTTTTATGATGATAAAATATATTTTTATTGTGATGAATATATGCTGTTCTGGACCGATATTGATAAGGTAGGGGATTTGAATAAATCTAAGGATTTTAAATTAAAGGGTCAAATAGTGCCAGCAACCCTAGAGGAAATCAGTAAGGAAGGTTTGATCAGTTCCATTCATTCTGTTAAGCAATATGCGATTGAGAACGGGAAAGTTGTAGGGATAACCTATATCCATTTAGATTCCTAGGAAAATGCAATGAGGAACTCTTAATATCCTATGAAAGAGCAGGTAATGAAATGAAAGAGGCTAAAGAACTCTTCGTAAAAAATGGCTTTTCGCGACTAAGGCGAACCAATAACTATTATAAAATCAATCATGATTTTTACACGGTAATCTATTTTCAACGAAAATCAGATGGGACTGCCTATTTCGTGAATATTGGCCTTCATCCCCTCTTTCTGGACTCGGGACCGTTAGAAGAAGTGGATTGTGCTTTAAGAACTCGATTAGGTTCTATCGATCATAGAAATGGCATGGATCAAGCTGAATTGGAAAAGGCTGTCCAAGAGGCCATCGATTTTACTGTTCAGTATTCATCGTATCCTACCGTATTTTCGAGCATAGATCCCGAGAAGGATCTTGAGAAGGATTGGTTGTTAAAACAATTCTCTATTACCAAAGTGAACTTATGCAGATTGTATGTTGAGTATTATGATGCCATCGATTCTAAGAAGCTTGCTTTGGATTTTGCCAATTATGGATTAGCCATTACACCTAAGATTGCCTCTGTTCCCAAAAACTTCTTTAAAACCTATATTCGTTCGGGAGAAATAATCAAAACTACTTATTAGGGTGGAATGAAAGTTCTGATTGACTGATCAACATCCTGACGAAATGAATCGGTAGGAGAAAATATATACATCTTAATGAACAAATCTAAGACCTTGATAATAATCTAAAGTTGGCATTCTATGTCAGTCTTGTACCAAAAAGGAAATAAGAAATGAAGAACTATTTACTGGACGAAAGGATATTTCAGTATCCTGAATCGTTTAAAAAATGTATCGAACTCAATTTAGTTGATTTTGATATTTGGTATCTGTTGGATTCAGAATGGGCCCTGTCTTTGTATGAGGGATTGCAGGAAAGGTACCCAACCCGAAAGTTGATTCCATTTGCTAAAAGAGGAGATTGTGATGATACAGCTTGTTTTGAAATAGGAAAGGGCAATAAGGTCCAACTCATTCATGATTTTGCCACCGAAGGCTGGGAGCAACGAAAAGAGTTTAACGATTTTTGGGAATGGGTAGAATATGCAGTCAAATGCATGATAGAGTACAATAAAGAAGATGGGATTGTATAATCGCAAGCTCTTTTCTAGGGACGAAGGAACTCGTCTCTAATGATTTACAAGGTAAGGAGAACAAATGGAAACGATCATCCAATTATTAAATGAGATTGAAGAAAGTATCCAACAGCTAAATCATCCTTGTGTAGACCATCTAAATCCGGGAATAACTTCTTTAAAAATTCAAGAATTGTTTGAGGAAATCCCATTGCAACCAAACCAAGACTTGCATGCCCTTTATGCTTGGAGAAATGGATCAAAAGACAGTGAGGGAGTCACACTCGGTGAGCAGGCATTTTTTCCTGGTTTTTATTTGATGTCTCTGGAAGAAAGTATCCAGACCTACTTGGAACTAATAGAAACGGATACTTGGGATAAGTCTTGGTTTCCAATTTTTGCCAGTGGAGGGGGAGATTTTTATGCCATGAACCTGGCTCCAGAAGCTCAGGGGCAAATACATGGTGTTTATGTGTATGAAGAGGAACCTCAGGTCGAATATCGGTCATTGAAATCCATGCTCACAACCTTTAAAGTATGTTATGAACAAGGTGTTATTTTCAGGAATGAACAAGGCTACTTGGAGATGGATTATAGGAAGCATGCTGAGATTGCACATGAGATGAATCCAGATGTGAAGATGTGGCTGGAATTCTTAAAGGAGACGGAAGAGGAATGACCACGGAAAGAAATATGGCAGTAGTGACTGTATTAAAAAAGATCATTAAACTCTATGAGGAAACAACGTTTATTCCCCAATCAGTGAGTTTTTCAAACGAAAAATTAAGGATCCAGTCTTCCAATTTGACAGGAGAATTGCTTGCTTACTATCAACACATAGAGTTCGATAAGGATTTGTTTTTTTGCCAATCAAAATTTTAATATTGTTTTGTTGCCATTAGACTCTCCTGCAAGGACAGTCGAATCTTGGGCCCTACAAGATGTTGATCAGTTTAGTGAAGGGCAATACCAGATATTCGCTACTACAGATACAGATGATATTCTTTTCTGTGATATGAAAGATGACAGTTCTCCAGTTTACTCGGGCAGTCCAGGAGATCCTAACTTCTATAAACTCAGCGCAAGTTTGACGGAGTTTTTTGAGTTCTATTTTGCTTTTTCAAATTTCTGGGGCCAAAGAGAAGATGTCCCTCTGGAGGAATATATTGCAGGGACAGGTGACTTGATAGAGCGCTACCTTTCCCCAAACGTCCAAGCGACAGCGAAAGAATATCTATTTTGGTAAGATTGACCTGAGAAAAGCCTTTCTTAGTAACACAAAGTGAGTTGGATAGGAGAAAAGAAATGAAAGTGAAAGAACTAATCGAAGAGATTGAAAATGATGCTGAGTTCGTCTCGTATTTAAACCAGGTTCCCAAAAAGAATAAGAAAACCCAAGCTAGCTATCTCGAATCGCTGAATCATCTGGCCTATTTACTTTATCTGGATGGTCAAGAGGAAATGGCTAAGAAATTATTAGATAGGATCATACAAGTTCCATTTGAAGGGAATTATAACACTTGGACCTTTGTTGCGAGCTCTCTGGTTTTATTGGCCTATATGGAAAGAGAAACAGAAAAAAAGCTATCTGCCTATAAAAAACTCCTTTTATCTCCATTAGAGCAAGGGGAGGAATCCACTCAAAACATAAGAAGGAGAGTTCATCAGAGATTTTTGAATGGTGATAGCTTGGAGCAAAAGCTTGCAAAAATCGAGCAAGCTTCAAGTCCTGAATCAGAAATGGACCGACGTCTGCTATACTTAACAGATTTACTGAAAATCTACCTCTTTATTACTGAGTCAACTTGTGAAGAGACAGATATACAAGCAAAAATCGAAGAGAATATGGAGATACTAAAGAAGTATATCCAGGAGCATGAAATCTATAGCCTCTTTCCTTTTAAGGGATAAGGTAAGTTATCGATCTTGGACTTTTAGAAAAGAGTAGAATATGGCAATCAAAAAACACTTTGGGGTATACGGCATTTGCTATGAGAATGGGAAACTTCTCTGTATTGAAAAAACAAGAGGCCCCTATCAGCATCGTTTTGACCTACCAGGTGGTAGTCAGGAACTCGGTGAGGGGTTGACAGAAACCCTCAAGAGAGAAGTTCTGGAAGAGACAGGATATACAATTAACAGTTACTCAAATCCTAGGGTTTATGACGTGCTGGTTCAAGAAGAGGGGCAAGACTTCGCCGTACATCATATCATGGCCTTTTATGATATCGTACTCGATTTCGAACGCTCTCAAAAATCCCTTCCTCAGGAGGTTCTTGATGGAAGTAATGATTCAGCAAATGTCATTTGGCTGAATTTGGAAGAAATTACCGAAGAAAATGCCTCGCCTTTAGTATTAAAAGTGAAGGCAGAGTTACGAGGATTTCCTGAATTAGAACGGACAAGCTATAAGAATTGGAAGGTAAAATAGAGGGATAATGGAACTATTTAAAACATGGAAGAAATATATGGTTCTCTATGGTCTTAAATCTCAAATCGGGACTGTTTATCGAAACAGTGATAGGACAACGAGCTTTTATGATATTGGGAATTTTCTATACCTAGCAGGGGAGTTGGATTCCAGATTTTGGGAAGATTTTGTTAGGCAATATGGTTTAGATTTTAAGATTATTATTTCAGAAGACACTAAGTGGCAAGATTTTCTGCATCAGAAAGTGGAGCTAATTTCTTTTACTCGCTATTCTTTTAAAGATAAGGCAAATTTTCAAGTTGAATTTCTAAATGATCTAGTTAGTCAGTTAGAGAAAGGTTACAATATTGTGCCTATTGATAATCGTATTTATAACTGCCTTTCTGAGGAAGAATGGTCACAAGATTTACAGGGGGATTTTGAGTCCTACCAGGATTTTGCTTTAAAAGGTGGATTTGGCTTTGTGATTCTTAAAAATAATGAAGTGATTGCTGGGATTTCCTCAGGGTTAGTTTACCAAGGAGCAGTTGAAGTGGAAGTTGCAACTAGACCAAACGAACAAGGAAATGGATTTGCTAAAAAGCTTGGTGCTGCAATGATTCTAGAGAGTTTAAACAGAGATATGTTTCCACTTTGGGATGCTCATAACGAGGCTTCCAAAAAAGTAGCAGAATTTTTAGGATATGAGTTAGTTGAACCTTATGAAGCTTTTGAACTAGAGGAAAGTGTCGTATAATGATATCTGATATTGTATCTTTTAAGACGAGGTGAATGAACATGCAAAATCAACTAGCTCTTAGTGGCGAAAAAATTGTTGAAAAAGTTTATCCCCATTTATTGCACCACGTCGGCTTGATTCGTGGGGAATACTTGTTGAGAGAACTAAACCAAAACATACTATTACCAAATTGTCAGCAATTTGTGAAAGATTATCTAGACACTATTTGTCATTTGTACTCAGATGAAGAAGTCTGGTATCGCTTTTCAGAGTTAACAAATGCAGAAGCAAATAGTCTAGACGGGACTAAAGAGTATTTTGACGAACGCCACCCCTTATTTGGATACAGAGGTATCAGGCGTTTGTTGGCGTGTCTAGATGAATTTCAGGCTGAGACAAATGTTGTTACAGAAGTTTTTCAAACCAATCCCAATCTGTCTGTTATTTTTCCTTTTGTCAATGATGCCGAACAATTAAAACAAGCTATTACAGTATTGCGTCAGTATGGTTTTACCGAGAAAGTCGGCACGATGATTGAATTACCATCAGCTTATTTAGACTTGGACAGGATACTGGAAACGGGCATTTCAAAGATTGTAGTTGGAATGAATGATTTAACTTCTTTTATTTTTGCGACTGTGAGAAACAGTCAATGGCATGATATGGAAAGTCCCATTATGTTAGAAATGCTGAGACAGATGCAGGATAAAGCAAGGATGAAAAAGATTGATTTTGCTGTAGCAGGCTATCTGAATACTTCTTTCATACAAAAAATGAATCAGATGGGTATCGAATGTATTCTCCATTACAGCTCTATTCCAGAGATTTTTGATTTAGAAATTGACCATCCAGACCATCTTAAACATATAAAAGAAGAAAGTAAAAAATTACAAAGGAGAACCCATGACACCGCAAGAAATGTGGAATGCCTACAAGCAAATCAACCCTTCTATCGGTGATGAGATAGATGCCTGGGCTTTTGGAGTGGAAGCCGATCTCTTAGCAGACTTGGTTTTAAAAGGTGAGAAGACTGCTACGGCTTCAGCCTATGACCTTTATGCAGTGGATAAGGAGCCCCTTCCCCAAGAAGGAACCTTTGATATCATTTTAGATAGCCAAGATCAGGCTATCTGCATTGTCGAAATTACCAAGGTTTCTGTTCAGCCCTTCCATCAAGTGTCTGCTGACCATGCCTTCAAGGAAGGTGAAGGAGACAAATCTCTGACCTATTGGCGTCAGGTTCATGAGGAGTTTTTCACGGAGTGGCTGGAGGAAGCAGGTCTGACGTTTACACCTGACAGTAAGGTGGTTTTGGAAGAATTTCGCAAGGTTTATCCATTATAGAACATGAGGCTGGGCATAAAGTGTCCAGCCTTCGATGTTTAATAGGAATAATTGTATGACGCAGTGGTTGATTGCTCAAAGCACTGCTTTTAGGTGGTGGATAGGACTTGCGAAGCAAGGTTCCTAAGTATTTGTTTGCTACTTAGCTCCAAAGATGACCTATGAAGATGGAAAACAATGTTTTATTTATCTGCAACCTCCAACAGTCTCCCAGACTGTTGGAGCTGTGCGGGGTGGGAAAATTGAAAAGGTTTGGGGAACCTTTTCAACTTTTGTTTAATTAGTCGAAGTTCTTTCCCACTCCCTTTGGTTCGGATCTAATTTTCCAAAAGGGCTAAAAAATGGTATAATGTAAGCGATATTGTACAGAAAAGAGAATGTATATGCCAAATTATGCCATTATTTTAGCAGCGGGAAAAGGTACCCGTATGAAATCAGATTTGCCCAAGGTTCTACACAAGGTTGCTGGGATCTCTATGTTGGAACATGTTTTCCGTAGTGTTGGAGCCATCTCACCCGAAAAGACTGTAACGGTTGTGGGCCACAAGGCTGAATTGGTGGAGCAAGTCTTAGCTGGACAAACAGAGTTTGTCAAACAAACCGAACAATTGGGAACTGGTCATGCAGTTATGATGGCAGAGCCAGTCTTGGAAGCTCTTGAAGGCCACACCCTTGTCATCGCAGGGGATACACCTTTGATTACGGGTGAAAGCCTCAAACACTTGATCGATTTTCATATCAACCACAAAAATGTGGCAACGATTTTAACAGCCGAAGCAGCTAATCCATTTGGTTATGGCCGGATTGTCCGTAATGACAATGCAGAAGTGCTTCGCATCGTCGAGCAAAAAGATGCGACAGATTTTGAAAAGCAAATCAAAGAAATCAATACAGGGACTTATGTTTTTGACAATGCCCGCCTCTTTGAAGCCTTAAAGAATATCAACACTAACAATGCCCAAGGTGAATACTATATCACAGATGTGATTGGGATTTTCCGAGAAGCAGGAGAGAAAGTTGGAGCCTATACGCTCAAAGACTTTGATGAAAGTCTTGGGGTTAACGACCGCGTTGCCCTTGCGACAGCAGAAGGCATCATGCGTCGTCGCATTAACCAAGCTCATATGGTCAATGGAGTGAGCTTTGTCAATCCTGATGCGACTTATATCGATATCGATGTCGAAATCGCTCCTGAGGTACAAATCGAAGCCAATGTTACCCTAAAAGGGCACACAAAAATTGGGGCTGAGACAGTCTTAACCAATGGAACCTATATCGTGGACAGTGAGATTGGTGCAGGTGCTGTTATTACCAACTCTATGATTGAAGAAAGCACAGTAGCCGATGGTGTGACAGTAGGGCCATATGCTCATATTCGCCCAGCTTCTAGCCTGGCCAAAGATGTCCATGTTGGAAACTTTGTCGAAGTCAAAGGTTCGTCTATTGGTGAAAATACCAAAGCGGGTCATCTGACCTACATTGGCAACTGCCAAGTCGGTAGCAACGTCAACTTTGGTGCGGGAACCATTACCGTCAACTATGATGGGAAAAATAAATACAAGACTCTTATTGGCAACAATGTCTTTGTTGGCTCAAATTCGACCATTATTGCGCCAGTTGAGCTCGGGGATAATTCCCTAGTCGGGGCTGGCTCCACCATTACCAAGGATGTACCGGCAGATGCGATTGCAATTGGTCGTGGCCGTCAAGTCAATAAGGATGAGTACGCGACTCGTCTTCCCCACCATCCTAAAAATAAATAGGAGATTTTCATGCAATTTGAAGAAAAAACCATTGAGCGCAAGGAGATTTATCAAGGACCGATTTTCCAAGTAGTTACAGATCAAGTGGAACTACCTGACGGAAAAGGTCAAGCGCAGCGTGATTTAATTTTTCATAATGGAGCAGTAGCGGTTTTACCGATCACAGATGAGGGCAAGACCATTTTGGTCAAGCAGTACCGGAAGGCAATCGAGAGGACTTCTGTAGAGATCCCAGCAGGGAAGTTGGAAAAGGGTGAAAATGCGGATCCTCAAGCAGCTGCTTTGCGTGAATTGGAAGAAGAAATTGGTTACACAGCGGATCTAGAGTTGTTCTATGATTTTTATTCTGCCATTGGATTTTGCAACGAGCGGATCAAACTCTATGCTGCGACCAATTTGAAAAAAGTGGAAAATCCTCGCCCTCAAGATGAAGATGAGACCTTAGAGCTGCTAGAAGTGACCTTGGAGGAGGCTAAAGACTTGATCCAAGCTGGTGAAATCTGTGATGCCAAGACCATTATGGCGATTCAGTACTGGGAATTATCCAATAAATAGAGGAGGATCCAATGGGAAAACCTTTATTAACAGATGAAATGATTGAGCGGGCAAACCGAGGAGAAGCAATCTCTGGTCCCCCGCTCTTTGATGAGGAAGAAACAAAAATTCTCCCGACAGGAAACAGGGGATTTGGTTATGAACGGCCAGTGATTTCAAGGGAAGTAGATAGTGGACATGGAGCATCGTATCCTCAGGAGACTATTCCAATCAGAGTCCAACCTACAGTGACCAAGAGTCGTCGGATTGAGAACCAAAAAGATGAGGTGATTCAATCAAAATTGAATAAGATCTTATTTTGGGTCATCCTGCTCCTCATCTTGTTAATTCTTGCAATCTGGCGCTTATAAGCAGCATCTACCAAAGGAGTGACGATTATGAAAATTGGAATCATTGCGGCCATGCCACAAGAATTAAAAATCTTAGTGGAAGCTTTGCAGAACGGAGAGAAACACCTTCGCCTAGGAAAGGTCTACTATACAGGGTCGATTGGTCGCCATGAAGTGGTCTTGGTTGAAAGTGGTATCGGAAAAGTCATGTCAGCCATGAGTGTGGCTGTGTTGGCCAACGATTTTAAGGTGGAAGCCATTATCAATACAGGTTCTGCAGGTGCAGTAGCACCAGGGATGGCTGTTGGGGATATCGTCCTAGCGGACAAATTGACCTACCATGATGTAGATGTGACAGCTTTTGGTTATGACTATGGCCAGATGGCAGGGCAACCTCTTTACTTTGAATCCAGCCGCTATTTTGTTTCAGAGATGAAAAAAGTGCTAGCTGAGGAACAAACACCAACCCATGTTGGACTGATTGCGACTGGGGATAGTTTTATCGCGAGTGAAGAAAAAGTCGCAGCGATTAGGGAACATTTCCCAGAAGTATTGGCCGTTGAGATGGAAGGGGCAGCTATTGCCCAAGCGGCTCATGCAGCCGGCCGTCCTTTCATGGTCATTCGGGCTATGAGTGACACGGCAGACCATGCAGCTAATGTCTCTTTTGATGAATTTATCGTAGAGGCTGGTGAGCGCTCTGCTCAAACCTTGATGACTTTCTTGAAGAGATTAGTATAGAAAAACTTAAGATAATAGGACTAGCCCTTAGCTAGTCCTATTTTGCTAAGCTGATTCTGTAAAGTAACTGGTTCTTCATGCTATAATAGATTCTAGTAATGCAAAGGAGAAGTTATGGTTTTATCAAAAAAACGGGCACGTCATGTGATTGAAGAAATTATTGCCCTCTTTCCGGATGCTCAGCCAAGTTTGGATTTTCGCAATCATTTTGAATTATTAGTAGCGGTGATGCTCTCTGCTCAAACAACGGATGCTGCGGTTAATAAGGCAACTCCTGCCTTGTTTGAAGCCTTCCCAACTCCTCAAGCCATGGCGGTCGCTAGTGAAGCCGACATTGCCAAGCATATTTCCAAATTAGGTCTCTATCGCAATAAGGCTAAGTTTCTCAAAAAATGTGCCCAACAATTGTTGGACAACTTTGATGGCCAAGTCCCTCAGACACGGGAGGAACTGGAGAGTTTAGCCGGAGTGGGACGTAAAACAGCCAATGTGGTCATGAGTGTCGGTTTCGGAATTCCTGCCTTTGCTGTTGATACCCATGTAGAGCGGATTTGCAAGCACCATGATATCGTAAAAAAGTCGGCAACGCCGCTAGAGGTAGAAAAGCGAGTTATGGATGTCCTTCCACCGGAACGTTGGTTGCCAGCTCATCAGGCCATGATCTATTTTGGACGGGCTATCTGCCATCCTAAAAATCCTGAATGTGATCACTATCCGCAATTGTATAACTTTAAAGACAGTTAAAAAGCGAGGTCTAATGACTTCGCTTTTATTTGATAGGGAAGAAAGTAAGTAAGAGCCAAGAAATCAGTAGAGTAATAGCGCCAATTCCAAGGCCAAATAGAATAGGAAGGATGATTCTTTGGTAGGGAGCTTTACCCCTTTCTTCAGCTTCTTCAATCTCGCTCAGACTGCGTCCTTGTTCATAGGCGACAATCTGGCGATAAGTACGAAGATTATGCTTTTTCTTGAATTTTTCAATGCGTAAGGCGTAGAATATAGCGGCAGCAAGAATCAAGCAACTAATAGCGATGCCGTATCCATCCAAATAAAGAATGAGGGGAGTGCTGATGATAGGACTGCCAATTAGCAGTAAGCTAAAGACCACTTCATCTTTTTGATAGCGCATAAATTCTTGGTCGTGAATAATTTGTTTCATGGTTTCCAAATCTCCTTTGACTAGTTTGTCCAATGACACTTCAAAGACCTTGCTTAGTAAGAGCAGGTTTTGAATATCAGGATAGGTTGCGCCGCGTTCCCAGTTGGAAATGGATTGACGGCTGACAAAGATGATTTCAGCTAATTCGTCTTGAGATAAGTTTTTCTCTTTACGATAGTGCTGGATTTGTTTTCCGACTTGCATAAGATTTCCTCGCTTCCTGATTTCATTCTACTCAATTTTATAAAAAAGGGCTATCAAAGTTCTTTGACATGTTGATTTCATAGGGTTTAGCAACTGTTTTTGACTATAGATTTACAAGCCTGTCAATGGATAGTTACCTACTGAAAAAGAGGCCAAGAGCCTCCTTTTTCTTATTCGCTAAATCTTAAAAAATAACCATCTGGATCCAAAATCGCAAATTCATGGGGATAAATAAAGCTATCTCCTACTCGAAATTTTCTTTGTATCAGCGGACGATAGATGGGATAGTTGGCTTCCAGTAGTTTTTGGTGGAGTTGTGGGACATCCTTGATACCAAAGGAAATATTGACACCACGCCCGAAAGGATAAGTCAGTTGGGATAATTCTTCTGCGTTGCCTTCTTCTAGCATCAGCTGGCAGTCTTCAAGCGAAAGGAAGAGAAATTTTTCCTCTGGACGCTCGTATTCGACAGAGAATCCCAATAAGTCGCAGTAGAAGTGACGCGATTTCTCGATATCCGATACGACAAATTCAGGGATGACAGCTTGATAGTCCATTCGTTTTCTCCTTATAGATCAATCTCCATGACAATTGGTGTATGGTCTTGGCGGGCACCGGAGTCAATCATAGCTGACTTGGTCACTTTGTCCGCAATGCGGTTAGAAGTGAGCCAGTAGTCAATTCTCCAGCCTGTATTGTTGATTTTAGAAGTCTTGCTACGTTGTGCCCACCAAGTATATTGATCTGGAAGGTCCCCATGCAAGTGGCGGAAAGTATCAGTGAACCCTTTGGCTAGCAAGTTCGTGAAGCCTGCCCGTTCTTCATCTGTAAAGCCTGGGGAACGACGGTTGCTGGCTGGATTGGCCAAGTCGATTTCCTTGTGGGCTACGTTGTAGTCGCCTGTAGCAAGGACAGGTTTTTGCTTGTCTAGTTCAGCTAAGTAGTCTGCGTATTTGGTATCCCAGATTTGGCGTTCTTCTAAGCGTTTGAGCCCATCTCCAGCATTTGGAGTATAGACCTGGGTCACAAAGAAGTTATCAAATTCAAGGGTAATAATCCGACCTTCGACATCCATGGTAGAGGGAGCACCGATTTCTGGGAAAGTTACGGTCGGTGTCAATTCTTTTTTGTAGAGGAACATGGTTCCTGCGTAGCCTTTACGAGCGGGTTCTACAGAGGACCGCCAGGTGTTTTCATAACCAGGGAAGAGTTCTGCTAAGACCTCTAAGTGTTTTTTCGTTGGTCCTTTGGCAGATAATTTTGTTTCCTGAATGGCAATGATATCCGCATCCTCTGCAACCAAGGTAAGGAGGACGTCTTGCGAGAGCTTCGCGCGTGCAGAGTCACTCGTCAAGGCGGCATTTAATGAGTCAATATTCCATGAGATTAGTTTCATATCGTTTCCTTTACTAACTTTGTCGGTGCTTCTATTATACCAAAAAAAATCCAGTCTCCTGTTTCTCGTGATTTGAGGAAGGATCCGCTTTTTAGTAAAAAGATGTTTGTATTGTTCACACTGCTGAAAGAATAGTTGACAAGGAGTTCAGAATAGCTATTTTTTTATCTGGTCTAGCGACTCGCGTCTGGATGAAATGTGCTATAATGGAAGTTGAGTTTAAAATGGAAATATTCCTCAGATTTCCTCTAAATTTATCCTATTTTTAGGTTGTGTTGAGAGGGGCTGGGATTGAGAATCAAGATGAAAGGAGAGGTATGGATCGAAAATCTAAACGTTCAAAAAAAGCGAATGCTAAGGTGAGAAAATTTGATAATCGGTGGATTACTAGACGACTTTATTTGTTATTCAGTATAGTCTGTACCCTCTTTTTGATTTTAATTGCTCGACTAGGGTATATGCAGATTACTCATCAAGGCTTTTATACGCAAAAATTAGCAAAAGCCACAAAAAAACATTTAACAAGGGGAAGTCTCCGGGGACAGATTTATGATGCTTCTGGTCAGCCACTGGTAGAGAATGTCGATAAGAAGGTCTTATCCTTTACGCGTAGCAATAAGTTTACTGCAGAAGAGATGCGTCAAACAGCACAGCTTCTCCTAAATTACGTAAGCGTGTCAAACCCTCAAGTCAGTAAGCGTCAAGAAATCGACTTTTATCTCGCAAACACCGAAGTCTATAAAGAAGTAGTGGACAAACTGCCCAAGGAGGAACGCATCGACACGGATGGCAACCCACTTCCAGAAGCGAAAATCTACCAGTATGCGGTGGACAGTATTGATCCAGCCAAATTGGGCTATACGGAAGAAGAAAAGAAAGCCATCTATCTCTTCAGCCAAATGAATGCGGTTGAAAACTTTGCCAGTGCTACGATTGTGACGGATCCGATGTCCGACGAGCAAGTAACGACGGTCAAAGATCATTTGAAAGAATTTCCAGGATTTGAAGTGATCACGAGTTGGGATCGAAAAGTGGTTGATAGTCCTTTGGCTTCCATCGTTGGTAGTGTGTCGACAGAGCAAGCCGGTCTTCCAGCTGAAGATGTGGACGATTATTTGGAAAAAGGCTATGCCTTAAATGATCGCGTCGGAACCTCTTATTTAGAAAAACAATATGAGTCTGTCCTCCAAGGAGAACGGGTTGAAAAAGAAATCCATTTGGACAAGAATGGCAATGTTGAAAAAATCAAAACTCTCTCAAAAGGAAGCAAGGGAAACAATATCAAGCTTTCCATTGATTTGGATTTCCAAAGAGGAGTGGAAGACATCTTGAAGAAGTCTTTCCAGGCAGAATTAGCTGCTGGGAATGCGACCTACTCAGAAGGGGTCTATGCTGTTGCCTTGGATCCAAAAACGGGTAAAATCCTTGCGATGGCGGGGATGAAGCATGAAGCTGGTTCGCAAGATCTTACTCCCGATGCTTTAGGAACAGTGACCAATGTCTTTGTTCCAGGGTCGGTTGTTAAAGCAGCTACTTTGACAGCAGGATGGGAAAATGGGGTGATTTCTGGTAACCAAGTCCTATTGGATCAACCAATCTCCTTTTCTGGTTCAGCTCCAATCACTTCGTGGTTCACCCAGTTTGGAAGCCAAGAAATCAATGCGGTGCAAGCGTTGGAATATTCTTCCAACACCTATATGGTGCAGATTGCACTTGATTTGATGGGGCAACCCTATCAGCCCAATATGACCTTAAAGACTGACCAATTGGATCCTGCTATGAACAAATTGCGTTCGACCTTTGCCTCCTATGGTCTAGGAACAGAAACAGGGATTGACCTTCCGAATGAATCAACGGGCTATGTTCCCAAAGAGTTCACGATTGGCAATTACCTAACAGACGCCTTTGGTCAGTTTGATAACTATACCCCTATGCAGTTGGCTCAATATGTTGCAACTATTGCCAATGATGGGAAACGCGTGGCTCCCCATCTGGTCCAAGGGATCTATGAAAATGATGCCAAGGGAGGTTTGGGACCTCTGAAAGAAGAAATTGCAACAAAAGAACTCAACCAAGTGGCTCTGACACCTGAAAATCTAGCCATCATCAAACAAGGTTTTTATCAGGTGGTATATGGAACCAGTGGCTTAACAACTGGTAAAACCATCGGAGAAGGTGCAGCGGTTCCAATCAGTGCAAAGACCGGGACTGCGGAAACGTTTGTAAATGGTGGGACCCCTGCTGTAAACACCAATGTTATCGCCTATGCTCCCTCTGAAAATCCTCAGATTGCAGTGGCAGTCGTCTTCCCTCACAACACCAATCTCCAAGCGACTGTTAGTCACAGTATTACCAGAGAGATTATCAATCTCTACCAGCAAAAACATCCTATGAATTAGAAAGGAAGCTATGCTCTATCCAACACCTATCGCAAAATTAATTGAAAGTTATTCGAAGCTCCCTGGTATTGGGATCAAGACAGCAACTCGTCTGGCCTTTTATACTATTGGAATGAGTGATGACGATGTCAATGAGTTTGCTAAAAATCTCTTGTCAGCAAAGCGGGAATTAAGCTATTGTTCCATCTGCGGGAACCTGACAGATGAAGAAGAGTGTGCCATTTGTCGAGATGAGACACGCGATCCATCGATCATCTTAGTAGTGGAAGATAGTCGAGATGTGTCGGCTATGGAAAATATTCAGGAGTACCACGGTCGCTACCATGTCCTTCATGGCTTGATTTCGCCCATGAATGGGGTTGGACCGGATGATATTAACCTCAAATCCTTGATCACACGATTAATGGATCATGAGGTCCAAGAAGTCATTGTGGCGACCAATGCAACAGCAGATGGTGAAGCAACTTCTATGTATATCTCACGCGTCCTCAAACCAGCTGGTATCAAAGTGACCCGTTTGGCACGTGGATTAGCTGTCGGAGCAGATATCGAGTATGCGGACGAAGTCACTCTTCTTCGAGCTATTGAAAATCGAACCGAGTTATAAGCGGTTACAGAAACTGGAGGAAAGCCTCCGGTTTTTTTGTTTTTTAGGTGTTCTCTCTCGTTTTCTTTCTTTTTAAAGTGTGGTATACTAGAGGGACGAACTCGTATGTGAGGAGTGCTTCTGACAAGTCAATTAGGAAGCACAAAATTAAAAAAAGGATTAGGACCAAACAATGGCAAAAGAAAAAATTGTACTTCTTTATGGTGGCCGTAGCGCAGAGCGCGAAGTGTCTGTGCTTTCAGCTGAAAGCGTCATGCGGGCGATTAATTATGACAAGTATTCTGTTGAGACCTATTTCATTACTCAGGCGGGAGACTTCATCAAGACTCAAACTTTTGAAGAGAAACCTGCTGAAACAGAACGCTTGATGACCAATGAAACCATTGATTGGGACGCTAAAGTAACTCCGAGCAGCATCTACCAAGAAGGAGCGGTTGTCTTTCCAGTCCTTCATGGACCAATGGGAGAAGATGGATCGGTTCAAGGTTTCCTAGAAGTATTGAAACTCCCTTATGTGGGATGTGATATCCTTTCTTCTAGTGTGGCGATGGACAAGATTACCACCAAACGGGTCCTAGAATCTGCAGGGATTCCACAAGTTCCTTATGTGGCTGTCCTTGAAGGAGATGACCTAGAGGCTAAGATTGCCTTAATCGAAAAGGAATTGACCTATCCGGTCTTTACCAAGCCTTCTAATATGGGTTCTAGTGTTGGGATTTCAAAAGCAGAGAACCAAGCAGAACTTCGTCAGTCTTTGGAATTGGCCTTTAAATACGATAGCCGTGTTTTGGTTGAGCAAGGTGTCGTAGCCCGCGAAATCGAAGTGGGATTGTTAGGCAACTACGATGTCAAGAGCACTCTCCCTGGTGAAGTGGTCAAAGATGTAGCCTTCTATGACTACGAAGCCAAATACATCGATAATAAGATTACGATGGCGATTCCAGCTGAAATTCCTGCAGAAGTTGCTACGACCATGCGTCAGAATGCAGAACTAGCCTTCCGTGCCATTGGTGGCAAAGGTCTCTCCCGTTGTGATTTCTTCTACACAGAGGATGGGGGCATCTACTTGAATGAACTCAATACCATGCCTGGCTTTACCCAATGGTCTATGTATCCTTTACTTTGGGATAACATGGGCTTGGCCTATCCTGATTTAATCGAGCGCTTGGTAGAATTAGCCAAAGAAACCTTTGAAAAGCGTGAAGCGCACTTACTTTAAGAAACTGTTCCTAGCGGGAGTGGGAGATGAAGTCAACTCATAGAGGAGTCGCTTTTCTTCCTGCTCCCACTTTTTAGAGGAGAATACCATGAATGTAACCTTGCACGAAGTGGCTCGTGTCCTGGCTGTTCGCAATGATATCAGTCAATTTGAAGATTTTGATTTACAGAAGCCAGAATTTGATAGTCGTCTTATTGGTCCGGGGGATCTTTTTGTCCCTCTCAAGGGGGCGTGTGATGGGCATGATTTTATTGAAACCGCCTTTGAAAATGGGGCTGTAGCGACCTTGTCTGAAAAAGAAGTAGAAGGCCACCCGTATTTGTTGGTAGATGATGTTCTAGGGGCCTTTCAAAAATTAGCACAATATGTTTTGGAGAAGAGTCAAGTAGATGTCTTGGCGGTCACCGGCTCAAACGGTAAGACAACGACCAAAGATATGTTAGCTCAGTTATTATCTACTACTTATAAAACCTATAAAACACAAGGGAACTACAATAACGAGATTGGCCTTCCTTACACGGTTCTCCATATGCCAGAAGGAACAGAGAAGCTTGTCCTTGAAATGGGACAGGACCATCTGGGAGATATTCATCTCCTCTCAGAAATTGCCCATCCAAAAGCAGCAATCGTGACCCTCATTGGGGAAGCTCACCTGGAGTTTTTCAAAGATCGCACAGAAATCGCTAAAGGGAAATTGCAAATTGCGGACGGGATGCCAGCTGGTGGCTTGCTTCTAGTACCGGCCGATCCGATTGTAGAGGATTTTTTACCCAACCAACAAGAGCTTGTGCGCTTTGGTGAAGGAGCAGATATTAGCATTACCAAATTGGACGAGCGCAAGGACAGCCTGACCTTTGAAGCGAATTTTTTAGAAGAAGCCATTGATCTTCCAGTAACAGGAAAATACAATGCGACCAATGCCATGATCGCTGCCTATGTTGCCTTAAAAGAAGGGGTGAGCGAAGAGGCTATCCATGCAAGCTTTAAAGGCCTAGAGCTAACTAAGAACCGTACAGAATGGAAGAAGGCAAGTAACGGAGCGGATATCCTATCCGATGTCTACAATGCCAATCCGACGGCCATGCGCCTGATTTTAGAAACCTTCTCGACCATTCCTGCCAATCCAAATGGTCGCAAGCTAGCGGTCTTGGCAGATATGAAAGAACTAGGGGAGCAATCCATTGATCTGCACAACCAAATGATTCTCAGTCTGTCACCGGATGTCTTGGATACCGTTATTTTCTATGGCCAAGACATTACGGGCTTAGCTCAGTTAGCGAGTCAGATGTTCCCACTCGGACATGTCTATTATTTCAAAAAGACCGCTGAGGAAGACCAGTTTGAGGACTTGGTCAAACAAGTCAAGGAAAGCTTAAAAGAGCAGGACCAAATCCTCATCAAGGGAAGCAATTCCATGAATCTAGCCAAATTGGTAGAGGAGTTGGAGAATGGCGAGTAATAATGTACTGAAGAACATTCAGCGCTTGATTTCAATCACTAATACAGGCTTAGCGTTCTCAAAAGATCCATTTGATCAAGAGCGCTATCAGGATATTCGTGCCATTTTACAGGATCTTGTGAGAGAAGCGACTGATTTGAATCCACAAGAATTATCGGATTTGTTTCGCCCGACAGACCATTACGACACTCCCTTGATTGATGTAAGGGCCTAGATTGTCAAAGATGACAAACTTTGTTTAGTGAAAGGTCAGGGAGAAGAGACCTGGGCTTTGCCGGGTGGCTTTGGTGAGGTTGGCTATTCTCCTAAAGAAAATATTTTAAAGGAAGTCCAAGAAGAAACGGGCTATTTAGCACGTGTCAATCGCTTGTTGGCAGTATTTGATACCAATCGCTACCAATTGCAAAGTCGCCAATATGTGAAATTGGTATTTGAATGTGAATTGCTGGATGGAAGTTTTCAACAGAATCAGGAAATTTCCGACCTTGCCTTTTTTGAGAGAGAAAAAATACCTGCTCTTTCTACCAAGCGCAATACAGAAGAACAATTGAACTTCCTTTGGGAGGTTTATGATGGGAAACGAGATTTGTATTGTGATTAAAAACGATTTATAAATTAAAGGGATATAAAATGACACTTTGGGATTTATTGTTTACGAACCAAAAATCAGCCCCGCCTGAGTTTGGGCTCTGGTATTTCATTCTGCCAGCTTCTTTGTTGGTGGTTGGTTACTTTTCCATCAGATATGCGCAGTCCAAAAGCTACCAACGCTTTTGGTATTGGGCACAGTTGATACAAGTCTTGGCCATCAATGCTTGGTATATTCTTGCCCACATGCCTTTGACGGATAATTTGCCTTTTTATCATTGCCGCTTGGCCATGTTGGTGATTCTCTTTGCCCCTAAAGGGACCTATATCAAGCAATATTTTGCTCTCTTGGGAGTTTTAGGATCGATTGCGGCCTTGGTGTATCCGGCCTTTGATCCTTTCCCATTCCCTCATATCACTGTGTTGAATCTAATTTTTAGCCACTGGGCCTTGCTTGCCAATAGTTTGATTTACCTACAGGATCATTATCAATCTGAAAAACAAGACGGTTTGAGAATTTTCAAGATCACCTTTGGCATGAATGCTTTGATTTTCTTGGTCAACCTTTTGACGAAAGGGGATTATGGCTTCTTACGGCGTCCACCAATCATTGGGGACCACGGTGCACTTTTGAACTACCTTTTGGTTAGCTTTGTGATGGTAGCTGGAATTTTCTTGGTCAACCAACGGTATAAGTACAAATACAAGATGGTTGAAGAGACTGTTATTTCCCGATCAGAATAGAAAATAGATGTGAAGGGGGAAGGAAGACATGACGCTTTGGGATTTGTTTTTTACCAGTCAACCAACAGCCCCTCCTCAATTGGGGGCTTGGTATTTCTTGTTGCCGACCTCATTGGTAGTGGTGGTCCTTCTATCTATTCGATTTGCCTCTTCCAAAGGCTATCAAACCTTTTGGTATTGGGGTCAATTGATCCAGTTGCTGATGATCAACGTTTGGTATATTGCAGCACATTTGCCTTTTTCAGAGAGCCTGCCCTTCTATCATAGTCGGATGGCCATGTGGATTATTCTCTTGGCTCCCAAGGGAAGCTTCAAGCAATATTTTGCTCTTGTTGGCGTCTTTGGCTCCATCATGGCCTTGGTTCATCCTGTCTTTTATCCCTATCCTTTTCCTCATGTATCCTCAATCAACAATGTTTTTGGCCACTGGGCCCTCTTGGCCAATTGCTTGATTTATCTGGTTCAATCCTACCAGGTGGAAGAAAGAGATGCTTGGAAAATCTGTCAGATGACTTTTGGGGTCAATGCTATTATTCAGCTGGCTAATCTCGTAACGGGTGGAAATTACGGATTTATGCGTCGTCCTCCTGTAATTGGCAATCATGGGCTCGTGCTCAACTATTTGATCGTGACGATCCTGATGACAGGAACCCTTATCCTGATCAATGCTATCGTTAAGTCCAGTAAGAAAAGAAAAAGAACATCTGAATCCATTTAATAAGGAGATCCTATGCATCATTTTTTTACAACTGAATCCACTGCACCACCTGTTATCCCGCTCCTTTGGTATGGGGTCATGGTTCTTTTAATTGTAATGGCAGTTTGGGCTTCATTACGTTACTATCAAAATGAACAATTTCGGAAGATCTTTCGAAACTTACAAATTTTCCAATTGATCTGTCTCTATATCTGGTATTTTGCTTTTCAGCTTCCCTGGTCCAATAGTTTACCCTTGTACCATTGTCGTTTGGCCATGTTTGCTGTCTTGCTGTTGCCAGACCGATGGAAGAGCAAGCAGTTTTTTGCCTTGATGGGAGTGAGTGGAGCGATCTTTGCCTTGGGCTATCCAGTCTTTGATCCCTACACCTTCCCTCATATTACAAGCTTTTCTTTCCTCCTCGGGCATTACTGTCTCTTGGTCAATTCCTTGATTTATCTCTTGAGATGCTATGATTCGAGCCTCTTAAAAAATCGAGAGATTGTTCTTTATACCTTTGTCCTAGATCTGTTTCTAGTCGGCGTCAATCAAGTCACTGGAGGGAATTATGGACTCATGGCCCGGCCACCGATTATCAAAGGGGACAGCCTCTTGGTGAATTACGTCGTGGTCTCCAGTATCTTAGCAGCAGCCTTGCTTCTCTTTAATGTATTTTTCAGTCGTAGACTTGCTAGAGAAAGAGTTGTTCGATAAAAAGAAAAAGGAGGGTGGGACAATCAGTCTCAGCCTTCTTTTAGTTAATAGGAGTTTGAAATGAAGAGGTTTTTATTAGTCCTTGCTATCTTGTGTGGCTTATTTTGTACGGTTAGTCCGGCTCAGGCAGATGATGAAGTTCGTTATTCGATTGAGTCCTATGTGGGACACCTCCACTTGCGGGAAGATAACCAGGCGACATTCACACAAGAGATTAGCTATGTTTTTTCAACAGGCTACAATGGGCAGTATGTAACTTTAGGGAGTGTAGATCCCCTTCCCAAAGGATTCAAAATCCATGAAAATCCTCAAGTTGAAGCCTATGTGGATGGTGAAAAACGAGAGATCCGTGTAGAAGAATCGGATCTCGGGGATGGACGTCTATTAAAAATCTACAATTCAAGAATCGTTGGGGGCAAAGTTACCATCAAGGTCGTATGGAAGATTGATCATATTCTAGAATTGTATTCCGATATAGCCGAGCTCAATTGGTTCCCTATTTCAGATGGGGATGAGGACATCGCGAAATTAGATTTTTATGTGGATGGCTTGGATGTCAATGAGGGAGAGTTGTATGCTCATACCGGTTATTTTAATCCACCAGCCCAGATTGAACGGACTGCGACTGGCTATCACATTCAGTTAAGGAACTTCCCAAAGAATGGAAAATTGGAACTCCACGCCTATTGGCCCATGACAGAAGCTCTGCGTCGAGGCCAATCTAATGAGATTAAAAAAGAAAAGGGAAAGGATACATTTCTAAAAAAAGAAAAATCCATTCAACAAAAAACAGTCATCTACAAGACACTATTTCTCAGAGTCATTCCAATTGTATCCATTCTTTTATTTGTCCTAGCTTTCATTCCCTGGATCCGCTATATGATCAGTACCAGAACTCGTCGGATTTCAAAAGGTGTACGATTATACGAACCACCACAGAATTTGCCACCCTTTGTCCTAGCGAAGGCTTTGTATCAACTTGATTTTGAACAGATGGTGATATATAGAGAGAAAGGACCATTAACAGTTAACCATCTCATACAAGCAAGCATTTTGGATCTCATTGATCGTGGAAATCTTCGTTTGACTAGAGATAACAATGGGGGAACCTTGACCTGTCTTCACCATGAAGGCTTGGCTGATTTTGAATTACAGTTTATTGACATGCTTTTTAATCAAGAAACTGAAATCAGGATTAGCGAGGTATTCTCAAAGTATAAAATTAATCAGGCAGCCCTTAAAAAGGATTTTCGAGCTGCAACATCAGACACACAAAGAGACCGTATTCGAAAGGTCGGAAGTGATGTTCGATCGCTTTTACAAAAGGATGCCCAGCAATTGTCAAAAGGTGTAGAAAAGGAAATTGCGAAATTAGGTCTGCCCTCTTATTTTAGAGACTTATCTGAGACGGAAGCAGCTTTTTCAAAAACAGGCTGTGCCTTACACTTTTGGCTCTTACTGATCTTAGTTGTGAGCATGTGTTTCTTATCTTTTGGATTTGGTTCACACCTCTCTTCATACTATTTTTGGATCATTTTATGTCTGGTTTTGTTATTGATTCCATTTTATATTGTTGTGAAACGTCGCGAAGATCATCTACAATCCTTGGAGAACTTGGATTCACAATTCCAATGGATGGCCTTTCGAAATATGATTGAAAGTATTCCAAATTTCAACCAAGCAGAACTTGAAAGTGTCGTCCTATGGAATCGTATCTTAGTCTACGCAACTATGTATGGTCAAGCTAAAAAAGTGAGTCAGGTACTCCAAAATCATCAGATTCCCTTGCCATATGAAGACTGGGATGCTCTTGTTTGGCTCACATCCTCTCCAAATTCCTTCCTAGATGGCTCTACCTTAATGAGCTATGCAGCTGATTCCTATAGTGTTTCAAACTTCTCTATTAACTCCTCAGATGGCAGTGGTGGCTTTGACGGCGGTGGTTTCTCTGATGGAGGTGGTGGTGGAGGATTTGGGGCCTTCTAATAGCACTTGTTTCTTAATGAAGTCTGGGATGTAGAACAAATACAGTTCTCACTCAGGCTTTTTAATTTGTAAATACACTGATGATTGAAAAAAGGCTCTATTTCCGCTATAATAGGTTAGTTAAGGTAAAAGGAGAGAACCAATGTAGAAGGATCCTACTTACTAAAAAATATGCTTTTAAAAAATAACTGAGGATGAAAAAATGACAATAACTGACGAAATTAAAAAACGCCGTACCTTTGCCATTATCTCCCACCCGGATGCTGGTAAAACGACGATTACAGAGCAGTTGCTCTACTTTGGGGGAGAGATTCGGGAAGCTGGTACTGTAAAAGGAAAGAAAACAGGAAACTTTGCTAAGTCTGACTGGATGGATATCGAGAAGCAACGTGGGATTTCGGTAACCTCATCTGTGATGCAGTTTGACTACGATGGCAAACGGGTAAACATCCTAGACACTCCAGGGCACGAGGACTTCTCTGAAGATACTTATCGGACTTTGATGGCGGTGGATGCTGCGGTCATGGTAGTGGACTCTGCCAAGGGGATTGAGGCCCAAACCAAGAAATTGTTTGAGGTTGTCAAACACCGCGGGATTCCTGTCTTTACCTTTATGAACAAGCTGGACCGTGACGGTCGTGAACCACTGGACCTCTTGCAAGAATTGGAAGAAGTATTAGGAATTGCGAGTTACCCAATGAACTGGCCGATTGGGATGGGGAAGGCCTTTGAAGGACTCTATGACCTCTATAACCAACGTTTGGAACTCTACAAAGGGGATGAACGCTTTGCTAGTCTAGAAGATGGAGACAAGCTCTTTGCCAACAACCCCTTCTATGAGCAAGTAAAAGATGATATCGAACTCTTGCAAGAAGCTGGAAATGACTTTTCAGAAGAAGCGATTTTAGCTGGTGAATTAACTCCTGTCTTCTTTGGTTCAGCTTTGACTAACTTTGGGGTGCAGACTTTCTTGGAAACCTTCCTCAAGTTTGCTCCGGAGCCACACGGCCACAAGAAGACAGATGGTGAAATTGTCGATCCTTATGACAAGGATTTCTCAGGATTTGTCTTTAAAATCCAGGCCAACATGGACCCTCGTCACCGTGACCGGATTGCCTTTGTCCGTATTGTATCGGGTGAATTTGAACGCGGGATGAGTGTTAACCTCCCTCGTACTGGTAAGGGTGCTAAGCTATCAAATGTCACTCAGTTTATGGCGGAGAGTCGTGAAAATGTGACCAATGCCGTAGCGGGAGATATCATCGGGGTATACGATACTGGTACTTATCAGGTTGGGGATACGCTGACTGTTGGAAAAAACAAGTTCGAATTTGAACCACTGCCAACCTTTACCCCTGAAATCTTCATGAAGGTATCTGCTAAGAATGTCATGAAGCAAAAATCCTTCCACAAGGGAATCGAGCAATTGGTGCAAGAAGGAGCCATCCAGCTTTATACCAACTACCAAACAGGTGAATACATGCTTGGAGCTGTTGGTCAATTGCAGTTTGAGGTCTTTAAACACCGAATGGAAAATGAGTACAATGCAGAAGTCGTTATGAGTCCAATGGGTAAAAAGACCGTTCGCTGGATCAAACCTGAAGATCTGGATGAGCGCATGTCTTCAAGCCGAAATATCTTGGCCAAAGACCGCTTTGACCAGCCTGTCTTCCTCTTTGAAAACGACTTTGCCCTCCGTTGGTTTGCGGACAAATATCCAGATGTTGAACTAGAGGAAAAGATGTAACTCAGCACCAACAATTGGAACTAAAGTCCCTAATTGTTGGACGCTAGCCACTATTATGTGGGCTAGCTAACTGTCTTTCAGATTACTTTGGGATAGTAAAAAAACCAGTTCAAGCGAGCTGGTTTTGTGATATCGACAAATTTTCTTTTTTCATAAAAACCAAGTGGTTGTTCAATAAATAAAAATAATTCTATATTTTTTGTGTTTTTAAAGCAAGGACTGAAACTTTCCGCTGTGAAAAAAGTTCTAGAAACAATAGTGTTTCTAGAACTCGGGAGTTTTGAAACCTTAGGTTCAAAACTAAGTCATGGAACTTCGTAGAAGTTCGCTGACGTCCGTTCTCACATAAGGAAAGTTTATAAGAATATTTCTTAATGTTCTGTAATAAGGAGTCTTCCCAAAAATTCTTGTAGGATAAAGAAGACAATGAGGCTGGCAATAGTCTCGCCTAAGAAGGACGAGCTATTTACAATTAGAGAGTAGAGGTAGGCACTTTGGCCTGCCGGTGCATAGCTTCCCCAGAAGATAACACCTGCTATGTAGTGGATTGTGTATCGTGCGAACCCTCCTAAGACGATTCCAACAGTAATATAAGTGAGTGTCTGAACTCGTTTCTTATCTCTGATAGCCTTGTCAAGCGTAGGTTTGACAATTCCACTCAGTCCAATCAAGCTGAAGGCTACAAAGTATTCTAAGAAACCTTGGATTGGAGTCAACCAACCACCAGCTGCTTCCCCAGTTACGACTTGCAGCAACCCCCAGATGAATCCACCCATGGCACCAGCCTTAACGCCCCAGCGGAAACTAAGGAGAAAGATGGGAACCATCTTAAAAGATAGAGAAATCCAAGGACCTAAGGACATGGGTTGAGTAACCAAATCCAAAATATAAGCAATGGTCGCTAAAAGAGCAACCTCAATCATTGGTCGAATCGTAGTTTTCGACATAAAAAAACCTCCTATACCAATCATTTTGATTGGCTCATTTGTTGCCACATCAAAACGTTGTCATAGAAGTTCTCTATTTCATTCTGTTTTGAGACACATCCCTACGCAGGTCCTAACCTGATCAGGTGGTAAGAGTTTAGGCCAGCAACGAACACCTCTGGTATCCAAGTTAGCCAATCTCAGCAATTGCTCCTCTTGTGACTCTCTCATTATACTATCAAAAAAACGTTTCCGCAACTTTTTAACTCGTAAAAAATATGGTATAGTTATTAAGATAGAAAATGCACAAGTTGTGGAGGAAAAAATCATGGGTATTTTTGCAGGTTTGATGGGCAATGCTTCTCAAAAAGACGTCGATAAGGTTGAAAAAGATTTAGGGGATATCCTGGTTCCAGGTGAGCAAGTAACACTGGCTTTTAGTTTGATTCGTGACTTGATTGTCTTTACGGAGTACCGTCTGATTTTGGTGGACAAGCAAGGAATGACAGGGAAGAAAACATCTTATAAATCCCTCCCCTATCGTTCCATTTCACGGTTTTCAGTAGAAACATCTGGTCATTTTGATTTGGATGCAGAATTAAAAATTTGGGTTTCATCAGCTGTAGAGCCATCAGAAACACTTCAATTTAAGAGTGATAATAGTGTTATCGAGATCCAGCAGGCCTTGGCAGCAGCTGTATTGCGTTGATCAGTGAATGAGGACAGGACTCATCTAGCGATTTCGGGTGATCGGTAGGAGTACTGGTAGATAAGGTAAAGAGGAAACGAAATGTTCGTTGAAAAAAAGTTAGGAGATGGTCGGAGTTGGATTAATATTGATTCTGACTTGATTACGGAAACATCCCAGTTGTACCAAAAGTATGGTATTGATCAAGAAACCATTGAATATGCACTGGATAAAAATGAACGTGCCCACATGGATTACAACCGTGAAAATGGAACTGTGACTTTTATCTATAATGTATTGGATATGGAAAAGGAAAAGGAATATTACGAAACCATTCCGATGACTTTCATTGTCCAGGGGCCACGTCTTGTGACTATTAGTAACCGAGACAACGCCTATATTATTGTACAAATGGAACGCTATGTTGATGCTCATGAAAGTTTATCCACCTTTAAACTCTTGTTTGCGGGGCTTGAGATGATTAGTAATGCTTATTATCCGATTATTGAGCGTCTAGATAAGCACAAGGATGAGATTACTCGTCTCTTAAGAAAAACAACAACTAGTAAGAACCTTTATGCTCTTTCTGATGTGGAAACAGGTATGGTCTATCTAGCATCCGCTGCCAAGCAAAATCGCATGCTTCTGGAACATATCAAGGCTCACCTAATCTACCGCCAATTTGATGATGTGGAAAAAGAACAATTTGATGATGCCATGATTGAGGCCAGACAGTTGGTATATATGACGGAGTTGAACTCTCAGGTCTTGCAGCAATTGTCTAGCTCTTACAATAACATCCTAAATAACAATTTGAATGATAATTTGACCACCTTGACCATCCTAGAAGCTCTGTTAGCGGTCTTAGCAGTTGTCACTGGTTTCTTTGGAATGAATGTTCCATTGCCGTTTACAAATGATCCCAATGCCTGGATTTATATTTCGGTCTCTAGCCTCGTCTTGTGGTTGATTTTATCACGAATCTTGCGCTGGATTGCCCATAAACGATAAAAAAAAGAGAGGTAGGGAAGAAATTCCTTACCTCTTTCGTATCTTGGCTATTTCAGAAAATCCTTCATTTTTAACTCTGCCTCCCCTAAGAAGAAGAGGCAGTTTTGATACAAGTGATCGACTGTACAAAATCTTCTTGGAAATAGTAGGAGTAGATTTAAAAGTACTGAGTGGATTATAAACAATTTATAATTGGATTGAATCGTTGAATCAGTTAAATGAATGAAGCATTTTAATGATACTGAAATAACCTAGATACTAGAATCATTATACATATTTTCATATTAAAAATCAAGGAAACAATCCCAAAATAAAAGGGGATTTATTGTGAGTGAAAATTTTTAGAAAGCCTATTGTAACGCTGTTTTTATGAGGTGCTTCAAAGTAAAGAAGAGACTTCACAGTCTTTTATATTATCGCAAATTTAAAAAATAAATTATACTAATTATCCAAAGGTGGAAAGAGCTTTTTTGAAAGGGGTTACGCAATAAAAACCTTTTAACCTGTTTCGTTTTACTATCTTTTAACCCTAGTCTATGGTATACTAGATAGGTTGCAAAGAAAGCAGTACTTTTCTTTAGTGGAAAAGAAGCAACACGGTCTTTCATAAAAACTGAAAGTACGTCATGACAAGAAAAGTATAAACTAAGCGCTATAGGATGGCTTCGCACCATCTTTAGAAAGAAGAATAACGTGAAATTTAATGAATTTAATCTTTCTGCCGATTTGTTAGCAGAAATTGAAAAAGCAGGTTTTGTAGAAGCAAGTCCTATCCAAGAGCAAACTATTCCTTTGGCTCTTGAGGGAAAAGATGTTATCGGTCAAGCACAGACTGGTACAGGGAAAACTGCAGCCTTTGGCTTGCCAACTCTTGAAAAAATTCGTACAGAAGAAGCAACTATCCAAGCTTTAGTAATTGCCCCAACTCGTGAACTGGCTGTTCAAAGTCAGGAAGAACTCTTCCGCTTTGGCCGTAGTAAAGGTGTGAAAGTCCGTTCAGTATACGGTGGTTCAAGTATTGAAAAACAAATCAAGGCTCTTAAATCAGGGGCTCACATCGTTGTAGGAACACCGGGACGTTTACTTGACTTGATTAAACGCAAGGCTTTAAAATTACATAATATTGAAACCTTGATTTTAGATGAAGCAGATGAAATGCTGAACATGGGATTCCTTGAAGATATTGAAGATATCATCTCTCGTGTACCAGAAAATCGTCAAACCTTGCTCTTTTCAGCGACTATGCCAGATGCTATCAAACGTATTGGTGTTCAGTTCATGAAAGAACCTGAGCATGTGAAGATTGCTGCCAAAGAATTAACAACAGAACTGGTAGACCAGTACTATATCCGGGTTAAAGAACAAGAAAAATTCGACACCATGACTCGTCTTATGGATGTTGATCAACCTGAGTTGTCAATCGTTTTTGGTCGTACCAAACGTCGTGTAGACGAGTTAACTCGTGGGCTGAAGATCCGTGGTTTCCGTGCAGAAGGGATTCATGGGGATTTGGACCAAAACAAACGTCTTCGTGTTCTTCGCGATTTTAAAAATGGCAACCTTGATGTTCTCGTTGCAACAGATGTGGCTGCTCGTGGTTTGGATATTTCAGGTGTGACTCATGTCTACAACTACGATATCCCACAAGACCCTGAGAGTTATGTCCACCGTATTGGTCGTACAGGACGTGCAGGTAAGTCAGGTCAGTCTATTACCTTCGTTTCACCTAATGAAATGGGTTATCTCCAGATCATCGAGAACTTGACTAAGAAACGCATGAAAGGTCTCAAACCTGCAAGTGCAGAAGAAGCCTTTCAAGCTAAGAAGCAGGTAGCACTGAAGAAAATTGAACGTGATTTTGCGAATGAGGAGATTCGTAGCAACTTTGAGAAGTTTGGCAAGGATGCTCGTCAATTAGCCTCAGAATTCAGTCCTGAAGAATTGGCCATGTATATCCTCAGCTTAACTGTTCAAGACCCAGATAGTCTTCCTGAGGTTGAGATTGCACGTGAAAAACCGTTACCATTTAAACCATCTGGTGGTGGCTTTGGTGGCAAAGGTAAGGGTGGTCGAGGAGGCCGTCGTGGGGATGACCGTCGAGATCGTGATCGCCGTGGCAATGGTCGTCGTGATGACTATCGTAAAGGTGGACGTTCAAAAGATCGCTTTGATAAAGAGAAGCGTTACCGTAAGGATAATAAAAAACCACGCAATACTTCAAGCGAGAAGAAAACAGGCTTTGTGATTCGGAACAAAGGAGATAAATAAAACATACAAGGGTAAACACATGTTTACCCTTGTATATTTATAAGGAGACCGAAATTCGTAAACAAAACGTTTGCTATCACTCTGTGATAGCGCTATCAATTCTGTTAACATATTAAGAATACAACTTTTTATAAGTCCTGTCAACAGATTTGCTAAAAAAAATCTACTTTTTTTAAAAAGATGAACAAAAAATAAATTTTTTCTACAAAAATGACCAACAAAATAAGTGATTAATATAGAAAAAAATCGATAAAATGTTTGTTTCTTATTGAAAATGTTCACTATTATAGTATAATGAAAGCAGAAATAGGAAAGTAGGACGTCATATGAAAGAGAGTAGACACGTAGCAATCTTACAAGAGTTGGATAAAAATGAAGTAGTCTCTGTTAAGGATCTGAGCGATCTCTTAGGTGTAACCGATATGACAATTCGACGGGATTTGATGGACTTAGAAGAACAAGGCTTGTTGGTTCGTGTTCATGGAGGAGCCCATCGAAAAATCAAAGATAGTCTGGCAGAAGTTTCCCATACAGAAAAGAACATGTTGAACGTGGAAGAGAAAAGGGAGATTGCTCAAAAATGTGCGGCTTTGATCGATGAAGGTGATACAATTTTTATTGGAGCAGGGACCACTACAGATTTTATTGGCGATTATCTTGATGGGAAACATGTCAGTATTGTCACCAATTCCTTGCCGATTTTTGAAAAATTAAAAGACCAACCGAATTGTGATATCATTTTAGTTGGCGGACGCTATAGGGTCAAGACACAGACCTTTGTAGGACAGTTTGCAAATAAGCTCTTAAAGGAAATAAAAGTTTCAAAAGCCTTTATCGGAGTAAATGGGATTGATGGCCATACAGCCATGACCGCAAACGAAGAAGAAGGAAATGGCAATAAAATTATTCTTAACAATGCCATTGAAAAGTATATAGTAGCAGATAATAGTAAGTTTGATAGCTATTCTTTCTATGCCTTTTACCGTTTAGATGATTTAAATGCAGTGATTACCGATCATTCTATCTCTAAAAAGGTGCGAGAAAAATACAATTCCTATACAAAAATTTTGTAAAAATTAGAAAAGAAACAGCTAAACGGCCAGGATTCAAGCAGATCCTGGTCTTTTTTCATATCCTTTCATAGGGTAGGGCCTACAAAATAAATCTATAAAAAATAAACAAAAAAGAACAAAAAATTACATATTGTAATTGACAGCGCATTCATATAGTGATATACTTATCGTGTAAATAAAAAAAGGTAAAAGTGGAAGGGGTGAAAAGATGGGATTAAATCAACTGTTTAATCGGGAATTAGTCTTTTGCCTAGATGTTGCGAATCAAGAAGAATTGTTTGACCAGGTTGCAACTTTATTGGAAGAACGTCAGATTGTGACAGATTCTTATCGAGTTGCATTAAAAGAAAGAGAGAAATCGTTCCCTACAGGCTTAGATATGGAATTTCTAGGAAAGGATTTGCCAAATGTGGCCATTCCTCACACGGATATCATCCATAACCTGACAGAGAATATTGTAGTCGTTCGATTAAAAAATCCGGTAACCTTCCACAATATGATCGCGCCTGATAAGGAAGTAGAAGTTTCGCTTTTATTCTTCATCATTAACAATTCTAGTTCCAGCCAAACAAACATTTTGGCACATTTGATGGATTTCTTTACAACAAATGAAAATCTTGAAAATATGTCGAAATTGGAAGATGAAGAAGACTTATATCGCTATATCACAGAAGCGATTGCTTAATAGTAACAATTAAATATATTTATAATGGAGGTCATTCAAATGATTAAAATTTTAGCTGCCTGTGGTGCAGGGGTTAACTCAAGCCACCAAATCAAAAGCGCTCTAGAAGAAGAGCTTTCAAACCGTGGATATGATGTACAATGTGATGCGGTAATGGTAAAAGATGTCAATGAAGACTTGATTAAAGGCTATGATATCTTCACGCCAATCGCTGCAACAGACCTTGGTTTTGACCCTGGTATTCCAGTAGTTGAAGCTGGTCCAATCTTGTTCCGTATTCCAGCTATGAGCGCTCCAGTATATGACAATATCGAAGCAACCATCAAAGAACACGGCTTAAGCTAATTTGTTCATCTGTATTTTGTAAGCGGTTCCTATGTCAGGGGTTGCTGATATTCATAATTTTGTAAAATATAAAAATATAAATCGGGAGGATTTATTATGAATGGCATTATCGATTTTGCCAATAAGTTTTTCAAACCCATTCTAGATATGGGTGCACCGATCATCATGTTGATCGTCTTGACTTTATTGGCTCTCTTGTTTGGAGTGAAATTCTCCAAAGCGCTTGAAGGTGGTATTAAACTTGCCATCGCCCTTACAGGTATCGGTGCAATCATCGGTATGTTGAATGGAGCTTTCTCAGCGTCTCTTGCAAAATTCGTTGAGAACACTGGTATTCAATTGAATATCACAGACGTTGGTTGGGCACCACTTGCTACCATCACTTGGGGGTCTGCCTGGACACTTTACTTCTTGCTAGTTATGTTGGTTGTCAACATTGTCATGCTTGCAATGAAGAAAACAGATACACTTGATGTCGATATCTTTGATATCTGGCACTTGTCTATCACAGGTCTTTTGATTAAATGGTATGCGGATAAAAATGGAGTTAGCGCAGGAGTTTCCCTCTTAGTTGCAACTCTAGCAGTAGTCCTCGTAGGGATTATGAAGATCATCAACTCAGACTTGATGAAACCAACATTTGATGACTTGTTGAATGCGCCTAGCTCTTCACCAATGACATCAACTCACATGAACTACATGATGAACCCAATCATCATGGTTTTGGATAAAATCTTTGACAAATTCTTCCCAGGTCTTGACAAATACGACTTTGACGCAGCTAAATTGAACAAGAAAATTGGTTTCTGGGGATCTAAATTCTTCATCGGTTTCCTTCTTGGTATCGTCATCGGTATCATGGGTACTCCACAACCAGTTGCTAATGTTGAGGATGCTAAAACTTGGGAATTGGTTATTAAAGGTTGGTTGAGCCTTGGTTTGACTGCCGGTGTCTGCTTGGAATTGTTCTCATTGATCGGTTCTTGGTTTATCGCAGCGGTAGAACCATTGTCACAAGGTATTACAAACGTTGCTACTAAACGTCTTCAAGGACGTAAATTCAATATCGGTTTGGACTGGCCATTTATCGCTGGTCGTGCTGAAATCTGGGCTTGTGCAAACGTACTTGCACCAATCATGTTGATCGAAGCAGTGCTTCTTTCTAAAGTCGGAAATGGTATCTTGCCACTTGCAGGGATCATCGCTATGGGTGTGACTCCAGCCTTGTTGGTTGTAACACGTGGTAAATTGATCCGTATGATCGTGTTTGGAACACTCTTATTGCCACTCTTCCTTCTTTCAGGTACTCTTATCGCACCATTCGCTACTGAATTGGCGAAAAGTGTAAAAGCCTTTCCAGAAGGAGTTGACAAAGCTCAATTGATTACTCACTCAACTCTTGAAGGACCTGTTGAAAAATTGCTCGGTTGGACAATCGGTAATGCAACAACTGGTGATATTAAATTGATCATTGGTGTGGTTGCCTTCTTAGCATTCTACGTTGGAATCTTTGCATGGTACAGAAAACAAATGATCAAACGTAACGAAGCATACGCAGCAAATGCAAAATAATCTGCTCCTAAATATGTAACTTGATAAAACTAGGGTATCAATTTTCCAGATATGGAGGGGTAGCCTAGTTTTTTCTCTAAAATAACATGCTAAGGAGTGAAATATGAGGATAGCTTTAAAAAATAATGATCTGGAAGTTTGTTTCAAGGAGTTAGGTGGTGAGCTGGCCTCTATCAAGGATCAGGATGGTATCGAGTATCTTTGGCAGGGTGATGCTCAGTATTGGAGTGGTCAAGCCCCAGTTCTCTTTCCTATCTGTGGTTCGGTTCGAAATGATACGACCTTGTATCGTCCTCAAGGTGTTGGGAAGATCCCTCGCCACGGGCTAGTTCGCAAGAAAAACTTTGAGCTGGTAGAGCAAACAGAAGATCGGGTGACTTTTGGGATAGAAGATACGGAAGAAATGTATCAGCAATATCCCTATCATTTCAGATTAGAAATTTCCTATCAATTGCTAGGTAAGAAGATTCAAGTTACCTATCGGGTTTACCATCTTGGTGATGAAGGAGTCATGCCGTTTTTTGTTGGTGGCCATCCAGGATTTAATTGTCCGTTAATGGCAGATGAAGGATTTGAAGATTACTACCTGGAATTCGAACAAGAAGAGACCTGTAGTATTCCAAAATCCTATCCGGAGACAGGCTTGTTAAACGTCTTTGATCGGACGCCTTTCTTACAGCAAGAAAAAATCTTGAATCTCAATTACGACCTCTTCCAAAAGGATGCCATTACCTTGGATTGTTTACAATCAAGAAGTGTGACACTCCGTTCTAGAAAGCACGAAAAGGGGATAATTGTCCATTTTCCAGATTTTTCAAACTTGATTATCTGGACAACACCAAATAAAGGACCTTTTATCGCTTTAGAACCTTGGTCTGGTTTATCCACTTCCCTTGAAGAGAGTGATTATCTAGAATATAAAAAACAAGTTCGACTCTTACTAGCAGGTCAAGTAGCAGAACTTGGATTTGAAATCGAAATTTTATAGAAAATAATGTTGTTGAATATAGAAGTTTCTATATTTGATTGAAAAATGAATGAATTGAAGGAGCATAATATGTCAGTTATTATTGGTGCGGATGCAGCAGGTATTCGCTTAAAAGAAGTAGTCAAAGAATATTTGGAAGCAGAAGGTTTCCAAGTCGTGGACGTGACAGAAGAAGGACAAGATTTTGTCGATGTGACCTTAGCTGTTGCAAAAGAAGTGAAACAAGCAGAAGATAATCTGGGTATTGTTATTGACGCTTACGGAGCTGGTCCATTTATGGTCGCAACTAAAATTAAAGGAATGGTTGCCGCAGAGGTTTCAGATGAGCGTTCCGCTTACATGACTCGCGGTCACAACAATTCTCGTATGATCACCATGGGGGCTCAAATCGTGGGTGATCAATTGGCCAAAAATATTGCCAAAGGTTTTGTAAACGGTAAGTATGACGGCGGTCGCCACCAAATCCGTGTCGATATGCTTAACAAGATGTGCTAAGGGGAGGAGTAAACGAATGAAAATTGCAATTGGATGTGACCATATTGTCACAAATGAAAAAATGGCTGTTTCTGAATTTTTGAAATCAAAAGGCTATGAAGTCCTTGACTTCGGAACCTATGACCATGCGCGCACCCACTACCCAATTTTTGGGAAAAAAGTCGGAGAAGCAGTAGCTAGTGGTCAAGCAGACCTTGGAGTATGTATTTGTGGAACTGGTGTTGGGATTAACAACGCGGTTAACAAGGTCCCTGGAATCCGTTCAGCTTTGGTCCGTGATATGACAACTGCACTTTATGCCAAAGAAGAACTCAATGCCAACGTCATTGGTTTTGGTGGGAAAGTAACTGGTGAGTTGCTCATGTGTGATATCATTGAAGCCTTCATTCATGCAGAATACAAACCAAGTGAAGAAAATAAGAAATTGATTGCCAAGATTCAACATTTGGAAACTCATAATGATCACCAAGAGGATGCAGACTTCTTTACAGAATTCCTTGAAAAATGGGATCGTGGGGAATACCACGACTAAGAGGTGAAGATATGATCTTAACTGTCACCTTGAATCCTTCCATTGATATTTCTTATCCCTTGGAAGAATTAAAGTTGGATACTGTGAATCGTGTGTCGGAAGTTTCTAAGACTGCTGGTGGGAAAGGATTAAATGTCACCCGTGTCTTAGCTGAGAGTGGTGAAACAGTTGGAGCAACAGGTTTTGTTGGGGGGACCAATGGTCAATTCATCAAGACCCATCTTCCACGAGATGTCCAATCCTTCTTCTATGATATTCTTGGAGATACACGGAACTGTATCGCTATCTTGCATGAAGGTAATCAAACAGAAATCTTAGAAGCGGGCCCAGAAATTATCCGGACAGAAGCTTTGGGATTCCTTCACCATTTTAAACTCCTCATGCCGACAGCAGATGTAATTGCTATTTCGGGAAGCCTTCCTACAGGTCTACCAGTGGACTATTATGCGAGCTTAATTGAGATTGCAGGAGAAGCAGGACGTAAGGTCGTACTTGATTCATCAGGAAAATCTTTAGAAGCGGTTCTTCACTCACCATTCAAACCAACGGTGATTAAACCCAATCGCGAAGAATTATCTCAACTCTTAGGACGGGATGTTTCAGCGGATTTTGAGGACTTAAAAGAAGTTTTGAAAGACCCATTGTTCGAAGGAATCGAATGGATTATCGTCTCCTTAGGTGGAGATGGTGCTTTTGCCAAACACGGAGATGTCTTCTATAAAGTGGACATTCCAAAAATTGAAGTGGTCAATCCAGTAGGATCTGGAGATTCGACCGTGGCTGGGATCTCTGCTGCCCTCAGTAGTGGAAAAGATGACGCGGCCCTCTTGACTCATGCTATGGTCTTAGGGATTCTAAATGCCCAAGAAAAGATGACAGGGCATGTCAATATGGCCCACTATGATGATTTGTATCAACAGATAAATGTAAAAGAGGTATAAGATGGTATTAACAGAACAAAAACGCAACTATTTAGAAAAATTGAGCACCAAAGAGGGTGTAATTTCAGCCTTGGCCTTTGACCAACGTGGCGCTTTGAAACGCCTCATGGCTCAATATCAAGATACAGAACCAACAGTGGCTCAAATGGAAGAGTTGAAGGTCTTGGTGGCTGAAGAATTGACACCATTCGCATCTTCTATGCTCTTGGACCCTGAGTATGGACTTCCAGCGACCAAGGTTTTGGATGCGGAAGCAGGGCTCTTGTTGGCTTATGAAAAAACAGGCTACGACACTTCAAGCACCAAGCGTCTACCAGACTGCCTCAACCTTTGGTCAGCTAAACGCATCAAAGAGCAAGGTGCAGATGCAGTGAAATTCTTGCTCTACTATGATGTGGATAGTGCAGAAGAACTCAACCAAGAAAAACAAGCTTACATCGAACGCATCGGTTCAGAATGTGCGGCAGAAGAAATTCCATTCTTCCTTGAAATCTTGGCTTACGATGAAACCATCGCTGATGCAGGTTCTGTCGAATACGCTAAAGTGAAACCTCGCAAAGTCATCGAAGCTATGAAAGTCTTCTCAGACCCCCGCTTTAACATCGATGTCTTGAAAGTAGAAGTTCCTGTCAACGTCAAATACGTAGAAGGCTTTGGTGATGGTGAAATCGTGCACAGTCGTGAAGAAGCGGCAGCCTTCTTTAAAGAACAAGAAGAAGCAACCAAGCTTCCATACATCTACTTGAGTGCAGGTGTTTCTGCTAAACTCTTCCAAGAAACTTTAGTCTTTGCCCATGAAGCAGGAGCAAACTTTAATGGAGTTCTCTGCGGCCGTGCAACTTGGGCTGGATCTGTAGAAGCCTACATCAAGAATGGGGAAGAAGCAGCTCGTGAATGGTTGCGTACCGAAGGTCGTCGCAATATTGAAGAGCTCAACCAAGTCTTGGACCAAGTCGCAACTTCTTGGAAAGAGCGTATTTAATTCCTTTGTTCCTAACGTATCAAATAGTCTTTCTAGAAACCTCTAGAAGGACTATTTTTGTTTGTATAAAGGAAGCATCTCGGACTTTCATCAAAAATTGGTTCTCAATGTTCATAAATCTGATTAAGCTTTTTGTCACTATTCAAATGGCTTCTGATTTGTAAGGTTTTATGTGATAATTTCACATTAAATTCGAAAATCAGAGTGTTTTACAGTATAATAGTTTTATTAGAATGAAGGAGTTGGCGTATGGAAAGGATTGTATATAGAGAAGCGAGACTAGACGAGTACAAGATGATTGGAAAAGTCTGTGCTGATGCTTTTATGAATTATCCATTTTTAACCGTCATTAAAGAAGATTTAAAAAAGCCGGAATACTTTCCAGCATTTATTGAACTATTGCATACCTTGTTAGTCAAGCTCTACATCAAAGGAGAAACTTGCTTAGTTGCTGAACGAGATGGAGAAATCATAGCAGTGGGACTCTTGCAACAAAAAGATTTCTCGATGATTTCTTATCTACTAAATGGAATTTTCAAGTTATTTCGATATATCACACCGTTGAATTTACTGAAATACTTAGATCTCGTAGAACGTTCAGAACAGCATTTGAAAAAGTCCGGAAACTTCGACTGGTATTTAATGATGTTTGCAGTGAGCCCAACTGTTCAGGGGCAAGGGGTTGGCAGTCATTTCCTCCAAAATGGGATTGAACCTTATATTAAGGAAAAAGGATGTAAACGTTTGGGCTTGATTACGAGTACGGAACAAAATGTATTTTTCTATAAGAAGAATGAATTCGTCTTATTAGATTCCATGGTGCTAGACTATGGAAACCAAAGCGTTGGAAATTGGGCTTTTTTAAAGACCCTTGATGACGAATCTTAGATGTTTAAAAAAAGGAGCTCTTAGGAGCTCCTTTCAGAACGTAGACAAACGTCATTTTTGGCGTTTGTCTTTTTGTTGTATTTTTAAAATTATTTGCTTTATCATCTGT
>NZ_JBCOAT010000006.1:0-135004 GCF_040226615.1 Streptococcus australis | reverse complement strand
CTCACACTCGTTCTTCTCTTACAACAGAGCTTTACGATCCGAAAACCTTCTTCACTCACGCGGCGTTGCTCGGTCAGACTTCCGTCCATTGCCGAAGATTCCCTACTGCTGCCTCCCGTAGGAGTCTGGGCCGTGTCTCAGTCCCAGTGTGGCCGATCACCCTCTCAGGTCGGCTATGTATCGTCGCCTTGGTGAGCCGTTACCTCACCAACTAGCTAATACAACGCAGGTCCATCTGGTAGTGGAGCAATTGCCCCTTTCAAGCAGATATCATGCAATATCTACTGTTATGCGGTATTAGCTATCGTTTCCAATAGTTATCCCCCGCTACCAGGCAGGTTACCTACGCGTTACTCACCCGTTCGCAACTCATCCGGAAAGAGCAAGCTCCTTCCTTCAGCGTTCTACTTGCATGTATTAGGCACGCCGCCAGCGTTCATCCTGAGCCAGGATCAAACTCTCATTAAAATAATTGTTTGTCTTAAACTCATTCTGTCACTGACAGATTTATTGTTTTTTTATTGTTCAGTTACTATAACTTCCGTTATAGCGCCCTGCACATTGGTTCGTCTTGTTCAGTTTTCAAAGGTCTTTGTCGCTCTCGCGCGACAACTATATTAGTATATCACGACCAAAACTACTTGTCAATATCTTTTTTCTATTTTTTTAAATTTTTATTTTTTTATGAAAAAGGATGCTTTTTTACATCCTTTTTCATAAATGATGATCCTTGAAATCTTTCAAGTATTCTTGGAGTCTTCTCCGCATTTTTGCTCGTCCAGAAAAACGTTGATTCATCAGAAGTTTATCATAGTCTTCTTTTTCCTGATCGGTTAGGTTTTCTCGGAATTCTTTTAGGGCTCCTCTTAACAGGACTAGTTCATCCAAAAAGAGTTCTTTTGATCGAAGTCGATGACTAATTTCTCCAATCTCTGTATAAGGTACCTTATTTAACTTCCTTTTATCACTCTCTTGTTTTCTAACTTTATCTTTTATATGATTGCGAAACTTTGTTTTGAAGTAGGTTAATAGAATTTCTTCATTTTCTTCTACTTCAGGATTACTTATTTGTAGCTCATATAAGACCAGTCTACCTTCTTGTTCCCAATCTGAGTGATCCCAAAGATGAATATAAAATTCCTTTTCACATTTCCATACTATCCATTTTACTTTTTCATATGATTTTTTAAAGTTCATTGGACCTCCTTTCTTACTTGTTTTCATTTTAAAGGAGGTTTGGATTTATTTGGGTTTATTTTCTATTTGGAATCTTTTTAACTCTAATCGGTCATTATTTTGATAAGAATGTCAGAATAATGGTTTTGTCAAACAAAAAAAGTTGCCACGAATGTAACAACTTTTTTGTGATAGTCCGTACGGGATTCGAACCCGTGTTACCGCCGTGAAAAGGCGGTGTCTTAACCCCTTGACCAACGGACCATTTTTACAACGTAATCTATTATATCAGTTCATTTTCATCTGTCAACACTTTTTTGAAAAAAAGAGCCGAAATTTCGGCTCCCTTGAATGTAGACAAACTATTGTTTTACATAAAAAAGCAAGATGCTTTTCAAAAAATTACTTTTATTTTTAGTCATTTAGGAAGATTAGAAACTTTTCCGCCGTGAGAAAAGTGCCTGAAACGTAATAGTTTCAGGCACTCGGAATTATTGAGACCTTAGGCTCAATAATTAGTCATGGAACTTCTTAGAAGTTCGCTGACGTCCGATCTCACCTAAGGAAAGTTTTTAGAAGACTTTATCTTCAATCTGGGGAGCCGAAATTTTCGGTTCCTTCTAAATACTTTAGAAGACTATAAAGTTTATTACTTATTTTCTTCCATTTTAGATTTAATTTCTTCATAAGATAATGGTTTAGATTCTTTTTCTAATTCTAAATCAGTATCTTCTGGCATTTTACCTGTTTCATACAATGACTTAATTTGAACACTATCCAAGGTTTCGTATTTCAACAAGGCTTCTGCAATCAACTTGTGGGTTTCACGATTGTTCTGGATGATTTCAGCTGCTTTATTGCGAGCTTCATTCAAGAGACTTCTTACTTCTTCATCAATTTCATATGCAGTTTGCTCTGAAATGAATTTTTGAGTCGTTTGAGCTCCAAACATAGCATGGTTGCCTTCGTATTGAACTGGACCAAGTTTTTCACTCATTCCATATTCCGTTACCATAGCACGCGCCATTTGGGTCGCTTGCTCAAAGTCATTGGAAGCCCCTGTGGTTTGAACGTTGAAGATAATTTCTTCTGCAACACGTCCCCCCATCAATCCAGCCAATTGTTCTTTCATATCTTCTTTAGAAAGAAGCATTTGGTCTTCTTTTGGAAGAGCAATCATATAACCACCAGCACGTCCACGTGGAACGATGGTCACCTTGTGAACAACACGAGCATTAGATAGGACTAATCCGACAATGGTATGCCCTGCCTCGTGGTAAGCAACCAATTCGCGTTCCTTTTGAGAAACTGTTCGGTCTTTCTTAGATGGACCAGCAATCACACGGTCTTCTGCTTCATCAATATCAGAGGCGTCTATTACCTTCTTATTGCGACGAGCCGCTACCAGAGCTGCTTCGTTTAAGACATTTTCAAGATCCGCTCCAACAAATCCCGGTGTTTGTTGGGCAACTAGTTTCAAGTCGACATCTTTGGCTAATGGTTTGTTTTTAGCATGGACACGCAAGATAGCTTCACGTCCTTTTACATCTGGACGACCAACTAAAACCTTCCGGTCAAAACGCCCAGGACGAAGGAGGGCTGGGTCCAGAACATCTGAACGGTTAGTAGCTGCAATCACGATGATGCCTTCGTTTCCTTCAAAACCATCCATCTCAATCAAGAGCTGGTTGAGAGTTTGTTCCCGTTCATCATTTCCCCCACCAAGGCCAACTCCCCGTTGACGTCCAACAGCATCAATCTCATCGATAAAGATAATGGCTGGAGCTGCTTTTTTAGCATCTTCAAATAGAGACCGAACCCGGCTTGCACCGACACCGACAAACATTTCTACGAAGTCAGAACCTGAAATACTAAAGAAAGGAACGCCAGCTTCTCCTGCAACTGCTTTTGCTAGAAGAGTTTTACCAGTTCCCGGAGGGCCTTCAAGAAGGACACCTGCTGGGATACGAGCACCCAATTTTGTAAAGCGTTTTGGATCTTTTAAGAATTCAACCACTTCAACAAGTTCTTGTTTTTCTTCTTCAGCCCCTGCTACATCTGAAAAACGAACCTTGATATCTTCTTTATTGGTAGCACGCGCTTTGTTACGTCCGAAGTTCATAGCTCCGCGGGCGCCACCGCCACCGCCTTGGTTCATCATGGAGAAGAAGAAGAACATGACAATCACAAAGGGAACGATTGAAGTCAGAATGGTAATCCACATTCCACTTGAGCTTTCCCGTTTAATGGTGATATCAGCCTTATGTTCGGATGCTAAGTTTTGTAATTCTTGAACAGTCAAATCAGACGGTAAAATTACACTTGTGAAGCGAGTCACCTTACTTGGACTTGGAGTGAAAAATTGAACCCCTGTATCATCCTTGCTGGTTTTTGCTTTGTTATAGGTACCGGAAATTTCAATGACACTACCGTTTGGCTGATAGCTAATTTCCTTGACGTTGTCTGATTTAAGCTCTTTTACCAATTCTGTATAATTGATTTGCTGACTTTGTCCGATACTATTTCCAGCAAAGAAATACTGAAAACCTGTAACAGCAGCTACAATAATCAATAGATACAGAAAAGGATTTCGAACAAAACCATTGTTTTTGTTATTTTTCATCTAGTTTCCTCTATTTTGAATACACTTCTTCTTTTAATACTCCGATATAAGGAAGGTTTCGATAGTTTTCATCGTAGTCTAAACCATAGCCCACAACAAACTCGTTTGGGATGGTAAAGCAAGTGTAATCTGCTTCAATCTCAACCAAGCGTCCTTCAGGTTTATCCAACAAGGTAGCAATTTTAACAGATGCTGGTTGACGTCCTTCAAACAATTCTTTCAAACTCTTAAGAGTTTTACCAGTATCAATGATATCTTCAACAAAGAGAATATCTCGACCCTTAATGTCTTGGTCCATATCTTTGATGATATTAATCACGCCTGAGCTTGATGTTCCACCATGATAGCTAGACACTAGCATAAAATCCAACTCAATATGCGTATCAATATGTTTGATCAATTCCGCCATAAATGGGACTGACCCTTTTAAAATCCCTACTAAAATCGGATTTTTCCCTTGGTAATCTTCTGTCAGTTTTTGACCAAGTTCACGTGCTGCAGTCACGATTTCATCGTGGGAAATGAGTATCTTTTTGATATCTTGTTCTAACATCTTTTTTACCTATCTATTTTCTGGATATAAATTGTATGCTTCATTATACCATTTTTTAATTCCTTACTCAAATCACTGATCGCAATTTCAGGAATAGCCAGTATTTGTTTATCTTGTTCTAAAACCACCAGATTGTTTCGTTGATTTAAAGGGATTTTTTGGTTAATCAACAATCTGCTAATTTTTCTATGGTGACCGTTCATCAGAATACGATCTCCCCTTTTACGGGGGCGAATAAAAACTGGGTGGTTGTTTGGAAGTGGGATTGCCTCCATATATGAATCGCTTGGTTCCACTCCAAATAAAAAGCGATAAGCACCTACTGTCTTTATGGTTCCAAATTGTAACAAAACTTCTGACATTCGGTCATCCGTCCTACGACTGATTTTCCGAATTTCAAAATAGTGATAGTCTTTGTAAAGTTCATAACCATTCTTTAGAACTTGTTGCGTATTGGACTTGGTCACTACTATTCTATGTAATTGTTCAAATTGTGCCCGACTCAATTGCAAGTCTGGAAAACTAGCTAGATACTCTTCCAGCAAATAAATCTGAACAGCTGGTGATTGCTTTTGAAACTGTGTCACATCTTGTGGATTCAAATCTTTGGTCAACTCTTTTAAAGCCTGGTGCCAATGACTGAGATCCTCTCCTAAGTTGACCAAAGCACTCGTCACTTGAGGATTTTCTTTTTCTAACAGTGGGAGATAACGATGGCGGATACGATTACGGAAATAGTCTAAAGAGCGATTGCTTTTATCCTCATAATGAAAAATTTCTGGAAAATCCTTTTTTTTGAAATGTAAGAGGGGACGGATCAACATACCCTGTCCAAATGGTTGTTTTAAAGGAATACCTTTTAAATGCCGCGGACGACTTCCACGAATTAGACGCATTAAAATCGTTTCTGCCTGATCATCCATATGGTGAGCGGTGACGAGAGCACTACAAGCTTCTTCTTTCATAACTTTTTCAAAAAAGTCATAGCGGAATTGTCTAGCTCGGCTTTCCGAAAAAGGACCAGAGAAATGGGCAACCTTCAGTGGTAGATGTTTTGCTTCAGCTAATTCCCGAATTCCTCTTTCCTCCTGGTCAGCTTCAACGCGTTGGTGATGATTGATATGAGCAAGAACGAGTTCAATTCCCAATTGCTGCTGATAATGGTAGAGCCAATCTAGTAAGGTCATGGAGTCCACCCCTCCTGATAAAGCCAAAAGGACTTTTTGATGAGATTCAAAAAGCCCCTCCTTTTGACAGAACTGAAGAAATTTTTCTTTCATTACTGTAAGACCTCATAAATATCTTTGGCAATTGCTGAGATAGTCTCGTAATCAGAGTGATCCGTAAAAATAGCCAAAATAAATGGTGAATCTGTATAAACAATGGCGACATCATGACGGAAATCATAGGCATCTCCAATCTTGTGAGCGACCTTGACTGGGATATCTTTTGAAATTCGTTGATCATCAAAGCGAGTATCCGACAAAGCATCAATGATTCCACCATTTTGTTGGTAGATAGCTTCCATGACATTCCCTGCCATTTTGGTAGATGCCATTCTATTTTCTACATTCCACGTTTTTCCTGCAATCTTATTGGTCACCTTTTGAAATTCTTTATCTGATTGATGCGTCACATAATAGCCTAAAATGTTTTGCGCAACATTATCGGATTCTTTTGCCACCCGATTAATCAAATCAGCGACGGTATATTCCTTATCATCCGGTGTTTTTGAAATACTTCCACTGCCTTCCGGTTCATAAGCTCCTGGATAATCATTGACTTCTTTTGTATATTTTAAAGGAGTCTGCAAATCTACATGGTTTTCGTTTATCTCTTTTTGAGTATAGTACAAATACAAGAGCTTGGCTATACTAGCAGAATACATTTCCTGATCTTCATGTATCCCAGCAGTCTTTCCAGTATCCACCTGCTTCACGTAAACTGCAATTCCGTCTTTGTTGTACTTCTGATTGAGAATCTCTTGGACTTTCTCCATCCGATTATCTGTAGCAGAAAGTTCATCTTTTGCAATCCACCCCTGGCCAGAAATTTCTAGATAGGTCCCTTTTAAAGTTTTGGCAGTCTTGGTGATTTCAACCTTACTATAGGGAGTCAGACTTGTTTTTTTGCTTTTTGCGCCATTTACCAAGGGTTGATCATAAACTGTAAAAGAGGATGTCAGCCACATGGTCTTTTTTTCTTCTGTTAATTCCAAAATCGAATCTTCGTAAATTTGATCTTGATCAGCTACTACATACTGTTTATTCGATAATTTAAAAACAGATTTCCCTTGGTCATTCACAAACAATTGATCAACAGTAAAGGGAGTATCAGGTTTGATTTCCCCAGCTTTTTGACGCAATTCTGGATCCGAATAGGTCACGATTGGCTGATAAACATTCGGATTGGATGGGATGGAGACAAAGAAATGATCCTGAGTCCCTATTTGACTAGTGTATGAAGAATCAGCAGTCAGTGGAACTTGGACTTGGGATGAATCAGATAAGGGTTGGGTGACTAAGAAAGTAGGAAAAATCATCCAATAAACTAACTTATTCATCCTTGCTCCTTTCCTGAGTTTCTTCTTGCAATTTTAAGGCTTGATTTTTTTTAGCTAACTCTTCTAATTTTGTATCAGAATATTCTAGAAATTGTTGAACGGTTTTTACAATATTTTCCATTATTTCGGTAATAAATTAGGTATCGTATAAATATATTCGCCATCTTTAGAGAAGGAATATTTTGCGCGTGCATATTTTGCAGCGTATTCGTCATCCTTCAACTTCTCTACGATATCCTTTTGATATTCTTTTTCCTCAAGGGTTTGCTGATATTGTTCTTGCAATTGAACGTATTGTTGTTTGCGTTTTTGAAGCGTCTGGTAACTCTGAGCCAGATTATAAGTTGGGAGAATAAACAATAAAATAATTAAAATGAGAACCCAACCCATAAAACGGTTCTGTTTTTTTCGCTCCTCATTCTGGTATTTCTGACGCTGATGTTCGTCTTGAATATACCGATTATTCATTTGTACAATATTTTTAGGCATCTTCTTCTATCCTTGTTTCACGAATGATTTCATACATTTTAGACGCATCTTCTTTTTTAGTACTATCTAACATTTCCAACACTTTTACTGTCAATAGCTTATTTCCAAAGCGAACTTCGACTTCGTCATTTACCTTCAAGTCGGTTGAACTTTTCGCTAGGACCCCATTGACTTTGATGCGCCCCTTATCGGCTACTTCTTTAGCTATAGGGCGTCTTTTTATAATGCGGGAAACTTTTAAATATTTATCTAATCTCATCGTATCACCTCTAATGTATTATTGTACCATTTTTTTAGAAAGAGCCTAGTAAAATCTTTCTTCCTAGTCTTGATTTTCCAATTTTTCCTGCTTGATGGCCAGCAATTTTTCCCCAAATTGTCGCAAGCCTTCTAAAATTTCGAAGTCTTTTTTATTTCGCACATCAAAGATTAATTCAATCAATCCTTGGCTTTCTGCAATACGAGCTTTTAAATTAGTTACTGATAAGGCAGCAAAATAATCTTGAGTCAAGAAAAGTTGCTTGGTAATTGGCTCAAATTTCACCGTTAGTTGATTGTCTTTTCGATCAACCACTTTAACAAAGACCTGGTCTAGATAAGATTTGATAAACCCTATTTCTAGGAGATAGGCTACCACATCAGGATATTCTCCGAAACGATCAATCAATTCATCTTGCAGCAGTTCATAATCTTCTTGAATTTGAATTTCTCGAATACGTTTGTAAATTTCAATTTTTTGACGTTCATCGAAGATATAATCACTTGGAATGTAGGCATCAATTTGGAGATTGAGCTCCGCATTTCCTTTTTGGCGTTTTTTCTCTTTTCCTTGTTTCTTCTCAATAGCAGCTTCGAGTAACTGTGAATACATTTCAAATCCGACGGAATCGATAAAACCAGATTGAGAAGCCCCTAAAATATTCCCGGCACCACGAATAGACAAATCTCGCATAGCAATCTTAAAACCAGACCCCAATTCAGTGAATCCTTTAATGGCTTCAAGACGCTTTTCAGAAACTTCTGTCAAGGTTTTGTCCGGCCGGTACATCAAATAAGCATAGGCAATGCGATTGCTTCGTCCAACCCGTCCTCGCAATTGGTAAAGGGTAGACAAGCCCATATGGTCGGCATTTTCAATAAAGAGGGTATTGGCATTGGGGATATCCACACCTGTTTCAATAATGGTGGTCGTAACTAAAATATCATACTCACCTTCAATGAAATCCATCAAGGTGTTTTCCAACCGTACCTCACTCATCTGTCCATGGACAAACCCAATAGAGGCTTCCGGTACCAATTCTTGTAACTCTGAAACTTTTTGCTCAATGGTATCTACCTTGTTGTAGAGATAGTAAACCTGACCTCCCCGATCCATCTCCCGACGAATAGCATCTCGGATAATGGTTGGATTGGTTTCTAAGACATAGGTTTGAACAGGATAACGATTGGTCGGCGGAGTTTCAATAACGGACAAATCCCGAATCCCCAACATAGACATATGAAGGGTACGAGGAATGGGCGTTGCCGTTAAGGTTAAAACATCGACTTTTTTCTTTAACTCCTTGAGGGTTTCCTTGTGTTTGACACCGAACCGTTGCTCCTCATCAATCACGATAAGACCGAGATCCGCAAATTCCACATCCTTAGATAAAAGGCGGTGGGTACCAATCAGGATATCGACCTGGCCTTTTTTTAGTTTTTCCAAGGTTTCTTTTTGCTCAGCACGACTACGGAAACGACTCAAGACATCAACTTCTACTGGAAAGGCTTCGAAGCGTTCTTTGAAATTGGCATAATGCTGTTGAGCTAGGACCGTTGTCGGAACTAAGACAGCCACTTGTTTATGGTCTTTGACAGCTTTAAAGGCCGCTCGCATAGCAACTTCTGTCTTCCCAAATCCCACGTCTCCGACCAAGAGGCGATCCATAGGGCTTGAAGATTCCATATCCTTCTTGATTTCTTGGATAGAGCGAATCTGATCATCTGTTTCAACATAGGGAAAAGCCTGATCAAAAGCTTCTTGGTTCTCATCGTCTGGAGTAAAGGCAAAGCCTTGCAATTGGCTTCGCTCTGCATAAAGTTGAATCAGATCCTCTGCAATATCCTCTACTTCCTGACGGACCTTTTGTTTAGCCTTTTGGAAGCGACCATCGTTGAGTTTGTTGATTTTAGGAGGTTTACCATCACTCGCAACATACTTGGACAGCATCTGGATTTGATCCACAGGGATGGAAATCCGGTCTCCATTTTGATATTGGATGGAGACATAATCTCGGTGGACACCAGAAATTTCAATGGTTTCTAGTCCCAAATACTGACCAATTCCATGAACCTGGTGAACAACGTAGTCTCCCTTTTCCAACTCATTATAGTTTTTTAACCGCTCAGCGTTGGAAATGGTTTGCCGACGAATCTTTCGTTTAACCTTTTTCTGGAAGATTTCTGTCTCTGTAATCAGGACAATCTTCTCATCCACAAAGTGGAAGCCACGCGCTAACCCACCGATGACCAACTGGCTCTGTCCTGGATGAAGCTGATCGGGTGCAAGATAATCCAGTTGGATCCCGTAGTCTCTCAAGTGCTCTTGTAACTGGTGGAGTCCTTGTTTACTCGTCACCTGAAGAATGACTGTGTAATCTTGTTTACGGAAACGGTCAATTTCATCTTTTAAAAGAGAGAACTGACTGAAGAATTCCTGCATGGGGTATTGGTTAAAAGAATAGAGGGCATCAAATCGCAGATTTCCCAAGCCTTTTTGAAAATTTGAAAAATAAGAAGCTGGTTTATAAGTGCGTAAGAGTGCGCTATTGTCCGCAAAATACTGGGCTTCAGCGAAAGAGCGACTCTTTTGTAGGTCCTCTGTCAAAAGGTTAGCAACGTCTACATCAAACCGCGCCTCCTGATCCATGATTTTATGGTAATCATCCAAAAAAAGAGGAGCATGTTTGGGGAGGTAATCAAAGAGAGTGTAGGTTTGCTGATAAAAAAGAGAGAGAAATTTTCGACTATCTGCATGGAGACGCTGGTGATGCGCTTCTGTGAGAATCTCAGTCAAATAGGATTTGAGCTCTGGATGAGGACTTTTTTGAATCATATTTTCTAGATTCTTCTGTCCTCTTAAAAAATCATCTTTAGTTAGTAACATATCGCTAACTGGATGAACTGTTACCGCATCTAGATTTTCTAGTGAACGTTGAGTCTCTGGAGAAAAAGTCCGAATGCCATCAATCTCATCTCCAAAAAATTCCAGGCGATAAGGGAAATCTTGACTGGCTTCAAAAAGATCTAAAATATCCCCTCGAAGACTAAACTCTCCCTGTTGGCTTACCTGTGAAACCTTTTGATAGCCCATGGCCAGGAGGGTATCTTTCAACTCTGTCAGATTTTTTTCTTCTCCAACAGAGAAAGACTGAATCATAGAGCTGACAGTCTTTGGATTAGGTAAGAGCAAACGACTACCACTTACATTGGCAATGACGATCCCTTCTTTTTCTGGAGCTAAAAGAAAATCCAGAGCTTCCAGACGAGAAAAGACCCGTTCCTGGGAAGCAAAGACAAACTCTGCCAAAGGATTGTCATCTCCGAGGAAAAGATAGACCTTTTCTTCGCCTAATAATCCCAATAAATCACTGGCGAGCCGTTCTGCTTCATTTTGGGAAGAGGTCAAGACCAAGACCTTGTGTCCGTCTTCGACAACTGTCGCCATGGTAATGGCTTTTGTAGACGAAGACAGTCCTAGTAGAAGAGAGCGACTTCTTTTTTGCTGGTCTTGTTGCCATTTTCTAATATTTTTATTTTGTTGAAATAGATCAACCAGTGTCTTATATTTATCCATTGTATTGTTGCATTGTTTTCTCAAACTGCCCTTCTTTTAAATAAAAGCGAAGAGCTTCCTCTGATTTGTCGATAGCAAGGAGGATGGTGGCATAATCATCCTGATCGAATTTTCCTAAGACATGGTGGACTACTGACATGCCATGCTTGGGTCTCCCGATTCCAATCTTGATGCGATTAAAGGTCTGAGTTCCAATATGGTTGATGATCGACTTGATTCCGTTGTGGCCTCCAGCTGATCCTTTAACCCGAAGGCGAATCTTGCCGACTTCCATATCCAGGTCATCATAAATAACGACCAAATCTTCCACCTCTAGGCCATAATAGGTCAAAAGCGCGTGCACGGCCTTGCCACTCTCATTCATAAAAGTGGTTGGCTTGACCAAAAAGACCTTTTCTCCATCTATAAAGGTGGAGGTCACATCTGCTTGAAAAATCTTATCATGTGAGAAGGTGAGGTTGAGAGATTTTGCCAGCTGATCCACTAACATAAAGCCTACATTGTGTTTGGTTTCCACATATTTATCTCCCGGATTTCCCAATCCGACGATTAATTTTGTCATTTACTTTCCCTTTCAAAAGCCAAAAGGGCTGGAATTTTTTTCCAACCTTTTGGTTATTTACTTGTTTTCTTTATACATTGAAGCGGAATTCCATGATGTCGCCATCTTGAACGACATATTCTTTTCCTTCTTCCCGCAAGCGTCCCGCTTCTTTTACTGCCTTTTCAGATCCGTATTTCACCAAATCATCATAAGACATAGTTACTGCACGGATAAATCCTTTTTCAAAGTCTGAGTGGATGATTCCAGCTGCTTGAGGAGCTTTCATACCACGTTTGAAGGTCCACGCACGTACCTCTTTTTCACCAGCTGTGAAGTAAGTTCCAAGTCCGAGTAAATGGTAAGCTGCACGCGTCAACTTGTCCACACCTGATTCTGTCAAACCAATGGCTTCAAGAAACTCTTTTTTATCTTCATCGTCTAACTCAGAAATTTCTTCCTCCGCACGCGCAGAAATCACCACTACCTCTGCATTTTCTGTTTCTGCAAAGTCACGAATTTGCTTCACATATTCGATAGAGTCTGGGTCTCCAACCACATCCTCATCCACATTTGCTACATACAGAACTGGTTTAGTAGTCAAGAGGAAAAGACCTTTGACAACTTTTTGTTCTTCATCTGTAAATTCAATGGTACGAGCTGATTTACCATCTTCAAGAACTGGTTTAATCTTTTGAAGTACATTAAATTCTGCAACGGAATCCTTATCTTTTTGCGTACGTGCCATCTTTTCCACACGTGCATAGCGTTTATTTACAGATTCTAAGTCAGCAAGAATCAATTCAAGATTAATGGTATCAATATCTGCTAATGGATCTACAAAAGCATCTTCACGACCTTGCTCACGCATGACATTTTCGTCATCAAAGGCACGAACTACATGGACAATAGCATCCACTTCACGGATATTGGCCAAGAATTTATTACCGAGACCTTCTCCTTTTGATGCACCTTTTACAATCCCTGCAATATCTGTAAATTCAAAGGTTGTTGGGACTGTCTTCTTAGGAGTAATCATCTCCGTCAATTTTTGGAGGCGTTCATCTGGAACTTCTACCATCCCAACGTTGGGATCAATGGTCGCAAAGGGATAGTTTGCAGCCTCTGCTCCTGCTTTTGTAATTGCATTAAATAGGGTTGATTTACCAACGTTTGGCAAACCCACGATACCTGCTGTTAAAGCCATTTTTCTTCTTCTCCGTTCACATTTCAATCCCTTTTATTATAACATAATTCAAAGCACAAGATGATGAAAAAATGCTCTCCCTTAAAACTAAAAGTCACCTGTCCAATCCTGTTAGAATATGGTATAATCAAACCAACAATAATAAAGGAGTTTTTGTAATGAAAAAACTATCAATTAAATCAATTCTTCTGCCTCTTTTAGCAGTCTTTACTCTCTTTCTTTTGGGAGCTTGTGGACAAAGTACAAAAAAAGGTTACCTTCAATTAATTGACCAAGATAAGAAAACAGACATTCGGGTCATTGTTGAATATCAGGGTGATAAAATTCTAAGTACAGATTCTACAACTGTTATTTACTACGAAGGAGCAGGATTGCCAAAAGAACAATTAAAAGAAGTTATTGATAAATACGATGAAAAATTCAAAGATGTCAAAGGATTCTCACACTCTGCAGAATATAAGGATGACTATCTCGTTGAAAAAACAAAGATTGATTATACCAAGGCAGATTTAAAAGAATTACAAAAAAATCAGTTAATTGCTGCACAAGAAAATCAAAATGTTGATTACATCGGCTACAAAACAACACTTAAAACCTTTAAGTCTAATGGCTTCAAAGAAGTAAAAGATGGAAAATTTGAAGAATTAAAATAATACAAAAGAGGCTGGGACAAAAGTCCTAGCCTCTCCATTGTTTTTGGATTGTCGAGCAAGACGCAGTGGTTGAGTGGGCTCTACTACGCTGATTTCATCAGCTTTTACAGCCCTACTCAACTGTGCGGAGGTGGGACGACGAAATCGAATTCTATCGAATTACCGATTTCTGTCCCACTCTCTTTTACAATACTTTTTTCATTTTTTGGTCAAAATCGTGACGGCTCATCATGACTATATGATCACAATTGCTACAACGAATTTTAATATCTGCTCCTACTCGCCGAATTTCCCAACGATTGGCTTTTTTCCCTGTTGCTTTGATGATACAAGCATGGGGTTTTTTCATTTCTACAAAATCACCGACCTGATACATGGATTTTCCTTTCATCAACATAGAAGACGAAAAGCTAGCCTGTTCAATGCTAGCTTTTGGCCCTTAATTAGTCCGAACTGGTGTAATTAATTGAATGAAGCGTTCAGATTCTTCTGCTGGTACCAATGTAAAGGGACGAACTGCAGAGATGAAACGAATGACGACTTTTTCACTTTCAATAGCTTTCAAAGCGTCAATCAAATAAGTTGGATTAAAGCTGATGTTCAAATCATCTCCTGAAACTGCTTCTGTATCAATTTCTTCATTCACGCGCCCTACCTCAGGAGAATTTACGTGGGCAGAAACGACTCCACTAGCGATTTCTAATTTTACAGTACCATTTTGAGTAGCATTAGACAAAAGACGTGCCCGTTCCATGGCTTGGCGAAGATGAGCAACTTTAAAAGTTACTTCCGAACTAAATTCTGTTGGAATCAAGCGATCCGTATCTGGATAGTTTCCTTCCAACAATCGTGTGTAGAAACTGATATTGTCACTTCTAAACAAAATCTGGTTATTGGCAAAGAAGACTTCAACCTGTTCAATCTCATCTGAAAAGACAGACGTTAATTCGCGTAAAGAACGGCTTGGAATCACAACATCAAAGTTATCCCCATTTTTTTCAAGGGTAATATTTTTTTGACTCATTCGATGAGAATCCGTTGCCACCGTTTTTAATTCCTTGTGATCAGAAAGAACAAAATGAACTCCTGTCAAAATCGGACGACTTTCTTGGGTACTTGCTGCAAAAGCTGTCTCAGAAATGATTTTCTTTAAGGTTTGAATTGGGAGCGTTAGAGGGTTGCTCGCTGAAATTTCTTGAATGCGAGGATATTGTTCTGCATCTTTCCCTTTGAGGGTAATTTCTGATTTTCCACTAACTAATACAATTTGTTTTTGTTCGATTTCTTTCACATCTAAAACGACATCTGGTAGACTCGATACAACATTGATAAAGAAAGCTGCTTCTAAAAGAATAGCGCCTGGTGTTGTTACAAGAAGGCCTGCATTTTCATCTTTAACAGAAATAAAGTATTCAATCGAAATTTGTCCATTTGATCCGATGAGAGTAATACCTTCAGAAGTTACATCGATCTTAATAGTGGATAAGATTGGAATTGCATTTTTTGAACTAATGGCTCTTTTTGTCGTATTTAAAGCTTGTAGGAAATAAGCCTTGTTAATAGAAAAATTGATCATGAGATCTCCTTTTATTATTTTAGTATTAGTAAGTTAATAGTAATAGTAGAGTATGTGGAACATGTGGAAAACTCTTCTAAAGCCAGACAGGAATTGAAAAGTTCCTTGTTCACAACATGTGGAAAAAGAAGCAAGTTTTTCTAGGATTGTCCACATAGGATTACTTTAATTTTTTCTTGATGGTTTGAATCTCGAGTCTGAGATTGTCATCAATTTCGATCATCCCTTTGATTTTTTCATAAGCATGCATGACCGTTGTATGGTCTTTTCCTCCAAATTCACGACCGATACGAGGAAGACTATTGTCGGTCATCTCGCGGGCGAGGTACATAGCTACTTGTCGAGCTAGGACAATATTTTGAACCCGTCGAGAGCCTTTCATTTCATTGACACTGACATTGTAAAATTTTCCAACTTCCGTTTGAATCTTTTCAATAGGAATCACCGTAATTTGTAAGGCTTCATTCTTACGAGCTCGAATGGCTTCAGCTGCGACATCTATTGTAATATCTTTGATTTTTTTAACTCTTGCCACAAGAGAGATATCATTCAAAGCACCCTCTAAGTCTCGGACGTTAGAATCAAATTGACCTGCTAGGTATTCAAGTGTATCATCAGGGAAAGTAAAGTCCAGGTCTTCGATTTTATTTCTCAAAATAGCGATTCGAGTTTCAAAATCTGGTGGTGTAATATTTTGCGTCAAGCCCCACTTAAAGCGCGTGACTAGACGTTCTTCTAAGCTATCTAAATGATCAGGACTACGATCGCTGGTTAGGACAATCTGCTTATTATCCCCATAAAGAGCATTAAAGGTATTAAAGAACTCTTCTTGAGTTGTAACCTTTTTTCCTCCAAGCGATTGAATATCATCAATTAAGAGCAAATCCAAGTTTCGATAGGTTTTTTTAAAGGTATCCATATCATTGAGGCGAAGACGCTCTAAAAATTCATTGATAAAGGATTCTGCTGGGATGTATTTTACTCGAGCATTTGGGTAGTTTTCCATAATCTGATTCCCAATCGCGTTGAGCAAATGCGTTTTACCTAAACCGGGTCCTCCATAGATAAATAAAGGATTATAAGTGGTAGCAAGGTTTTCAGAAACTGCTAAAGCGGCAGCCAAAGCCCATTGATTTCCATCTCCACTTACAAAATTATCAAAGGTGTATTTCTTTCTTAATCCTGTTTGGATAGGAGGCAAATCTACTATCGGAGCATGGCTCACTGCATAGTCTCTATTCATTTCTGAAAGGGGAATAAACTCTTTTTCTTCTTCCTCTTCTTCAAGATTGAATTGATAGGAAATGGTTAATTCTACTGCATAAATTTCAAATCCAGCAGTCAAAATCACCTTTGTCATATTCTCTTCCCAGAATAATTTTTTCACTTCCGCATCTAAATAAATAACGGCTTCTTGTTGATCGACTTTGATGAGTCTTGAAGTAAGGACAAAATAGTCAAAGATTTCTTTTTTAAATGTCTTTTTACTTAATTCAATCACACGATTCCAGAATGTTTCTTCTCTTGACACTTATCGCCCTCCTATTCATTTTTACTTGCTATGTTTTTCTTATTTTATCATAAAAGGAGGGAGTTTTCCACAACTTGTTCTGAGGGAATAAAAAAGAGTTTTTTCCACAATATGTGAATAGTTATCCCCAATGTGTGTAGAAGTTTTCCACAAGTTGGGGAAAAGAGAGAAGAAAGTAGGAATATCAAGTAAGGAGGATTTTTGAAGAAGTGGATAATTCTGTTAATTGTTCTATAAAAAATAACAGCCTCATTTGAGACTGTTAATAATTCGCTGGTATTCATCAAGGTTGTTAAATGAAATATGAATACTACCTTTTTCTTGTTTTGTCAGACGGATTTCTACTTCGGTTCCCAGCATCTTTTTTAATCTGTTTTCTTCCTGTGCTAAAAAGAGTTCTTTCTCTTTTTTACTTGGCCTTTTCTTTTTTTGACCAACCTTTTCTTCCAAACTACGAACGCTTAGCCCTTCTTTCAGAGTTCGTTCCAACCAATAGATTTGTAGATCTTCCTTTAAGGGAACTAAAATGCGGGCATGTCCTTGTGAAATTTGCTCGTTTTTGATTGCTTCTTTGACAGCTGGTGAGAGATGAAGCAACCGGACCATGTTGCTGATGTAAGGCCGAGATTTTCCCATAAATTGAGCAATTTCTTCATGGGTAGCCCCTTTATCAATAAGATGTTGGTAGGATTCGGCCTCTTCAATTGGATTCAAATCTTCTCTTTGTAAATTTTCGATAATGGCTTGTTTAATCATGTCATCATCTGATAATTCTCTTATAATCGCTGGGATTTCTTTGAAACCAGCTATTTGAGCTGCTCGGTAGCGTCTTTCTCCAGCAAGTAGTTCATAACCAACAATCGGAGATTTTCGAACAATAATGGGTTGGATTAATCCATTTTCTTTGATTGAGGCTGCGAGTTCTTCTAATTTCTCTTGTACAAAGGTTTGACGAGGTTGAAAAGGATTGGTTCGTATTTGCTTTACGTCAATAATATCAATTTTTTCCATGTTGTATATAGCATAACACACCTTTACAATTTCGTAAAGGTGTGTTGACACTGTTGTAAATTTACTTAATTTCCAAGATTTTCTGTAGATTTCGTTAGTTCAATGGTTGCTGTTTTTTGCTTACCATCTCTATAGAAAATAACTTTGATTTTATCACCAATTTGATGAGAATAGAGGGCAGATTGTAAATCTGCAGTTGATTCAATGGTTGTATCATCGATTTTTGTAATGATATCTAAACGACGTAAATACTTGGATGCCGGCATATCATTTTCAACTGAGCGGACAAGAACCCCACCTTTGAGTTTGCTTGGAATGTCTAATTGGCTAAGATCAGAAGAGGATAGGCTAGCCAGGTCCATCATGGTAATTCCAAGAGCTGGACGAATGACTTTACCATCTTTTTCTAAATGTTCAATAATATTTTGCACATCATTTACAGGAATAGCAAATCCCATTCCTTCAACCGCAGTTTGCCCATTTGAAGAGATTTTACTTGAGGTAATTCCGATGACTTGTCCCTGAATATTGATAAGGGGACCACCAGAATTTCCTGGGTTGATGGCAGCGTCCGTTTGCAACGCTTTTGTAGACACATTTTGGCCGTCTTCTGATTTGAGCTTCACAGTACGTCCGAGACTAGAGACAATCCCTTGGGTAACGGAATTGGCAAATTTTGTCCCTAAAGGACTACCAATAGCGATTGCGGTCTCTCCGACAGTCAACTTAGATGAATCTCCAAATTCAGCCACGGTCGTAACATTGTCTGAACTGATTTTGACAACCGCAATATCTGAGAAGGTATCTGAACCAACAACTTCTCCGGAAACTTTATTTCCGTCTGCAAAGAGAATATCTGCTTCTGTTGCTCCCATTAACACGTGAGCATTGGTTACTACATAAGCGTCTTTCCCATCTTTTTTATAGATAACACCTGAACCTTCACTAGCTACTTCTGGATCAGTATCTGTTTCTCCATTGATGAAGCCTTTTTCAGAGGTTTCAGCGTAGGTAATAACAGAAACAACAGCATTTTTAACCTTATCAACGGCTTCACTAGTTGATGTTGTATTCTTATAAGCACGATTGACTATGGTAGATTTTATTTCTTGGCTAGAATTTGTAGAATTCCCTTTGGTAAACTGGAAAGAGGTTAAGGTTCCTAAGATTCCTCCAGTAAACCCAATGACAAGAACAAGCAAAAGTTGCAAAGCTTTTTTTAGAAAATTTGATGGTTGTTTCATAGTTTTCTCCTATTTGTTCCAATTATGGAAAAGTATAGACCTGGTTTCTTAATTATAACTTAAAATGGAATTTTTTTCCACAAGTTGTGGAAAACTGTGTATAAGTGTGAAAAACGTGAGTATAGAGCCATTTTTTGTAAGATAGATTCAAGCCTATTTATTGAAAACTTGTGTATAAGTTTATTTGTGTTAGAATATGAATATGAAAATTAAGATTGTAACGGTTGGAAAATTAAAAGAAAAGTATTTAAAAGATGGGATTGCCGAATATACTAAACGCTTGAGTCGATTTACGAAGGTAGAAATGGTAGAATTGCTGGATGAGAAAACTCCAGATCGGGCCAGTGACTTAGAAAATCAGCAAATCCTTGAAAAAGAAGGAAATCGTATTTTAGCTAAAGTTGGAGATCGTGAGTATGTGATTGCCTTAGCAATTGAAGGACAACAATTTCCATCTGAGAAGTTTAGTCAAACCTTAGAAGAGGTTACTGTACGAGGGTATTCTGAAATTACCTTCGTGATTGGAGGGAGCCTAGGCTTGTCCCCAGCAGTTAAAAAACGAGCGAATTTACTTATGAGTTTTGGAAAGTTAACCCTTCCCCATCAATTGATGAAGCTTGTTTTAATCGAACAAATCTATCGGGCATTTATGATTCAACAGGGAAGTCCCTACCATAAATGAATCTTGACGCTCCTCCTATTTTCTGATAGAATAAGAAGACATCTGGTCTCATAGCTCAGCTGGATAGAGCATTCGCCTTCTAAGCGAACGGTCGCAGGTTCGAATCCTGCTGGGATCAAAATAAAAAACGTGATTTTTATACAAATCACGTTTTTTTATTACTTAGTTTTTTTAAAAACTAGAGTTTTTCTAAATAAATGGGATAAAAAAATTGCAAAAACTAGATTTTTTGTTCCAAATAGCTGTAAAAATGAACCAAATAGCGGAAATGTTAAAAAAGTCTTTGATTTTTTACTAAAATTTATGTATATTAAATTTAATAATTTAATGATCAAATAAATTATAAGGAGATTTTTTTTATGAAAAACAATCCATCAACAGTTTCTAAGGCATTTAAAGTTCTTACAGAAAAAGAATTGCAGCAAATCTGTGGAGGGGATAAACGCAAGAAGAACAACTTTTCTGAACTTATTGGGCTTATTTTTGGTAGGGGAGGAAACTGATGTTTCTAAATACCCTATTTTCAATTTTAACTATTTTTACAATTATTTTATCCTTTTTAAAAATTGATCAAAAACTTAATAAGTACAGTCATAGTTTCATTTTAGGATTAGGCATTGTTGTTGTATTTGTGATTACAATGTTTTTAGATTATTTTGATTTAAATATTGATTATCTAATGTTATGTCTATGGCCACTATTTCTGTATCTTTATTACTATTTTATTTGTAATATTCAACGTCAGATAGCTATTTTATATTCATTCGTCATTTATTTAGCAGTTGAAAGTACAGATACATTTTTATCTGTAATCACTTCTTCTGTTTTTGGTGATAGTATAATTCATCAATGCTCTGACTATTATTTTTTGACTATCCGAATTATCTCACTTGTTTTAATCATGAAGATATTAACCATTCTCGAAGTGAATCTTCTCTATTTTAAAGAGCGGGTTTTTAAGAAATTTGTCCAGGAATTGATTGTTAGTTATCTTATTTTAACCTTAGTATTGAATGCTTCTCATTGGATAAGTGATATTGGTCATTTCAATAGTTTTGGTAGTATGGTAGCAACGATTTGTTTCTTGATCTTTATCGGAACCATGGTTCAAATGAAGACGGTTCGAGATCGTTATGAAAAGAAAATGGAGTTGAAGCAAAAGAGGTTTGAACAGCGCCAAATGGAGCAGTATATGAATAAAATTCAAGGCCTATATTTAGAATTAAAAGGTTTTCGTCATGATTTTGGCAATATTATCACTTCCTTAAATTTAGCGATTGAGGAAGAAAATATTGAGGATATTAAACGAATCCAAAGAAATGTTCTTGAAGAATGCTACGGCCAACTCCAAAAAGAAGAATATACAGGATTTGACCTAGGAAATATTCGAGATTCTGCTTTGAGAAGCATCCTAAGTAGGGGATGGATCTATGCAGAGGAAATGGGTGTCAAACTAACTTTTGAAACAGAAGACGTTATTGAAAAGGTTCCCATGAGATTATTGGATCTTGTACGAACCGTCGGAATTTTAGTCAATAATGCTATTGAAGCAGCTAAGATGAGTCAAGAAAAAGAAGTTCAAATAGCGGTTTTTAATATGCCAAATGGAGTGCATCTGATCATAAAAAATTCTATTTCTGATGAACCGATTAATTGGAACAAGCTCTATGAAAAGGGATTTTCAACTAAAGGGGATCGTAGAGGAATGGGCCTTGCGATTGTAAAAGAGCTTATTGGAGAATATGCTGCTATTTTTCTAGAGACAGAATTGATCAATGGAAGATTTACGCAGAGCTTAGTTATTGGAGAGAAAGGAAGATAGATGAATATTGTATTACTAGAGGACGAAATTTCTCAACAAGTTCGAGTAGAGAAACATGTGAAAGCTATCGCTGAGGAGGAAGGACTACGATTAAATATTGTTTCCACCAGTAAAATAACTGAATTAAAGGAATACCTAACCAATGGTGATTTTCATCAGCTTTTCTTCCTTGATATTGATATCAAAGGGGATGAAAAAGCTGGCATCAAGGCAGCTCAAATGATTCGCGAGGTCAATCCTTTTGCAATCATTGCTTTTATTACGACGAAATCGGAATTTGCTACCATTACCTATCGTTACAAGGTATCAGCTCTCGAATTTATTGAAAAAACCTTGAATGAAAACTTGTTTAAAGAAAAAATTCGAGAATGTATTCTCTATTTGAAGAAGAATGTGATTGAAAATAAAAATATCATTGATTTCTTTGAATATAGTTTCAAAAATATGGAAATTCGAGTTCCATATCGAGATATATTGTACATTGAGACAACTGGAGTTTCTCATAAGCTACGACTTGTTGGAAAGAATTTTCAAAAGGAATTTTTAGGGACTATCAAGGATATACTTGAAAAAGATGTAGACAATCATTTCTTTAGTCCCAATCAATCCTATCTAGTGAATCAAAGAATGATTGTCAATTTTGATCGTCGCAAGAGACTCTTGATGTTAGAAGAGGAGACAACTTGCCCCGTCTCTCGTACACAGGTTAAAAGGGTCGAAGAATTATTAAATAAAATACAGAAAAAGGCTTGACAATTTTTGAATCGATGGTATAATGGGATATGTTCTGTTAATGACATGGTCCGTTGGTCAAGGGGTTAAGACACCGCCTTTTCACGGCGGTAACACGGGTTCGAATCCCGTACGGACTATATCTCATTCCGCCATAGCTCAGTTGGTAGTAGCGCATGACTGTTAATCATGATGTCGTAGGTTCGAGTCCTACTGGCGGAGCTAAACTAGCATCCTAAGGGATGCTTTTTTTTGTTTAAAATAAGAGCCCCTTTCAACTGAATGGGCTCTTTATGATGCAAATTTACTGATTTTTTGAGGACTGAGATTTATTTCGAATAGCATTGTAGCCAGCGAAGGACAGAATTCCGAGTAGGAAAGCGATGGTTCCTTCTTTTAACCCATGTGGAATGAACTGTAGAACAACCTGTCCTTTTCCTTTAGGGACATCAACAGCCATAAATCCTTTTTGAGCTCTTCGAATAGGGACAGGTTGTTCATCCATCGTCGCTGTCCACCCTTTATCATAAGGAAGTGTAAAAAAGAGACTTGTATGGTGGTCTGTTGTAAAATCTGCAGTGACGGTATTTCCTTTGGTTTGCACATGAACTTCTTGTTGGTGTAACGTTTCAAAGGCTTCCTGGTAGGCCTGAAGGTCCAAAGCAAAAAATTCTGGATTTTGGAAGGTGACTGACGAATTTTCAGGGAAGGCAATTCGAATCTTAACAGTTTCTCCTGCTGTAAAGTGACCAATGGTGAAGAATGGAAATACATTGTCTGTTGTATAGCGGTTGACTTGGCCATTCGTAATGATCTCAACATCGGTATAATCTTCATTCTCAAATTCTAAAGAAGGAAGATTCACATAAAGTTGACTATCGTTTTGAACGTAGAGCTCATATTCGATACTGGCATAAGTTAGAAAACTATCTGCTTCAACTTTAGCTTTCTGAGGACCTTGAGAAGGATCATCTGTACCAGTTTTCAGTGGATGTAATCGCTGATAGAAAGTCAAGGATTGGCCCGTTAGATGATTGAGAAAATTCTTTTGATTATCCAAGGTTAGATTAGAAAATGGGATATCCTTGTAGGGACTTGCTGTTAGAAATGCTAGTGAAAGAGCCTTTTCATTTTGATATAAGGTCTGATTTCCTTGCGTTTCCAATTTATGAAAAGCAAACTTTTGAGGATTCCTATCTGAAAAATTGTATTTGATTCCGAACAGACTGTCCATTAGTAATGTATTGTTTTGATAGCGCAGGTTCAAGTTGGTTCCATCTGATTTAAAACCGAGTTTGTCCAGGGTTGAACTGGTATCTGTATTTCTGACAGATGAAAATTGGGATATCCCTCTAAAATTGTATTTCATACTGTCATTACCAGTTTGAGGTTGGAGAATCTCTGTTCGGTAAAAATTATGATCATCCTGTAAACTTCTTGTCAACTTATTAATTGCTGGAATCTTCCCTTGATAAGAAGAACGAGCTGCAAATACCCATTCAGTTGCAATCCCATCCATCTGATAATAGCTATTTATACTGATTTCAAATAGACAGAAGAAAAGAATAACAGCAGAAAAAATTGGATAAGAAAGTTTACGAACTGTAAAGGCAAGTGTCACAGTGAAAAATACAAGAAGAAATTCTAGTGTCAATACATAATGACTGCTTGTCAAGAAAGGATAGTGTTTGCGATAGAGAAAAGTGAGAACAAACCCAATACTAAGCAAACTAACAGCTAGGCAGAGTCGTTGCCAATTGATTTCTTTTATCCGATTGAGAACTTCTGCTGCCATGAACAAAATTGTCAATGAAAAAAGCCAGGCATAACGGTGAAGAAACATATTGGGAGCATGCATCCCCTGCCAAAATAAATCTAAAGCCTGTAAATAGAAGCTTGCAATAAGAATGACTAATAAAGTCAAATAGGCTAGTTTCACGTGAAACTGGATCGATTTGACAAAGAAAAATAGAAAGGCAAGTAAAAATGGGAACAGGCCAACATAAATCATAGGGATGGCCCCATACTTTGTTGTGTCGAAGCTACCGATTAAGTTTTTTGCAAAAACGTCTAAGTACCAACTATTTTCTGTAAAGGTTCTTGTAATCTTGGTAAAGTTTTCCCCATGAGTTCGTAAATCTAAAATGGTAGGGTAAATCATGATCAAGCTAGTGACCCCTGCTAGAATTGACACGATTGTAAAGTCAAAGAAAGAAGATATTCTTTTTTTAAAGTCCCAGGAAAGCTGAGTACAATACCATAATGTCAAGAAGAGAGCCATCATAAATCCAAAATAATAATTCTGGATGAAAAGGATAGTCAAGCTTGTAAAGTAGAGAACCCGTTTCTTTTGAGTCATTAAACGGTGTAGACCTAAGAGAATGAGTGGAGCCAAAATGAAGACATCGAGCCAGGTTTTGATTTCAATCTGACTGATTGAGAAACTCATTAAAGCAAATGAAGTTGACAGTGAAAGAATCAAGAATTTTTGTAGTTGAGGATAGATTCCCTTAATGGAATGATAGGTTGACAACCCTATCAACCCTATCTTTATCAGTGTAAAAAGATAGACGGAATCAACCATAGATAAACTGTCAAAGAAGAAGACAAAGGGAGATAAAAAACTGCCCAAATAATAGCTAGAAAGGGCGTAAAAGTTTAAGCCTAGTCCACTTGTAAAGCTGTAAAAGAGACTGTCTGTTCCGTGTAAAATATTTCGTAAGGTAACGTCGAAAATAACGTATTGATGGAAACCATCGCCTAATAAAGGAGACGTTTCACTCCCCCAATAAATCCCTTGACTGAGGTAGACAAAAAATAAGATTGTAAAGGGAAGTAAAAAAGCTGTAAAGTAAAATATGATAGGGTGTGATAAAAATTTTTTAAATTTCATATAGTCTATTGAAAGACCCTGAAACAAAGGTTCCAGGGTTTTTGATCATTTAGAGTGATTTCTTAGTCTTTCCAAACTTCTTTGACTTTTGCTTGAACTTCTTGGTTTTCTAAGAATTCGTCATAGGTTTCATCGATCCGGTCAATGACACCATTTTTTGAAAGAACAATGATATGGTTGGCAAGAGTTTGAATAAACTCATGGTCGTGACTGGCAAAGATGATGGATTCTTTGAAGTTTTTCAATCCATCGTTCAAGCTTGAAATAGATTCTAAATCTAAGTGATTTGTAGGGTCGTCAAGTACAAGAACGTTTGACTTCAAAAGCATGAGTTTTGAAAGCATCACGCGCACCTTTTCTCCCCCTGACAAGACGTTTACAGGCTTGTTAACCTCGTCTCCAGAGAAGAGCATTCGTCCCAAGAAACCTCTCAGGAAAGTATTGTCGTCTTCTTCTTTACTTGCGAATTGACGGAGCCAGTCAAGAATAGATTCACCTCCGGCAAAGTCAGCTGAATTATCTTTTGGTAAGTAAGAGCGACTAGTTGTAACTCCCCACTTGACAGTTCCTTCATATTCGATTTCACCCATAATGGCGCGGATCAAGGCAGTTGTTTGGATGTCGTTTTGTCCGATAAGAGCTGTCTTGTCACCTGGACGCAAGATGAAGCTGATGTTGTCAAGAATAGTTTCACCATCAATCTTTACAGATAAGTTCTCTACTGTCAACAAATCATTCCCGATTTCTCGTTCCGCTTTAAAGCTGATAAATGGGTATTTTCGGCTAGATGGGACAATTTCTTCTAACTGAATCTTGTCAAGCATCTTTTTACGCGAAGTTGCCTGTTTAGATTTTGAAGCATTGGCAGAGAAACGAGCCACAAATTCTTGTAATTGTTTGATTTTTTCTTCTGCTTTGGCATTCCGATCTGCTAACAACTTGGCGGCCAGTTCAGATGATTCTTTCCAGAAATCGTAGTTACCGACATAGAGTTTGATTTTTCCAAAGTCCAGGTCGGCCATGTGAGTACAGACTTTATTCAAAAAGTGACGGTCGTGGGATACGACGATAACGGTATTCTCAAAATCAATCAAGAAATCTTCTAACCAGGTAATGGATTGAATATCAAGACCGTTTGTCGGCTCGTCCAAAAGAAGGACGTCTGGTTTACCAAAGAGAGCTTTGGCTAGGAGGACTTTCACTTTATCTCCATTTGCTAGTTCACTCATATTTTGGTAGTGGAGCTCTTCGGGAATATTCAGATTTTGGAGGAGTTGTGAAGCTTCACTTTCTGCTTCCCAACCACCTAGTTCAGCGAATTCTCCTTCAAGCTCTGCTGCTCGGACTCCGTCTTCATCTGAAAAATCTTCCTTCATATAGATAGCATCTTTTTCCTTCATGATGCTATAAAGTTTTTCATTTCCCATGATAACGACGTCAATGGCACGCTCATCTTCGTAGTCAAAGTGATTTTGACGAAGAACAGAAAGACGTTCGTCTGGTCCAAGAGAAATGTGACCAGTTGTCGGTTCAATATCCCCTGCTAAGATTTTTAAAAAGGTTGATTTTCCAGCACCATTGGCCCCAATCAAACCATAGGTATTTCCTTCTGTAAATTTGATGTTGACATCATCAAAAAGTTTACGATCACTAAAACGTAGTGAGACGTCTGTAACTGTTAACACGTATATTTCTCCTCTTTTTCTGTCTATATAAGCCTATTTTACTAGAAAACGCTTGATTTTTCAATGAATACCCTTAAGCATTTGAGGGAGATGATAATGGATGATAAAAGAGGGAAGAACTTGACTTTCCCTTGATGTCATTATATAATGAAAAGCAATCAGAAGAGTAATTTGTATTCGTTTTTTAGAGAGCTTATGGTTGCTGAAAATAAGCAACGAAACAGAATGAAATGGACTGATGTTCAAATAGAATCTTAACCAATAGAGATTCGGCTAGCAGGCCTTATGTGCAGCTCATTTGTGATGAGTCAGAGGGAACAGCACATGTTGTTCTAAGTGAGGTGGCACCGTGTCTCAGACGCCCTCGCATAGTTTTTGCTATGCGTGGGCTTTTATTTTGTACTTCAGGGAGGAAGAAAAATGACCAAGCCGATTATTTTAACTGGAGATCGCCCGACTGGGAAACTCCATATTGGACACTATGTCGGTTCATTGAAGAATCGAGTTCTTATGCAAAACGAAGACAAGTATCAAATGTTTGTCTTTTTAGCTGATCAACAAGCCCTAACGGATCATGCTAAAGACCCACAAACTATTGTGGAATCCATCGGAAACGTTGCTCTAGACTATTTAGCAGCTGGATTAGATCCAAATAAATCAACCATTTTTATTCAGAGTCAGATCCCTGAGCTAGCGGAATTGACCATGTATTACATGAATTTGGTCTCTGTTTCACGTTTGGAACGCAACCCAACGGTTAAGACAGAAATTGCCCAAAAAGGGTTCGGTGAGTCTATTCCATCTGGTTTCTTGGTGTATCCTGTTTCTCAAGCTGCAGATATTACTGCCTTTAAAGCCAATCTGGTACCTGTTGGGACAGACCAAAAGCCCATGATTGAGCAAACACGTGAAATCGTCCGTTCTTTTAATCATGCTTATCATTGTGATGTCTTGGTTGAACCAGAGGGAATTTTTCCAGAAAATGAGGCAGCGGGTCGTTTGCCTGGTCTGGATGGGAATGCCAAAATGTCCAAATCTCTTGGCAATGGTATCTATTTAGCGGATGATATGGACACCTTGAAGAAAAAGGTGATGAGTATGTATACAGATCCTGAGCATATTCGTGTCGAAGATCCAGGAAAAATTGAAGGAAATATGGTTTTCCATTATTTGGATGTTTTTGGAAAAGAAGAAGATCAGGCGATCATTCAAGACATGAAAGACCATTACCAACGGGGTGGTTTAGGAGATGTTAAAACCAAACGTTATCTTCTAGAGATTCTAGAGAGAGAGCTGGGACCTATTCGCGAACGCCGAATTGAATTTGCTAAAGATATGGGACAAGTCTATGATATGCTTCAAAAGGGTAGTGAAGTGGCCCGTTCGGTTGCAGCAGAAACGCTTGATCAAGTCAAGTCTGCTATGGGCTTAAACTATTTCAAATAAGCTCTTGATGGTAAGATAATCTAATAAAATAAATGATTCAAAAGAGGTTCCAACACCTCTTTTTGAAATATTCTACAAATGATTGACAAATTATCATAGAATGGTATGATATTATCAACTAAAAAAGACGAGCTTGGCTCAAAAAGAAAGAAAAGAGGAAAATGGGAATGTCAAATTGGGACACTAAATTTTTGAAAAAAGGTTATACCTTCGATGATGTATTGCTCATTCCAGCTGAAAGTCATGTATTACCAAACGATGCAGATCTTCGTACAAAATTGGCGGATAACCTTGTGTTGAATATCCCAATCATCACAGCTGCGATGGATACAGTCACTGAAAGCCAAATGGCTATTGCCATTGCCCGTGCTGGAGGACTTGGGGTTATTCACAAAAATATGTCCATTGCCCAACAAGCAGATGAAGTTCGTAAAGTAAAACGCTCTGAAAACGGCGTTATCATTGACCCATTTTTCCTAACACCTGAACATACCATTGCTGAGGCAGATGAACTTATGGGACGTTACCGTATCAGTGGTGTTCCTGTGGTTGAAACCATGGAAAATCGTAAACTAGTTGGAATTTTGACAAACCGTGACCTACGTTTTATTTCTGATTATGATCAACCAATTTCAAATCAGATGACTAGTGAAAATCTAGTAACTGCACCAGTCGGTACTGATTTAGAAACCGCTGAACGGATTCTCCAAGAACACCGCATTGAAAAATTGCCGTTGGTAGATGAGAATGGTCGTTTGTCAGGTTTGATTACCATTAAGGATATTGAAAAAGTTATTGAGTTTCCAAATGCAGCTAAAGATGAATTTGGTCGTCTTTTAGTAGCAGGTGCTGTTGGAGTTACATCTGATACTTTTGAGCGTGCAGAAGCATTGTTTGAAGCTGGTGCGGATGCCATTGTCATCGATACGGCCCATGGTCATTCTGCAGGGGTTCTTCGTAAGATTGCTGAAATTCGAGCTCATTTCCCAGATCGCACTTTGATTGCAGGTAATATTGCTACAGCTGAGGGAGCGCGTGCTCTCTATGATGCAGGTGTTGACGTGGTTAAGGTTGGGATTGGACCTGGTTCAATCTGTACAACTCGTGTAATTGCTGGTGTTGGGGTTCCTCAAGTTACAGCTATTTATGATGCAGCTGCTGTTGCGCGTGAATATGGAAAAACTATCATTGCTGACGGTGGAATCAAGTATTCTGGAGATATTGTAAAAGCCCTTGCTGCTGGTGGTCATGCAGTCATGCTTGGATCTATGTTTGCAGGAACAGATGAAGCACCAGGTGAAACTGAAATCTTCCAAGGACGTAAATTTAAGACCTATCGTGGTATGGGATCCATTGCAGCAATGAAGAAAGGTTCAAGCGACCGCTACTTCCAAGGTTCTGTTAATGAAGCCAACAAATTGGTTCCAGAAGGAATCGAAGGTCGAGTGGCTTATAAGGGTTCTGCAGCCGATATCGTCTTCCAAATGATTGGTGGTATTCGTTCTGGTATGGGATATGTTGGAGCTGCCAATCTTCAAGAATTGCACGAAAATGCACAATTTGTTGAAATGTCTGGGGCAGGTTTAAAAGAAAGCCACCCACACGATGTTCAAATTACCAATGAAGCACCAAACTACTCTGTTCAATAAAAAATAAAAGTGTGAAATCTTATGATTTCACACTTTTATTGTGTCAAAAAGTTGTCAATAAAAATTGACAACTTTGTTAATTATTCGTCAACTTGACCTGATTGAATATTGAAGATTTTTAAGTCTTCTGGCAAGTCTTTTAGGTGATCTAGGGTTGTAGTTGTAATAAATGTTTGGATGTCACGGGAGATAACTTCTAGTAAATGTAGTTGACGATTGTTGTCAAGTTCACTCATGACATCGTCTAAGAGTAAAATAGGCTTTTCCTTCGTCAAGGATTCAATCAGTGAAATCTCTGCTAGTTTTATTGAAAGAACAACACTGCGGTGCTGCCCCTGGCTACCAAAAGTAGCATTCATATCATTGATGTAAAAACTAATGTCATCTCGGTGAGGACCGACACTGGTTGTTTTTTTGATGAGATCCTTTGTCCGATTTTCTCGAAGTAATTTGATAAAGGTTGGACGAAGCGTTTGTTCATCTTGAAAAGGAATGGAGGAATCATACCGAATGGTGAGTTTTTCGGCTTGATTGGAAATTTCAAAATGTTTTTCCTGTCCAAAGTACTCTAATTTTTTAAGAAAATCTTTCCGATGGATGCAGACCCGGCTACCATAATCTGCTAATTGCTCATCTAGAACATCTAAAAAGGTTGGATCTACTGTGTTCGTTGTTTTTAAGTAACTATTTCGCTGCTTTAAAACATGATGATAGGCTGTTAAATCGGATAGATAAACGGGCTTCATCTGTCCTAAATCAATATCAATAAACTTGCGACGAAGAGCGGGTGAGCCTTTTACGAGTTGTAAATCCTCTGGTGCAAAGAGAACGACATTCATATTCCCTATATATGTTGATAATTTGCTTTGTTTCAGGTGGTTTACTTTTGTAACTCTACCTTTTGAGGATAAAGAAATTTCTAATGGGATAGAGCCAGTCTTTTTTTCTAAAATTCCAGAAACGGTAAATTGTTCCTCTTGAAAATGAATTAAATCTTTATCGGAACGAGTCCGATGGCTACGGGTCAAGGCTAAAAAGTAGATAGATTCAAGGAGATTGGTTTTGCCTTGAGCATTTTGGCCTAAGAAAATATTCAAACCAGAGTGGAATTGGAGATCTACGTCTTTATAATTTCGAAATTTTTGAATATGTATGGATTTAAGCCACATATTATGTTCCTGGGAAACGAACAGGCTTCCGCTTATTCTCTTCTTTTTTTTTGGTTTTAGAATGTTTTTTTTGTTCTTGGTTTAATTTCTTCACCAATTGAGTAACACGTTCTTTTTTTATCTTGTCAGCTTGGTAGTCTTCAATTTCTTCTGGACTAGGTTGTGTTATCGTTATGATTTCCTTCTCACCAATCACTTCGATTGTATCTCCGACTCGTAACTTACGTCCTCTTCTGGTTTCCACTTCTTCATTAACCTCTACTTGATTTTCAAGTAAAAAGGCCTTGATAGCTCCACCGCTTTGGATGATTCCTAGTTCTTTAAAAAGGGCTTGTAGTGTGATAAATTCATCAAAAAGTTTATAGTTCATAGTTCACCTCAATGATAGTTATTATACCACAAAAGGATGAAAAACCTAAAATAGGGCGAGTCGGTGTAAACGATTTTTAATCTGTCTGGGAAAGATTTTACAGGGATTTCATGATATAATGAAGAGTAATATTTGTTAGAACGAGGATGACGATGGAATTAGTTACTGGTGTTCGAATCCATTTTATGAAATCAGAAAAATTTAAGACCAATGAGATTAAAGTGCGATTCTCTGCCCCCCTTTCTGAAGAAACAATAGCAGGACGGGTTCTAGCCTCGCGCATGATCGAAACAGCTAATCAACTTTATCCAACTTCCCAGCAATTTAGAGGGCAGTTGGCGAACTTGTATGGAGCCAATTTTTCTACTTCTGTTTCAAAACGCGGCCAAATGCACTACATTGATATTAATTTATCCTATGTCCGTGATGCTTTTTTGAGTAAGAAAAATGTCCTGACAGATCAGATGTTGGATTTATTAAAGGTATCTCTGAATGCTCCTCTTGCAGAAAATGGATGCTTTCATTCAGAAACTTTTTCAGTAGAGAAAAAAAATCTCGTTACAGAACTAGAAGCAGAAATTGAAAATCATTTTTATTATGCTCACCAACAATTAAATCGTTTGTTTTATGATCAAGCTGATATGAAACTAAGTAAGTATGGAAGCGTCCAGCAGATTCAGAATGAGGATGAAGGGTCAGCTTATCAAGCATTTCAAGAAATGCTTCAAACAAACCTGATTGACTTTTTCTTTATGGGTGATTTCAATGAACTAGCAGTCATTGAAAAGATTAGTGAATTTAGTTTACAACCTCGTAAATCTCATGTCAATATTTTTTATGCACAATCCTTCTCAAATGTTGTCAGAGAAGGACTCGAGCAAAGAGATACTCATCAATCTATTTTAGAGTTAGGATATCACTTTCCTGTGCAGTATGGAGCGAAAGAGCATTTTGCTTTAATTGTTTTAAATGGTTTACTGGGTGCTTTCTCTCACTCAAAATTGTTTACAGTCATACGAGAAAAAGAAGGATTGGCTTATACTATCTCTAGCAATTTTGATATTTTTTCTCATTTTATGCGTATCTATGCAGGAATCGACAGAAAAAATAGAACCCGGACGATGACTCTGATGAGTCGTCAAGTGAGTGACTTGAAGAGAGGTAAGTTTACAAGTGAAGAGTTACGCTTGACAAAAGAAATGATTATAAATGCTGCAAAATTGTCGCAGGATCGACCTGGAACCTTGATTGAAAGAGCTTATCTACAATCCGCTTTAGGAAAACAGTTCTTGTCAATTGATGATTGGATTCAAGCCATTCAACTGGTGACAAAAGAAGAAATTATGGCTGTTGCTAAATCACTCAAATTACAAGCGGTCTATTTTATGGAAGGAAGAGAATGATAAAAAAAGATTTGGAGAAAATAGATTATCCAGCTGTTGGAGAATGTGTTTATCATACAACTCTCCATAATGGATTGAAGTTATATTTAATTCCAAAAGCGGATTTTAATGAAAGCTATGCAATTATTTCTACTAAATTCGGTTCTATTGACACAAGATTTACAGTCGATGGAGTAGAAGAAATAAAAGAATTTCCAGCAGGGATTGCTCATTTTCTTGAACATAAATTATTTGAAGATCAAGATGGTCAAGATTATTTACAACATTTTGTAAAGCTGGGAGCTGAAAGCAATGCTTTTACTAGCTTTACACAAACCAGTTATCTTTTTTCGACTACTTCGAATGTCAATGAAAATCTGAGATTGTTACTGGAGATGACACAATCTCTTCATCTCTCAAAGGATTCTCTAAAGAAGGAACAATTGATTATTCAGCAAGAAATTGAAATGTACCAAGATAGTCCTGACTACCAATTATTTTTTAGAGCGCTGGCAAATCTCTATCCTGATACACCTTTGGCCCAAGATATTGCAGGTACTGGATCTTCTCTCTCTCAAATTGATGAAGAAAGTTTACAGGATAATTTCGATTATTTCTACCAACCATCCAATATGCAGCTAGTGGTTGTCGGAAATTTTGATCTTGACAGTCTTGTTAACCTTGTTTCTGAATTCGAGATGAAGACCTCTTCAAATCCTCTTCCTCATATTTCACCCGTGGACTTGAATCCGGTTGTTCAAAATGAGACAAGTCGGATGGAAGTTGCTTCACCGAAATTAGCAATTGGAATTCGTGGAAGAAATCAGATTTCTCCTCTTTACCAGTATCGCTATAAGATTATCCTCAAATTATTGTTTGCAATGATGTTTGGGTGGACATCCAAGCGATTTCAGTCGCTTTATGAAGTTGGTAAACTTGACAACTCCTTGACACTAGAAATTGAAGTAGAGTCTTCCTTTCACTTTGTGATGTTAACGATGGACACTTCGGAACCTGTGAGTATATCCCATCAGTTCAGAACGGCCATTAAGAATTTTGAGAAAGATCCTGATGTGACCCAAGAGCATTTGGATACGATTAAAAGTGAAATGTTTGGAGATTTTTTACACGGTTTGAATTCCTTGGATTATATTGCTACTCAATTTAATCCAATTGAGACAGGTGAAAATCTATTTGATCTTCCAAAAATTTTACAGAGTATTTCTTTACAAGATGTTGTAAAGGTTGGGCGAGATTTTGTCAACGCTTGTGATATGACGGATTTTATCATTTTCCCTAAATAACGGGAAAAGAGTGGAATGATGCTTTTGTCGAATTAAATCGACGTCAATTTTGTCAATTAGATGTAAACTATCATGTAAACTAATAAGGAGACTAGAATGAAAAAAGAAAATATCCCAAATGCCTTAACACTGATTCGAATTGTGTTTATTCCTATTTTTATTTTGATGCTAATATTTGGTAAAGGTTATGGTTGGCATGTGGCAGCAGCAATCGTATTTGCAGTTGCAAGTATCACTGATTATTTAGACGGTTATCTGGCTCGTAAATGGAAAGTTGTTAGTAACTTTGGAAAATTTGCAGATCCTATGGCTGATAAGCTTCTTGTCATGTCTGCTTTTATCATGATGATTGAATTAAAGATGGTTCCGGCTTGGATAACTGCAATTATTATTTGCCGTGAATTAGCCGTTACTGGTCTCCGCTTGTTATTGGTTGAAACAGGAGGAGTTGTTTTACCTGCAGCTATGCCTGGTAAAATTAAAACCTTCTCACAGATGTTTGCCATTATTTTCCTTCTCTTCCATTGGGACTTATTGGGTCAAATTACGCTTTATGTCGCGCTAATCTTTACAGTCTACTCTGGATATGAATACTTTAAAGGTAGTGCCTACCTCTTTAAAGATACCTTTAGATAAATGAATAATATTATAGAAGTTCGAAATCTTACATTTAAATACCAAAAAACAGATGAGAACCATCAGTTAAATGATATTTCGTTTCACGTGAAACATGGTGAATGGTTATCCATTATTGGACATAACGGAAGTGGGAAATCAACAGTAGTCCGTTTGATTGATGGCTTGTTGGAACCCGAATCTGGTCAAATCTATATTTCTGGAGATTTGTTAACTCCTGAAAATGTTTGGGATAAACGTAGTGAAATTGGCATGGTTTTTCAGAATCCGGATAACCAGTTTGTTGGAGCTACAGTAGAAGATGATGTGGCGTTTGGATTGGAGAACCAAGGAATTCCAAGAGATGAAATGGTGCAACGAGTAGACGAAGCTTTGAAGATGGTCCGCATGGATGAGTTCAAAGATCGCGAACCCGCTAGGTTGTCCGGTGGACAAAAGCAACGGGTGGCCATTGCCGGAATTATTGCTTTACGACCTAAAATCATCATTTTAGATGAAGCGACCAGCATGTTGGATCCTGAAGGGCGTCTAGAACTAATTCGTACGGTTCGAGAAGTTAAAGAACGATATGGGTTAACGGTTATTTCTATTACCCATGATTTAGAGGAAGTTTCCCTAAGTGATCGGGTTATTCTCTTTGAAAAAGGGAAGGCGACCTTGGATCTGACTCCAAGAGAACTCTTTTCTCGAGATGATCTAGATGAAATTGGATTAGAAGAACCATTCGCCAATCGATTGCGTAGCATGTTACATCAAAAAGGTTTTCCAGTTGGAGAAACCTATCAGACTGAAGGAGAGCTAGAAAAACTATTATGGGAATTGCTTTAAAACAGCTTAGTTATACCTATCAAGAAGGTACTCCTTTTGAAGGAGCGGCTCTTTTTGATGTGAATATAGAAATCCCAAGCGGTTCTTATACAGCTCTAATTGGGCATACTGGAAGTGGAAAATCGACCATCCTCCAATTATTAAATGGTTTGCTTTTGCCCAGTCAAGGGGAAGTGCAAATGAATGATATGCGCATTAGTTCTGAGTCTTCTCAAAAAGAGCTAAAGGATCTTCGGAAAAAAGTGGGTCTTGTATTTCAATTTCCAGAAAGTCAACTCTTTGCTGAGACTGTAGTAAAAGATGTCGCATTTGGGCCTCAAAATTTTGGAGTAGACCAAGAGTCAGCTGAGAGCATTGCCAAGGAGAAATTACGCTTAGTCGGTCTTTCTGAAGAGTTGTTTGAACGGAGTCCCTTTGAATTGTCTGGAGGACAAATGAGACGGGTCGCTATTGCAGGCATTTTAGCGATGGAACCTGAAATTTTGGTTCTGGATGAGCCAACAGCTGGTTTGGATCCGTCAGGCAGAAGGGAATTAATGAAGCTATTTTGGTCACTTCATCAAGCTGGAATGACCATCGTTCTTGTAAGTCATTCTATGGAAGATGTGGCAGAATACGCAAATCTTGTTTATGTTTTGGAAAAAGGACGAATTGTTAGGTCTGGGCATCCAACGGAGGTATTTCAGGATGTAGAAGGATTAGAAAACATACAATTAGGCGTACCTAAAGTGACGAAATTTGCTTGGCGCTTGCGCCAAAAAGGACTGTCTTTGCCAACTTTACCAATCACTTTACAGGAGTTTAAGGAGTTAATTGGACATGAATAGTATGATTTTAGGACGATATGTACCGGGTAATTCCATTCTCCATCGTATGGATCCAAGAGCAAAGTTACTGGGACTTTTCTTATTAATTGTTATTTTGTTTTGGGCCAATAATGTGATGACGAATGCCCTGTTATTTTTATTGGCCTTTGCGTTGATTTTGAGTGCCAAGATACCCTTCCGTTTTTTTATTAATGGCCTGAAATCGATGGTCTTTATCATTGCTTTCACTACACTCTTTCAGTTGTTTGCGACGACTGGCGGTAAGACCTTATTTCAATTTTATTTTTTGACTGTAACGGATAAAGGTCTTGCGCAAGCTGGTGTGATCTTTTGTCGTTTTATTCTCATTGTTGTATTTTCAACGATTTTAACACTGACAACCACACCCTTAAGCTTAGCAGATGCAGTAGAAAAGTTGTTAACTCCATTTAAAATCATCAAAGTTCCTGCCCATGAAATTGGACTCATGTTGTCTATGAGCCTTCGTTTTGTCCCAACCTTGATGGATGATACGATTCGCATTATGAATGCTCAGAGAGCCCGAGGGGTTGATTTTGGAGAAGGGAATCTCCTTCAGAAGATTCGCTCTTTTATACCGATTTTAATTCCCTTGTTTGCATCAAGTTTTAAACGTGCAGATGCTCTTGCAATTGCCATGGAGGCAAGAGGTTATAAAAGTGGAGAGGGAAGAAGCCGATATCGGCAGTTAAAATGGCAAGCCTTAGATAGTGTGGCTATTCTATCTATAGTAGCAGTTGGTGCTATCATTTTTTGTTTGAAATATTAGAATACCACCACTACATATAGGGGATTTTTTCTAAAAAAATGGAGAAAAACGCTATTTATAGCGTTTTTAGCATGAAAAATACATGATTTTGTAACCTTTGTAACATAAAATATAACTAACTGTAACATTTAATGTGTAAGATAGTATTATGTTCGAAAGGAGAATGTATTGATGAACACAAAAAAAGTCCAATGGACATTAACTTCTATTATCTCAGCTCTTTCACTTTTTGTTACTGGTGTGGTAGTGAATGCTGAAACATACGAAGTGAAAAATGGTGATACTTTATCAGAAATTGCGATTAAGAATAACACTACTATCGAAAAGCTTGTTGAATTGAATCAAATCAGCAATCAAGATTTGATCCACGCTGGTCAAATTATTGAGTTGGGTGAACGTTCAAACTCATTGATCAACAAAGTGAATACTGTTACAGCCAGTCAGGAACCAGGAGTCGAAGCTTCGACAAATCGAGTGGCGACTGAAGCAACAACAACTCCTGCTAATGCTACTTATAATGCAGCACCAGTTGTTACAAATTCTGGAAATGGGATTGTACTTGCTAATGGGAATACTGCTGGAGAAACTGGATCATATGCAGCGGCTCGAATGGCTGAAATGACAGGTGTTCCTGCATCAACTTGGGAAGCCATTATTGCTCGCGAATCAAACGGTCAAGTGAACGCAGCAAATCCATCTGGAGCTAGTGGTCTTTTCCAAACAATGCCAGGTTGGGGTTCAACTGCTACAGTTGATGATCAAATCCAATCAGCTTATAATGCTTATTCAAACCAGGGACTTTCAGCTTGGGGATACTAAAAAAGAGGGGAACCCCTCTTTTTATTTTGTTTCTTACCTTGACAAGCATGGGAAAGACTTGTAAAGAAAAATAACTGTGTTCGTCAACTTTGCTGAAGCATGGCTACTCTTATCCATGCGTGATTTCATACGTAAAAAAGGTTTACAAATTTGTAACCTTTTTTATTAACTTAAATGACTGAGTAAATCTAGGGGAGAGTCTATGATGATGTCAGGAGTCTCCTCTTTTAATTGATCTAGAGGTGCAAACCCCCAACTGACTGCAATTGTGTGAATGCCAACGGATTTTCCTCCAATGATATCAAATTTAGTATCCCCAACGATGCAAGCTTCCTCTTTTGGGATTTGATGGTCCAATAGTACACGATGAATGATATCAGCTTTGTGCATAGATCCTGGGATAGAACCATAAATCCCCTCAAAGTAATCACTAATTCCTAATGAATGGGCTATTTCGAGACTCACTTCCTGATTCTTAGAGGTGGTAATGAATAAGTGATAACCCAATCCCTTCAATTGATGAAGGAGTTCTTTGATAGTTGGGTAGAGATAGGTTTGTTGTTGGCCAGTTTCTTTGTAATAAGTACGATAGATTTCTACAGCTTTTGTGACAAGTTCTTTTGGAACATGATTTGTAAATGTAACCTCGAGTGGAGGGCCCATAAAGGTTCGAATCGTTTTTTTATCAGGTGCAGGAACACCCAGTTCGTTAAAAGTATGTAAAAAAGTTGTCTCAATACCTTCGGAACTATCGACTAAGGTTCCATCTAAGTCGAAAAATATGTACTTCATAGCTTATTCTCCAAATATTTCTTGCTGTAGCCGTTTCCCAGTTGGAGTCGCTGCCAGACCACCTTCGGCCGTTTCTCTAAAGGCAGTTGGTAGGCTTGATCCTACCTGATACATGGCGTCAATGACTTCATCAACAGGGATTTTGGATTCAATTCCTGCCAAGGCCATATCTGCAGCGATATATGCATAACTCGCTCCCATTGCATTTCGCTTAACGCAAGGAACCTCCACCAGTCCTGCAACGGGATCACAAATTAAGCCTAGCATATTTTTAATGACGAAACAGATGGCTTGGCTAGCTTGATAAGGGCTTCCCCCAGCAGCTAACGTCAAGGCAGCCGCACTCATGGCTGCCGCGGAACCCACTTCGGCTTGACAGCCTCCCTCAGCTCCTGAAATCGATGCATTGTTGGCAATAACCAGTCCAAAAGCTCCTGCTGCTAATAAGAATTCCAATTGTTTGTGTTCATCTAAATGGAGTTTCTCGATGGCTGAAGTAAGAACAGCAGGTAAGCAACCAGCTGATCCAGCAGTGGGAGTAGCACAGACCAAGCCCATTTTTGCATTGTGTTCGTTGACAGCAATAGCATTTTTGGCAGCGGTTAGGACAGTATAGTCAGAGAGGGCTTTTCCAGATCGAATATAGCGATCTAGTTTTGCAGCATCTCCTCCAGTCAAGCCACTTCGAGAAAGTTGGTCATTGAGTCCAAGATGAACGGATTCTTTCATGACTTCGAGGTTTCGAGTCATAAGAGTCAGAACTTCTTCGCGCTCGCGACCAGTTAGTTCAAACTCAGTTGCAATCATTAATTCTGCGACATTTCCTTCATAGTGGAGGGTCGCTTGCTCAACTAGTTCGGTAATTGAATAAAACATGGGGTCTCCTTATTGAAAGAAATTCACATTGTGTAAATGGGGAATTTGACGGATTAACTCAATCGCTTCGTCACAATTTCGAGAATCTACTTCAATGATCATAATAGCCTTTTCTCCGGCTTTTTCGCGGGTAACGTTCATTTGGGCGATATTGATATCATAGCGGGAAAGCGCCTCTGTAACATGGGCGATCATCCCAGGAACGTCTTGGTGAACGATAATAATTGTTGGGGTATTCATGTTTAGAGAAATTGCAAAGCCATTTAACTCAGTAACTTGTATGTTTCCCCCACCAATGGAAATTCCTGTGACGGAGATGGTTTTGTGATCATTTTTCACCGTGATGGTCGTCGTATTTGGATGAGGAGCATTGCTCTCCTTTTGAATGGACCAGACGATTCGAATTCCTCTTTCATGTGCAATTTCAAGACTATTGGGGATTTTTGGATCATCTGTATCCATGCCTAAAATTCCAGCTACAAGGGCCAAGTCTGTCCCGTGACCACGATAGGTTTTGGCAAAGGAATTAAACAACTGAAATTCAACTTCTGTTGGATCCTCTCCAAAAATTGAAGAGACAATTTTCCCAATACGAACAGCTCCAGCAGTGTGGCTACTAGAAGGTCCAATCATAACCGGTCCAATAATATCAAATACGGATTGGAATTTAAGCGAATTCATCAGTCAGCTCCTTAGGGTTTCTTTTCTTTCATTATAACAAATCTAGGGCATGTTTTCTTCTATTTAAGAGGGAAATTTTGTTTTAAACTTAAAAGATACTTAAAACTAGTTTATTTGAGGTATTTTTATTCTTACTAACATATTGTTGAAACATTTGACGTGATTTCATAAAGTTTCTGAAACATTTCTTCTGTAAGATAAAGAACATACAGAAAAGGAGTGTAAAACCATGAATAAAAAAATGTTTGTAAAACGTGTTATCGGACTGAGCTTATTATCAGGAATGTTTATTCCCGTCCTCGCCAGTGCAGAATCTTATACTGTAAAGTCAGGTGATACCTTATCAGCTATTGCTAAAGAGAAGAATACAACGGTTGATGCGATTGCTAAGAAAAATAAGATTAGCAATGTAAATCTCATTACAGTTGGTCAGGTTTTAGAGATTGAAGATGAGAAGGCAACAACTAATACTACAGAGCAAGCTGCCACTAGTAAAGCTAACACTACACAAGTAACAACTACGGTATCTGCTTCAGATGGCTTGAGTGCCGAAGATGCAGCGGCTAAAGAATGGATTGCCCAGAAAGAATCAAGTGGCAGTTACACAGCGCAAAATGGCCAATATTATGGTCGTTACCAGTTATCCCTTTCTTATTTAAACGGTGATTTATCCGAAGCATATCAGGAAAAAGTAGCCAATCAATATGTTGTCAACCGCTATGGTTCGTGGTCGGCAGCTAAAAACTTCTGGCTGGCCAATGGTTGGTATTAAAGTAGATGAAAGAGTTCAGCAATTGGACTCTTTTTGATTTACAGACTTGTAAACGTCTAGATACAATAGTCAATAAGTAGAATAGCAAGATGCTTGTTTTCTACTATAAAGCGTGTTACAATTGATAATGCTCAAAACGACCTTCAATCGTTGAAGCAAACCACGACCTTCAATCGTGAGAAACGAAAAGATGGGAGAAACCTATGAGTGATAACTCGAAAACACGTGTTGTTGTTGGTATGAGTGGCGGTGTCGATTCATCTGTAACGGCTTTGTTGTTAAAACAACAGGGTTACGATGTTATTGGCATCTTCATGAAAAACTGGGATGACACAGACGAAAATGGCGTCTGTACAGCTACAGAAGATTACAAGGATGTAGCAGCAGTTGCAGACCAAATTGGCATCCCTTACTATTCTGTCAACTTTGAAAAAGAATACTGGGATCGTGTCTTTGAATACTTCCTTGCTGAATACCGTGCAGGCCGGACACCAAATCCGGATGTCATGTGTAATAAGGAAATCAAATTTAAGGCCTTCTTAGATTATGCCATGACACTTGGTGCCGATTATGTAGCAACAGGGCACTATGCGCGCGTGGCGCGTGATGAGGATGGTATTGTCCATATGCTACGTGGCGTTGACAATGGAAAGGATCAAACGTATTTCTTAAGCCAATTGTCACAAGAACAACTTCAAAAAACTATGTTCCCATTGGGACATTTGGAAAAACCTGAGGTTCGCCGTTTAGCAGAAGAGGCTGGATTAGCTACAGCTAAAAAGAAAGATTCCACCGGGATCTGCTTTATCGGAGAAAAGAATTTCAAAGAGTTTCTCAGTAACTACCTCCCTGCCCAGCCAGGCCGAATGATGACCGTAGATGGACGGGATATGGGTGAGCATGCCGGTTTGATGTATTACACAATTGGTCAACGGGGTGGTCTCGGAATTGGTGGTCAACAAGGTGGGGACAATGCCCCATGGTTTGTCGTTGGTAAAGATCTGAGTCAAAATATTCTGTATGTCGGTCAAGGCTTCTATCATGAAGCACTGATGTCAACAAGTTTACAAGCTAGTCAAGTTCACTTTACACGAGATATGCCAGAGGAGTTTACACTTGAATGTACAGCCAAGTTCCGTTATCGCCAGCCAGATTCCAAAGTGACGGTTCATGTCAAGGGAGACAAGGCTGAGGTCGTTTTTTCAGAACCTCAACGGGCCATTACACCAGGTCAGGCTGTTGTCTTTTACGATGGTGAAGAGTGTCTCGGTGGCGGCTTGATTGACAATGCTTATCGAGATGGAGAAGTTTGTCAGTATATTTAGGATTTTCTGGGAGGAACGAGGATGTTTCAGTTCTTTAAGAAAAGAACAGATAAAAAAGAGAGCGAAATGACTCCCTCTGACTATAAGAATCGGTACTTGAGGGAGAAAACGACAGAGTCTATTGAAGCCTTGTTCAAGGAATTGAAGCGATCTAAAGTTTGGGTTCCCTTTGATGCTTCTTTAATGGATGGGAGTGACGAACAAGAAGGTGTCCGTCTAACACCAGATATTCTACGAAAGGGAGACGACTACTTTTATCCTTGTTTCTTGACGGAACAGGATATTCCTAAAAATTATTACGATCGTTTTTCTTGGTTGCAAATACCTTTTACGGACTGTTTATTTACTGCAGAAAGTATAAGAAAGTTTCCAGTGAGAGGGATTGTTCTAGATGCATTCTCTGATCCAGTTGATATTGACAAAGGAGCTTTTGAAGCAATTCGCCAATCTTAGGAAATTTAAATTGACAAATGTTCTCAATTTGCTACAATAATAAAAGCAATAGAAATGATGGTCAAAGCTCATGGATGTTGCAGGCTTTTTTGTCCTGCACTTCTCAGAGTTTTGACTATTTTTGTGTCGTTTCGAAAGGAAGTAAAATGCAAAAACGGGATTTTCGGACCAAGTTGAATCAGACGGTTTTTGGTGTGAGAGCCACTGCTTTGATTGTAAAAGATAATCGTTTGTTAGTCGTAGAAGATGAGGATGGTTTTTATACGATTGGAGGTGCCATTCAAGTGGATGAAGCTACTGAAGATGCTGTGGTTCGAGAAGTAAAAGAAGAACTTGGCGTTGCATCTAGAGCAGGTCAGCTAGCTTTCATTGTTGAAAATCGCTTTGAACAAGATGGGATTCACTACCATAACATTGAATTTCATTATTTGGTGGACTTGCTGGAAGAAGCACCTTTGGTTATGCAGGAAGATACAAAGTCCTTACCTTGCCAGTGGCTTGCTTTAGAGGGCTTATCGACTGTTGACCTGAAACCGGCATTTTTAAAAACGGCCTTACCAGATTGGAACGGACAATTACAACATATTCAGCTGGAGGAATAAAAAAGATGACTTATAATTTTATAGAAGAATACGATATTATTGTAATCGGAGCGGGACATGCGGGTGTAGAAGCTTCGCTTGCTGCGAGCCGGATGGGTTGTAAAGTTTTACTTGCAACCATCAATATAGAAATGTTGGCGTTTTTGCCATGTAATCCTTCAATTGGTGGTTCGGCAAAAGGGATTGTGGTCCGTGAGGTAGATGCCCTCGGCGGCGAGATGGCCAAGAATATTGACAAGTCCTACATTCAAATGAAGATGTTGAATACAGGAAAGGGTCCAGCAGTCCGTGCACTTCGTGCCCAAGCGGATAAGGAACTTTATTCTAAGGAAATGCGCAAGACGGTTGAGAACCAAGAAAACTTGACTCTTCGCCAAACCATGATTGATGAAATTTTGGTAGAAGATGGGAAGGTTATTGGTGTTCGAACTGCGACTCACCAAGAATATGGGGCCAAGGCTGTTATTGTCACGACTGGAACAGCTTTACGTGGAGAAATCATCATTGGGGATCTCAAGTATTCATCTGGCCCTAACCATAGCCTTGCTTCTATTAATTTGGCTGACAATCTCAAAAATCTAGGACTAGAAATTGGTCGTTTCAAAACGGGTACGCCACCACGTGTAAAGGCATCGTCAATCAATTATGAAGAAACGGAAATTCAACCTGGTGATGAGAATCCAAATCACTTTTCTTACAATTCGCGTGACGAGGATTATTTAAAGGATCAAATCCCTTGTTGGCTAACCTATACCAATAGTCAAAGTCACGAGATCATCAACAGCAATTTACACCGGGCCCCTATGTTTACAGGTGTTGTAAAGGGTGTTGGCCCTCGTTATTGTCCATCTATTGAAGATAAGATTGTTCGCTTTGCTGATAAGGAACGTCATCAACTTTTCCTTGAACCAGAAGGACGCAATACAGAAGAAGTCTATGTCCAAGGCTTGTCAACCAGTTTACCAGAGGATGTGCAACGAGATCTTGTCCATTCTATTAAGGGATTGGAAAATGCTGAGATGATGCGAACGGGTTATGCGATTGAGTATGATATGGTTCTTCCACATCAATTGCGGGCAACTTTAGAAACCAAGAAAATTTCAGGTCTCTTTACAGCAGGCCAAACCAATGGAACATCTGGCTATGAGGAAGCAGCTGGCCAAGGAATTGTGGCAGGGATTAATGCTGCCCTAAAAATTCAAGGAAAACCAGAGCTCATCTTGAAACGTAGTGATGGTTATATTGGAGTCATGATTGATGACTTGGTAACCAAAGGGACAGTTGAGCCCTATCGTTTGTTAACAAGTCGTGCTGAATATCGTTTGATTCTTCGTCATGATAATGCAGATATGCGCTTGACAGAAATCGGTCGCGAGGTTGGTCTAGTTGACGACGAACGTTGGGCACGTTTTGAAACCAAGAAGTATCAGTTTGAAAATGAAATGAAGCGTCTTGACAGTATTAAGCTAAAACCTGTAAAGGAAACGAACGAGAAGGTGGCAGCGCTAGGCTTTAAACCATTGACAGATGCTGTCACAGCCAAAGAATTCTTGAGAAGACCAGAAGTATCTTATCAAGATGTTGTCAACTTTATCGGACCAGCTGCTGAGGAGCTAGATGACAAGATTATCGAGTTGATCGAAACTGAAATTAAGTACGAGGGTTATATCTCAAAAGCTTTAGATCAGGTTGAAAAAATGAAGCGAATGGAAGAAAAACGAATTCCTGCCAATATTGATTGGGATGATATTGACTCCATCGCAACAGAAGCTCGTCAAAAGTTCAAACTGATTAATCCAGAGACCATTGGTCAAGCTAGCCGGATCTCAGGTGTCAACCCAACTGACATTTCTATCTTGATGGTGTATCTTGAAGGCAAGAGTCGGAGCATTTCTAAGAATCAAGAAAAAGAATCCTAACTTGTAATGATGTAAATATGTGGAAGAAGTAGCCAAATAGCTACTTCTTTTCTCGCTCTACTGTGTATTTACAATAGTGTAAACATCCTTTACACCGTTTGACAAATGAGGGACCGGACCTTAATCCCTGTCAGCTTTTTCTTTGGTGGAAAGGCTTGACTGGCCTCGCTTTTTCTTATGTTTTATGGTATAATGGCCCAACAGAGGTTTATGATGAAAAAATTTCGTATGACGCCTATCCATTATTGTATGGTAGGTTTGTTAGCATTTATTATATTAGCCATCAGTTCCAGATTATTGGGTGGCACAATTGTAAATTTATTTGTGATTCTGTTGATTCTTTCCGGTGTCATCTATCTCTTTCTTCATCAATTAAAGCAAGTAGAGTTGGATGAGCTAGAACAAATTCAATATGTCAATCATCAGGCTGAAAATGGGTTGGCCTCGCTACTGGATAAAATGCCAGTTGGTGTGATCAAGGTGAACGACGTAACCAATGAAGTTGAGTGGTTCAATCCCTATGCGGAGTTGATTTTTTCCACTGAGGATGGACAATTTGATGTGGAATACCTTCAACAAGTGTTGGCGATTCCTTTTGAAGGGAAAGGCCATTATGCAACCGTTGGGGATAAGAAATATTCTGTTTATCTAGACTCCCAGGCCAGTGTCGTTTATTTTTTTGATGCTTCAAGCGAGTACGAAGCCAACGTTGGTCTTGTAACCACTAGGCCGGTCATCGGGATTATGTCTGTAGACAACTATGATGATTTAGAAGATGTTGTGTCTGATTCAGATATCAGTAGCATCAATGGGTTTATTGCAAACTTTGTTGAAGAATTCTCGGAAAAATACCATATATTTTACCGAAGAGTTGTGATGGATCGTTTTTATCTCTTTACCGACTATACGGTCCTTGAACAATTAATAGAATCTAAATTTTCTATTATTGACCAATTCCGTGAGGAAGCGAAAAATCGTGAATTACCCATTACGTTAAGTGTGGGATTCTCTTACGGAGATGGCAAACATGATGAAATCGGTAGAGTTGCTTTGTCAAATCTAAACTTAGCTGAGGTTCGAGGTGGTGACCAAGCAGTTGTGAAAGAAAGAGAAGAAGGCAAGGATCCTATTTTCTTTGGAGGAGGGACAGCTTCTGCTATCAAGCGCACCCGCACACGAACTCGTGCAATGATGACAGCCATTTCTGAAAAAATCAAATCAGTTGATCAGGTATTTGTTGTTGGCCATAAAAAATTAGATATGGATGCTTTGGGAGCATCGATTGGGATGCAATTATTTGCAAACAATATCAACGAACGCTCTTATGCAGTTTATGATGATACGTCTATGGCTCAGGATATCGAACGAGCAGTTGAAAAAATTCAATCAGATGGAGCGACTAAACTAGTAACAGTTTCAGATGCTTTACGGATGGTAACCGATCAATCCCTTTTGATTATGGTGGACCATTCGAAGACAGCTCTCACGCTTTCAAATGATTTGTATGAGAAATTTTCACAAGTCATTGTCATTGATCACCATAGACGGGACGAAGACTTCCCTGAAAATGCCATGATCACTTATATTGAAAGTGGCGCAAGTAGTGCAAGTGAGTTGGTTACGGAATTGCTTCAGTTCCAGAATTCTAAGAAGAACCGCTTGAATAAGATTCAAGCCAGTGTTCTGATGGCCGGTATTATGTTGGATACCAAGAATTTCTCAGTTCGCGTAACCAGTCGTACATTTGATGTAGCTAGTTATTTACGAAGCCGAGGCAGTGATAGTGTTCTCATCCAGGAAATTTCAGCTACTAACTTTGATGAGTACCGCGAAGTAAATGAATTAATCCTAAATGGTCAAATGGTCTTCCCACATATTATTGTGGCAACAGGAGCAGCAGATGTTCCTTATGGAACAGTCACCATTAGTAAAGCAGCGGATAGTATGTTGGCCATGTCCAAAATTGAAGCGACCTTTGTTATTGCATTGAATGAACAAGGAAGCATTTCCATTTCAGCTCGAAGCAGAAGCAAAGTCAACGTGCAAAAAATTATGGAGCAAATGGGAGGCGGAGGCCACTTTAATTCGGCGGCTTCTCAATTGGAAAATGTAACTATCGATCAGGTTCGTGCCCAGTTGATTGACTGTATTCAAGAAGAGGTCCAAAAGGATAAGGAGGAAGAAGAATGAAAGTTATCTTTTTAGCAGATGTAAAAGGAAAAGGAAAAAAAGGGGAAATTAAAGAAGTCCCAACAGGTTATGCGCAAAACTTTTTGATTAAAAAGAATTTAGCTAAGGAAGCCAATACCCAAGCTATTGGGGAGCTTCGTGGTAAGCAAAAATCTGAAGAAAAAGCCCATGCGGAACTAGTCGCAGAAGCGAAAGACATTCAAGCAAAATTAGCAGAAGAAACGACCGTTGTCCAATTTACAGAAAAAATTGGTCCTGATGGACGTACATTTGGTTCGATTACCAATAAAAAAATTGCAGAAGAACTACAAAAACAATTTGGAATTAAAATCGATAAGCGTCACATTCAAGTGGCTTCGCCAATTCGCTCTGTTGGATTGATTGATGTGCCTGTTAAAATTTATCAAGATATTACAGGTGTTATCCAAATTCGAGTAAATGAAGGTTAAGTACATCGTTAGAAAGGAATGACTATGGCTGAGATAGAAGAATTAAGAACCCAGCCTCAAGATATCCAAGCAGAGCAATCTGTCTTAGGAGCCATCTTTATTGATGAGGGAAAACTGGTTTTTGTTCGTGAGTTTATTGAGCCAGCAGATTTCTTTAAATATGCCCATCGGTTAATTTTTAAGGCGATGATTGACCTTGCAGACAGGGGAGATGCTATTGATGCGACGACAGTTCGCAATATTTTAGATAGTCAAGGGGATTTACAAAATATCGGTGGTCTCTCTTATCTAGCCGAAATCATCAACTCTGTTCCAACCTCAGCCAATGCGGAATATTACGCAAAGATTGTTTCTGAAAAAGCGGTTCTAAGACGCCTGATTGCTCGTTTAACGGAGAGCATCAATCAAGCATATGATGGAGCGAGTCCGTCGGATGAAATTATTGCAGGTGCAGAAAAAGCTCTGATTGATGTTAGTGAAAATGCCAACCGGAGTGGTTTCAAGAATATCAAGGATATCTTAAATATCAACTTTGGAAGTCTTGAAACTCGGTCTTTGCAGACAACAGATATTACTGGGATTGCAACGGGATATCGAGATCTTGATCATATGACAACAGGTCTTCATGAAGAGGAGTTGATTATTCTTGCAGCTCGTCCAGCGGTTGGTAAAACTGCCTTTGCTCTAAACATTGCCCAAAATATTGGAACTAAGTTGGATAAAACAGTTGCTATTTTCTCGCTGGAAATGGGTGCTGAAAGTTTGGTAGACCGGATGTTGGCAGCAGAAGGCTTGATTGAATCCCATTCTATTCGTACGGGTCAGCTGACAGACGATGAGTGGCGAAAATATGCCATTGCACAAGGAAATCTAGCCAATGCAAGCATTTATATAGATGATACTCCCGGTATTCGAATTACAGAAATTCGGTCTCGTTCTAGAAAATTAGCACAAGAGACAGGTAATCTCGGTCTAATCCTCATCGACTACTTGCAGTTGATTACCGGGACTGGACGCGAAAACCGTCAACAGGAAGTCTCAGAAATTTCTCGTCAATTAAAAATTTTGGCGAAGGAATTAAAGGTTCCTGTGATTGCCCTCAGTCAGCTATCTCGGGGAGTCGAACAACGACAAGATAAACGTCCAGTTCTATCAGATATCCGTGAATCAGGATCCATCGAGCAGGATGCAGATATTGTTGCCTTTCTATATCGTGATGACTATTATGAACGTGCAGGCGAGGAAGAAGAAGGCTTGCCAAATAATAAGGTTGAAGTCATCATTGAAAAAAACCGTTCGGGAGCGCGTGGGACAGTGGAGTTAATCTTCCAAAAGGAATATAATAAATTCTCTAGCATATCAAAGAGAGTAGAGGAATAATGGATGAGTGATGCATTTACTGATGTAGCAAAAATGAAAAAAATCAAAGAAGAAATCAAGGCTCATGAAGGCCAAATTGTGGAAATGACCTTGGAAAATGGTCGTAAACGTCAAAAAAATAAATTTGGTCGATTAATTGAAGTCTATCCTTCTTTGTTTATTATCGAATATACAAATGAAAATAGTTTACCTGGTGAGCCAGCGACGACCTATGTCGAATCGTATACTTATTCAGATATTTTAACTGAGAAAAATCTGATTCATTACTTAGACTAATTTGGTTAGGGTGATCTACCCATTCCAACCATCTCTTCTAGGAGATGGTTTTTTTGATGATATGAACCGTATAATAGATGTTAATTGTGTAAATTTTTTGACAAAGGTGTCAACTTTACAAGCAAATCTGTCAATAATAGATAGGGAATCTTTTGAAGAGCCATCTCATTTATGTTCTTAATCTTTCTACAATTTAGAGAGATTTGGAGACTGTTAAAACAATCATACTTGACTAGCTGTAAATAAGCTGTAAGGATTCATGTAAACAAAATAAATATTATAAGACAGGAAAGGAAATACATGATAATCGAAGTCAGAAATTAGAAATTTAGAAAGTCGCTAACCAAAAGCCCTCATTTTACTTTTCAGTTATAGAAAGAAATACAAAAAAACGAGAAAGCAACTTTACAAGGACTGGTATTGGTGGTATAATAGAATTTGTGCGAAATGACAGCAGGACAAAATGAAGCTCGTCAACAGGAAGCCAGCTAGAAAAGTAACCTTTGCTGTTTGGGCGAAGGCTTTCTGAACGAATCAGGTTTGTCTAAAACGTTATTTCCTACAAAAAATTATTTTTATAGGAGGACATTTCAAATGTCACGTTATACAGGACCATCTTGGAAACAATCTCGCCGTCTTGGCTTGTCACTTACAGGTACAGGTAAAGAATTGGCACGTCGTAACTACGTACCAGGTCAACACGGACCAAACAACCGTTCAAAATTATCAGAATACGGTTTGCAATTAGCTGAAAAACAAAAACTTCGTTTCTCTTACGGACTTGGTGAAAAACAATTCCGTAACTTGTTCGTACAAGCTACTAAGATCAAAGAAGGAACAGTCGGTTTCAACTTCATGCTTCTTTTAGAACGTCGTTTGGATAACGTTGTTTACCGTCTTGGACTTGCGACTACTCGTCGTCAAGCTCGTCAATTCGTTAACCACGGTCACATCCTTGTTGACGGAAAACGCGTTGATATCCCTTCATACCGTGTAACTCCAGGTCAAGTGATCTCAGTTCGTGAAAAATCAGCTAAAGTTCCAGCGATCCTTGAAGCTGTTGAAGCAACTCTTGGACGTCCAGCATTCGTATCATTCGATGCTGAAAAATTGGAAGGTTCATTGACTCGCTTGCCAGAACGCGATGAAATCAACCCAGAAATCAACGAAGCACTTGTCGTTGAATTCTACAACAAAATGCTTTAATTTTAAGATATACCTTACAGAAAGCCTACAACAGTGGGCTTTTTGTTTTGTCTTAAACCGTTGATTTCTGGGTTTGTTCAGTTAGTTGCTCCCTAAGTTGACTTCGTAGAAAGAAATGACCGTCGTAAAAATAGGCGGTTTTTCTTTATCAAAATAGATAACAACTCTCCTGATTTCGATATTTTTATGACCAAATACCTAAAATAATAAACCAAATAGCGATTTTTTCTTCTTAGATAGTCCTTTTTGTTAAGATGAAACAAACGATTGGAAAGGGTTCTTATGGGATTTAAGAAAAAACATTATCGCCAACAAGTTGACATGAGAGATTGCGGTGTTGCAGCTTTAGCCATGGTCTTTGGTTACTATGGATCATACTATTCTTTAGCTAGTCTGCGGGAGAAGGCAAAAACGACTGCAGATGGGACGACCGCCTTAGGTCTGGTCAAGGTGGCTGAGGAGTTGGGATTTGAGACACGCGCCTTCCGAGCAGACCGCACACTTTTTGACTTGGAAGGAGTGACCTATCCATTGATTGTCCACGTGATCAAGGATGGGCGTCTCCCCCACTATTACGTAGTCTATAAGAAAGATAAAAAGCATCTTTACATAGCAGATCCAGATCCAAAGGTAAAAATGACCAAATTGACGATCGAAGAGTTTGAAAAGGAATGGACAGGGATTGTCATTGCCTTGGCCCCGACTCCAGCCTATCAACCGAGTAAAGAAAAGAAAAATGGGCTCCTAGACTTTGTCCCTCTTTTGTTTAAACAGCGACAATTAGTCCTTCATATTGTTCTTGCAACGTTATTGGTAACCCTTATCAATATTGTTGGTTCTTACTACCTACAATCGATTATTGATACTTATGTGCCTGATCAGATGAAGCAGACCCTAAGTGTGATTTCACTAGGTTTGATCGTGGTTTACATCTTACAGCAGGTTCTGACCTATGCGCAAGATTACTTGCTTCTTGTTTTAGGTCAACGTTTATCTATTGATGTCATTCTGTCCTATATTAAGCATGTTTTTCAGTTGCCTATGAGTTTCTTTGCAACTCGACGGACAGGAGAAGTGGTGTCGCGGTTTACAGATGCCAACCGCATTATCGATGCTCTGGCTAGTACACTGCTTTCAATCTTTTTGGATCTGTCTATTGTTTTGATTTTATCAGTAGTCCTGTTTAGCCAAAATTCTCACCTCTTTTTCTTGACCATTCTCTTGCTACCGATTTATGCGGTCATTATTTTTGCCTTTATGAAGCCTTTTGAGCGCTTAAATAATGAAACCATGGAAGCCAATAGTGTCTTGTCTTCTTCTATTATCGAAGATATCAATGGGATTGAAACCATCAAGTCTCTTACCAGTGAGCGTAGTCGTTATCAAAAGATTGACTCAGAATTTGTGGACTATCTCAAGAAGTCCTTTGCCATGAGCAAGGCGGAGAGTCTGCAAAAGGGGCTCAAGCACTTGGCCCAGTTGATTTTGAATGTTTTGGTCTTGTGGATGGGAGCTCATTTGGTCATGAAGCAAGAATTGAGCTTGGGGCAGTTGATCACCTACAACACTCTCCTTGTTTATTTCACAGGACCTCTAGAGAATTTGATCAACCTCCAAACCAAACTGCAAGCAGCTCGAGTAGCCAATACCCGTCTGAATGAAGTCTATTTGATAGACTCTGAGTTCGCAGAGAAGAAGCCCCTTCAAGAGCGTGAGGCTATCGATGGTGATCTGGTTTTTGAGGGAGTAGACTACAAGTACGGTTTTGGAGCCAATGTTTTAACAGATATTAACTTAAAGATCAAAAAAGGGAGCAAGGTGAGTTTTGTCGGTATTTCCGGTTCTGGAAAAACCACGCTAGCGAAGATGATGGTGAATTTCTACCAACCCAATAAAGGGACGATTCGTCTGGGAGGAACGGATATCCAGCAAGTGGATAAGACCTTGCTCCGCCAGCAAATCAATTATTTACCCCAGCAGCCCTATGTCTTTAATGGTACGATTTTAGAGAACTTGTTACTGGGAGCGCGGGAAGGAACCAGTCAGGAAGATATTTTGCGCGCTGTTGAAATAGCAGGAATTCGAGAAGACATTGAGCGCATGCCCCTCAATTACCAAACGGAATTGACTACGGATGGCATGGGAATTTCTGGTGGACAACGGCAGCGGATTGCCTTGGCGCGTGCCTTATTAACGGATGCTCCGATTCTGATTCTGGATGAAGCGACCAGTAGCCTGGATATCTTGACGGAGAAGAAAATTGTGGACCGCTTGATGGCCTTAGATAAAACTATTATCTTTATTGCCCACCGGTTAACGATTGCAGAGCGTTCTGAAAAAGTCTTCCTCCTGGACCAGGGTTGTCTTAAGGAGGAAGGAAGTCATGAAGAACTACTGAAAAAGAATGGCTATTACAGCCATTTGGTTACTTGTTAAGAGAGGACTAGGAGAAAAAAAGAGAGTATGATGAACGAAAAATATTTTGAAAGTGCAGAATTCTATCAGAAACGTTTCCATAATTTTGCTAGTTTGTGGGTAGTCCCTTGTTTTCTTTTACTACTGTTTATTGTGGGATTCTCTGTCTTTGCCAAGAAGGAAGTGACCTTGTCTAGTCGTGGGACGATTGAAGCTACGCGCGTGGTGGACCAAATCCAGTCAACGAGTAATTCTCCCATTCAAGTCAACCATTTGAAGGAAAATAAAGAGATTAAGAAGGGCGAAATCTTGGTAGAATACCAGGAGGATCAGGAAAAACAACAAGGAATGAGCTTGACGCAACAGCTAGATCTCTTGAAGAAACAGGAGGAACAATTAAAACTGTTGAAAACGAGCATTGAGACCGGGGAGAGTCAGTTTACAGGAAATGAGCATTTTGGGTATGATCAGCTGTTTAAGGATTACCAGCAACAGATAGCGATTCTCCAAGCGCAAGCCCATCAACAAAATGCGACTATTGCTTCTCAAAATGCCAGTGCAAGTTCCAGTCAAGCAGAAATTGGCCAAGCTATCCAAGACCAGGAGAAGCGATTAGCTGATTACCGTAGTCTAAAATCAGCTCTCCTAGAGGAAAGAAGTCTGGATGCGACTCATCCACTTTACTCCCTCTACCAGAGTTACGCTCAGCAACCACATGGAGAAGAAAACGCTCAAGCACAAGCTTCTTTTATCAGTCAACTGGATAGTCAAATCCAGCAGCTAGAAGCGAGTATTTCTAATTATCGAATTCAATATGCGGGATCCGGAAGTCAACAAGCTTTTTCGACCAGTTTAGATAGTCAAATAGCTTCGCTGAAAGCTCAACAGCTAAGTAAGGTTGGACAAGATCTGTTGCTTCTTTCTCAGCAAATCGCAGATTTAGACAGTAAGTTAAAAACACAAGAAACTCTTCTTCAGAAGACTCAGATTCTAGCTAAGGATGAAGGGGTAATTCATTTGAATGATGAAACAAAAGGAGCGAGTATTGTAACGGAAGGCACTCCTTTGGCACAAGTTTATCCACTCATTCAGAAAGAAAAAGAAGTCAAGATTGTTACCTATATTCCTTCAAAAGATATAGCTACGATTCATGTGGGAGATCGGATTCGCTTTAGCACACAGGGAAGTAAACAAAAACCAATTACGCTAGAGGCCCGTATTAGCTCCATTGCTTCGAGTGCCACTCGGACAGAACAGGGGAATTTTTTCAAAATCGAGGGAGTTCTTCGTCTCAAGGATCATGAGGCAAAACTTCTACGGTACGGATTGGAAGGGAAGTGTGTCCTGATCACAGGAGAAAAATCTTACTTTAGTTTCTTTGTGGATCAATTTTTAGGAGCGGGGAACTAAAGAAACATAACATAAAAAGAGACCGAGGTCTCTTTTCAGATTTAAGATAAAGTCTTCTGAAAAACTTCCCTTAGGTGAGTACGGACGTCAGCGAACTTCTACGAAGTTCCATGACTTAGTTTTGAGCCTAAGGTCTCAAAACTCCCGAGTGTTAGAGACACTAGTGTTTCTAACACTTTTCTCACGGCGGGAAGTTTTTAATCTTTTTATTAAATGGCTAAAAAAATAAAAGTCATTTTTGAAAATCATCTGGCCGTTTTATGTAAAACAATAGTTTGTCTACATTCAAAAAAGAGACCGAGGTCTCTTTTTTATTCTAGCATTTTTAATAGGAAGTCCGCCATTTGTTGGGGGCTTTCTTTTTGACCACGCGCCACCCACATTTGACAGACTCCAAAGAAGGCATTGGTGAGGTAGACAGAACTGTAGTCTCTTTCGATTTCGGTCAAAGATCGATGGCCATAGCGCTCTTGCAAGCTATCCACTAGTAGAACTTGTAGCTTGTGCCGCAAGAAGGATTGAATTTCTTTTGTCCCATTCTCGGTTAGAAGGACAGCAAAGAGGGGCTCCTTGGTGAGAAATTCGAAAACTTCGGTAACAGCTTGGTGTTTATCATCTTGTTGTTTGTCGAAGATGTATTCAACTTTGTGGAAAAATTCCTGTTGGTAGCGCTCAATCATATCGTACTTATCGCGGTAGTGGGTATAGAAGCTACTCCGGCTGATACCGGCTTCTTTTGCCAACTGAACGGTTGAAATCTCATCAAAGGACTTTCTATGAAGGAGGTTAACCATAGCTTCCTGGATGATCCGTTTTGTTTTTATTCGCTTATTGCTTTCGGTAACCATTTTAGTCTCCCTCTTTTATAAACAAAATTATACACAGTGTCCAAAAATAAATTTTTTAACTTGCGGTTTTTAATAAGAACTGTATAATCAATTATATCAAAAAATTAGACAATGTGTATAAAAAGGAGACAAAAAATGTTTAAGGAATGGAAAGCGATTTTTAGGAAACCGACCTTCATCGTTGTGATGATCGGGGTTGCCTTGATACCAGCTCTCTACAATGTGATCTTTCTATCCTCTATGTGGGATCCTTATGGCAAGGTTTCTGACCTGCCAGTAGCAGTTGTCAATCAAGACCAGCCGGCTCGTTATCAGGAAGAAGAATTGACAATCGGAAAAGACATGGTGTCCAATTTTGAGAAAAGTGACGCTCTGGATTTTCATATTGTCGATGAAAGAGCAGCTAAAGAGGGGCTGGAAAAGGGTGATTACTATATGGTGGTGACCTTGCCCAAAGATCTATCTGCTAAAGCTGCTTCTATCTTAACCAATCACCCAGAACAGATGACCATTGCCTACCAAACATCTAGTGGGCATAGCTTTATTGCTGGTAAGATGAGTGATTCAGCCATGATAAAAATCCAGCAAACCGTTGCTAGCAATGTCACTCAAACCTATACCAGCGCTCTTTTCGAAAAGATGAGAAGTTTGAAGACAGGGATGGGAACAGCAGCGGAAGGAAGCCAGAAATTAGCGACCGGTGCTGGTCAGCTAAAAGAGGGTGGACAGACCCTGACAGACCATTTGACCACCTTGTCCAATTCGAGTCTGTCTTTTTCAAATGGGGCACAGACTCTTAGCACTGGTCTCTTGGCCTACACCAATGGAGTTAGCCAATTAGGAACTGGTCTTCATCAAATGCAGGAGAAAGTTCCCACCCTCGTATCGGGAGTTGGGCAACTTCATGATGGTTTTACTACCTTTAGTAGTGGTTTGACGACCTATACGTCGGGAGTTGGACAGCTGGGAGATGGTTTGAACCAAATGGCTAGTCAAACGCCTCAGTTAGCCTCTGGAATTGGCCAATTGCATACAGGGATGACGACTCTCTCAACGGGACTGGATACCTACACAAAGGGAGTTAGTCAGTTGAATCTTGGTGCTAGTAACTTGACGGCTGGCCTCACCAGCTATAGCTCTGGGCTTGCTACTCTCAGTGGTGGAGCTAGTCAATTAAGCGGCCAATCGGAAGCATTAAGAAATGGAGTGTCTCAGTTAGAGACAGGCATTCAAACCTTATCCACACAACTCACTCCGCAACCAAATCAACAAGAGCAACTTTCCCAATTAACAGCAGGCCTCACCCAATTAAATGAAGCTATTCAGAACACGAGCGGGGATACCAGTCAACTCAGCACAGCTTTGGCAACCATCGCCACCTCTGCTCAAGGGATTTCAGCAGCAGCACAGGCTGACCGCAATTCGGTGCTAGCAAATCTTCAAGCTACTGCTGCCTATCAATCGATGACAGCTGAGCAACAGGCAGAAATGACGGCTGCTGTCTCTGCTACTTCAAGTAGCACGGAGACTGCTGCTCAAGCGATTTTAACCACTGTTCAAGGCTTGCAAGAAAGCTTAACAACCGAGAGTCCCTTGGCCACAGTAAAAGAAAGTGCCAACCAGATCTTGCCAACAGCTTCGTCTACCTTGAATACTCTTTCAACTAGCTTGAGCTCCGTGCAGACAGCAGTGACAGAGCAACTTCTCCCAGCTAGCCAAACCCTTAGCCAGGGCGTTCAACTCTATACGACAGGGGTGGATCAGTTAGCCGGTGGAGCTAGTCAGCTTACGGATAATAGCAGTAGCTTGATTGCAGGAGCTACTCAATTAAGTGCGGGGACAAGTCAGCTGGAGCAGAAATCTGGTGACTTGGTAATGGGAAGTAATCAACTAGCAGCAGGATTGGGAGACCTAAATGGGAAAATGCCAACTCTGACTGCTGGAATGGCTCAATTAGCTTCAGGAGCCAATCAATTGACTAGTAAGTCTAGTGAATTAACAACAGGCGCTGGTTTGCTAGCTAGTGGGATCGGTCAACTAAATGGTCAAACACCAGTTTTGGCTAGCGGTGTTGATCAACTGATATCAGGAGTCGATCAGTTGTCGGATAAATCAGGTCAGTTACTATCAGGTTCTCATCAATTGGCGGATGGTGCAACTAAGATAGCTGATGGCTCTGGTCAATTAGCGACAGGAGGTCAGGTTCTTGTCGGAGGCTTAGGTGATCTCCAAACAGGTAGTCAGAATCTTAGTCAAGGCTTGAGTTCAGCTAAGGACCAACTAAATAGCGCTAGCACTGAAAAAGAAAATGCAAGCGTATTGTCAAATCCAATCACTCTTTCGAAGACAGACCATGACAATGTTTCGGTGAATGGAGTGGGCATGGCACCTTATATGATATCTGTTGCCCTTTTCGTCGCGGCTCTTTCTACCAATATGATTTTTGCCAAATTGCCATCTGGCTGTCATCCAGAAAGTCGTTGGGCTTGGCTTAAATCGAGATTGGAAGTGAACGGGATGATTGCGGTCTTAGCTGGTATCCTGGTCTACGGAGCTGTCCACCTGCTAGGAATGGTAGCAAACCATGAAAGCTTGACCCTCTTCCTCTGTGTGCTAGGAAGTGTGACCTTCATGTCCATGGTGACTGCCTTAACGACATGGAACAACAAGGTCGGAGCTTTTATCTCTTTGATTCTCTTGCTCCTTCAACTGGCTTCTAGTGCAGGGACTTATCCGCTTGCCCTCACCAATCGTTTCTTCCAAGCTATTCATCCGCTGTTGCCGATGAGTTATACCGTATCGGGACTAAGGGAAACCATTTCCTTATCTGGTCAGATAGGAGGACAAGTCACCTTCCTTACCCTAGTTTTGGGCTTGTGTATTGGCCTAGGAATGATAGCCTATCAACCTCAAAAAATGGAAGAAGACTAAGCTTCCTCTATCCATAGTTTCATGTGAAACAAAGCCCCCTTCTCAATAGAGAAGAGGGCTTTTTCTTAGTTAAAATAAAGCACTTCTGGATCTGGAGTAACATAGACAAGGTTGTCATCTTTAAAGACAAGTTGAACTTGTCCTTCTTTGTAGGTAAAGACTGTAAAAGTTTGCTCTAATTGAGACGTTTGAGCTAGATCGATTACACCAGTCCAAAAAGCATGGAGTTGCTCCTCTGTTAAAAGACCCTCTTGATAGAGATTAACAAGGTTTTCTTTTTCCTTTTCTGAAAAGGTCTCGAGCATATAATTTGAATCAACATGGGTTTTTTCAGGTTTTCCAAGAATTTTTTTGACTATTTTTGTTGTATAGCCTTCGAAATCAGGTGTATGCACTTTTAATCCACCGTCATATTTTTTATAGTAAACGACAGAATCGCCTGTTGCATAGATCTTGTCTGTTGGAGCTTCGCTAGCATTGGCAGGGAGCTCCTCCATTTTTTTGCTAGAGCTGGTTTCTGTCTCAGACTCTTTCTTCTCTTTTTTGGAAGAGCTAGCTTTAGATGATTTTTTTGATGATGGGGCTTCTTTTTCACTTTTCTCTTGTTTTTTAGAAGAGGTACGAGAGCTCGTTTCATCCGGTTTGAAATGTGATTCAAAATCAGACATACAGGCTGTCAAGAAGAAAAGACTCAAAAAGAGCGTTGTAAGGAGAGTGATTTTTTTAGACATCATGTAAATCCCTTTCTAATTATAGAGCGCTATTTCTTCTATTGTACACTATAAAAGCTTGGAAAGCACGAAAAAACAGGAGAGATCTTGTACGAAGTAGGTATTCATACAAGCTTTCTCTCCTGTAAGGGTCAGCTCCTTGTGATCTCATTTGAAGCGAGGAGGCTGGGACAAAAGTTCTAGCCTCTTAATTGTCTTTGGATTGTCGAGCAAGACGCAGTGGTTGAGTGGGCTCTACTACGCTGATTTCATCAGCTTTTACAGCCTTACTCAACTGTGCGGAGGTGGGACGACGAAATCGAATTCTAACGAATTACCGATTTCTGTCCCACTCTCTTGTGTGCTTCAGTTAGTGGCCTTGAAAGAAGGGCTTAGCGTCCACCAGGCCCGCCAGGTCCACCGCCTTGAGGTCCGCCACCTCCGGGAGCCCCACCGCCTCCAGGCATGGAGTTGACAATTTCTGTTTGTTTTTCACCGTTGATATAGATATCTCCGCCTGTGTAGGTAGCTGTTCCATCAAAGTCAAAGCCGGATTGCCCCGTCAAATTGATGGTTCCTCCGGTCACAGTGACGTTGCCGTTAGAGTCGATTGGATCGGTATCGCCTTGCCCAACTTCAACATTGAGGGTTCCACCATTCATGGTGAAGAAAATTTCATCTTGGTTGGCATTGGCATTAGCCGCATTGACCCCGTCATCGCTTGCGTAGATGGTGATATCTCCACCGTTGATGGTAATCGATTTTCCTTCGAGACCTTCGACAGACTCGGTTACTTTATAGGTTCCGCTATCGATGATCAGATCTCCAGAAGAATGGATGCCATCGTCTCCGGCTGATATGGTCATGGTATTGTCAGACAGATACATGGTTCCAACAGATGTATCTTCATCATTATCCACCTTGACTGCATCTTCATCTGCATCGATGGTCATGGTCGTACCAGTGATATTGAGTTCATCATTGACGTTGAAGGCATCTCCAACAGCCGTGATCTTATAGGTTCCACCTGTGATGTGGAGGGTATCATTGGCCTTGATCCCGTTGTTCTTCTTGGCATCAATGTTGAGCGTACCTGAACCATTGATGGTGAGATCTCCTTTAGAGAAGATGACCGCATCGGCATCTTCATCATTGTTTGAACTTGAATCAGATAGGGTATTGGTCGTGCCCTCTGCTAAAGTCAGGTAAACATGCCCCGCTTTCGTAGCAGAAATTGGCGCGTTGGTGTTGGTCATGGTAACCCCTTTTAAGATGATATGAACATCATCTGACTCACCTGCTTCGACCTTGATTTGAACCCCGTCGGATTCACCAGAGATGACATAGGTTCCGGCCTTCGAGATGGTCACGGTGGATCCAGAAACGGCTACGCCGTCCCCTGAAACAGTTGCAGAAGATCCAGACAGTTTTACAGTAGAGGCTGTACTTTCATCATAAGAAGTGTCCTTGTCCTTATCTGTAAAATAGTTGGAGCTATCTGTTTTACTATTTGAAGTAGAAGTTGCGGTTGTTTGGGCGGTATTGTTTGTTGTAGCTGATTGAGATGACGCTTGGGTACAAGCTGTCAGTAAGGTGAGGGTAGCGGCCCCCGTTAATAAGAATTTCCATTTGTTTGATTTCATGAGCTTTTCCTCTCGTTCCATTGATATGCTCCTAGTCTAAAGTTGCTAGCTGAAAGTTTCCTAAAGTTTTTCTGAAAGGAACCTTAACTTTGGTTTTCTTTAAGTTTGGCTTAATGAAAGCTTAAGAAAAGGCCACTAAACTAAGGAACAAGTAAAGCGACTCGTGGCTTTGCAACAAATAACGATAAAGAAAATGACAACTTATTTATAGAACAAAAGGAGAAAAACATGAAAAAAACGGTAGAGACAAGCTTCAAGCGGATTGAAACCAAATATGTGGTGAATAAAGAAGACTTGGATGATTTATTGAAAGATTTAAAGAAATATGTTGTTGAAGACGATTATCCCATTTCCACGATTTCAAATGTCTATTTTGATACCGAAGACTTTGATGTGATCCAAGATGCCCTTGCTAAACAGAACCGTCGTGAAAAGATCCGGATGCGGGCCTATGTAGAGCATCCAACAGTGAAGAGTCCGGCTTTTCTAGAAGTAAAATCAAAGGATGCAGAAGGAATTGGTCATAAGTTCCGCCTGGTCTCGAACCCTTCCTCCATTACCCGCCTCATGACGGATGGACTAGTGGATCAGACCATTCAGGATCTGGACTTGGTTCAAGAAATCCAAGCTCTGCGCCAGCGCTATGATAACCGACTACAGCCTCAGATGTACATCTATTACGATCGTTTGTCCTTAAAAGAAAAGAAGAGCATCCAAGGCTATCCTTACAATAAGATTCGGGTCACTCTGGATCAAAACTTGGTCTATCGTGATCAGCAGGTCAGTCTCCTCCGTGGGAAAGCTGGAGAGCCTTTATTAGAAGAAAATACCATCATTATGGAAATCAAGGCCCTAGGTGAAGAACCTCAGTGGCTGAAGGACATTCTGGATAAGTACGGACTGGTCAAACAGAAATTTTCGAAATACAGTTGTGCCTACCATAAGTCACAAGGCTTAGACTATGCACCAACGCCAATTCAAGAAAGGACAGGTGCTGCCTATGTCTAATCTATTTGATTCTATTTTTAATAATGCTACGGCAACCGTAGATCCGGTGCGCCTGATGTTGGCCTTACTGGTCAGCTTGGTGCTCGGGATGGCCCTGTCTTGGACCTACAAATACCGTACCCTCTATACGCGTGAATTTATCGTCAGTCTCACCTTGCTTCCCTGCATGATGACCCTGGTGATTTTCCTGGTGAACGGGAGTCTGGGGACCTCGATTGCAGTAGCAGGGACCTTTAGCTTGATTCGATTTCGGTCTGCTACCAGCGGCTCGAGAGAATTGATCGCGATTTTCCTAGCCATGATTATTGGTTTGGCAGCTGGCTCGGGTTACCTCTTATTAGCAGTTTTGTTTACGGCCTTTCTGTTAGCCATCTGGCTCTTGCTCGAAACCAAGCAAAGTAAGACCGACCACCAACGGCGCCGTCACCTGACGATTGAGCTAGAAAATCAGGCTAGGATTGCGGATAGGATCAGCCATTTATTGGAACGCAATTGTACAGAAGTCGACTTGATTTCGGTCAATACAAGCCAAAATGGGGGACAGCTTACCTTGGATTATGAAGTAGATCTGAGACCAGAAGTTGACGATTTTGCAATGACGACCCTCCTAACAGAAGAAATTTATCATTGCGATGTCACCTTGACCAAAAAGGCTAAGAAAAGAAAGAATTTATAGACGCTATCCTCTTTTAGGATAGCTTCAGATTGAAGATAAAGTCTTTGAAAAACTTTCCTTAGGTGAGTACGGACGTCAGCGAACTTCTTCAAAGTTCCATGACTAATTATTGAGCCTAAGGTCTCAATAATTCCGAGTGCCTGAAACACAAATGTTTCAGGCACTTTTCTCACAGCGGAAAGTTTTTTGATCTTCTTAAATAACTAAAAAATAAAAGTCATTTTTTGGTAATCATCTAACTGTTTTATGTAAAACAATAGTTTGTTTCCATTCTAACACTATCCTCCTTTAGGATAGCTTTTTAGGCTTTTAAGAACTTTTTAAGGAAAAGTGGTATACTGTTTCTAAAAAATTGAAGGGATCCTTTATGAAAAAGACTGCTATTTTTGAAGATGTCGTCTCTATTATGACTCAAGATTCATCTACCATCAAAGATAGAAAAGGATGCGATCCAGAGCCTTTTCGAGAAAAAATTACAGATGATATGACGGATGATGCCTTTCTTTATCAAGTCAGGTCCTACCTAGCTAGTTTTGGAGTGATCGGCCATGTTTCCTTTGGAAAGAAAAAGGCCCCCAACAAAGGTTTTTTATTGCGCTCGACAGACGACGGTCTCTTTGTAGAAGGGGCAAATGAAGATACGGGACTTCAAGTAGGAGATCAGATCTTAGCTTTGGATGGAAGTGACTTGGAGCAGGTGGCGTCTCTTCATAAGGACTATTTTATCAGTAAGACCCCTGAAAGACACTACCGAGAATGGGCGGATTTGGTCTCTCAGTCCACAAGGGTCACCCTGCTTCGAGAAGGGGCAGAAAAGACCATTGAAGTAGCACCCAGTCGAGAACCAATCCAAGATCAGATTTTTTGGAAACGATTAGACGATGAGATTCTTTATCTTCGTCTGGATAATTTTATGGATGAAGGAGCCATTAGTCGGGTATATCAAGAGTGTTTACCGATGATGACGGAGGTCAAGTTTCTTCTCATTGATGTCCGACAGAACGGCGGAGGGACAGATTCTTTATATCTTCCTCTGTTACATCTAGGCTTAGAGAAGGATCAGGGCTATGATTCGCTTGACTGGGACGATGATGGCATGGAAATTCTCTACACGGAACGCAATGTCGACTTACGCTTAAAGGATTTTGAGGACTGGATGCAACAGGAAGAAATTAGTCCTGAAACAGCTAAACTACTTGAAGCTATGAAAGAGGGGTTACTACGCCATCGGGGAAAAGGCTATGTGCCGTATCAGCAAGAAAGCGAGGAATTCTTCCCAGAGGTTAGAGGTGGCCAATATCCCGAACAGATCTTTATCTTATCAGATATTTATTGTCGATCATCTGGTGATAATTTTGTCCAGATGATGAAGCAGTTTAAGAAGGTAACGGTGGTAGGTAGACCAACTCTAGGAATTTTAGACTATTCCAATTGTTGTACTGTTGATTATGGCGATTATCGATTGATGTTTCCTACTTCTCGCTGTCTAAGCTTGGATCAAGGAAAAGGAATGACGGATCAAGGTGTGGAGCCGGATATAGAGGTTCCCTGGAGTCCCGACCATTTTGAAAGAGATGTAGATCTAGACAAGTGTTTGGAGTTGATTCGCCAGAGTTGCGAAACGGCAAGATAATGCTTAGATAGCGGTTGGCTTTAATCAGGAAAGTAATCGTCTCTTATGGTAACGTTTTCTAGTATTTTTTCCTTGTGTTTGGATTGCTATGACTGAACAAAAAATGGTAAAATAGTCAGTGAAAATCAAAATGAAGAGTGAAAAAGATGAAACATAAAACACTTTATAAATTTATAGGGCAAACAATTTTGTATTTCGCTATTTTCTTAGCCCTACTCTATTTCTTTAGTTACCTTGGTCAAGGTCAGGGTGGCTTTATCTACAATGAATTCTAAAGGAGATCCCTACCGTGTCAAACCAACCAATTACTGATATGATCGAGGCGATTGAGCGCTTCGCCCAACTGCAACCAGACTATCCTGTCTACAATGTCCTTGGAGAAGAGCATACCTATGGCCAATTGAAGGCAGACTCAGATAGTTTAGCAGCTCACATCGACCAAATGGGACTTCCTGAAAAGTCCCCTGTTGTGGTCTTTGGTGGCCAAGAATATGAAATGTTAGCAACCTTTGTGGCCTTGACCAAATCTGGCCATGCTTATATCCCAATTGATAGCCATTCGGCCTTGGAGCGTGTGTCTGCTATTGTTGAAGTAGCAGAGCCAAGCCTGATCATTGCCATCAATGAGTTCCCAATCGAAAACCCAGCTGCTCCGATCATGTCTTTGGAGCAAGTGCGTGAAGCTTATGCGGCTCAGAATGCTTATGATTTGCAACATCCGGTCAAAGGGGATGATAACTACTACATCATCTTTACCTCAGGGACAACTGGAAAACCAAAAGGGGTGCAAATTTCGCATGATAACTTGCTCAGCTTTACTAACTGGATGATCACAGACAAGGAATTTGCGACGCCAGAGCGTCCGCAAATGTTGGCGCAACCGCCCTATTCCTTTGACTTGTCTGTCATGTATTGGGCACCGACCTTGGCTCTTGGTGGAACGCTTTTTGCCCTTCCATCAGCCATCACTCAAGACTTCAAACAACTCTTTGCAACCATCTTTTCTCTTCCGATTGCGATCTGGACTTCAACACCATCTTTCGCAGATATGGCTATGCTGTCTGAGGATTTCAATGCTGAAAAGATGCCAGGCATCACCCATTTCTACTTTGATGGGGAGGAGTTGACCGTGAAAACCGCTCAGAAATTGCGCGAGCGTTTCCCAAATGCGCGCATCATCAATGCTTATGGGCCAACAGAAGCAACCGTTGCTTTGTCGGCAGTAGCAATCACAGATGAGATGTTAGCGACTCTTAAACGCTTGCCAATCGGTTATACCAAAGAAGATTCTCCAACCTTCATCATTGATGAGGCAGGCAATAAATTGCCAAATGGAGAGCAAGGGGAAATCATCGTATCTGGTCCAGCTGTTTCAAAAGGTTATATGAATAATCCAGAGAAAACAGCAGAAGCCTTCTTCGAATTTGAAGGTCTTCCAGCCTACCATACGGGAGATGTCGGAACCATGACGGATGAAGGCCTTCTTCTCTATGGTGGACGGATGGATTTCCAAATCAAGTTTAACGGCTACCGTATTGAGCTAGAAGATGTTTCTCAAAACTTGAACAAGTCTCAGTACATCGACTCGGCTGTCGCAGTACCGCGCTACAACAAAGATCACAAGGTGCAAAATCTCTTGGCCTATGTCATCTTAAAAGATGGGGTCAAAGAACAATTTGAGCGCGAAATTGATATCACGAAAGCCATTAAGGAAGATTTGGAACACATCATGATGTCTTATATGATGCCTTCAAAATTCCTCTACCGTGACAGCTTGCCGCTAACTCCAAATGGGAAAATCGACATCAAAGGGTTGATTAGCGAGGTTAACAACCGATGATCGAGTTTTTGAAACAGCTCCCTCATTTAGAACCCTATGTCACCCCGGTCTACTTTATTTATTTGATTGGGGCCTTATTGCCCATCTTTGTTGGCCTCTTCTTTAAAAAGCGTTTCCCAGTCTATGAAGCCTTGGTCAGTCTAGCCTTTATTGTTTTGATGCTGACAGGGACGGATTTGAAACAAATCTATGCGGTTCTGTTCTACCTCTTTTGGGAAATCCTTTGGGTCTACTCCTATAAATTCTATCGAAGCCAGCGTGATAGCAAGTGGATCTTTTACCTTCACTCTTTCTTGGTCGTTTTGCCCTTGGTTTTTGTGAAGGTGCAACCAGCCATTGATGGGACCCAGTCTTGGATGGGATTCCTTGGGATCTCCTATCTGACCTTCCGAGCGGTAGGGATGATTATCGAGATGCGAGATGGGACCCTCAAAGAATTTAGTCTCTGGGAATTCTTGCGTTTCTTGCTCTTTATGCCGACTTTTTCAAGTGGGCCAATCGACCGCTTCAAACGCTTCAATGAAGATTACCTAACGATTCCAGATCGGGATGAGCTCCTCGATATGCTGGAGCAGAGCGTCAAGTATATCATGCTTGGCTTCCTCTATAAGTTCATTCTAGCTCATATCTTTGGTCATCTCTTGCTAGGTCATGTCAAGACTTATGCCCTTCTTCAAGGGGGCGTCTTTAACCTAGGAACTTTAGGGGTGATGTATGTCTTTGGTTTGGACCTCTTCTTTGACTTTGCAGGCTATTCCATGTTTGCCCTTGCGGCATCCAACTTGATGGGGATTAAGAGCCCAATCAACTTTAACCTCCCCTTCAAATCGCGTGATTTAAAGGAATTTTGGAATCGTTGGCACATGAGCTTGTCCTTCTGGTTCCGTGACTTTGTCTTTATGCGTCTGGTCATGGTCTTGATGCGCAACAAGGTCTTTCAGAGTCGGATTACAACGTCAAACGTTGCCTATATCATCAACATGTTGGTCATGGGCTTCTGGCATGGAGTGACCTGGTATTATGTTGCTTATGGCCTCTTCCACGGTCTAGGTCTCGTGATTAATGATGCCTGGCTTCGGAAGAAGAAGACACTGAATAAAGAGCGCAAAGCAAAAGGACTTGAGCCCCTGCCAGATAATCGCTGGACTCAGGCTCTTGGAATCTTTATTACCTTCAACACTGTTATGCTGTCCTTCCTGATCTTCTCAGGTTTCTTGGATCAGCAATGGTTTCCAAAAATGAAATAAGAAAAGGAAAAATGAAAAATGGATGTAAAATCACAAGTAATTGAAATTATTGACGAATTGTTTATGGAAGATGTCTCAGACATGATGGATGAGGATCTCTTTGATGCGGGTGTTCTTGATAGCATGGGAACCGTTGAGTTGATTGTTGAATTGGAAAACCGCTTCGATATTCGGGTTCCAGTATCTGAATTTGGTCGTGATGACTGGAATACTGCCAACAAAATCGTAGAAGGTGTAACGGAGCTTCAGAATGCTTAAACGATTGTGGCTGATTCTGGGTCCAGTCTTTTGCGCCATGGCTCTTGTCGCTACTCTTCTCTTTTTCTATCCGATTAACCACAAACATAATCTGACAGAGGAGAAAAAGGCCGCAGTGAGCTTGACGGCAGAAGGCTTTAAAAGTCGTGCCCGTAAGGAAGAAGCGCTCGGGGATCCCAACTATCGTTTTGTACCCTTCTTTGGTTCCAGCGAATGGTTGCGATTTGACATCGTCCACCCAGCAGTACTAGCTGAGAAGTATGATCGCTCTTATCGTCCGTATTTTCTAGGTCAACGAGGGGCAGCGTCTTTGAACCAATATTTTGGGATGCAGCAAATTCTTCCTCAACTAGAAGGGAAAACGGCTGTTTATGTGGTATCGCCCCAGTGGTTTACGAAGGACGGTTATGATTCATCGGCCTTCCAGCAATACTTTAACAGTGATCAATTAACGAGCTTTTTGGCCAACCAAGAAGCTGGGCCAGCAAGCCAGTATGCGGCATCTCGTCTCTTGCAGCAGTATCCTAATGTTGCTATGCAGGGAGGAGTTCAGAAGCTAGCCAAAGGTCAAAATCTATCTAGTTTTGAAAAAGGTCTCAATCAGACCCTCATGCGCTTTGTTCGTCGGGAGGATGCCTTCTTTAGCACCTTCACGGCAATGAACAATAGCAACTATGAGAAGAAAGTTCTCTCTCGCTTAAACGACTTGCCAGATACATTTTCTTACGAAGCCTTGGAAGAGGTGGCGACGGCGGAAGCCAAAAAGAAAACCAATAATAATAAACTAGGCATTAGTAATAGTTTTTATACTCATCGTCTTGCGAGTAAGCTCAAGAAACTCAAAGGATTCCAAAAGAATGAATCCTATGAACAATCCCCAGAATACAATGATTTACAACTGGTCTTGGATCAGTTTGCTCAATCTAAAACCAATGTCATCTTTGTCATCCCTCCAGTGAACTCGAAATGGATGGCTTATACAGGTTTGAGTAAAGAAATGTATCAACGGACAGTTGAAAAAATCCGTTACCAACTAGAAAGTCAAGGCTTTACCCATATTGCTGATTTTTCTAAAGATGGTGATAATCCCTACTTTATGCAGGACACCATTCATATGGGCTGGAATGGATGGTTGGCATTTGACAAGGCAGTTGATCCTTTTGTCTCCAACCCTCAACCGGCTCCTGAATACAAGATTAACAATCGTTTCTTAAGTCAGGACTGGGCTAACTATAAAGGCCAGCCGGATCAATTTAAGTAAGATGCGAAGAGGTTGAGAATACCCAGTCTCAACCTTTTTCCTATAGTTTTAAAGAAACTTATCCCCATATTCACAGACTTATCCACAGACTTGTGGATAAGTCTATCTACTAGAAAGAGAGAAACTGGTAAACCATGAAAACAATGAAGAAAATAGCTGTTTATGCGATTCTTCAAGGAATCGTGATTTTTCTCATTACGGGCCTCATCACCCAATTCATCAGAGGAGACTTCTTTTTCCGTAACTTGGCTCCAATATTTGGAGTCTTGGCAGCTATCATGCGTTTTGGAACAGCTAGTCTGATGAAAATCTTGGCCCCAACCCTATACGATGAAGAGGCCAAACAAGAGAAAGCTCCTACCGGGAAAGAAGCTGAATAAAAGAACTGTTTTTTCTGGAAAAATCTCTGGAAAAGCACTTATCTGACAGGCTTTATGGTAAAATAGAAGGAAGAATATTAGTTTGGAGAGTAAAAATACAATGAAACGTTCCATGTATGCTGGACGTGTTCGCGAGGAACACATTGGACAAGAACTGACCCTCAAAGGATGGGTGAGTCGACGCCGTGATTTGGGTGGCTTGATCTTTATTGATTTGCGAGATCGTGAAGGGATTATGCAATTGGTCATCAATCCAGAGACGGTCAATTCGGAAGTAATGGCAACGGCTGAGAGTCTTCGTAGCGAGTATGTGATCGAAGTGACAGGTCAAGTTGCTGCCAGACAGCAAGCTAATGATAAAATTGCAACAGGTCAGGTTGAAATGCATGTTTCTTCCTTAACTGTCCTTAATACGGCAAAAACCACACCATTTGAGATCAAGGATGGCATTGAAGCTAACGACGATACCCGTCTACGCTATCGATATTTGGACTTGCGTCGTCCAGAAATGTTGGAAAACTTGAAATTACGTGCCAAGGTAACGCATTCTATCCGCAACTACTTGGATGAGTTGGAATTTATCGATGTGGAAACACCTTTCCTTTCTAAGTCAACTCCAGAAGGGGCGCGTGACTACCTCGTTCCATCTCGTGTTAACAAGGGGCACTTTTATGCCTTGCCTCAAAGCCCTCAAATCACCAAACAGTTATTGATGAATGCTGGCTTTGACCGCTATTATCAAATCGTCAAATGTTTCCGTGATGAAGATTTACGTGGAGACCGTCAACCTGAGTTTACACAGGTCGACTTAGAAACCTCCTTCCTGACAGAGCAAGAAATTCAAGATATTACAGAAGGTTTAATCGCACGTGTCATGAAAGAAACCAAGGGAATTGAAGTGACACTTCCTTTCCCACGGATGAAGTACGATGATGCGATGGCTCTTTACGGTTCTGACAAACCAGATACTCGTTTTGAGATGCTCTTGACAGACTTGACAGAAGTTGTAAAGGGCGTAGACTTCAAGGTCTTTTCAGAAGCTCCAGCAGTGAAAGCCATTGTCGTCAAAGGCGCTGCAGATAACTACTCACGTAAAGACATCGATAAGATGACCGAAGTAGCCAAACAATATGGGGCTAAAGGTCTAGCATGGGTCAAAGTAGCGGATGGTGCTTTGAACGGCCCAGTTGCTAAGTTCTTGACAGATGTGACAACAGAGTTGACAAGTGCTTTACAGTTGGAAGAAAAAGATTTGGTCCTCTTTGTAGCAGATACATTAGAAGTAGCCAACGCAACACTAGGTGCCCTTCGTTGTAGAATTGCCAAGGAATTGGACCTCATTGACAACGGTCAATTCAACTTCCTATGGGTGGTAGATTGGCCAATGTTTGAGTGGTCTGAAGAAGAAGGCCGTTACATGAGTGCCCACCATCCCTTTACACTTCCGCAAGCAGAGACAGCTCATGAATTAGAGGGCGATCTTGCCAAGGTACGTGCCATTGCCTATGACATTGTGCTCAATGGTTACGAACTTGGGGGAGGAAGTCTCCGGATTAACCAAAAAGAATTGCAAGAACGGATGTTTACAGCTCTCGGTTTCTCAAAAGAAGATGCAACAGAGCAATTTGGTTTCTTGCTAGAAGCTATGGATTATGGTTTCCCTCCACATGGTGGATTGGCTCTTGGTTTGGACCGTTTTGTTATGTTGTTAGCTGGTGAGGAGAATATCCGTGAAGTGATTGCCTTCCCTAAGAACAATAAGGCAACAGATCCGATGACCCAAGCCCCTTCTACAGTAGCCACTAAACAACTGGAGGAGTTGAGTCTACAAGTGGAAGTCAAAACTGAGGAGTAAGAATAAAAGCGGAAAATCAGCAGAAGTAGCTTCTGAGATTTTCCCTTTATTTATAAATTGAGAGATAGTCATGAAAAAAACTCGCTTAGGTAAAATCTTACGTTTTTATGTGAGAAGAATTGCTTATAATTTTAAATTATTACGGGTCTTGAAAAGTATTTCCCGCGAAAAGTATGATGAAAAGATTTCAGCCTCATTGGTCTATGGATTTTTATCTGCGATTGCTGTGAACTTCTTTTTCCAGCCGGGACGTGTCTATTCAAGTGGAGCGACAGGGTTAGCACAGATTGTTTCCGCTCTTAGTGATCGATTTTTGGGCTTTACGATTCCTGTTTCCTTGTCATTTTATGCCATCAATCTACCCTTAATGATTATTGCCTGGTATCAAATTGGCCATAAATTTACCATTTTCACCTTTATCACGGTGTCCATGAGTTCCTTCTTTATCCAATTTGTCCCCGAAGTTACTCTCACCAATGACCCTATCATGAACGCCTTGTTTGGGGGTGTTGTTATGGGGACAGGGATTGGTTTTGCTCTTCGGAATAATATCTCAAGTGGGGGAACCGATATTGTCAGTTTGACTATTCGAAAGCGAACGGGCAAGAATGTCGGTAAAATTTCTCTCATCGTCAATGGGACCATCATGTTGATAGCAGGGATGACCTTTGGTTGGAAGTATGCCCTCTATTCGATGATTACGATTTTTGTTTCTAGTCGAGTGACAGATGCCGTCTTTACCAAGCAGAAGCGGATGCAAGCTATGATTGTCACTAGCCAACCGGATAAGATTATTGAGAAAATCCATAAGCGCTTGCATCGTGGGGCAACCATTATTCACAATGCCGAAGGTACCTATAACCATCAGGAAAAAGCGGTCTTGCTCACTGTTATTACCCGAGCAGAGTTTAATGAGTTTAAATTTTTAATGGAAAAAGCGGATCCTCAAGCTTTTATAACAATTTCAGACAATGTTCATATTATTGGACGCTTTGTCGAAGTAGAAGATTAAAAAATTCCTGCAAGAAGTTCTTGCAGGAATTTTTTATGCTTTTTCTACCAAGATCCAGCCATGGCCTGGAACGGTAAATTCTTCTTGAGAAAGATTTTGATCTCCTCCATAAATATGAGGGTAGGAAATTGCTAATCTAGCAGGCTGTTTGAGTCGGTAGGACCATTCTTGATCCCCCAGGTTGACCAAGATAAGCAACTTACGACCGTCTTTCTCGATGCTGTATGAGAAGGTCTTCTCCGAAGTCCAAGTAACTTGACAATAATCTCGAATGTCTTGGGCATTTACAAGGCGGAGGAGCTCTTCCTCTTTCCGATAGGCAATCAATTCGCGCAGGAACTGAATATCTGTTTCATAAGCTGTAGAAGAAAGCCAGTCTAGTTGATTTAGAGCATCTGGAAGATTGTAAGTATTCTCTTCTAAGCCCTTGCTGCGATAGAACTCTTGACCAGCATGTAGGAAGGGAACTCCTTGAGCCAAGAGGACGAGGTGCAAGCCGAGTCTAGCTTTAGCCTGACGCTGCTCCTCTGAAATATTTGGATCTTCAACCTTGAGATAGTCAAAGAAGGTTGCGTTATCGTGGCATTCCACATAGTTGATTGCCTGTTGCGGGCGCACAAAGTGGGGTGCTCCTTTGAGACCGACGTTACCAGTCAAAATATTAGCCAGATCATTGGCCTGATAGCGACTGTCGATACGTCCTTCGTTCAGGATGCTTCGTTTAATGGTATCACGGAAATTGTCACTGAAGAAGCCATACGGACGGAGTTGACTGGCATTGTATTGATGGGCCAGGAGTTCAGGATATAGTCCGGTATCCATCTTCCACCCTTCTCCATAAAGGTAAATGTTGGGGTAAATGGCTACTAATTCTTCTTGAATTTCCATCATGGTTTGGCGGTCAAGAATGCCCATCAGGTCAAAGCGGAAACCATCAAAGCCGTAGAGTTGAACCCATTGCTTGACTGACTGCTTGATGTAGTTGCGAACCATGGCTCTCTCGCTGGCTACATCGTTGCCACAGAAGGTTCCGTTGGTTCGTTGACGGTCTTGGTCATAGCGATAGAAATAGCCTGGGACAATCCGCTCAAAAGCAAATTCATCAGAGAGGTAAACATGGTTATAGACAACGTCCATGATGAGGCTGAGATCTGCCTTATGGTAGGCATCAATCACTTGCTGTAGCTCGAGAATCCGTTGGTAAGGATCATTTGCCTGGGTACTAAAACTTCCTTCAGGAACATTGTATTGCACAGGGTCATAGCCCCAATTGTAGCCAGAAGTAGGCTTGGTTTCATCCACGCTTCCGAAATCATAGAGGGGCAAGAGCTGAATATGAGTAATGCCCAAAGATTTCAAATAGTCAAAGCCAAAGGTCTGTTCTCCATGCTTAGGAGATTCTAAGAGGGCTGGAAAGGTTCCAGGATGATGGAAACCAGCTTCTTTTTGCATGGAGAAATCACGAACACTCAATTCATAAATAATGGCCTGAGTCGGATCTAGTTGGGTTGCGGCTCTCTGGATAGGGCGCTCAATCTTGTGCCGGTCGATGACATAGCTAGCTCCGGAATTGGCTTCAGAAGAAAGAGCATAAGGATCATGAACGATATGGGTTACACCGTTGACTTGATGTTGGTAGTAGTAAGAGGCTTTTTCCCAATCTCCCTCGAGTTCTAGACGCCATACACCTTTTTCTGTCCGCTCCATCGGGTAGACAGTTTGGTTGATCAAGACCTGAACCTCTTGAGAAATGGGAGCCCAGAAGGCAAAGGTCGTTTTTTCTTTTGAGTAATGAGCTCCTAAATCCTCTCCATCATAGGCATATAGCTGATCAAAGATGGGTTGGCGGACAATATCCCGGTAGTGTAGGAGGCAGGTTTCTCCTTTAGCATTGGAGAGGGTATAGCTTTGACTCATGTCGATGGGAAGGGGGCTTCGAAGAGTTTTTTCTTCCTCTGTCGGCAAGAGTTCAATCGTTTTCGAACCAGACGTCAAGGTAAAAGGAAGAAAGGCTGTTACGCTCTCTCCTCCTTCCATGCGAATCAAGTCTTGGTCATCTAAATAAGCTGCAAAGTGTGTGGTCATAGGTTCTCCTAAAGTTCAATAATCGAGTGTTCAATGAGTTGTCTGTAGCAAACAGTTTTGTTTTCCTTGTTGTCTTTAATAATTTGGAGTAAGGTTCTGACAGATTCGCGTCCCAATTCAACCGTATTGATATCAATATAGGCATCAATAGGGATCCGCGGTTGAATGGAGTCGAAGGAAATAATCGGAAGGTCGACTTGTTTGTCGCTTAGGTATCTCCGAACCCCTTCGGCAACTAGAATATCCGTTGTCATGAGTGCTTCAAGTTCTTCAAAAGGCAGGCTATCCATGATTTGGTAAGAATTTTCTTCCAGCAAGAAACCAAAGGAGAACTTGACCAATTCCTTACGAAGAGGGATCTGGTGACTGGCAAGCGCTTCTTGGTAACCCTTGTAGCGGTCTTGAGAAACGGCCAATTCCTTATTTCCTCCAATAAAGGCGATGTGTTGGTATCCCTTGTTGATAAAATATTCGGTCGCGTCAAAGGCTGCCTTAACATTGTCGTTATCGACTAAGGATACAAAAGGTGAAGTTGCTTTCCCTAAAATCAAGAAAGGAAATTTATCTTGAATACAGAAGTCAACCAGAGGATCATTCAATTTGGAATAGAGGAAGATGAGCCCATCTACCCGCTTACCATAAATCATTTGTTTGAGTTGATCGAGGCGGTGGGTTTCATTCGCCCCTGTACAAATCTGAATGGCATAGCCATAATCAGAAGCAACCTGACTAATCCCACGGAGGACCGTAGGGAAGAAGGGGTTTTGGAAGAACACATCACTCTCATCAGGCAAGACAAGGGCAATCACCTGACTGGACTGGCTCACTAAGCTACGAGCATTGAGGTTTGGATGGTAATCTAGTTCTTTCATGGCAGAACGAACCCGTTCTTTAGTAGCTTCACTGATGGTAGATTTATTTTGAATCACTCGTGTAACGGTAGATGGTGCAACGCCAGCAAGTTTGGCTACATCTTTGATGGTGACACGCATAAAGGACCTCCCTAAGGTTTGTAATCTGGATCCCGGAAATGAGTCTTATAGAAAGCAAGTGCGAGGAACAAGACAAATAGGATATTTTGGATCAAGATGGTTGTCGTAAAGACTTGGTGGAATACTAAACTGATCAGGACGCTCGCAAGAATAGGCAATCCAAGACAGTTGAGAGTGAAGTTGAAGCATTCTTTGAAGGTCTTGAGAGAGAAGAGACGGGACTTCCGTGTCAAGAAGAGGAAGAAGGAAGCTCCAAATACTAAAATTGCAAAATTCACAGCAGATAAGAAACCTGAGAAGAGGACGAGGAAGAGACTAACTGCCAATCGATTGGCTTGGAACCAATCTTTGGAAATGGCTTGGCTTAAAGCATCTTTGTTTTCAAGACTCTTTTGATTGATTGCCTGATAAGGAATGCTTGCAAGTTCTTTATTTTCTCTGCTGATCACTAGTTGGGTCTTATCGAAATAGAGGGTTAATTTTTCACCTAATGGAGTCCCTTCGTGATGACCAATGATAACATGGCCAGCTTTGTTCTTATGAACTCCAAAATGACTGTTATAGACTAGTTCATGCTGTTCAATACGGACATTTTCTTTCAAGTCCTTCATAACATCCTCTGTTAAGGGATCAAAGACATCGCTAACAAAGGTGGTTAAGGGGTAGGTCTGTAATTCCGCATTTTGAACGGCAACAGGAATCAGGGTTAAGGAAAGAAGAAAGAGTGAGGTAAAGATCATTTGGAACCAGTTGAGTTGTTTGCGGTTCGCAAATGCTTTTCTTACCTGAAAAAGGCTGGAAAAATAATTAAATGGATAGGGCATGAAGAGACCTTTCTAATCTCCGGGATGGATTTCCCTTGTATGGAGAGCATAACAAGATTTTATCCTTAACCAAAGATGGGAGAGAGACCGGTAGCAAATCAATCAACTTGCTATCCTTGTCCCACTCCCATCCTTTCCTTAAAGATAAAATTTATGTGACTGGGAGAAAAGCACGAGAGGAGATCTCGTCCTTTTCATTATTGCTGGAAGGTTATAGAAAAGTTTATTTTATCCTTTATCCCCACCAGCTGTCAAACCTGAAACAAAGTTCTTTTGAAGGAAGAAGAACAGCACACAGATTGGGACTGCAATCAGAATCGCACCTGCCGCAAAGAAGGCAATCTTTTGATTTTTTTGGTCGCTGATAAAGGTCTGAAGACCAACAGCTACCGTGTAATTGATTTCATCGCGAAGCAAGAATTTAGATAAGATGTAGTCTCCAAAAGGTCCCATGAAGGCCCAAAGAGCTTGGACCGCAATCATTGGGCGAACCAACGGAAGGACGATTTGCCAGAAGCGACGGAAGTGTCCAGCACCATCCAATTTTGCAGATTCATCAAGTGAAATTGGGACTGTATCGAAGTAACCCTTCATCAACCATGCGTTCATTGGGATTCCCCCACCGACATAGAGGAAGATCAGGAACCAACTGTGGTTCAAGGCATTCAACATAAGAGCCATAACGAAGAAGGCAGTCAAAGCAGCCATGGTAGGGACCATTTGGATAATCAAGAAGAAGACCAAACTTTGCTTACGAGCCAAGAAGTTGTAGCGGCTGTAAGCATACCCTGCCAAGGTAATGATGGATGTTTGAGCAACCATGGTAATAATGGCGATAATCAAGGTGTTGAGATACCAAGTACCATATAGGGTATCCGTAAAGAGTTTTTGGAAGTTATCAAAGCTGAGACTGCCACTGAAATCAAGCGTAAAGGCACTGACGTTACCAGTTTTGAAGGCTGAAAGAACCGTGATCAACAAGGGATAGATGATGATGATGGAAAGGACAACCAAGTAGAGGTAAGTCAAGAAATGATTCAGGCGGCGTTTAAATTGAACTGAATTTTTCATTTTACACATCCTCCATATCAAATGCGTGCAGTTTCTTGAAGGCAATCATCGAGATCGAGATCACAATCAGAGAGATAATCAACGTAACCGCAGCAGCCATTGAGTATTGAGGTGATGAGTTCGTTGTCAATTTATAGATCCAAGAAATCAAGATATCTGTCGAACCAGCATTTCCTCCAACAGATCCAGGTCCACCATCGTTAAAGAGGTAGATAATGGAGAAGTTGTTAAAGTTGAAGGTGTATTGGCTGATGAGCGTTGGTGCCGCAACCGCCAAAATCATTGGGAAGGTAATGTTGCGGAATTTTTGCCAAGCATTCGCCCCATCAATATAGGCTGCTTCGTAAAGATCATTTGGAATAGATTGCAAGATTCCGAGTGTCAAGACGTAAATGTAAGGGAAGCCGAGCCAACCTTGCATCATAATCAAAGCAATCTTCGTCCAGGTAGGATCTGTTTTCCAAGGAATGAGAACTCCATCCAAGAATGGGAAAATCTTCGCAAAGAGCGGAAGAACTTGCGCATTAATGGCCCCGATACTATCATTGAACATGTTTGAGAAGGTCAAGATTGTAATGAAGGCAGGAACCGCCCAAGGAAGAAGGAAGATGACACCGAAGATGCGTTTTCCTTTAATGAATGGTTGGTTGGAAATAATGGCCGTCAGGATACCAAGGACGATTTGAAGTGTTGAAGCTGCCAAGGCCCAGATCAAGGTCCAGCCCAATACAGATGTAAAGGCAGAACGGAAGGTACTCAAAGTCCACATGTTGGTGAAGTTTTGAAGTCCGATCCAATCAAGGAGCGTAAAGCGAGCAGTATGCTTAAAGTCGTAGTTGGTAAAGGCAATCATCAAGGTAACCAAAACAGGGAAGATGATTGCAAAGGTCATGGCAATATAAGAAGGGATGATTAAGAGATAGGGGAAGCCATTTTCATAGATAGCATTCACCATCTCTTTTAGGGTCTTCGGCACTCGAATACCGTTATTAATCCGCTTAGCTACAGTACCCGCATCTTTGATATTCAAGGCGTAGAACATCAAATAAACGACGGTGATAATTAAGTGGAAGGCCCCACGAATCAAGATAAAAAGAGAATTATCTTTTCCACGGACAGTACCGAGGGTAACGAGTTTAGACAATTCCTCCAAACCAATACCGAAAAAGTAAGCGAGAAAGACAAGTGTTACACCAAGGAAGATGTATCCTTTTGCTTTCTGTTTGTTATAGATTTGTCCCAAGCCAGGAATGAGGGATAACCACATTGCCTTTTTTGGATTTTGTTGTGTTTCCATATCGACTCCTTATAAGTGAGCGACCAGAGGCCACATCACAGCTAAAGGCTGGGAAACACTCCCAGCCCCTTGGGAACTGTATTACTTGCCACCGAATTTTTGTTCGATAGTTTCTTTGATTAATTTAACAGCACCGTCAGCAGCATCTTTAGCAGATTTCTTACCACTTACAGCGTCGAAGAGCATAGTTGCAGCTGGATCCCAAACAGTACTCATTTCAGAGATGTTTGGCATTGGTTGTGCATTTTCAAACTGTTTAACAACGGCAGTTGTCAATTCATCGTTTTTACCAACAGCGTACTCACGAGCTTCTGTGTTAGCTGGCACTTCGTTCGTCTTATCGTAGAAAGCTTTTTGTTGATCAGTTGAAGTCAAGAAGTCTACGAATTTTTGAGCTGCTTCAGGGTGGTTAGCACCTGCAGGGATAACCCAAGCTTTACCACCACCGAAGGCAGAGTAAGCTTTTCCGTTTGGAAGAGTAGGGATTGTTGCTACACCGTAGTTTACTTTGGCTTCTTTCAATGAAGATGCTTTCCATGGACCATCGATGATGGCTGCTGTCTTACCTGATTGGAATTGAGTTTGGATGAAGTTTGCAGCACTTTTAGTGTCTTGCAATCCTTTAGGCCATTTAGCGTACCAAGTTTTTGCGTATTCGATACCGTCGATCGCACCTTGGTTGTTCAAACCAATGTCTTTTGGATCTGTACCATCTTTACCGAAGACATAGCCACCGTTACCTGAAAGGAGTCCGTATGCATAGTAGAAGTTTGTCCAGTCAGCAAGGAAGGCAGTGTTTTTACCATCTTCATCAGCGAAGTCATACTTGCTGTCTTTTGCCAATTCTTCAAGTTCGCCAAATGTTTTTGGAGCTTCTTGCAAGAGGTCTTTGTTGTAGTAAAGAACCAATGTTTCGATAACAGCTGGTGCACCGTATACTTTACCACCGTTTGTTACAAGTGATTCAGTTGTTTTGTCAGTCTTGCTGTCTTTGTTCAATGTCACTTCAGCCAATTGACCGTCGTTACCAAGGCCACCTACACGGTCGTATGGTGCCATCATAACGTCTGGAGCTTTACCAGATTGGTTGTCAAGAGACAATTTGTCCAATCCACCAAGAGCGTCACCTGTCTTGATCGTTACTTTTGTTCCACTTTCTTTTTCAAAAGCTTTCGCAGCTTCTTCCATGTAAGCTTTGTAGCCATTGTCAACGTATACTGTCAACTCGTTTTCAGAAGCAGCAGAGTCGTCTTTTTTGCCTCCACAAGCTACCAAAAGAAGTGATGCGAATCCAACTGTACCAAGTACAGCAGCGCTTCGAAGAATTGTGCGTTTCATGATTTATTCCTCCTAAAGAATAAAAATAAGATTATTAGTTGAAAACGTTTTAGACAAACGTTTTCCTTAACACGAATAGTATATCACAGAGAGAAAACGTTTGCAAGCTCTTTGTGCAAAAATTTTTTAAAAATTTTTATCTTCTATTAAATACACACAAATAGTTGACAAGAAAATGAGAAAGGGATAAACTAGGCGTGGGGTGAACCCGCAGAAAAAATCATAAAAGTTTAGGAAACCTCTTGCATAAACCACAAGAATACTTTATAATGGACACGTAACGCAAACGTTTTCCTTGAACGTTGCATAACGATGATCTAAGGTCATTTATAAATAGGCTAAATTTATTTCTATGTCTGAAAGTTGGTCGCTTCTTATGCCTTCTAAGAGTCGGAATGAGAACTGGAACAGAACAGAGTAGAAAGTTGGTCTATTTTTCTTTGAAACAAAAAATATTAAACTAAAGGTGGTACCCTCAATGAAAAAACGCCAAAGTGGTGTCTTGATGCACATTTCATCCTTGCCTGGGAAGTATGGAATCGGTTCGTTTGGTCAAGCAGCTTACGATTTTGTCGATTTCCTCGTTCGGACTAAGCAACGGTATTGGCAAATTTTGCCTCTCGGAACAACTAGTTATGGAGATTCTCCTTATCAATCCTTCTCGGCTTTTGCAGGCAACACCCACTTTATTGACTTCGATCTCTTGATCGAGCAAGGGCTCTTGGATGCATCTGATGTTGAAGGTGTTGATTTTGGTCAAGACCCAACAGAAGTAGACTATGCAAAGATCTTCGAACAACGTCGTCCTCTTCTAGAAAAAGCGGTTAAAGCTTTTATCGAAAACGGTGATTGGGATGACTTCAGCCGTTTTGCTGAAGAAAATGCAGCTTGGTTGGAATTGTTCGCAGAATACATGGCTATTAAAGAGCACTTTGAATTAAAAGCATGGACAGAATGGCCAGACGCTGCGATTCGTGTACGTCAACCGGAAGCCCTTGCATCCTACCGCGCTCAATTGGAAGATAAATTGACTTACCATCGAGTAACACAGTATTTCTTCTTCAAACAATGGTTGAAATTGAAAGCATACGCTAACGACAACCATATTGAGATCGTAGGTGATATGCCAATCTACGTAGCGGAAGATTCAAGCGATATGTGGGCAAATCCTCATCTCTTTAAAACAGATGAAAATGGAAAAGCAACCTGCATCGCAGGATGCCCACCAGATGAGTTCTCAGCAACTGGTCAGCTTTGGGGCAACCCAATCTATGACTGGGAAGCAATGGACAAAGATGGTTACAAATGGTGGATTGAACGCTTGCGTGAGAGCTTCAAGATCTACGACATCGTGCGGATCGACCACTTCCGTGGTTTTGAATCTTACTGGGAAATCCCAGCTGGTTCTGATACAGCAGCACCAGGTAAATGGGTCAAAGGTCCTGGCTACAAACTCTTTGCTGCAGTGAAAGAAGAACTCGGTGATTTGAACATCATCGCAGAAGACCTTGGCTTCATGACGGACGAAGTCATTGAGCTTCGTGAGCGCACAGGCTTCCCAGGCATGAAGATTCTTCAATTTGCCTTCAATCCTGATGATGAAAGTATCGACAGCCCTCACTTAGCGCCAAATAACTCTGTTATGTACACTGGTACACATGATAACAACACGGTTCTTGGATGGTACCGCAATGAAATTGATGATCCAACTCGTGAATATCTTGCACGTTACACCAACCGGAAAGAATACGAATCTGTTCCACATGCCATGCTTCGTACTGTCTTTGCTTCTGTCAGCTTTATGGCCATCGCTACCATGCAAGACTTGCTAGAGTTGGATGGTTCAGCACGGATGAACTTCCCATCTACTCTTGGTGGTAACTGGTCATGGCGGATGACAGAGGATCAATTGACACCGGCTGTTGAGCAAGAATTGCTTGACTTGACTACAATTTATCGCCGTATCAATGAAAATTTGGTAGAATTAAAGAAATAAGACATTATCAGGAGACATAAAAAATGTTACCATTAAAAGAATTTGTACAAAATCGTTACAATAAATCTATCGCAGAATGTAGCAACGAAGAACTTTACCTTGCTCTTCTTAACTACAGCAAACTAGCAAGCAGCCAAAAACCAGTGAACACTGGTAAGAAAAAAGTTTACTATATCTCAGCTGAGTTCTTGATTGGTAAACTCTTGTCTAACAACTTGATTAACCTTGGTCTTTATGACGATGTTAAGAAAGAACTTGCTGATGCAGGTAAAGAGTTGATCGAAATCGAAGAAGTAGAATTGGAACCATCGCTTGGGAACGGTGGTTTGGGACGTTTGGCAGCCTGCTTTATCGACTCAATCGCTACACTTGGTTTGAACGGTGACGGGGTTGGTTTGAACTACCACTACGGTCTTTTCCAACAAGTGCTTAAAAACAACCAACAAGAAACCATTCCTAACGCTTGGTTGACTGAGCAAAACTGGTTGGTTCGTTCAAGCCGTAGCTACCAAGTACCATTTGCACACTTCACATTGACATCTACTCTTTACGATATCGATGTACCTGGTTACAAAACGGCTACGAAAAACCGTTTGCGTTTGTTTGACTTAGATTCAGTTGATTCATCTATCATTGAAGATGGCATTAACTTTGATAAGACAGACATCGCTCGCAACTTGACTCTTTTCCTTTACCCAGACGATAGCGACAAACAAGGTGAATTACTCCGTATCTTCCAACAATACTTCATGGTTTCAAACGGTGCTCAATTGATCATCGATGAAGCCATCGAAAAAGGAAGCAACTTGCATGACCTTGCTGACTACGCAGTTGTACAAATCAACGATACTCACCCATCAATGGTGATTCCTGAATTGATCCGTCTTTTGACTGAACGTGGTATCGAACTTGATGAAGCAATCTCTATCGTTCGTAGCATGACTGCCTACACAAACCACACAATCCTTGCTGAAGCCCTTGAAAAATGGCCTCTTGAATTCTTGGAAGAAGTGGTTCCTCACTTGGTACCAATCATCAAAGAATTGGACCGCCGTGTTCGTGCTGAATACAAAGATCCAGCTGTTCAAATCATTGATGAAAACAATCGTGTACACATGGCCCACATGGATATCCACTATGGATACAGCGTAAACGGGGTTGCCGCTCTTCACACAGAAATTTTGAAGAACTCTGAGTTGAAAGCTTTCTACGATCTTTACCCAGAAAAATTCAACAACAAAACAAACGGTATCACCTTCCGTCGTTGGCTCATGCATGCTAACCCAAGCTTGTCTCACTACTTGGATGAGATCCTTGGCCGCGAATGGCACCATGAAGCTTCTAAATTGGAAGACCTTCTTTCTTACGAAGACAAGGCTGCTGTCAAAGAAAAATTGGAAAGCATCAAAGCTCACAACAAACGTAAATTGGCTCGTCACTTGAAAGAACAACAAGGTGTGGAAATCAATACTAACTCTATCTTTGATATCCAAATCAAACGTCTTCACGAGTACAAACGTCAACAAATGAACGCTTTGTATGTGATCCACAAATATCTTGACATCAAGGCTGGTAATATCCCTGCTCGTCCAATCACAGTTTTCTTTGGTGGTAAAGCAGCTCCTGCCTACACAATCGCTCAAGACATCATCCACTTGATCCTTTGCTTGTCAGAAGTCATTGCAAACGACCCAGCAGTAGCTCCACACTTGCAAGTCGTAATGGTTGAAAACTACAACGTTACTGCAGCAAGCTTCCTCATCCCAGCATGTGATATCTCAGAACAAATCTCATTGGCTTCTAAAGAAGCTTCAGGTACTGGTAACATGAAATTCATGTTGAACGGAGCTTTGACTCTTGGTACTATGGACGGTGCTAACGTGGAAATCGCTGAGTTGGTTGGAGACGAAAACATCTACATCTTTGGTGAAGATTCAGAAACTGTTATCGATCTTTACGCAAAATCTGCATATAAATCAAGCGAATTCTACGCTCGTGAAGCGATCAAACCATTGGTTGACTTTATCGTGAGCGACGCTGTTCTTGCAGTTGGTAAGAAAGAACGCTTGGAACGTCTTTACAATGAATTGATCAACAAAGACTGGTTCATGACTCTTCTTGACCTGGAAGACTACATCAAAGTGAAAGAGCAAATGTTGGCTGATTACGAAAACCGTGATGCATGGTTGGATAAAGTCATCGTTAACATTGCTAAAGCAGGATTCTTCTCATCTGACCGTACAATCGCTCAGTACAACGAAGATATCTGGCACTTGAACTAATTTGCTTTCAGAATTCTAGAAGCAATATACTCATAAAAGAGGAGCTCCTTTTGGATCATATCCTGATTTAGAGGGAGCTTTTTTGTATAGGAGAACTGGGAAAATCTAAACTTGCGCTTCCCTTCGGTTCACGTTATAATAAATAGTATGGATATTAGAAACGAGGAAATACAATGAAGAAAAATCCGATTTATATGTATGTCTTGCTAGCCCTCTCAGCGATGGGAACTCTATTAACTGCTCAGTCCTTCTTTGGATTGGCTAAAGTGGAGGTCACAGATGAGACGGCAGCTTCTTTGAACTTAACCACTGCTCTTGAACGGGAAGAATACAAAGCCTTCCTTGAAAAATTAATCGTAGCGTTACGCGGACCAATCGCTTGGTTGTTGCTCTCTCTTTTGATTGCAGGCTTAATTGCTGTTGGCTATTTCTTCCTGTCTAAAAAGGATATTGTCAAGGCAACCTATGCCTATATGGGTCAAATTGGAGCCTTCCTCCTAATAAGCTTGCACAATTTCTGGTCTTATCGTTCTTCCATGTCGGTGATCACGTCAGATAAATTGCGGACTTTGATACAGGCTTCTAGCTTATATGCACTTGTCTTGAGTGTAGTTGTAGCCCTTGTTTACTTGGGAATCCTCCTCTACAAATTGAAAAATAGACCAGCTAGCGACCTTCAAGCTTAGATCATAGCATTTAAAAGCTCCTCTAGTTTTAGACAAAGAAGAGGAGTTGGTCTGATTGGAGAAGAAAATGAAAGTATGTTTTGTCTATATCAGTTTAAGTGGCAATACTGAAAGTTTTGTCCATCGCCTCAGTGATTATCTATGGGAGCAGTATCCTGACTTGGTTATTGAAAAAATCCATGTCAAAGACCTGGTCAAAGAAGGGAAGCCCTTCTTTGAAGTCGATACACCTTTTATTACCTTTTTGCCGACCTACCTAGAAGGAGGAAATGGTATTGATAATGGGGATGTGGAGATTTTAACGACCGATGTAGCAGACTTTATTGCCTATGGAGACAATGCCACTAAATGCTTGGGAGTTGTAGGATCTGGAAACCGCAACTTTAATAATCAATATTGCCTAACGGCCAAGCAGTACAGCCAACGCTTTGGTTTCCCTATGCTAGCAGACTTTGAAATGCGAGGGATGCTAGGGGATATCAAAAAAGTAGCTGGTATTATCGAAGACTTGTATCACTTTTAAAATGAGAAACCCCAAGCCTAGGCTTGGGGTTTCTTTGTATGAGAGGAGGTTGCTTGATTAGCAGAGAAAAGGAGGCTGGGACAAAGTCCTAGCCTCTCAATTATCTTTGGATTATCAAGCAAGACGCAGTGGTTGAGTGGCCTCTACTACGCTGATTTCATCAGCTTTTACAGCCCGACTCAACTGTGCGGAGGTAGGACGACGAAATCGAATTCTAACGAATTACCGATTTCTGTCCCACTCCCTTTTTTGCTGGTTATTTTAATTGATCGGTGATTTCTTTCGCAAGCAAGAGGCCGAGGCGATAGTCCTTGTTGATGGCGTGGATGACATCGTTGATGTTCTCCGTTGTTTGTATTTGTTCCTTGATGCTTGCTTTGAAGGTTTCATCTTTTAAGAGTTGCTCTTGTAAAATCTTTTGCAGTTTTTCTCTCTCGTATTTATTGATTAAAAAGAGGATGAGTAGACTAACCAAAATAAGGATGTAAACAGTTTGATTCATAGGGTTCTCCAGAGGATAAGATAATGGATAAAGGGGAGGGAAACGATAATCCCTAAAAATATAGGTGTATTTAGCATGAAAAAAGGAGTGAGATGGAACTAAATAAGGTTTATTTAGCGATTCCTCTCACCCCTATAAGAGATGGTTTCCTATCAAAAAGTAAGGAAGAAATTACATTTTCTCAGGCGCATCTACACCCAATAGACGAAGTGCTTCTTTCAAAACAACTGCTGTTGAGTAGCTAAGAGCAAGACGGCTATCGCGTTCTGGACTTTCATCCAAGATACGAGTGTGAGCATAGTACTTGTTGAAGGCTTGAGCCAGGTTGATGGCATATTTTGCTATCAAGGATGGATCATAGTTTTCAGCGGCACGTTTCACGACACGAGAGAAGTCTTGGAGAAGTTTGATGATTTCCCAGCTTTCTGGATCGTTCAAGCTGTAAGTTGCATCTGTTGATGGAGTGAAGTTAGCTTTGCGAAGGATGGATTGGATACGAGCGTATGCGTATTGAACGTAAGGTCCAGTTTCCCCCTCAAAGGATACCATGGCTTCGAGGTCAAAGTCATACCCATTGCGACGGTCTGTCTTCAAATCGTAGAATTTAACCGCACCAACACCGACTGCACGTGCCACTTCTTCCTTGTTTTCAAGTTCAGGATTCTTCTCTTCGATCTGAGCTTTGGCGCGAGAGATAGCTTCTTGAAGAGTTGGTTCGAGTAGGATGATATTTCCTTTACGAGTTGACAATTTTTGGCGGTTCTTTGTGACCAAACCAAAGTCAACGTGGATCATATCGTCGCTCCACTCAAATCCCATTTTCTTCAAAACAGCTTTCAACTGACGGAAGTGGTTGGATTGTTCTTGACCTACGGCGTAGATGTTTTTCACAAAGTTGTAGGTCCGTGCACGGTAGATAGCGGTTGCGATATCACGAGTGATATAAAGAGTGGCACCGTCTGATTTCTTAATCATAGCTGGTGGAAGGTTGACATCATCCAACTCAACGATGCTAGCCCCTTTAGACTCTTTCAACAAGCCTTTTTCTTCAAGGATTTGGACGGCTTCATCCATCTTGTCATTGTAGAAAGCTTCTCCGTTTAAGCTATCAAACTCAACACCGAGTAGTTTGTAGATACGGTTGAATTCCACCAAACTCTCGTCACGGAACCATTGCCACAATTCAGTCGCTTCTGGATCTCCATCTTCCAATTTCTTGAACCAGAGACGTCCTTCTTCATCAAGCTCAGGATCGTTTTCAATTTCAGCATTGATACGAACGTAAAGTTTTAGCAATTCATCGATTGGGTTGGCTTCGACAGCTTCCTTGCTACCCCATTTTTTATAAGCCACCATCAAGAGACCGAACTGTTTGCCCCAGTCTCCCAAGTGGTTAATTTTAATGGTATTGTAGCCCATTTTGCGGAAGATGTTTGAAAGAGCATCCCCGATAACAGTTGAACGTAAATGACCAACTGAGAAAGGTTTTGCGATGTTTGGACTAGAAAGGTCGATGGTGACGTTCGCTCCTTGACCTTCTTCTTGTTGTCCATAGTCGGCACCCGCTTGGATAACAGATTTGATGACTTGGTCAGAGATTTGTGATTTATCTAAGAAGAAGTTTACATAAGGACCAGTAGCAACGACTTTTTCAAAGTGAGAAGCATCGATTTTTTCCGCAATATCAGCAGCAATCGCTTGAGGAGCTTTGCGTTCGATTTTAGCCAAAGAAAAGGCAGGAAAGGCGATGTCTCCAAGGTCTGAAGATTTTGGTTGCTCTAGTAAATTTAAGATAGTTTCTTGGTCTAAGCCTTCAATGACTTTTGCCAATTCACTTGCAATAAGTTCTTTATGATTCATAGTAGCTCCTTTGGTCTTTTGTTACTATTCTATCACAAAATTCGGCCTTTCTTCAAACTTTTTGGTATAATCAAAGTATAATTATTCAAAAGTGGAGCAAAAATGAAAAAAGATGAACGTCAGCTTTTGATTCGAGAGATTATTCAAAATGAGAAGTTATCGACGCAAAAAGAAATTCAAGACCGCCTAGATCAGAGAGGGGCGGGAGTAACCCAGACAACCTTATCCAGAGATCTGCGAGAAATTGGTCTGATCAAGGTGAAAGAAAAGGGTGGGCTCTATTATAAATTAGCCGATGAACCTGATCGAACAGATATTTTTAGACTGATTGCTCAATATGCACAAGAAGTCTCGAGAGCAGAGTTCACACTGGTTGTTCGGACGGAGCTTGGAGAGGCGGCCATTTTAGCCAACGCAGTCGATGAGATTTTGGATGATCAAATCCTTGGCACCGTCGCAGGAGCCAATACCCTCTTAATTGTTTGCAAGGACCAAGAAGTAGCACAAACGGTCCAGCAGACTATTCTCCAACATTCTAGTCACTAGTCAAGGGCGAGGGACCAGTCCAGAAAGGGATCGGCCCTCCTTTTATGTCAGTTTAGAGTTGGAGCAAGCTCTCAGAATGAAAGCAATGATATAGAAAAGGAGCAATATGGCAGCAGAAAAACTATCACCTGGTATGCAGCAATACCTAGATATCAAAAAAGACTATCCGGATGCTTTTTTGCTCTTTCGGATGGGAGATTTTTACGAGCTCTTTTATGAAGATGCCGTCAATGCCGCTCAGATTTTAGAGATTTCCTTGACCTCAAGGAATAAAAATGCAGAAAATCCAATTCCCATGGCTGGAGTTCCCTATCATTCAGCCCAGCAGTACATTGATGTCTTGATTGAAAAAGGCTATAAGGTGGCTATTGCAGAGCAGATGGAAGATCCCAAGCAAGCTGTCGGTGTAGTTAAACGGGAAGTAGTCCAAGTCATTACCCCAGGGACGGTTGTCGACTCGACCAAGCCAGACAGCGCCAACAATTTCCTGGTAGCCTTATCTCATGATGAGACGGATTATGGCCTTGCCTATATGGACTTGGTGACTGGAGAGTTTCAGGTCACCAGTTTGAATGATTTTGCCATGGTCTGTGGGGAGATTCGCAACCTACGGGCACGTGAGATTGTCCTGACCTACTCCTTGTCAGAAGGGGAAGAAAGAGTCCTTCTTGGCCAAATGAATCTCTTGCTCTCCCCTATCTCAGAAGTAGCGGAGGATGTCCAACTTTTAGGGGCAGACTTGACTCATTTGGAAAGAATAGCGGCGGGAGGCCTGCTCCAATACGTCCAGGAAACCCAGAAGCGGGAGCTCCACCATATCAAACCTGCTCATCACTATGAAGTCCGTGATTTCTTGCAGATGGATTATGCGACAAAGGCGAGTTTGGACTTGACAGAGAATGCCCGGACAGGCAAAAAACATGGTAGCCTCTACTGGCTCCTAGATGAAAGCAAGACAGCCATGGGAGGACGTCTCTTGCGGGCTTGGATCCAGAAGCCCTTGATGGACCGCCATCGGATCGAAGAGCGCCAAGAGATTATCCAAGTCTTCTTGGACCATTTCTTTGAGCGAAGTGATCTGGCAGACCGTCTCAAGGGTGTGTACGACATAGAGCGCTTGGCCAGTCGAGTTTCCTTTGGTAAGACCACTCCTAAGGACCTCTTGCAGTTGGGTGAAACGCTACGCCACGTTCCCTTGATTAAATCGCTCTTGGTCGAGATGGGAGAGCCGGTGCTAGGCCTCCTCATTGCGCAGTTAGATGAGCTCCCAGAGCTTTGCCGACTCATCGAAGCAGCGATTGACCCAGATGCACCTATCGTTCTGACAGAAGGCAATATCATCCGTACCGGCTTTGATCCAACCCTGGACCAGTACCGTGTCATCCTCAGAGAAGGGACCGGCTGGATTGCGGAGATTGAAGCCAAAGAACGTGAAGCCAGTGGTATTACCGGACTTAAAATCGACTACAACAAAAAAGATGGCTACTATTTCCATGTAACCAACTCCCAATTATCCCGTGTGCCAGCTCATTTCTTCCGCAAGGCGACCTTAAAAAACTCTGAGCGCTTTGGGACAGAAGAACTAGCTCGGATTGAAGGAGAAATGTTAGAAGCTCGGGAGCAATCGACCAGTCTGGAGTATGCGATTTTCCTACGAATCAGAGAAGAAGTCGGCAAGTACATTCAGCGCCTACAGTCACTAGCCCAAGCCCTAGCAACGGTCGACGTCTTGCAAGGTCTGGCCTGTGTGGCTGAAAAGCAACAGCTCATCCGTCCAGTCTTCCAAGAGGCGCGTGATATCCGGATTGAAAAGGGCCGTCACCCAGTTGTTGAGAAAGTGATGGGAGCTCAAAGTTATATTCCCAATAGTATTTCCATGTATGAGACTTGCCAGATCCAGTTGATTACGGGGCCCAATATGAGTGGGAAATCCACCTATATGCGTCAGTTGGCCATCATTGTCATTATGGCCCAGATTGGTTCCTTTGTACCGGCTCAAGCTGCGACCCTCCCTCTCTTTGATGCCATTTACACCCGGATTGGGGCAGCAGATGACTTGGTATCCGGTCAGTCAACCTTTATGGTCGAGATGATGGAGGCCAACAATGCCATTCGCCAAGCGACTCCAGCCTCACTGATCTTATTTGATGAGTTGGGACGGGGAACAGCGACCTATGATGGCATGGCCTTGGCTCAAGCCATCATCGAGTACATCCATGACCGGACAGGGGCCAAGACCCTCTTTGCTACCCACTACCATGAGCTAACCGACTTGGAGCAGACCCTATCTCGCTTGCGCAATGTCCACATCGCTACCTTGGAGAAGGATGGCCAAGTGACCTTCTTGCACCGGATCGAAAAGGGACCAGCTGATAAATCCTACGGGATCCATGTGGCCAAGATCGCAGGCCTGCCAAGCGACCTCTTGAAGCGGGCGGATGCCATCCTGAGTCAATTAGAAGGCCAAAGCCAAGAAGTGCCGGTGGCCGGTCCGACAAAGCAATCCTCTCCAGAGCTTGGTGGACAGTTATCTTTGTTTGCAGCAGATGCCACTCACCCAGTACTAGAAGAATTGAAGAATCTTGATATCTACAACATGACCCCGATGGAAGTCATGATGGCAGTTGCTGAGATGAAAAAGAAGGTATAAAACAAGATCTCCCCGCGATGAGTTTCACGGGGAGATTTTTATATGAGGATTGCTTTTTAAGCTTTCCCTTGCAACTGTTGGTTGATCTCTTCTACTTTTTTCTTGTAAATGCGATAAGAAACAGCCCAGATAACCAAGTAAACAAGGCTAAACTCTATAATGACGGAGATGTAGAAGCTGATTTGGATTGGGAACCAGCCTCCCAAGGTTGCCAAAGGTAGAAAACCAAAGAGCATCAAAAGGTAGTGGCTGAGGGTCGCACGGAGGAGGCTCCAGTCTTTGTTGAACAGGTTTTTTCCTAAGCTGAAGAGCAAGCCGATGCCAGCCCATATAAGGATACAATAGAGCATGACAAGGGATCCATGCACGTCATGGGCTTGCATCCATTGTCCAACGCCTGAACTTGGACTGAGAGGCATATAAGTTGAAGGTGAGTTTAGGAAAGAAAAGACGATAGAGAGGGTAAGGCCGATGAAGATGCCTTTAGAGGCATTCGATAGATGAGTCTTTAACATGATAATTTCTCCTTAATAGCTTTTAAATAGCGACGAGACGAATAGGTGATGGTCCTGTTTTTCAGATTGATTTGGACCGATCCGCTGGTGGTAAAATATAGCTGATCGATTTCTTTGGTGTTGATAATTTCAGATTGGGAAATTTTTAAAAAGTAGATGGGCAAGTCTTCAGAGAGTTGGTAGAGTGGACCTGTGAGGATGAAGCGATCATCCTTTGTTTCCCCCACCACTTGCCGATTTTCAATATAGAAACGATGAAACAAGTGGGTCTCTACAAGATAGGTTTCCCCATCCTTTTTCGCTCGCAAGCGTTCCTTCTGGTCCAATTCTTCTATGAATTGTTGGACTTTCTGGATGCGTTCGCTAGTTTGTGGCGCTGTGATGGCTACGCCTTCTTCTTGAAAATGGGGGTCAATGGTAACTGTTACTTTCATACAAATCCCTTCTAACTCTATGATTTGAAGTCAGATGTCCGCTAGCAGGACCTCCTCCTTACAAGTCTATTAAACACTTTTTCAGGCATCAAGACAAGGTTTTTTGTCTATTCGGTCATTTTGTCTGTTTATCTGGTAGTAAGCCAGTATCTTTAGTGGAACTAGGGTAGAAGATTTTATAAACGGAGGGCTTCCTTGGAGATATGGTATAATAGTTCTACCTATGCGCGTATAAAACATAAGAGGGGAAGCTATGTCACAGATTATCGAATTACCAGAAATTCTAGCCAATCAGATCGCTGCCGGGGAGGTCATCGAGCGCCCTGCTAGTGTGGTCAAGGAACTGGTTGAAAACTCCATCGATGCGGGGGCTAGTCAGATTGTCGTAGAGATTGAAGAAGCTGGCTTAAAGACCATTCAAATCACGGATAATGGACAGGGAATTGCCCACGAGGAAGTAGAATTAGCCCTTCGTCGCCATGCGACTAGTAAGATCAAAAGTCAAGCGGATCTCTTTCGGATTCGGACCCTAGGCTTCCGTGGAGAGGCCTTGCCCTCCATTGCCTCTGTCAGTCTTATGACCATCCTAACAGCTCAGGAAGGAGCTAGTCATGGAAGCAAGCTAGAGGCCAAAGGGGGCGAAATCACTTCTCTTGAGCCGGCGACTAGCCCTGTGGGGACTAAAATCACAGTTGAGGACCTCTTTTTCAATACACCAGCCCGCCTCAAATATATGAAGAGCCAACAGGCAGAGCTGTCCCATATCGTCGACATTCTCAACCGCCTGAGTCTGGCCCATCCAGAGATTGCCTTTACCTTGATCAATGACGGCCATGAAATGACACGGACGGCAGGGACGGGAAATCTCCGCCAAGCCATTGCAGGAGTCTACGGCCTCGCTACTGCCAAGAAAATGGTTGCCATCGAGACAGGTGATTTGGACTTTGAAGTGTCCGGTTTTGTCTCTTTGCCAGAACTGACCAGGGCCAATCGCAACTACATCAGCCTCTTTATCAATGGCCGTTACATCAAGAATTTCTTGCTCAATCGGGCCATCTTGGATGGCTACGGCAGTAAACTCATGGTCGGACGCTTCCCAATAGCGGTCATCAATATTCAGATCGATCCCTATCTAGCTGATGTCAATGTCCACCCGACCAAGCAAGAGGTGCGTATTTCTAAAGAACGAGAACTGATGGCCTTGATCTCCCAAGCGATTGCCTCCGCTTTGAAAGAGCAAGATCTGATTCCAGATGCTCTGGAAAATCTAGCCAAGTCGACGCTTCGTCGAACAGAAAAGCCAGTCCAGACTAGCCTCCCTCTAAAAGAAAATAGCCTCTATTACGACCGAGACAAGGGAGACTTTTTTGTCCGTCCAGAGGTTGGGGAATCCCAGCCAAATGGTGAAATGATTCCAGAGCAAACGCTTCTCTTTTCACAAGATGAAGGAAAGGAGACCAAATCTCCAGCCATTAAGTTCGCAGAGCGAAAGGCGCCTCAGTACGACCAACTGGATCACCCAGAGTTGGACCTGGCTAGTCTAGACAAGGCCTATGACAAGCTGGAGGGAGAGGAAACATCGACCTTTCCAGAGTTGGAATATTTTGGTCAGATGCATGGGACCTATCTCTTTGCTCAAGGCAATGGGGGCCTCTACATCATTGACCAGCATGCAGCTCAAGAGCGGGTCAAATACGAAGAATACCGGGAGAGCATCGGGGACGTAGACGGCAGTCAACAACAACTGTTAGTGCCTTATATCTTTGAGTTCCCTGCAGATGATCTGATCCGCCTGCAACAGCGCAAGCACCTTTTAGAAGAAGTGGGAGTCTACTTAGAAGAATACGGAGCTAACCAGTTAATCTTACGGGAGCATCCGATCTGGATGAAGGAAGAGGAGATTGAGGCGGGCATCTATGAAATGTGTGACATGCTCCTCTTGACCAAGGAAGTGTCCATTAAGAAATACCGGGCGGAGTTGGCTATCATGATGTCCTGCAAACGGTCTATCAAGGCCAATCACACTCTGGATGATTACTCTGCACGGGATCTCATCTACCAACTGTCCCAATGTGACAACCCTTATAACTGCCCCCACGGCCGTCCCGTCTTGGTCAACTTCACCAAGTCGGACATGGAAAAGATGTTCCGACGCATTCAGGAAAATCACACCAGTCTACGGGATTTGGGAAAATATTAAACAAAGAATAAAGGAATCTTATGTACGAATACATTAAAGGAATCTTAACAAAAATTACTGCCAAATACATTGTGGTAGAAACAGCTGGGATCGGCTATCTCTTGCATGTGGCCAATCCCTATGCCTACTCTGGCAAAATGAATCAAGAGGTGCACGTCTATCTGCACCAAGTGGTCCGTGAAGATGCTCACCTTCTCTATGGCTTTGCGACCGAAGAAGAGAAACAGCTCTTTTTGAACTTGATCTCAGTCTCCGGGATTGGACCTGTCTCAGCTCTAGCTATTATCGCTGCGGATGACAATGCAGGCCTTGTCCAAGCTATTGAAAGCAAGAACATCACCTACTTGACCAAGTTTCCGAAGATCGGCAAGAAAACAGCCCAACAGATGGTCTTGGACCTAGAAGGTAAGATTAATCTTGACCTAGAAGATGCACCGGCTCAGTCCAATGCCAAAGTTTCAGAAGAAAACCAAGCTCTTGAAGAAGCTATGGAAGCCATGTTGGCTTTGGGCTACAAGGCAACGGAACTCAAGAAAATCAAGAAATTCTTTGAAGGAACTTCTGATACGGCTGAAAACTACATCAAGTCTGCCCTGAAGATGTTGGTCAAATAGGAGAAGAAGATGCCAAAACGTTGTGGATGGGTTAAAATGACCAATCCTCTCTATGTGGCCTATCATGATGAGGAGTGGGGACAGCCCCTCCACGATGATCAGGCACTTTTTGAGTTACTCTGTATGGAAACCTATCAGGCCGGTCTATCTTGGGAAACGGTCCTCAATAAACGGCAGGCTTTCCGAGAATCTTTTCATGGCTACCAAATTCAAGCGGTCGCGGAGATGACGGATGAAGAGCTGGAAGCTTTGATGAATAATCCAGCAATTATCCGCAATCGAGCCAAGATCTTTGCGACACGAGCTAATGCTCAGACCTTTCTACAAGTTCAGGAGGAATTCGGGTCGTTTGATGCCTATCTTTGGTCTTTTGTCGATGAGAAAACCATCGTCAATGATGTTTCAGATTACAGTCAAGCACCAGCTAAAACAGCCTTATCTGAGACATTATCCAAGGACCTCAAAAAACGTGGTTTTAAGTTCACCGGACCAGTCGCAGTTTTATCCTTTCTACAGGCTGCAGGTCTGGTTGATGACCATGAGAATGATTGTGAATGGAAAAGCGGTAAGTAGTGAGTACAGATAGCGAAAGTATTTGAGAATATAGAAAAAAAGCTGAGAGTTCTATCTCAGCTTTCTTTGTTATAGTCAAAGCGAATGACTTGCTCCGTTGCATCTACATGGGCGTGGACTCCGAAGGGGACAATGGCTCTTGGAGTTGCATGACCAACATTCAGATTATAGACAATTGGGATATTGCTATCGATGATATCCAAAAGTGCTTCTTTATAGTCGTCATAGAAAGTTTCATCCATAGGTTTTCCGACTAATAGTCCACTGATGACCTCGAATATACCCGTGTCCTTCAAAGTCCGCAACATCTTTTTGAAGTCGTCAGGTTCAGGCTTTTCTTGGCTTGTTTCTAGCAAGAGGATCTTTCCTTCCCAGTCTGACAAGTCGGGGAAAAGTTTGTATTTTTGGCAGAGGTCCGTGCTATCTGCGTGTAGAGAGTTGTCAAAAATATCATAGAGAGACTCAAGACAACCACCGAGGATTTCTCCCTCGAACTGAGCATTGCCTTGCAATAAGTCAAAACCTGTATTTGCATGGCTGACACGAGGTGTTCCCAAGGCTTTGGGACTAAAATCAGTCCGTTCCTCATACCAAACGTTACTAGGGCGAATTTCTGAGATTCTTCCCGTCTCAATCAATTCTTTGAAGTAGTGGAGGCTATATGGCAACATTTCTTTGTCTAACTCACAAATGTCTGCTAGAAATGATTGGCCGTAAAAAGTCTTGATTCCTAGTTTATGCAACATGAGATGGTTCATGGTCGTATCCGAGAAACCGAGAAAAATCTTTGGTTTGATAACCTTTTGTAGTTGGTCATTTTCAAAAAGATAAGGTAGCAAGCGATAGGTATCGTTTCCACCAATGGCGCATAGGATCATGTCGATGCTATCATCAGAAAAGGCCTGAATCAAATCCTCTGCACGAGCTTCAGGATGTTCTTTGATAAAATCTAAGCCTTTTAGCGAATGAGGTAAAAAGATAGGGTTGAGTCCGAGGTCCTTGAGACGTTGAATACCCAAGTCCACTTCGTGCTTGACAAAGTCTTCACCCATAGTCCCACTAGATAAACTTACAATACCAATAGTAGAAGTCATATATTATCCTCCTAAAAATAAATTGATGCTATTGTATCATAAAAAGTGATAGAAAAATATAAGGACTAGCGTTAGAGATACGATTTTATGTCAATAAAGCAATATAAAAATAACCGCTCGATGTGCTTACTTCAGAATATAGGCAAGCCCTTCTAGAAGTTGGTTACCACGTAGTTAAATCTCTTAGGAATATTGATGTAACGGAATTTATAAGAGTTTTTTACTTTATAATACTCTAAAAGAAAAAGATTGAAGAAAGTTACCTAAAATGAACTTTTTCTTCAATCTGTTTTTAAAATAATTTAGGAAATTGTGTTACAATGAAGAAAAATTACGAATAGTATAAGTGGAGGCGTTATGAAAGCAGAGATCATTGCAGTGGGAACCGAAATTCTCACAGGACAGATTGTCAATACCAATGCGCAATTCTTATCAGAAAAGTTGGCCGGTCTAGGGATCGACGTTTATTTCCAAACTGCAGTTGGGGATAATGCCGATCGTCTCTTGTCTGTTCTTGCGATTGCGCGTGATCGAAGTGATCTCGTCATCCTCACGGGAGGCCTCGGACCGACCGAAGACGACCTGACCAAGCAGACCCTAGCGCAGTTCTTGGGTAGAGACCTGACCTTTGATCCAGAAGCAATGGCCAAGTTGGATCGCTTCTTTGCCAGTCGGCCAGACCATGTCCGAACTCCCAACAATCTGAGACAAGCGCAAATAGTGACAGGCTCAACACCGCTCCAAAATTTGACTGGTTTGGCAGTGGGAGGGTTGATTGAAGTAGAGGGCGTTAGCTATGTGGTCTTGCCTGGTCCCCCTAGTGAACTGAAACCTATGGTTACTGATGAGTTAGTGCCCCTTCTAGCCACAGGCGAGAAGCTCTACTCACGCGTCTTGCGCTTTTTTGGAATCGGGGAAAGCCAGCTGGTAACCGTTCTAGCCGATGTGATTGATGGCCAGACTGACCCGACGGTGGCTCCTTATGCCAAGACCGGAGAAGTGACCTTGCGCTTGTCGACCAAGGCTGCGTCACAAGAGCAGGCTGATCAGAAATTGGATCAGTTGGAGCAAGTGATCCTTCGTCATGAGACTTTAGATGGTCAAGCCTTGAGCCAGCTCTTCTATGGCTATGGAGATGACAATTCCCTAGCTAAGGTTGCTTTTGAACTCTTGCGAGAGAGAGGTTTGACCCTAACCGCAGCAGAGAGCTTGACAGCCGGGATGTTCCAATCGACTCTGGCTAATTTCTCAGGAGCCTCAGCAGTCCTACCAGGAGGTTTCGTCACCTACAGCATAGAGGAAAAGAGCAAAATGCTCCAAATCCCCCTAGCTGAGTTGCAAGAACATGGAGTGGTCTCTGCCCATACAGCTGAGCGGATGGCGGCGCAAGCCCGTCTCTTAACAGGGGCTGATTATGGAGTTAGTCTGACAGGTGTTGCTGGCCCAGACAGTCTAGAAGGCCACCCAGCAGGGACCGTTTTTATTGGAATTGCAGGTCCTAAAGGAGTCCAATCGATCAAGGTCAATATCGCTGGCCGGAGTCGTATGGATGTTCGGAAAGTTGCAGTCCTCCATGCCTTTAATCTGGTACGCCGGACTGTATTATTAGATGAAAATTTGCTATAATGATAAGAAGCTTGTATAGCATTACGCTTTGAATATAGGAGAAAAGAATGGCGAAAAAACAGAAAAAATTAGATGATATCTCTAAGAAATTCGGAGACGAGCGTGAAAAAGCGCTCAATGATGCCCTAAAGTTGATCGAAAAAGACTTTGGTAAAGGATCCATCATGCGTCTGGGCGAACGCGCAGAGCAAAAAGTTCAAGTCATGAGCTCAGGTTCCTTGGCTCTTGATATTGCCTTGGGTGCTGGTGGTTATCCAAAAGGTCGGATCATCGAAATCTATGGTCCAGAATCATCTGGTAAAACAACCGTTGCCCTCCATGCAGTAGCGCAAGCACAGAAAGAAGGAGGCATTGCTGCCTTTATCGATGCCGAGCATGCCTTGGACCCATCTTATGCTGCAGCTCTTGGGGTTAATATTGATGAACTCCTCTTGTCTCAACCAGACTCAGGAGAACAAGGACTTGAAATTGCTGGTAAATTGATTGACTCTGGTGCCGTTGACTTGGTCGTTATCGACTCTGTTGCTGCCTTGGTCCCACGCGCAGAAATCGATGGAGATATCGGTGACAGCCACGTTGGTTTGCAAGCGCGGATGATGAGCCAGGCTATGCGTAAGCTTGGAGCTTCAATCAACAAGACCAAGACCATTGCTATCTTTATCAACCAATTGCGTGAAAAAGTTGGGGTCATGTTTGGGAATCCTGAAACCACACCTGGTGGTCGTGCCCTTAAATTCTACGCTTCTGTTCGTCTAGATGTTCGTGGAAATACTCAAATCAAAGGTACTGGGGACCAAAAAGATACCAACGTTGGTAAGGAAACCAAGATTAAGGTTGTGAAGAACAAGGTGGCTCCACCGTTCAAAGAAGCCATGGTTGAAATCATGTACGGAGAAGGAATTTCACGTACAGGCGAATTGCTAAAAATTGCAACAGACCTTGATTTGATCCAAAAAGCAGGGGCTTGGTATTCTTATAACGGTGAGAAGATTGGCCAAGGTTCTGAAAATGCTAAGAAGTACTTGGCAGACCATCCAGAAATTTTTGATGAGATTGACCACCAAGTGCGCGTGCGCTTCGGTTTGATCGATGATGACACTGCTGTAGTTGCACAAGATGAAGTAGCTGAAAGCCCACTTCTTGAAGAAGTAACACTAGATCTTGATGATGCCATTGAGATTGAAGAGTAATTTTTTTTAAAATAGGTCGAAAGACTGATGGTTTTTATGGTATAATATACTACAATGTTATTATCGTGTGGCGAAAGGAGTGCATGCATGATTAAAATTTACACAGTTTCAAGTTGCACGAGTTGTAAAAAAGCCAAAACTTGGCTAAATGCTCATCAGTTGATCTATAAAGAACAAAACCTTGGTAAAGAAGGGATTACAAAAGAAGAATTACTCGATATTTTGACCAAAACAGAAAATGGCATTGCAAGTATCGTTTCTTCAAAAAACCGATACGCTAAGAATCTAGGTGTCGATATTGAAGACCTCAGCATGAATGAAGTCATCGATATCATCTTAGAAACACCACGAATCTTGAAAAGTCCTATCCTAGTGGATAACAAGCGACTTCAAGTTGGTTATAAGGAAGATGATATTCGGGCCTTTTTACCACGTTCTGTACGAAATGTTGAAAATGCGGAGGCTCGCTTAAGAGCAGCCCTATAAGAACAAGTAGCCAAACATTGAGCTACTGAGAAGAGTCGAGATGTCAAAATCTCGACTTTTTCTTTTGTATCTGGCCAAAGAATCCACGAAAAAATGGTTGTAAGAATGTTTTTGCGGGGCATTCTATGGTACAATACTTCTGTGGGGAAAATCCCTTTTATAGAAGCTTATCAAAGGAGAAAACATGAAAAAGAAGCTTATTTGTCTCGGAGTCTTGCTCCTGACGCTGACAGCTTGTGGACAGAAGAAACAAGGGAAAACCGACTCTTCCAGTGTTCAAAAATCCAACAGTGCTAAAATTGAATCATTCAATAAAGAAAATCGAAATCTGTTAGAGAAGGCAGAAGAGCAGCAAGTCTTTACCAAACACTTTGTTCTTCCAACAGATGAGAAAGGTATTCGCCAAGAGCAGACCATCACCTATCAAGGGGAACAATTACAAAAATTGGTCATGACCAATACCACTCCTGCTAGTGATGAATTGAAAAAAGCCATTCAAGAGGTCGGCCTCGAAGAAACCCAACGATTGATGGTGGAGTCGATGGACAAGGATGAACAACTCCAACAGGCACGGACTCTTCCAGGCTTTACCATTGAACTGACCGTACCAAATGAAAATGAATACCAAACGGTCATCACCTATGACTTCACTCAGTTGGATACTAAAAAAGCGGTTGAGTTAGAGTACTTCAAATCGGCTAATATTGCAGATTTGTTGAAGTTGACACCAACAGAGTATATGAATAATCTACTCCGTAATGGAGCAAAAGAAGAATAAGGAGAAAACATGAAAAAATTTCTATTACTGGTCGTTGCTGGATTGCTTGTCTTGGTAGGTTGTGGGAATTCTCAATCAAAAGGGGGCAACTCCCTATCGAAAGATAGCGTCATCACTCGGACCTTTAAGATTGACAGAGATGTTGATGAGGTTGACGTGGTAGGTAAACAGGAAATCACAGTGACCGTATCCTACCAAGGAAAGAAATACAAAAAAGTTTCCATCAAACTAGCGACTCATGTATCGGATGAATTCAAAGCTGAAATCAAGAAGTTAATCGATGCTGAGGATGATAAAGAAGGTGCCAAGCAAGCCTTGATCGAAGGTTACGAAGGTGAAGGTGGCATTGATGAATTGAGAGACTACGATGGAATCACCGTGACATCAGATTGGACAGGTGAAGCAATGGTCTCTGAGATTGAGATTGACCCTGATAAAGTAGACTTCGATGACATTAAAAACAGCGAAGACTTGGGAGAAATTTGCAAAATGATCAAGACCTATTCTCCAACGCTCTTCATCAAAAACATGGAAAAAAATGGTTTTAAAGAAGTAAAATAAAGTCATTGAAAACTGTAGAAGATTGCTTTCGGAAACAAGTGATGAAAAGTCCAAGAAAGCCCATGAAATCAGTAATTTTCGTTTGAGAAAGTATGGCAATTATGATATAATAGTATGAATATAAAGAAAGAGGGTGGTATTGTGGGATTTACAGACGAAACAGTACGTTTTAATCTTGACGATTCAAACCGTAAAGAAATTAGTGATACATTAAAGGATGTCTACTTATCTTTGGATGAGAAGGGCTACAATCCAATCAATCAAATCGTTGGTTATGTACTCAGTGGTGATCCTGCTTATGTACCTCGTTATAACAACGCTCGCAACCAAATTCGTAAGTACGAACGAGATGAAATTGTTGAAGAATTGGTTCGTTACTACTTGAAAGGGCAAGGGATCGATCTCTAATGAGAATTATGGGACTAGACGTTGGCTCGAAGACTGTCGGAGTAGCCATCAGTGATCCATTAGGTTTTACTGCTCAAGGTCTGGAGATTATTCAGATTGATGAGGAGAAAGGAGAGTTTGGTTTTGACCGTCTCTCTGAAATGGTGAAGGAATACCGGGTTGATCGTTTTGTCGTTGGTTTGCCGAAAAACATGAACAACACAAGCGGTCCTCGAGTGGAAGCGAGTCAAGCTTATGGGAAGCGCCTTGAAGAGTTATTCAACTTGCCGGTTGAGTATCAGGACGAGCGTTTGACGACCGTTGCCGTAGAGCGAATGCTGATTGAACAAGCAGATATCAGCCGAAATAAGCGAAAAAAAGTAATTGATAAATTGGCTGCCCAGTTGATTTTGCAAAATTATTTAGATCGAAAATTTTAGAAAAAAGAGGAAATAAGATGGCACACAATCATGATCATGACCACAACCATGACGAACGCGAATTGATTACATTGGTAGATGAGCAAGGAAACGAAACCTTGTTTGAAATCCTTTTGACCATTGATGGAAAAGAAGAATTTGGTAAAAACTATGTTCTTTTGATTCCTGCAAATGCAGAAGAAGATGAAAACGGTGAAGTAGAAATCCAAGCTTACTCATTTACTGAAAACGAAGACGGAACAGAAGGCGACCTTCAACCAATCCCAGAAGATTCAGATGATGAATGGAACATGATTGAAGAAGTCTTCAACAGCTTTATGGAGGAGTGATACAGTCTGGGAGACTGTATCACCCTAACTCCAAGAGATTGGAAAGAGTTGGTAAGTCCAGTGGATGTTTTTAGCCCTGCTTCAAGAAACAAGAAAAAGCAGGAAGTCCGGGGGACGTTTTTAGCCTTGCGCTGAAAATGAAAACCGCAAGTAAGTCTGGGAGACTGTATCACCCCAACTCCAAGAGATTGGAAAGAGTTGGTAAGTCCAGTGGATGTTTTTAACCCAACTTCTAAAAATATTGGAAGTGAAATAAGAAACCAAAGAAATAGCAGAGCGTGAGCCAGCAACAAGGCTTGATCGCTCTTTTCTTTTAGGAGAAAGAAATGAATCAAATTGAAGAATGGATGAATAATCGAATTGGACTCAATTTTCGTTCAGGTTTAGGGCGGATGCAACAGGCTGTAAAGCTCTTAGGGGACCCTCATGAAGCTGTTCCGATGATCCATGTGACGGGGACCAACGGGAAGGGATCAACCATTGCGTTTATGCGCCAACTATTCCAACAACATGGTCTGAAAGTAGGTACCTTTACTTCTCCGCATATCGTTAGTATGCATGATCGGATTTGTATCAATGGGCAACCGATTTCGGATCAGGACCTGATTCGCTTGGGTCAGAGCATCCAAGCGATGGAGTCACAGCTTCTCGAGACCCACGACCAACTGTCTTACTTTGAGATTATCACCCTCTTGGCCTTTTTGTATTTCCATGAACAAAAAGTAGACCTGGCCTTGATAGAGGTTGGGATCGGAGGGCTCCTTGATACGACCAACGTCATCACAGGAGAGGTAGCAGTGATCACCTCAGTAGGGCTGGATCACCAGGAGACCTTGGGAGGAAGCCTAGAGGCCATTGCTAGGCAAAAAGCTGGGATCTTTAAAGCCGGGAAGCCGGCTGTTATCGGTCCACTGGCTAAAGAGGCTGAGAAAGTCTGCATAGAAAAGGCCCAAGCAATAGGCTGTCCGCTAGCTCGCTATGGAGAAGATTTCCAACTGGTGAAGGGCGTCTTTCAAGATGCGCAGCATCGGTTTGACTCACTAAAAATTGGGCTCAATGGAGCTTATCAGGAAGAGAATGCTGCGGTGGCTCTCGAAGCCTTTCTCCTCTTCATGGAGCAGAGAGGTCTGGCGGTCGATGAAAACGGTGTTCGGGAGGCTTTGCAAGCGACTAGCTGGCCGGGTCGTCTGGAAAACTTTAGCCAAGGCATCTATCTAGATGGCGCTCATAACCCCCATGCCATCCACCGCTTGGTCGAATATGCCCGCACTTTTTCAGATAAGCGCGTGAAGATCCTCTTTGGTGCTTTAAAACGCAAGGATTACCAGGGAATGTTGGAGATCTTTGCAAGCGATTTGCCGGAGGCGGACTTGACGGTGACGACCTTTGCTTATGGGGAAGTGGTCCAAGAGGCGGATGGCTTAGGCTATCCTTATGTGGCGGATTTCAGAGATTATTTGCAAGATTTTTATAGCCGACAAGATGGTCAAGAGGTGCTCTTTGTCACTGGCTCTCTCTACTTTATTTCCGAAGTTCGCGCATATCTATTAGAGCAGGGAAAGAATCCTTTATAGGTAGCAACTCTCATCGGCCAGTCATAAAGATTGACCAAAAACAGGCTCTAACGTATACTAAAGGTGAGCCACAAATGAACGGGGAAGTCCGTTGAAAAGTTGGCGCGAAAGGAGACCATCCATGGCAAAGAAAGTAACTGCTTTATTAGTAACAGCTACAGTCCTCCTACTTGGAGCGTGTTCGAACCAGCAAACACCATCGCAAACGAACACGTCATCAAGTGCGACGACCACAACGGCAACTTCTTCTCAACAGACAACGACTAGTCCGCAGGTTAACCAAGCAGGTCTGAACGGAACCTATATGGGAATGGATGAAAGCGATCAAGTGACGCTCGTCATCGCTGGTGATTCAGGGACTTGGACGGCTGTAGAGGCAGATGGAGAGCAAGAGCTGAAACAGGTCAAGCTAGATGCTGCCAACCAGATCCTCTTTATCGGAGATGATGGCTACCGCTATCAACTGGAGGGGAAACAATTGACCCTGAAAGAAGCGGATCAAGACTTGGGTGATCAGGATACGATTGTTCTGACCAAGAAATAAACTAGCAGAAATGAGAGTGGGACAGAAATCCTAGCCTCTCAATTGTCTTTGGATTGTCGAGCAAGACGCAGTGGTTGAGTGGGCTCTACTACGCTGATTTTATCAGCTTTTACAGCCCTACTCAACTGTGCGGAGGTGGGACGACGAAATCGAATTCTAACGAATTACCGATTTCTGTCCCACTCTCTTTTTTCATTTTATCGGGTTTGCGCTCCCTTCTTAGAACTGGTATACTAGTAGGGATTATAAAAGAAGGAGAATGAGGGTGAGTTTTCGAAAGATTCGATTGTTAATGTCCAAATATGGGTTCAGTATCCTCTTTATGGGGTTTGAACTCTGGCTGTCCTTTGCGGCCTTCTTTTGGCTAAATGAATGGTTCCCAAATTGGATGTCTGTCACCATCATGGTTCTCTTGTATATCTCGACCATTTTGGCGATCGTCAACCGAAATATGCCTCCAGAGAGCAAGGTGACTTGGCTCCTGATTGCCGTCATCCCTGTCTTTGGTTCCCTTCTTTACCTCATGTTTGGGGAGCGGCGCCTGTCCAAAAAAGAAATGGTCCAGTTGGAAAATATGGAGTCCATGAATTTCCGTGAGGACAACAGCCGTGAGCTTCGCCTGCAATTGAAAGAAGAGAGTAAGAGCGTCTATGGGATGGTCAAGTCTATTCTGTCCATGGACCACAACGCAGACCTCTACAACGGGACGGCTTCGACCTTTTTCCCACTAGGGGACCAGATGCTCCCACAACTATTAGAGGATTTGCGCTCAGCCAAGAAATTTATCTTTCTTGAATTCTATATCATCGAGGAAGGTTTCATGTGGAACAGCATCCTAGAGATCCTACTTGAGAAAGTCAAAGAAGGGGTCGAAGTGAAGCTGCTCTACGATGATATTGGCTGTATGGCGACCCTGAAGGGAAACTACACCAGACGCTTGCGCAAATTAGGCATTGATGCCCATAAGTTTAACAAGGTGGTGCCACGATTGACGGCGGCTTATAACAATCGAGACCACCGCAAGATCTTGGTCATTGATGGCCAGATTGGCTATACAGGTGGCGTTAACCTAGCGGATGAGTATATCAACCAGAGAGAACGCTTCGATCATTGGAAGGATAGTGCAGTGCGCTTGGACGGCCGAGCCGTCAAGGCCTTGACGCGACTCTTTCTCATGAACTGGTACATCAACCAGGGAGAGATTGAAGATTTCGATAAATACCATATGGAAAACCAAGCGGTAGATGGAGAAGGCTTCTATATCCCCTTTGGGAGTGGACCGAAACCCATCTACAAGTCCCAGGTTGGTAAGTCTGTGTATCAGAATATCATCAATCAGGCAACAGACTATGTCTACATTACGACCCCTTATTTAATCATTGATTATGATTTGACGGAAGATATTCGAAATGCGGCTCTCCGTGGTGTCGATGTACGCATCGTGACCCCTTTCATTCCGGATAAAAAATTGATCCAAATCGTTACACGAGGGGCTTATCCAGACCTGATGGAAGCAGGGGTGAAAATCTATGAATACACCCCAGGCTTTATCCATAGCAAGCAAGTATTGGCCGACGATGAAGTCGCAGTAGTCGGGACCATTAACTTTGACTATCGGAGCCTAGTTCATCACTATGAGAATGCTGTCTGGATGTATCGAAGCCCAGAATTGACCAAGATCCGAGCGGATTTTGAAGAGATATTCTTCGTATCTCAGCAGATCCAGTTGGACACTTTCCGGATCACCTGGTACCAGCATTTGATCAAAGAAATTATGCAGTTATTTGCGCCCATGCTATAGGTGCTTAGACCCCTCCATAATAGAAGGGGTCTTTTTTATTACGAAGGAGAGACAAAATATTACAATTTCCTTACATAGGCTTGTCTAAGAATGTTCAAGGGGGCTATTTTTGGTATAATGAACATAATCTATAAAAAATAAGGAGAACTTATGAAAAAGCTCGTAAAATATGGTGTCTTACCAGCCTGCTTGTTGTTGTTGGCAGCTTGTTCGTCAAAACCAGCTACTGAGAAAAAACCAGCCAAAGAGGACAAGGTAGAACAATCTAGCGAATCAAAAGAAGAAAAAACAAAAAAACAAATTGAGAAAGATGGAGATATCATTCTTCGTGCCATCTTCACGGACCATTCTTCTGGTTTCACAACTTTGATGGGAACATCCGTTGATAAGTGGAAAAAACAAATTACAGAAAAATTTGTTGATGAAAATGCATCAAAATATCTACCTGCAGAAGACTTCACGCTTGAACTGACAACTGAAACATTCACTCCAGAAAAAATCTTGGAATTGTTTGACCAAGCTCGTTTCAAAGTGTTAGCAACGATTGGTGATGACTATGAAATCACTAAGGTTGAAGACGAAGGAGATACTGCGACAGTTACCTTCAAATCTCGTGCGATTGCAACACGTGACTTGGCTAACTTGATCAACCGTGCAAAATCTAGTCTGTTTGAAAACGGAATTGAAGATGTTAAAAAATTAGAAGACAACACAGATCCAGATCTAGAAAAACGCTTGTCTCTATTGAACAACTTCTTGTTCTACTATGCCTTTGATCGTTTGAATGAAGACTTTGGTTACATCGAACCACGCGAGTACACTTTGGAATTGACTAAAACCAAAGAAGGACGTTACATCCTTAGCGATGAAAGCTTCCTTGAATTGCGTAAGGAAATCTTTGTAAACGAATATTCTGCTGATGGAGCTGAAACTCGTAAAGGAAGCAATTCCTCACAGAGTGACTCAACTAGCAAGGATTCAGATACAAGTTCAACCTCAAAAGATAAAGTATAAATCCATAAAAAAGGTGAGTTTCCTCACCTTCAGATTGAAGATAAAGTCTTCCGAAAAACTTTCCTTAGGTGAGTGCGGACGTCAGCGAACTTCGAAGAAGTTCCATGACTTAGTTTTGAGCCTAGGGTCTCAAAACTCCCGAGTGCCTGAAATTATTGTGTTTCAGGCACTTTTCTCACAGCGGAAAGTTTTTAATCTTCTTAAATGGCAAAATAAATCATTTTTGAAGAGTAACTAGCTGTTTTATGTAAAATAATAGTTTATCTACATTCAAAAAGGTGAGTTTCCTCACCTTTTTATTTACTCATTTCTTTGTCCCATATTGCTGTACAGAGAGCTCAGAATAGTATAAAATTAATAGTGGAGAATTGGGCCTAGATTCCGATTTTTAGGATGATTTTATGTTATAATATTTAAGAAAATAGTATGGGGGATAAAATGAATCAAAGCAGAAAAAACAAACGCTCAACTAGAACTAGCAGTTGGGATCAGCTACGGATTGTCAATAGCGGTCTCTGGGTCTTAACGCTACTTGTGGCTGGGCTCTTTATTTATAATGTCTTTAGCTACAATATCCTAGCCTTCCGTTATTTGAATATCCTTGTGACGACCTTGCTAGTTGGCGGACTTTTTTTAACCTTGGGTTTGATCCTTGCAGGCAAGGCTAAAAAGACGACGCTATTTTTATTGGTTTTAGGGTTGCTAGGAACCTCTGTGGGGACCTATGTTACCCAGCAATTGGTCGATGTCGCTGGAAATGTGAACAGAAATGCCAATTATACGGAATTTGAAATGGCTGTCTATGTCAAAGATGATAGCCCAATCCAAGATATCAAAGAAATCAGCAGTGTAGCAGCGCCTACGGGGAATAATAATGCAGATGATCTGATGGCCCTAGTAGAGGAAGTGAAGAAAACGCGCCAGCATGACTTGACCATCGAAGATGTGGAATCTTATGCGGCAGCCTACCAGGCCCTACAAGAAGACAAGACGAAAGCCATCGTCCTGAATAGTACCTTTGAAGATACTGTAGCAAGTGTGGATGCTGACTACGCAAAAAAAATAAAGAAAATCTACTCTTACAAGATCCGTCGCCAAGTGGAAACCAAGGCAAAGGCAGATGCCAATGCGGATACCTTTAACATCTATGTCAGCGGGATTGACACTTACGGTCCAGTCACTTCGGTTTCTCGGTCTGATGTCAATATTATCATGACGGTCAATCGAAAGACCAAGCAAGTCTTGCTGACCACGACTCCGCGTGACGCCTATGTTCCAATTGCTGATGGCGGGAACAACCAAGGGGATAAGTTGACCCACGCTGGGATTTACGGAGTAGATGCGTCTATTCATACCTTAGAAAATCTGTACGACATCAAGATTGACTACTATGTCCGCTTGAACTTCACATCCTTCTTGAAGCTTGTCGACCTCGTCGGAGGGATTGATGTAGAAAATGATCAAGAGTTTACAAGTCTACACGGGAACTACCACTTCCCTGTAGGGAAAGTCCACTTGAATTCGGAACAGGCCCTTGGCTTTGTCCGTGAACGCTACTCTCTCGAAGGTGGAGACAACGATCGTGGGAAGAACCAAGAAAAAGTCATCGCAGCCATTATCCATAAATTAACATCGACCAAAGCATTGAGCAATTACAACGAAATCGTTTCTGGTTTACAAGATTCCTTGCAAACCAATATGCCCTTGCCAACCATTATGAATTTGGTCAATACACAGTTGGAGACTGGTGGAAGCTACAAGGTGACTTCACAAGCTGTCATTGGACAAGGACGAAATGACTTGCCTTCATATGCGATGCCAGGATCTGCTCTTTACATGATGGAGCTGAATGCTGATAGCGTGGCACAAGCCAAAGAAAAAATAAACCAAACCATGGAAGGAAAAAACAATGATTGATATTCATTCACACATTGTCTTTGATGTGGATGATGGACCAAAGACGATTGAGGATAGCAAGCTCCTCATCGAGGAAAGCTACCGTCAAGGGGTTCGTACCATCGTTTCGACGTCCCATCGTCGAAAAGGGATGTTTGAAACCCCAGAAGAAAAGATCTATCAAAACTACTTGGCAGTAAAAGAGATGGTAGAGACCTATCTGCCTGAAATGAAACTGCATTTCGGAGCAGAAATCTACTATACGCGAGATATCCTAGAAAAGCTAGAAGCCGGGACTATTCCAACGCTTGCTGAGACCAGTTTTGCCTTGATCGAGTTTAGTATGGCGACCCCCTACAAGGAGATTCACCAGGCCTTAAGTGCAGTTTTGCGCTTAGGAGTGACTCCGGTGGTTGCCCACATTGAACGCTACCACTGTTTGGAAAAAAATGAAAAACGGGTGCGAGAATTAATCCGAATGGGATGCTATACCCAGATCAATAGTTCGAGTGTCCTCAAGCCGAAGTTGTTTGGTGATCGCTATAAGTTCATGAAACATCGTGCCCAATATTTCTTGGATAAGGACTTGGTCCATTTTGTTGCCAGCGATATGCACAATGTTGATCAGCGCCCTCCATACATGGACCAGGCTTATCAGTTGATTGAAAAACGCTACGGTAGTGACCGGGCGCGTGCCCTTTTTGTTGAAAATCAGCAAACATTATTGGATGACGAATTGTTTTAATCATCAAGTTCCATCACGGAGATTGAAAAGGAGAAAGTGAATATGAAAAACCAAGAGAGCAAAGAGATCGAATTGGATGTGGTCTCCCTCTTTAAAACCTTATGGCGTCGTAAATTCTCAATTATCATTACGGCCTTGCTATTTGCGATCGGAGCCCTAGGCTACAGCGCATTTGTGGCGAAGAAAATCTACCAAAGTACCAGTCGTATCTACGTGGTCAGCCGTCAGAATCAAGAAAACAATGCCTTGACCAACCAAGATCTTCAAGCGGGATCCTACTTGGTTAAAGACTATCGCGAGATTATCCTTTCTCAAAACGTCTTGAACCAGGCTATTGAAGAGTTGAAGTTGGAAATGACGCCAGCAGAGCTTGCTAAGAAAGTCTCAGTAGCAGTTCCGACAGATACTCGGATTTTGTCTATCACAGCATCAGATCCAGATCCCAAAGAAGCAGCTCGGATCGCGAATGGTTTGAAAGATGTAGCGGCAGAAAAAATTATTGCTGTAACCAAGGTGTCTGACGTGACGACTTTGGATGAGGCTGTCGTACCGCAAAATCCTTCTTCACCAAATATCAAACGAAATGTTGTCATTGGCTTTGTCCTTGGTGGTGTCTTGATTTCCATTCTGGTGATCTTGTCAGAGGTATTGGATGACCGTGTGAAGAAACCAGAAGATATCGAAGAAGTGATGGGCATCACACTATTAGGTGTGATCCCTAGTGTGAAGAAACTGTAAGAGGGAGAATTCATGGCAACCTTAGAAATTGTAAAAAGCAAATTAGCAGCGATGACTCAGGCTGAAGAGTATTTCAATGCCTTGAGTACCAATATTCAGTTGAGTGGGACCAATATTAAGGTCGTTGCCATCTCATCTGTGCAACCAAACGAAGGAAAATCAACCATTTCTACGAATTTGGCGACCGCCTTTGCGCGTGCGGGCTATCGTACCTTGTTGATCGATGCGGATATCCGTAACTCGGTCATGACAGGTGTCTTCAAGAGCCAAGGTCGTGTCGCAGGATTGACAGAAGTACTTTCTGGGAAGAGTGAGATCTCTCAAGCGATTGCGACGACAGATTATCCAAAACTGGATGTGCTCCTGGCAGGGCAGGTTTCTCCAAATCCAACGGGTCTCTTGCAAAGCAAAAACTTCGAGGTCATCATTGAGGCACTTCGCAATCACTATGACTATATCATTGTCGACACCCCACCAATTGGGATGGTGATTGATGCGGCGATTATTGCTCAACGCTGTGATGGTAGCTTGATTGTGACAGCAGCAGGAGCTGTTAGTCGCAAGGCTGTTCAAAAGGCCAAAGAGCAACTGGAGCAGACAGGGACACCATTCCTAGGAGTGGTCCTCAATAAATTTGATATTCAATTAGAAAAATATGGTTCCTATGGTAATTACGGGAACTATGGCAATTATGGGAAAAAGAGATAAGGAATAGGATAGGGATATTATGACAGAAGGAAGGGGATTTCACAAATTTGCTTTGGCCTTTGTTCAAAGCTTACCAGTCTTAGTTGTGGCTTATTTGTTTAGTTTTGTGACAGAGACAGAAATCCACTCTAATACAATTTTCTATCTGTATTTGTTGCATTACGTAGCCTTTTACGTCAGCGATTACAACCAAGATTACTTCAAGCGGGGGCATCTAGTCGATTTCTTACAAACCTTGAAATACAGCTTGTGCTTCGCGCTTGCCATCAGTTTTTCGAGCTTCTTTTTGGAGGAGAAGTTCTCCCTCTCCCGTCGCGGAATGATTTATTTTCTGTTCCTGCTAACACTTGTCCTTTATTTGATGAACTACCTCATCAAACGCTACTGGAGACGCTTCTATTATAGTCTCAAAGGAAGTCACAAGATTCTCTTGATTACGGCTCATTCTCGTATGGATAAAGTCCTGGATCGACTCCTTTCGTCCAATGATAGCGGTGGGGAAGTGGTTGCGGTGACAGTATTAGACCGGCCAGACTTTCAACACCCCTCTGTTCGGGTTGTTCCAAAGGAAGACCTGTTGAATTTTGCGACCTATGAAGTGGTAGACGAAGTCTTTCTCAATCTTCCAAGTGAAGAGTATGATATTGGGGAGTATGTCTCACAATTTGAGACCATGGGGATCGACGTTACCGTCAACCTAAATGCTTTTGATTTGAACTTCGCCGGCAACAAACGGATTCGCGAAGTGGCTGGGCTCAATGTCGTCACCTTCTCGACCAACTTCTACAAACCTAGCCACGTGACGGCAAAACGTGTGATTGATATCTGTGGTTCTTTGGTGGGCCTGGTTATCTGTGGCTTGGTGGGTATCGTGTTGGTGCCCTTGATTCGCAAGGATGGAGGTCCAGCTATTTTCGCTCAGAAGCGGGTCGGGAAAAATGGCCGCTATTTCAAGTTTTATAAGTTCCGTTCTATGTATGTCGATGCAGAAGAACGGAAAAAAGAATTGATGGATCAAAACACCATGACCGGTGGCATGTTCAAAATGGACAATGACCCTCGGATTACACCGATTGGCCGCTTTATCCGCAAGACCAGTCTGGATGAGCTGCCACAATTCTTTAATGTCCTAAAAGGAGATATGAGTCTGGTTGGAACCCGTCCGCCAACAGTGGATGAGTATGAGAAGTACACTCCAGAACAAAAACGCCGCTTGAGCTTCAAGCCTGGAATTACAGGGCTTTGGCAGGTGAGTGGTCGTAGCGAAATTACAGACTTTGATGAAGTGGTTCGCTTAGATGTGTCCTATATTGATGATTGGACCATTTGGTCAGATATAAAAATCTTGCTGAAAACGATCAAAGTTGTATTTAAACGAGATGGAGCGAAGTAGAAAATGAGTAAAGTAAGACAGATTCAATTAGGAGAGTTGTCCTTATTAGAAAAGTATATTGAGATTTGTTCTAAGTACAATCTTCGCTATTATGCTTTAGGTGGGACTCTATTAGGAGCCATTCGTCACAAAGGATTCATTCCTTGGGATGATGATATGGATTTGGGGATGCCTAGAAAAGATTATGAAAAATTCCTGGAAATTTGCGAAAAGGAATTACCAGATCATGTTATCCTAAGAATCCATGACGATAATTTAGGTAACACCTCTATCATGGATACTTCCCTTCAAATTGAATTTGGTGGGGTTGTGTGTAGTCCGTTTATTGATGTGTTTCCTTTAGATGGTTATCCGTCAGATGGTTTCCACTATTTCTTGCATACTAATAAAATCAAGTATTACCGTGCCCTTTCAAAAATATCTGTCATCAATCGATTGCACAATCGGGACCGAGGATTCTTTGAAAATTCAATTGTGAAGGTTTCTAAGATCCTTCACTTGGACAAATTATTAAATACAGAAAAAATTAATCGGAAATTACAGAATACGATTAAACAATACGACTTTGAGACAAGTGCTCTTGTCGGAAACGTCTTAGGCTCATATCGTGAGAGAGAGTTGGCCTATAAAGAGGTGTTTGGGGAGCCACAACTCCTTGATTTTGAAACCATTAAAATCAGCGGACATGCTGATCCGGATGCTTATCTGACAAAGATTTATGGCGATTATATGAAGTTGCCAGAAGAATCAGAGCAAAAAGGTCACTTTGAATCCACTTGGGGAGAATAAGCTTGAAAAGTTTTACAATGATGGGGGTCAGAATTGACCCTTTAACAATGGTAGAAACCGTTGCTGCTACAGAACAATTCGTACGAGATAAAAAACCGCTCCATTTGATGGGGGTCAACGCAGACAAGATCAATCAATGTGCGACAGATGAGGCCATCAAGAAGATTGTCAATGAGTCTGAAATCATCAATGCAGACGGTGCTTCTGTCGTTCTCGCGGCACGCTATTTGGGCTATTCTGTGCCAGAACGCGTGGCAGGCATCGATTTGATGCAGGAATTGCTTCATTTGGCCAATGAAAAAGGCTACTCTGTCTACTTCTTCGGCGCAAAAGAGGAAGTCTTGACAGATATGTTAACTATCTTTAAAAAGGATTATCCGAATCTCCGAGTAGTGGGGCATCGCAATGGCTATTTCTCTGCTGAAGAGGAAGAGGCTATTCAAGAAGATATTCGTGAGAAGAATCCAGATTTTGTTTTTGTCGGCATCACCTCTCCTAAAAAGGAGTACTTGATCCAGAAGTTTATGGACAATGGAGTCAATTCTGTCTTTATGGGAGTGGGAGGAAGCTTTGATGTCCTCTCAGGTCATATCAAGCGGGCACCTATGTGGATGCAAAAAGCCAATCTGGAATGGTTGTTCCGTGTGGCCAACGAACCCAAACGGCTCTTTAAGCGCTATTTTGTAGGAAATGCCACTTTTATTAAGAGAGTAGTACATGAAAAACGGAAAGCAAAAAAATAATATTCTTCACATTTCGCGAACCATGGATATCGGTGGGGCGGAACGTATTGTCTATCAGTTGGCGACAGATCTTAAGGATGAATTTGATCAGGTTCATGTCGCATCAACTGGTGGATTGTGGGAAGAAAAACTGGCAGAGAATGGGATTCAACACCATAGGATTTTAGACGTCGATAGCAAACAGCCAGCTACGGTGCTCAAGATTCTTGCTAGTCTCTCCAAGATCATCAAAGAAAATGAGATTACTCTTGTCCACACCCATCACCGGATGGCTGCTTTCTATGTTCGTTTGTTGCAACTGCGCCATCCGAAATTGATCCATGTCTATACAGCCCATAATGTTTTTAAGGACAAATTGCCACTATACAAATTTGCCCTAGGCAAGGCTCGAACGGTTGCTGTCAGTCAAGCTGTCCAGGAAAATATCCTTAATGATGTAAGGTCGAAAAACTCTATTGTAATTTATAATGGAGTGAAAATGAAACAAAGTAAGCATACAGTAAATGAAATTACTCAGTGTGACGGTATCAAAATAGGTTGTATCGCTCGCCTTTCCGAACAAAAAGGTCTGCCCTATCTGATCCAAGCCATGTCACTAGTGGCAAATCCAAGTGTGTCCTTGTTTCTTGTCGGTGACGGAGAATTGAAAAATGATTTGATAAATCAAACAAAAGGGCTCGATCTGGAAGAAAGAATTCATTTTTTGGGCTACCGGAGTGACGTTGTAGAATGTATCAATAGCTTTGACTTTTGTGTTCTTCCATCAGTTTTTGAAGGATTTGGATTGGTTGCAATCGAGGCCTTTATGAACGGCAAAACGATGATCGCAACAGATATTCCAGGTGTGAACGAAGTAGTGAATTCTGAGAATGGGATCCTCGTCCCAGCTGAGAATCCACAAGCCTTAGCTCAAGCAATTAAAAAATTGGCAGAGAATCTTGAGGAAAGAGCCTCTTTAGCTGCTCAAGCAAAGAGAGATTATGATAACAAGTTTAGCTATCCGATCTTTTTAAACAACTATCGCAACTTTTACCAATCGATGAGGAAGGGCTCAAAATGAAAAAAGTAATGTTGGTGTTTGGGACGCGTCCAGAAGCCATTAAAATGTGTCCTTTGGTGAATGAACTCAAGCAGCACAATACGATTGAAACCGTAGTCTGTGTAACAGGGCAGCACAAGGAAATGTTAGAACAGGTCTTGGATGTCTTCCAAGTCACTCCAGATTATGATCTTGGTATCATGAAGGCCAACCAAACCTTGTTCACCATCACAACCTCTATTTTGGAAAAAATCCAACCAGTTTTGGAGCAGGAGCAACCTGATATTGTCCTCGTCCATGGGGATACCACAACCACCTTTGCGACAGCTTTGGCGGCCTTTTATATGGGCATCAAAGTGGGGCATGTGGAAGCAGGCTTACGGACATACAATCTTCAAAGCCCTTATCCCGAGGAGTTTAATCGTCAGGTTACCTCCATTGTGGCAGACTATAACTTTGCACCGACCCAAGTTTCAAAAGAAAACCTCTCAAAAGAGGGGCGTACCAATATCTTCGTTACAGGAAATACTGTTATTGATGCCTTAAAAACAACGGTAAGAGAAGACTACGACCACCCTATATTGGAGTGGGCAAAAGGGAGCAAGCTCATCATGTTGACGGCTCATCGTCGCGAAAATCTTGGAGAACCAATGGAACACATGTTCCGTGCGGTCAACCGGATTTTGGATGAGTTTGAAGATGTCAAGGTGGTCTATCCCATCCACAAAAATCCAAAGATCAGAGAATTGGCTAGCAAGATTTTTGGAGAGAATGAGCGAATGAAAATCATTGAGCCCTTGGAAGTGATTGATTTTCATAATTTCATGAACCAAAGCTATATGATTTTGACAGACTCAGGTGGCGTCCAAGAAGAAGCACCTTCTTTAGGAAAGCCTGTCCTTGTCATGCGCGACACGACAGAGCGCCCAGAAGGTGTGGCTGCAGGGACTCTGAAATTGGTCGGAACAGAAGAAGAAGCCATCTATCGCAATTTTAAGCTCCTTCTGGAAGACCAAGACGAATACAAAAAGATGAGCCAGGCAAGTAATCCTTACGGGGATGGAACAGCTTGTCAACAGATTGTAGAAATTATTATGAAGGGATTAGCATAATGGAAAAGGTTTCGATTGTCATACCGGTCTATAATGTCGAGGAGTATTTACAATATAGTGTCGGTAGTCTTAGACAACAGACCTATTCAAATATTGAAATCATCCTGGTCGATGATGGATCAACTGATCGTTCAGGAGAAATTTGTGACCAGTATGCTCAGGAAGATGACCGTATTCGAGTGCTCCATCTTCAAAATGGAGGATTATCTAATGCTCGAAATACAGGAGTAAAAGCTGCGACAACTGACTGGATTATCTTCCTTGATTCAGATGATTATTATGACATTAGAACAGTCGAATATTTGGTTGGCTTAAAAGAACAGTATAAAGTTGACCTTGTATCGACACCGGTTATTGAAGTCAGAAATCATGAGGACAAGGATTTTTCAGGAGATCTAAATGAAAAAAGTTCAAGGAAATTAGATCGTCATACAGCCCTCAAAGAAATGTTCTATGGTCACCACGTTGGAACTCATTCAGGAGGAAAACTATACAAGAAAGAGATCTTGCTCCAATACCCCTATCCAGAAGGAATGATCTACGAAGATTTGGCTGTTGCTTATGAACATATTGCTTGTTGTGAGGAAATTGCAGTTAGCGATCTAAATCTTTATAAATACTATCGAAGACCAGGGAGTATCGTCAATTCTTCTTATAGCGATCGGCTCTTGGATTTCTACAAGGCCATGGAATGGAACAGAGCCTATGTCGAGCGAGACTATCCTGATGATCCGGAAATGAAAAAAGCGCTCAATACCCGCTATGTCTTTAATGGCTTGCATGTGGTCCATGCTATGCTGGGTTCTCATATGTATGATCAGGTTAACAAAATTCGCAAAGAGTATCGTCGCTATTGGAAAGATATTCTAATCAATTCACATATTACAAGAAAAAATAAACTCAAATACCTTCTTTTGCTCCTTTCTCCTCATTTGTATCAAAAGGTAAGAGCAAGACTAGGCTAGATTGCTAAATAGCCATGTTCTAGAGAAGGAAAAAGAGAAATATCAGGAGGTTTAGGATGATTTATGCAGGGATTTTAGCAGGTGGGACAGGCTCACGGATGGGGATTACGGATATGCCTAAACAATTTTTGGATTTAGGTGGACGTCCTATTTTGATCCATACGGTTGAGAAGTTCTTATTGGTTCATGAGATTCAAAAGATTGTATTGGGGATTCATCCAGACTGGGTGACCTACACAGAAGACCTAGTTGACAAATACTTGGCCTCTTACAAGGGCCGGATCTTGGTTGTAGAGGGAGGAAGTGATCGCAACTCTACCATCGAAAACATCATCCTGGCTATCGATGAGCTGCAACCTTTGACAGATGAGGACATTATCGTCACCCATGATTCGGTTCGTCCATTTGTCAGCTTAAAAACCATCCAAGAGAACATTGAATTGGCCAAGAGCCATGATGTTGTGGATACAGTGGTCGAAGCGACCGATACCATTGTTCAAAGCTTGGACAATACCTTTATCACGGAGATCCCAGAGCGCCAATACCTTTATCAGGGTCAAACCCCTCAAACCTTCAAAATGAAAGACTTTCTTACCTTGTATCATGATTTAAGTGACCAACAAAAAGAAGTCTTGACAGATGCCTGCAAGATCTTTGTCATTAATGGCAAAAAAGTTGCCCTTGCAAAAGGGGAATATTCCAATATTAAAATTACGACGATTACAGATTTGAAAATTGCACGCGGTATGATTGAGGACAATTAATATGTTGAACCAAATCTTTCAGCTGACCCAGCCGAAAAATATTACCATCAAATACCAAGAAGAAGACATGAGCCGTGGAGACAAGGTGTTAATACGTCCTTATTATATGGCTATTTGTCATGCGGACCAACGTTACTATCAAGGAAAACGGGATCCTAAGGTGCTTAAAAAGAAATTACCCATGGCCCTGATCCATGAGTCGTCTGGTATCGTGGTAGCGGATCCTACGGGAACCTATCAACCAGGACAGATTGTGGCTATGGTTCCCAATCAACCTCCTCATCAAACAGAGGGTGTCTTCTTTGAAAATTATTTGGAGGGGACGCACTTCTTGTCTAGTGGCTTTAATGGCTTTATGCAGGAAGTTGTTGCCTTGCCACTGGATCGTGTAGTGGCTTATCCAGAGGAAGTTCGGGGTCCTGTGACAGCCTTAGCGGAATTTAGTAGTGTTGCCATGCATGCTATTCATCGCTTTGACCTCGTTGCTCACCAACGAAGAGAGTCCGTTTTGATTTTAGGAGACGGAAGTCTCTCTTATGTGGTTGCGACTTCTTTGCACTATCTATACCCAGATTTGAAGATAACTGTAGTTGGGCGCAACAGTGATAAACTGCAATTGTTTAATTTCATTCATCAAGCAATTCTGACCAGCGAGTTGACAGACGATCAACGGTTTGACCACGCCTTTGAGTGTACTGGTGGCCAAGGAAGTGAACCAGCCATCAATGATATTATTGATCATATCAAGCCTCAAGGAACCGTGATGTTAATGGGGGTTAGTGATAACCGGGTCGCAGTTAATACAAGAGATGTTCTTGAAAAGGGTTTGACTTTTGTAGGGTCTTCTCGCTCAGGTCGTGAAGATTTCGAACGGGCTGTAGAGATGCTGGCTAATCGTCGAGTCCAAAGCCGTTTGAAAAACATTATCCATGTTGATGGAGAAGTTCAAACCATTCCAGATATTCATCGAGCTTTTGCGACGGATTTGATCACACCGTTTAAAACGGTCTTCAAGTGGGGATTGTAGACAGTCATGAAAGTGTTAAAAAATTACGCCTATAATCTCTCCTACCAGTTGCTGGTGATTATCTTGCCGATTATCACCACCCCCTATGTGACGCGGGTCTTTAGCTCGAATGACTTGGGGACCTATGGCTATTTCAACTCCATCGTCACCTATTTTATCCTCTTGGCGACGCTAGGAGTGGCCAATTATGGAACTAAAGAGATCTCAGGACACCGGAAAGATATCCAGAAGAATTTCTGGGGGATTTATACCCTCCAGTTGGGGGCTACGATTTTATCTCTTACCCTTTATGTTCTTTTGTGTCTCACCCTACCTTCCATGCAAAATCCTGTTACTTATATCCTAGGACTTAGTTTGGTTTCTAAGGGACTCGACATTTCCTGGCTCTTTCAGGGATTAGAAGATTTTCGCAAGATTACGGTTCGGAATATCACGGTCAAACTAGTTGGAGTCATCTCCATCTTCTTGTTTGTCAAATCTGCCAATGATCTGTATCTCTATGTATTCTTACTGACCATCTTTGAGCTCTTAGGTCAGCTCAGTATGTGGCTACCTGCTCGGGAGTTCATTGGGAAAGCCCATTTTGATATGGCTTATGCACGGGTACATTTAAAGCCGGTCATTCTGCTCTTTCTACCGCAGATTGCCATCTCCCTCTATGTCACCTTGGATCGGACCATGCTGGGGGCTCTCGCCTCTACAAAGGATGTGGGGATTTATGACCAAGCCTTAAAACTGGTCAATATTTTGTTGACCTTGGTGACCTCACTGGGCAGTGTCATGTTGCCTCGGGTATCGAGCCTCTTATCCTCAGGAGACCACAAGGCGGTTAATAAGATGCACCAAATGTCCTTTTTGATTTATAATTTGGTCATTTTCCCCATTATTGCCGGCATGCTAATCGTCAATGATGACTTTGTTCAGTTCTTCCTAGGGAAGGACTTCCAGGATGCGCGTTATGCCATTGCCATCATGATTTTTAGAATGTTCTTTATCGGATGGACCAATATCATGGGGATTCAAATTCTGATCCCTCATAATAAAAATAAAGAATTTATGATTTCGACTACTGTACCTGCCATTGTCAGTGTCGGATTGAACCTCATCTTCCTACCAAAACTGGGCTTTATTGGAGCTGCGATTGTCTCAGTGTTGACAGAAGCTTTGGTATGGGGGATTCAACTCTACTTCACACGAGCTTATCTTAAAGAAGTGCCGATTATAGGCTCAATGATGAAGATTGTGCTCGCTTCAGGCCTCATGTATGGTCTCTTGCTACTAGTCAAGTCCATTGTCCATCTTTCGCCGACTCTGAATGTCGTTCTCTATGCTGGACTAGGTGGGGTCATCTATGGAACCTTGATTTTACTCTTCAAGGTGGTGGATGTGAAAGAGTTGAAACAGCAATTTACGAAACGTGCATAGAGCAAGACTCATCCATAAAGATGGAAGAGGTACTTGCTAGACGAAATAATGGTAACTATGAAAAGAGAGGCCGAGAAAGGAAAGATAAAAGATTCTTGATCAGCTTGGATATAAATAGTGGGATGGACACTTGTGTTTGGCACCAGACGAGCCTGTCTCTTGTTATCCTTGCTTTCGTGTTTTTTATCAATGTATTATCAATATGTTAAAAATGAAATTTGACGACCTCCTCGTAAGTGTTGTCGTAGCTATCGTCATATTCTTTAATAGCCTATCAACAACAATGTTGAATAAAGGGATTTTTCACATGAATGCAAGCACTCTTTTGTTAGTAGTCTTGCTATTAGCAGTGCGATTTTGGAACAAGATCAATGTTTCTTATACGTACTTGCTATTTTCATTAGCTTTACTATCAATTGGTGCCCTCGTATATGTGAGAACTGGGAGACTCAATTTTTTAGTCTATTCCTTATTGATGTCCTTGTTAATAAGTGCAGATAGGAAGGTTGTTTTACGAACCTATATCTTTGTTGGTGGAAGTGTTCTTGTATCAGTCTTCTTCTTATCTCTTTTAAAAGTCATTCCGAACTTGCAATATAGTCGGGGAGGCGTTATTCGGAATTCCTTTGGGTTTATCTATCCTACGGATTTTGCTTCGCACTGTTTTTATCTTTTCGTAGCGATTTCTTATCTATTGAAGAATCGCTATATCTGGCTACGGACCTTTGTTGGTCTCTTCTTGGCCGTCTTTCTCATCAAGTTTTGTGATGCTCGGATGAACGCCTATTCATTGTTGGTGGCAACCTTGATTTTTACTTTCTTCTATCTGACCAAGGAAAAGAGAATTGGGCTCTATGCCCTCATGCCCTACTCAGCTGCGCTCTTTTCTTCCCTCATCCTCTATCTGACTTATCACTTCTCATGGACTTCGCCTTTCTATGTAAAAATCAATCAATTGATTACAGGGCGCTTAGCCTTAGGGAAAAATGCCTTTAATTTATACGAACTAAATTGGTTTGGCACCAAAGGCGTTCAATTTATTGGTTCAGGGGGAAGTACAGAGTCTGTTCTCAGCTACAACTACGTCGATTCGTCCTACGTTCAAATGCTCTTCACTTATGGCATTATTCCGGTACTCACCCTCATTTTCATTTATATTCTAGTATCTAGGGACGAGTATAAGAGGGGGAGATATCTTTATGTTGCTATTCTTTCTTTGATCACTGTCAATTGTATGATTGAAGCCTTTTGGTTTGTACCTTCTTATAATATTTTTATGTTTATCCTCTTCACTCGAAACACGGTGGATGTTAACTCAACGGAAACAGTTGGTGAGCCAGTAACTGGTTAGCGACAAGCTCAGTAGAAGCTGGAGAAATTTCATCCTAGGAAAAAGGGATCACTCTTATTGGACATGTTATTTGTATCAGTCAGAGGCATGCTAAGTTAAAAACTGATGACCATCTATTAAAAGGGAGACAACTATGTACGATTATCTGATTGTTGGTGCTGGTTTATCGGGGGCAATTTTTGCTCATGAGGCGACCAAGCGTGGCAAAAAAGTAAAAGTAATTGACAAACGGGACCACATCGGTGGCAATATCTATTGTGAAGAAGTTGAAGGGATCAATGTTCACAAGTATGGAGCACACATTTTCCATACCTCAAACAAAAAGGTTTGGGATTATGTCAACCAATTTGCTGAATTTAACAACTATATCAATTCACCAGTGGCTAACTACAAGGGAAGCCTCTACAATCTTCCCTTCAATATGAATACCTTCTATGCTATGTGGGGGACCAAGACTCCTCAAGAAGTCAAGGACAAGATTGCAGAGCAAACGGCTGACATGAAAGATATTGAGCCCAAGAACTTGGAAGAACAAGCGATCAAGTTGATCGGTCCAGATATCTATGAAAAATTGATCAAGGGCTATACGGAGAAGCAATGGGGCCGTTCTGCAACAGACCTTCCACCATTTATCATCAAGCGCCTCCCAGTGCGTTTGACCTTTGATAACAACTACTTTAATGACCGTTACCAAGGGATTCCAATCGGTGGTTACAACGTCATCATTGAAAACATGCTAGGTGATGTAGAAGTAGAGCTTGGGGTTGATTTCTTTGCCAATCGTGAAGAGCTGGAGAGCTCAGCTGAAAAAGTGGTCTTTACAGGAATGATTGACCAGTACTTTGATTACAAACATGGGGAATTGGAATACCGCAGTCTTCGTTTTGAACACGAAATCTTGGATGAGGAAAACCATCAAGGAAATGCCGTGGTCAACTATACAGAGCGTGAAATCCCTTATACTCGGATCATTGAGCATAAGCACTTTGAGTATGGTACACAACCTAAGACAGTTATCACACGTGAATACCCAGCTGACTGGAAGCGTGGAGATGAACCATACTACCCAATCAATGATGAAAAGAACAACGCCATGTTTGCTAAGTACCAAGAAGAAGCAGAGAAAAATGATAAGGTCATCTTCTGTGGACGTTTGGCAGACTACAAATACTACGACATGCACGTGGTTATTGAGCGAGCTTTGGAAGTCGTAGCAAATGAATTTGATTGAAAGAAACAGTGATTCATGAAGTATTTTCTAAAAGAAGAGTTTTTAAAAGATTCTGGAGCTCGAAACGCCGGGAACAAGGCTAGAAATGATGTCGAGGAGATCGTCAAACGCGAAGGCTATCAGCTCTTGTTGTTAACAGTTGAGGATTGGTACCAAATGGGAACCGTTAAAGCCCAACAGCATAAGGCGAAAGCGCTGGCTCAAGCTTTTTCTCAGTTGAAATCAGGGGATCAATTATTGATTCAATTTCCCATGCTCCATCATAGTTTTTTCACCACTCGCTTGGTAAGAAAAATCCAGCGAAGAGGGGTACAAGTCTATTTTATTATCCATGATTTGGAAGCTTTACGCTATGCCAATCTGGATACAGTACCTTTAAAACATAAGATTCGAGTTCATCTTCAAGAATCGAGTCTATTGAAGGTAGCTGATGGAGTGATTGCTCATAATCCGATTATGAAATCAGTATTGGTGGAGAAGGGGATTCCAGAGCACAAACTAGTTAGTTTAGAAATTTTTGACTACCTCATTCCGAATTACCAAGAGAAAGGTGGTCTATCAAAGGATCAACCAATCATTGTAGCAGGGAATTTAGCCCAAGAAAAAGCTGGCTATCTTTATCAATTGCCTGCTAGGCCGGCCTACAATCTTTATGGTGTTGGCTTCGACGAGAGCAGAGCTCTTGCGAATGAGACTTACTTTGGGTCTTTCTTACCTGACGAGCTACCAGCAGCTCTTGTGGGTGGTTTTGGACTTGTCTGGGATGGGGATAGCGCTGAGACCTGTAGTGGCATCTTTGGTGAATACCTTCGCTATAACAACTCTCACAAGGCGTCTCTTTACTTGGCATTGGGCTTCCCACTTGTGGTTTGGAAACAGTCTGCTCTCTCGCATTTTGTCTTAGAGAATGGTTGTGGGATTGCAGTGGAATCGTTGTATGATCTCTCTCAAGCGCTTGAACAGTTAGACGATAAGGACTACCAAGACTTGCTTGTTAATACAAGAAGGATTGGCCAAAAGATTCGTGATGGAAGTTATTTAACAAACGCCTTGAATAAAATTGTAAAATAGAAGCCTGGAAAGGCTTCCTTTTTATATTCCGTAGAAAAAACGCCTAGAAACCTTTTCGAATGCATGTCTGTGTGCTACAATAGAAACAGTATAAAATATGATTAAAGGAATGAAAATGAGAAAAAAGGATTTCATTTATTTTGCCAGTGCAGCTGTACTGCTAGCTGCGTCTGTTCAAGTTGCCCATGCCGATGAAGTGGGAGTGAAAGAATCGGCAGTCACTGAAAGTGAAGCGGTAACGACACCAGCTAGCTCAGCACCAATTGTCGAGGAAAAGCAAGAAGTAGGGACTCATCAATATGTGGCACCAGCCCCAGTAACAGAGCTTCCAGTCACTAGCTCAGAAGTTACGAAGGCAGAAGAGCCACAGGTAGAAACAAAGCCTATTTCAACAGAACAATATGCCCTATCTTCTGAGTCAACAGCGAAACCAGTAACGGGCACCACTACTTTCTATAGTGCTGGTTCCAAGGCCCCATCTGGCCGTACAGTTAGTAGCCCTGTTTCGGCAGATTTGACCATCTCCAATCCGGATGTCGATGGGAACTTTACCATCACAGCCAAGAACCTCAAAGGCTTTGAGGGCTACAAGGAAGTGAAGATTCCTTTCTGGTCGCATGCCAATGGAATGAAGGATATCGTCTGGTATAGCCCAAGTCGTCAAACAGATGGTTCTTATACGGTTACAGCTAAAGCCAGTGATCATGAAAATGCCAGTGGGAAGTACGAAGCGCAAGTCTTCTATGTGGATGCTCAAGGTCAAAATAAGTTTGTCAAAAAGGCCTTTATTGATTACACAGCACCCAAACCATCTGCTGATCTGACCATTACGAAATCAGAAAAAGAGGGAACCTTCACGATTACCGCTAAGAACCTCCAAGGCTTCGATGGTTATAAGGAAGTGAAAATTCCCTTCTGGTCGCATGCCAATGGCATGAAAGATATTGTCTGGTACACTCCGACTCGCCAAGCAGACGGTTCATATACAGTGACCGCAAAGGCAAGTGATCACGAAAACGCTGATGGTAAGTATGAAGCGCAAGTCTTCTATGTGGATGCTCAAGGTCAAAACAAGTTTGTGAAAAAGGTCTTTGTTGATTACACAGCACCCAAACCATCTGCTGATTTGACCATCACAAAATCAGAAAAAGAGGGAACCTTCACGATTACCGCCAAGAATCTTCAAGGCTTCGATGGCTATAAAGAAGTGAAGATTCCATTCTGGTCCCATGCCAATGGCATGAAAGACATTGTCTGGTACACTCCGACTCGCCAAGCAGATGGTTCATACACCGTAACTGCGAAAGCTAGTGATCACGAAAATGCCGATGGCAAGTACGAAGCGCAAGTCTTTTATGTGGATGCTCAGGGTCAAAACAAGTTTGTCAAGAAAGCCTTTATTGATTTCAAAAATCAATCTCGTCCAACTGGAAATCTCCTAATCCAAAACAACAACAAGGATACGGGAACTTTTGACGTCATTATTAAAGATGTCTACAGCCCTAAAGGTCTGCGGACCGTTCAAGTCCCAACTTGGTCTGATAAGGATGGTCAAGATGATATCCGTTGGTACGAAGCGACTCGTCAATCAGATGGAACTTACAAGGTTTCTGTCAAGGCTGGCGATCACAAGAATTCTACTGGCAAGTACCATGTTCATCTTTATTACATCCAAAATGATGGCTCGCGTGTAGGGGCTGGAACAACAACCACAGAAGTGGAATTTAGAAATCTGACGACCAAGACCCAAACAGGGATCAAGAATGTTAATTCTGGTGCGGGAACCTATACGGTAACAGTGGACCAAGCACCTCAGGGACGTCGGATCAAGAATATCCGTGTTGCCGCTTGGTCTCAAGCTCATCAAGAAAATCTATACTGGTACTCTGCAACACCGTCAGGTATGCATACAGAAGTGCAAGTCTCTGCAACGAATCACCAGTACCAGAAAGGAAACTATACCACTCACGTCTATGTGGACTATGTGGATGGTGGCGTTGAAGGCTTTAACCTGGGTCAAACAGCTCTTTCACCTCGTGAGACAGTTGATCAAACAGCATACAATCCTCATGTTTCTAATGGTCAACGAGATCGTATTTTACGAGCTGCAGCAAGTCTTGTCGGTGTTCGTAGCGGAAGTGCAGCCCATCATCAATTGGTCAAGGATTACAATAGCGTTAATCCATTGCCAGTCGGTTATGCAGTCAAGAATACAGATGATTGGTGCGATGTGTTTGTAACAACAGTTTTCCAACGCGAAGGTCTTAGTCATTTGATTGGTCGGGAGTGTGGCGTAGAGCGCCATATCCAAATTTTTAAACGTCTCGGTATTTGGAATGAAAATGGATCCTCTACACCGAAGTCAGGGGATATCATTACCTTTAACTGGGACCAAGACTATCAGCAAAATGATGGATTTGCGGATCATATTGGGATTGTAGAACGCGTCGAAAATGGACTGATTCATACAATCGAAGGAAATTCCGGTGTTGTTGGAACTGTAAAACGCAATGTATACCGTATCGGACACGGCAATATTCGCGGATTTGCGACACCACGTTATAAATAACAAATTTTAATTTGCAGAAACTCCTGAAAAGATCGATAGTAGCTCTTTTCAAGAGTTTTTCTTTTTAAAGCTATTAACACTTCACTTATTCTGAAAACTTACCAATCTTCTAATGGGATTTATTTTTTAAGAAGAGAGGAGATATCCTCTAGATTACTTTCGTATTGCTATTCTATATGGTACAATAGGGGAGTATAAAATATGATTAAAGGAATGAAAATGAGAAAAAAGGATTTCATTTATTTTACTAGTGCAGCTGTATTGTTAGCTGCGTCTGTTCAAGTTGCCCATGCTGATGAAGTGGGAGTGAAAGAATCGGCAGTCACTGAAAGTGAAGCGGTAACGACACCAGCTAGCTCAGCACCAATTGTCGAGGAAAAGCAAGAAGTAGGGACTCATCAATATGCGGCACCAGCCCCAGTAACAGAGCTTCCAGTCACTAGCTCAGAAGTTCCGAAAGTGGAAGAGCCACAGGTAGAAACAAAGCCTATTTCAGCAGGACAATCTGCGCCATCTTCTGAGTCAACTGCGAAACCAGTAACGGGGACCACTACTTTCTATAGTGCTGGTTCCAAGGCCCCGTCTGGCCGTACAGCTAGTAGCCCTGTTTCGGCAGATTTGACCATCTCCAATCCGGATGTCGATGGGAACTTTACCATCACAGCCAAGAACCTCAAAGGCTTTGAGGGCTACAAGGAAGTGAAGATTCCTTTCTGGTCGCATGCCAATGGAATGAAGGATATCGTCTGGTATAGCCCAAGTCGTCAAACAGATGGTTCTTATACAGTTACAGCTAAAGCCAGTGATCATGAAAATGCCATTGGGAAGTACGAAGCCCAAGTCTTCTATGTAGACCAGCAAGGTCGCAATACCTTTGTGAAGAAGGCCTTTGTCGATCGTGCAAAGCCAAGCGCTGACTTATCGATCTCTAATCCAGATGCCAATGGAAACTTTACCATCACAGCCAAGAATCTCAAAGGTTTCGAAGGCTACAAGGAAGTGAAGATTCCTTTCTGGTCGCATGCCAATGGGATGAAGGATATTGTTTGGTACAGTCCGACACGCCAATCCGATGGTTCTTATACGGTTACAGCTAAAGTCAGTGATCATGAAAACGCCAATGGGAAGTACGAAGCCCAAGTCTTTTATGTAGACCAGCAAGGTCGCAATACCTTTGTGAAGAAGGCCATTGTCGATCGTGCAAAACCAAGTGCAGATATCATAATCTCAAAAAATGAGGTAGAAGGTACCTTTACCATCACAGCTAAGAACCTCAAGGGCTTTGAGGGTTACAAGGAAGTGAAGATTCCTTTCTGGTCGCATGCCAATGGGATGAAGGACATTGTTTGGTATAGCCCAAGCCGTCAAGCGGATGGCTCTTATACGGTTACAGCCAAGGCCAGTGATCATGAAAATGCGAATGGTCAGTATGAAGCTCAGCTCTTTTATGTAGACCATAAAGGTCAGAATACCTTTGTGAAGAAAACCTTCGTCCAGTACGAAGGGAAAACAACTCCGACTGGTAGGATCACAATCCAAAACAATAACAAGGATAATGGCACTTTCGATGTCATTATCAGCAATGTATATAGTCCAAAAGGTGTTCGTGCTGTTCAAGTTCCGACCTGGTCTGATGTGAATGGGCAAGATGATTTAGCTTGGTATGAAGCTACTCGTCAATCAGATGGGACTTACAAGGTCAGTGTGAAGGCTTCTAATCACAATAACTCAACAGGTACCTACCATGTTCATTTGTACTATATCCAAGGGGATAATAGTCGTGTTGGTGTTGGTACGACAACAGTGCAGGTAGAAAACCGCAACGCAAAGACAAAAACACAAGCACTTATAAGAAATGTCGATACTGAAAAAGGAACATATACTGTAACAGTTTACCAGGCTCCTCAAGGCCGACAAATTAAGCAAATTCGAGTTGCGGTTTGGTCACAGCCTCATCAGGAAAACCTTCGTTGGTATTCAACGAAACCAAGTGGTGTAGAAACCAATGTCGACATTCTTGCCTTTAATCATGGGAATGTAGCGGGGGACTATACTACACATGTTTATGTAGATTATACAGATGACAGTGTGGAAGGTCTTAATCTTGGAAAAACAAAACTATCCCCTCGTAATCCAAAAGTTGGTTCTCAAACTGCTTATTATTCTCAACGGGACCCTCGTTGGGGAGCCAAATGGTATGGTGTGAGCAATATGGACCAATCGGGCTGTGTTCCAACTTCTTTAGCGATGGCATTTACGGATATTCTTGGAAAAGAAGTGTTGCCAACGACAGTAGCGGATTATCTGTATTACAACACCAATTCCTTTAATAAAATTGCTGTGGCTGGAACTGATGCAGATGGACTTGTGGCTGCAACTAAACATTGGGGCTTAACGAGCCAAATGCTTACGGGGAAAGATGCGATTGCAGCTACCTTAGTATCAGGGAAACACGTCCTTGCGGCAGTTGAGGAAAGCATCTTTATCAATGCTCCTTATACGCATGAAATTGTCTTGCAGGGATATGATAATGGGAAAACCTATGTAAGAGATCCATTCAATCCTGCCAACAACGGCTGGCATTCTATTGATTATATCTTCTCAGTAAAAAGTACTGATCCAATCGACGCTAAATTAGGTTCACCATTTTTCAGCATTTTTGCCTAAGGACTTTTCTAGAATAGAAAGACAACCAGCTCTGCAAGAGGGCTGGTTTTTTGCATCCCTTTGATGATAGGAGGAGTAGTCGTTAGGCAAGGAGTTTTTGTCCAAAAAACTTAAAAACACCCTAGAGATATCTATGCAACTATTTAAAGGTAACTGAGAAGGGTATAAAAAAGCTATGAAAACAAGGGCTGGAGCCATATAATAGATCTTTGCAATCATATCTTGGGAGGACTTAACCTAAATTGGCTAGTTGATGCAGAAATCAAGAAAACTTAAAAAAACAAAAACATTAGACGGTTCATTTGTTCATTTAGCGACATTTTTTATATAATCGTTGGCTAAATTGGCTCATATATGATAAAAATGGAGTGAGGAACTTTTGCGGTTCAAAATGATAAAAAGGAGATGAAAGAATGAAAAAGAGACCGTCCTTATGGAAAACCTTTTTGAAAAAAGGGTTTGCCCTCTTCACCATTTTGATGATGCTGGGTCAATTGGGTCAAGGTGCTGTAACAGCCTTGGCGCAAGAGCTAGCAGTCGGAGATAATGGTGCCTTAGATGTTAGCCTCTTGTATGGAGATAAGCAAGAACATCCAGGTGGCATGGCCTATAACACATCTGATACCATGTCTGGCTACATTCAGATTACCCCTAAGAATTTGACAACAGATCTGGATGACGTGGTTGTAAATCTAGTGCTTCCAGGGAAATACCTGGATGAGGTTAATGTTCCCGAGTTCAATAGTAGCTCGCAACATGACGCACCAACAGTGACAAAGGTGGGAGATGACTACCATGTCAGTTTACATTTTACTAACTACCAAAAATCGGAAGTCTTGACCCTACCATTCATCGCCAAGTTTAAGTTAGGATTCCCTCCTACCAACTACTCGATGGATATTACAGGGACGCTCAATATTAACGGTGCTGAGACTGCTATCAATAGTATCACTTGGAAACCTCAATACAAGGACTATACCTTGACCAAGTTTGTCAATCAGAACTATGATGCGACCATGTCCAGAGACTATGCGGAAGCCTCTCCAGGGATTGTAACTGGAGCAGATGGCAAAAAGTACATCGAAAAAGCTACTTCGGTTCCGTTTGCCTTCTTGTTAGATGGGATGCGTGGACAGTACAATGGTAGCTATCGTCAGTTGGAATCTGCAACAATCACAGATAAGCTGCCAACCTATACGGACAAAGATGGAAAAACTCGCACAGCGGTTCTAGATACAGAAAAATCAGAAGGCTGGGTCGATAATGGGGATGGTACGGTTTCAAAAACTTTTGTAGCTGATGAAAATAAAAATGTTCAAAGTTACCACTCAGATTTGATGCAAAAAATCCAAGACAAGAGTTTCTTGTACTTGAAATTCCCTGATTTGGTCATGGAAAAAGACCAAACCTTAGAAGATGTCTTAGTGAAAGATTTGACCAATACTGCGTCTGTCGTGGGGATTCCTGCGGAACGTGGTGAGGGAGAGCCGGATGTAACGGCTGAAGATTCTCTCATCTTCCGACTCACTTCGCGTGACTTGGAAGGTAAAGGAGCTTTTGCTAAACAAGCAGAAGGAAATGTCTACGATTCGACAGACTACAAGGCAGCCAACTACAAGTGGCTCTTGAAATTCCAAAATATCACACCATTTGCTCAGAAAAACATTGTCTTTTATGATGAGCAAGTAGACTCTCGCTTGAAGTTTACCAAAATTGAATATGGTCGTATGTTGATTGGAATCTATGGAAATGGCCCTTTGATCAATCAATACGTGAAGCGCATCATCCTTACAATGGAAGATGGTTCGACCAAAGAAATTCAACCAGAGGCAGACAAGGATGGATTTGGAAGCATTGATTTGACCAAATATGGTACTGTTGTCGGCTGGAGACTGGAGATGAAAGACGACTTCGAGCTTCCATCGGGTCAAGGAATTAATATTTCTACCTATACAGCCTTCAAGGATCCAGAAAAGACTCATATTGATCAGAATGATGAGGCCAAGAATGCCTATGAAAATACTGGACGGATTACTTACAAAACCCAGTCAGGGGCAGACAGAGACCAATCTGCTAAATGGCAGTTCAAGCTTCTTCCATTGACAGAAAATGTTAATCTGACCAAGAATACAGATTACAACAATGTCCAATTCACAGATGGAAAAACCATCCGTTTTTCCCTATCTGCCGATAATGTTCGCTTAGATCCAGGTAAGGATTACAAAGATTTGCGGGTCATTGACCTCTTTGATCCAAATACCTTGGACATTGACTTCAATTACCTAGATCGATATTTTGATAAGAATAACACTAGTTTTTATGCCCCTTGGTACAAATCCTATGAGGTCATTGAAAACTACCACAACTCTGGTCGCTCTGCCTTGATTATTCACTTGGATCAAAAGGAATTTATCAAACGCTCCCTAGAAACGGGTGGTCAAGTTCGTTTGCCATTTATCTATACTAAACTAAAAGGGAAGGCTGATGGCGGAACCTTTACCAACCATATCTATATGGCAGGAGAGGGTCTCTGGGATCTAGAAACTGCTAACCCGAATAAGGTTGCAGTAGATAGCTATGATTTAAATAACAATGGTTCTACAACGGATAAAATCCCACATGCAGAATCAAACTATACTATTGTTGCAGCTGAAGGTGTATATTCTCGTAAGTTTATTGCCAAGAATGACGACTTATCTGATGCATCAACAGTGACTCGTACCTTTAAACCAGGGGAAACCTTTAATTATAAATTAACAATCAAAAATAATACAGATACTCCTGTCGAAAATACGGTTATCTATGACGTCCTCCCTAAAGTTGGGGATGTCAATACACTTGATGCTTCAGCCCGTAAGACAGAATACACTGTAAGTCTTCGCGGTCCTATCACTGCGCCAGAAGGATGGACAGCATACTACACAACAGATGCCACAGTCACAGCTAAGACCATGGCTCAAGCTGTCGATAAAGATATTTGGTCAACAGATGTCACAGACTTTAGTAAAGTAACAGGAATTAAAGTCGTAGCGAATGAAGGGACCACTATCGGTGCACGGAGCCAAGTAGATGTTGCGGTGCCAGTGGTCAACCCAAGCGAATTGACAGACCAAGTCAAGCAGTTGATGCTAGAACGGACCGAAGATAACAAGGACAATGGTGGCCGTTCAGGTGTCGTCCAAGCCCATAACCAATTCGGATATAGAGCTAAAGGACATGAAGGAAACCGTGAGTCCAATACCGTAACGTCTCAAATCTTTGCGGCGAGCTTCCATGTGAAGAAAGTAGATAAAGACGATACAAGCAAAGGCCTAGCAGGTGCGGAGTTCACCTTGTCAGATGCGACTGGTGCAGTCCTTGCGACTCAAGTTTCCGATAAGGATGGCGACCTTTCCTTCACCACCCTAACAGAAGGAACTTACATACTTAAAGAGACGAAAGCTCCAAACAACTACAAGTTGGATGAGACTGAACATGCAGTCGTGGTGACCTACGATGCAGATCAACAGCTCTACCATGTCACGATTGATGGCGAAGCTGTTGGTTCAAAAGCTTCACCAAAAGTCATCGCAAATGAGAAAGATATCCATTATATCGATCTGGAAGCTTCAAAAGTCTGGGATGACCAAGACAACATCGAAGGTCTTCGTCCAGAAAAGATTGAATTTCAATTGTACAAGAATGGAACAGCAGAAGGCAAACCAGTAGCACTTTCAGCAGGAAGTGACTGGAAAGTAACCTTTAATAATCTTCCAGATAAAGATAAAGATGGCAAGGTGATTATCTATACTGTAAAAGAAGTCAACGTACCGACTCACTATACAGCTGATAGTCAAGAAGCTCAGTTCGTCGATGGAAAAGCAACCATTACCAACAAGCGTACTCCTGAAACTACAGAAGTAAGCGTGAAAAAAGTTTGGGACGATGCTCAAAACCAAGACGGTCTCCGTCCATCAACCATCACAGTGCATCTCCTAGCGAACGGAGAGGAAGTACAGGTTGCGACTCTTTCTGGTGAGGGAGATGCATGGAGCCACAGCTTCACCGACTTGCCAGTCTACAAGAATGGTCAAAAACTAGTCTATACGGTAACAGAAGATACAGTTGCGAACTACTCAACAGCTATCGACGGTTCAACCATTACCAACACTTACAAGCCAGGTAAGACAAGTGTAACAGTGACCAAGAAATGGACAGATGCAGAAAACCAAGATGGCCTTCGTCCGAAGAGCATCAAGGTTCAGCTCTATGCTAATGACCAAAAATCAGGTAAAGAAGTAGAACTTTCTGCAGACAACGACTGGACTTACACCTTCTCTGACTTGGATGAGAAAAAAGCTGGTCAAACGGTTCAGTATACTGTGAAAGAAACAGAGGTGCCAGAAGGCTATACTCAAACTGTAGAAGCTACGAACCCGGGTCAAGTAGTGATTAGCAATACGCACACTCCTTCTAAGACGAAAGTTCAAGTAACCAAGAAATGGGAAGATGCTAATAACCAAGATGGTCTTCGCCCAGCGACGATTACGGTCAAACTTTATAAAGATGGAGTCGCTACAGATCAGACCCTTGAATTGTCAGAAGCGAATCAATGGCAAGGAACGTTTGAAAACCTTGATGAGAAAGCAACCGGCAAGGCTATTCACTACACTGTGAAAGAAGAGAATGTCCCAGAAGGCTACACCCTTTCGATTGATGACAAGGATCCAGCTCATCCTGTCTTGACCAATAAGCATGAGCCAGCTGTCACTCAGGTCAAGGTCACCAAGAAATGGGATGACGCTAATAACCAAGATGGCCTACGTCCAAAAGAAATTCGCGTCCAATTGTATGCGGGTGATGAAAAGCTAGGCAAGGAAGTTGTCTTGTCTGCAGACAATAAATGGACTCATACCTTTGAGAAACTTGCTGAAAAAGCAAACGGACAAGAGATTCACTATTCTGTGAAAGAAGTGGACGTTCCGGAAGGTTACACCGTAACAGAAGAGAGCAAGGAGAAGGGTGATGTCGTCTTGACCAACACGCACACTCCAAGTACGGTGGATATTCCAGTCACTAAGATCTGGGTGGACAATGACAACCAAGATGGTCTTCGTCCGGCTAAAATCACTGTGAAGCTTCTGGCCAATGGTGGAGAAGTGGCTCGCAAAGATATTACAAGCGAGACCGATTGGAAAGAAACCTTTACTGGCCTTCCTAAGTTTAAGGATGGCAAGGAAATCGTCTACACCCTTCAAGAAGAAAAGGTTGAAAATTATTCACCAAGCATTGACCAAGAAAGCTATACTATTACCAATACGCACACTCCAGGAAAGACCACCCTCTCTGTAACTAAACAGTGGGATGACCAAGAGGACAAAGATGGACTTCGTCCGAAGAGTGTGAAAGTGCAACTCTATGCGGATGGTAAGAAATCTGGTAAAGTCATTGAGTTGTCAGCTGAGAACAAGTGGACTCATACCTTTGCGGATCTGGACAAGAATGTCAAGGGCAAAGCTATCACCTACACGGTGGAAGAAGTCGATGTTCCAAAAGGTTACCAAGTGACGAAAACCGATGACGGTCAAGGTAATGTTGTTCTGACCAATAAACATGAACCAACAGAGCCAGTTACACCAGAACCTAAAAAACCAGGTAAGAAGGTTGGTATCTTGCCAAGCACTGGTACCACCATCTCCTTGATTAGCTTAGTATTAGCCTTTGTAGTAGCAAGCGGTGCAGCTTATCTCCTTAAAAAGAAGAAAAAATAAGCGCAAGGCTTGATCTAACTAATCGAGAGTATTAAAGAGGCCCTTAGGGGCCTCTCAGATTGAAGACAAAGTCCTTAGACCATAAGTTTCTAAGGGCTTTTATTTGTGTAAAGTCGTATAATAGAGGT
>NZ_JBCOAT010000005.1:0-135785 GCF_040226615.1 Streptococcus australis | reverse complement strand
GGCGCGTAGCTCAGGTGGTTAGAGCGCACGCCTGATAAGCGTGAGGTCGGTGGTTCGAGTCCACTCGTGCCCATTTTGGAGAATTACTCAAGAGGCTGAAGAGGACGGTTTGCTAAATCGTTAGGTCGGGTAACTGGCGCGGGGGTTCGAATCCCCCATTCTCCGTAGAGAATCAAGTTAGCATTCTAGCTAACTTTTTTTGTTACTTTGACACATCAATAGAAATAAAAATGTAACAAAGGCGTAACATAAAATCTTTCATTTTCTGTTATACTAGTTAGTGTCTTATATGAAGGAGTCTTTTATTTTATGAAGAAAAAATTATTAACGACTATTTTACTTAGTACAGTTGCTTTATCACAAGTAGGTACAGTTATTTCTGTAGGAGCTGATTCTACTGATGATAAAATCGCTGCTCAAGATAGTAAGATTGCTGATTTGAGTTCAAAAGAACAAAGCGCACAAGCAGAAGTTGATCAAATTCAATCTCAAGTTTCTGAAATCAAAAAGCAACAAGAAACTCTTAAAGCTGAAAATGATCGTTTGAACGAAGAGTCTGCTAAACTTTCAGCAGAGATTGAAGAGCTTTCTAAAAATATTGTTGCTCGTCAAGAATCATTGGCAAACCAAGCACGTAGTGCTCAAACAACAGGAACTGCTACAAGTTACATTAACGCTATTGTAAGTTCTGGTTCTTTGACTGAAGCTATTTCTCGTGTTTCTGCAATGAATGAAATTGCTAGCGCCAACAACAAAATGCTTGAAGAGCAAAAACGCGATAAAGAAGCAATTGACGCTAAGCAAAAAGAAAACAATGAAGCAATCAACACTGTTATTGCGAACCAACAAAAATTAGATGAAGATGCGCAAGCGTTGACAACTAAAGAAGCTGAGTTGAAGGTTGCACAATTGAATTTGGCAGCTGAAAAATCAACTGCAGAAAACGAAAAGAATGCTTTGCTTGCGGAAAAAGCAGCAGCTGAGAAAGCGGCAGCTGAAGCCGCAGCAGCTGAAGCAGCTTACCGTGCACAACAAGAAGAGCAACGTAAGGCTGTAGAAGCATCTGCTAACACTAACTTGCAAGCACAAGTGCAAGCTGCTACTCAAACACCAGCAGCTGAAGCAGCACAACCTCAAGCAACTGTTGCAACTCCTGCTGCAGCACCAGCAGTTCAAACTCAAACTGTTGCTACACCTGCTGCAACTAGTCGTCCATCGTACAGCACATCTGCAAGTTCATACCCAGTAGGTGAATGTACTTGGGGTGCGAAAGTATTGGCACCTTGGGCTGGTGATTACTGGGGTAATGGAGCACAGTGGGCTGCAAGTGCCGCAGCAGCTGGATTCCGTACTGGTAGCCAACCACAAGTTGGAGCTATTGCATGTTGGAATGACGGTGGATATGGACACGTGGCAGTGGTTACAGCTGTTCAATCTACTACAAGTATTCAAGTATCTGAATCTAACTACTTAGGTATCCGTAGCATTGGGAACTACCGTGGATGGTTTAACCCAGTGAATGCACAAGGATCACTTACTTATATCTATCCAAACTAAGAATTCAAAACACCCACTAAAAGTGGGTGTTTTTTACTATAGTTACTATTTTAATTTTTGGTGGATTATGGATTGAAAAATCATGTAAAAAGCGTTACAATGGGTAAAGAGAAGATTTGTACAATTTGTACATTGTGGTTAAATTTATGTGGAGGAAATCATGTCGTTTTCGGATTTAATGCTGTTTGCTTTATCTTCTAACCAAGATTTGGCTGAACGTGTCTCTAAGGAGATGGGATTGCCACTTGGTAAGTCGACCGTACGTCAATTTTCAGATGGGGAAATCCAAGTCAATATCGAGGAGTCTATTCGTGGGAAAGAGGTGTATATTCTTCAATCTACGAGCTCTCCTGTCAATGATAATTTAATGGAAATATTGATCATGGTTGACGCCTTAAAACGTGCCAGTGCTCAAACCATTAATGTAGTGATGCCTTATTATGGTTATGCTCGTCAAGACCGTAAAGCTCGCGCTCGTGAGCCAATTACATCCAAATTAGTTGCCAATATGTTAGAGATTGCTGGTGTAGACCGTCTCTTAACCATTGATTTGCATGCTGCTCAGATTCAAGGGTTCTTTGATATTCCGGTGGATCATTTGATGGGGGCTCCATTGATTGCAGACTACTTTGAACGTCGTGGCATGGTTGGTTCTGACTATGTGGTAGTCAGTCCGGACCACGGTGGTGTGACGCGTGCTCGTAAGCTGGCTGAATTTTTGAAAACACCGATTGCTATCATTGATAAACGTCGGAGTGTCGATAAAATGAACACCAGTGAAGTCATGAACATCATTGGGAACGTTGAAGGGAAAACTTGTATCCTGATCGATGATATGATTGATACTGCGGGAACAATTTGCCACGCTGCAGATGCACTTGCTGAAGCAGGAGCTGTAGAAGTCTATGCAAGTTGTACGCACCCTGTATTATCTGGTCCAGCAATGGACAATATTCAGAAATCAGCAATTAAGAAGTTGGTGGTGTTGGATACCATTTACCTACCTGAAGAGCGCTTAATTGATAAAATTGAACAAATCTCCATCGCAAAACTATTGGCAGAAGCGATTATCCGCATCCATGAAAAACGCCCTCTGTCTCCTCTATTTGAAATTGGAAATGCGAAAAAATCTTAAAAATGTAAAAAAGAGGTTGTAGAGAGCCTCTTTTTTAAGAAAGGAAAGATATGTTTTTCAACTGGTTAAAAAAAGAAAGTAAGATAAAAAATCAGAGGGAGGAGTTGTTGAAAGAAGCACAAAAAAATGAGGATAGAATGGATCCTTGTCTACCAAAAAAGACCTTGCCAAAAAGTGGTGCAATCAAATAAAAGAAGTAAAACACTTACAAAATAAAAGATTTCTACTTTAAAAGTCAAATCTTCTCTTACCTAAAAAAATATAAAATTAATTTAAAAAATAGGTCAGATTTTATTGACAAATAAAATATATCGTAGTAAACTAGTAATAGTTACGAAGTAACGAATTATTTTTTAAAATGAAAAAAGGAGATAAAACAATGAAAAAAGTTTTATTATCATCAGTAGCAGCTCTTGCAGTATTTGCAGCAGCAGCACCAGCATTTGCGAATGAAAACCCTATTAACGGTGGAGCTAACACTCCAGGTGCATATGACCAACCAGTAACTGGTGGTGGTGTAAACGACGCTTACAACGCTCAATCTGAGTTTAAAAATGGTCGTAAAGCTAACGAATATGTTGGTGGTCACCAAGAAGACGTTGATGCTAAAGCATCACAAGACCCAGCTGTAGTTGAGGCTAAAAAAGCATTGGATGCTGTTGAAGGTGGATCACACCTTTACGGTGAAAAGAAAGCTGCTTACGAAAGCGCATTGAACGATGCTCGTAATGCTGTTCGTAACGCTAAAATCCAAGAATCTCAAAAAACATACAACACTGCTGACAAGGCACAAGGTTCTTACTACATCTTGAACGAAACTCCAGAACAAGCTAACGCACGTTACTTGAAAGAACATGGAATTTCTAAAGAAGAAGCAGCTAAACAATCTAAAGAAGAAGCAGCTAAAGCAGAAGAAGCAGCTAAAGCAGCAGCAGCTGGTAAAGCTGGATCTAAACAAGCTGACAAAGCTCTTCCAAAAACAAGCGCTGTTAAATAATTTTTATTAATTAGCTCTTAAATTAAATATCACTGAGCCTTCGGGCTCGGTGTTATTTTTTAGAGTAAACGGTATATAGGGGATTTTATTTTTATGAATCGTACAGATAAACATTCTAGTTCTAAAAGAAAGGGCATTTCGCTTATTCTTGCTTTGCTTGCTCTTATAGCCCTTGTAGGTGGTTTTGTCCTCTTTAACCCATTTGGGAAACAGACTTCATCTGATAAAAAGGACATGAGCTCATCATCTAGTGCAAGTAGCAAAGAGGTCAAGGAAGTTAAGTATGAGCCAAGTCAAGAAGAAAAAGAGTATTTAGCCAACCGCTTTGCTCAATTAACTTCTGTCAATCCAGAAGCGATTGCCTATGTTTATGCTCCAGGAACTGAGTTAGATGAGCCTGTTGTTCAAACAGGGGACAATGCTACTTATTTGGATAAGACGTTTGAGGGTGGAAACCAACCTTTAATGGGAACTGTTTTCATGGATACTGATAATAAAAAAGACTTTAGTGATCGTTTGACCTGGTTATTCGGTCATGCTCGTGGTAGCCAGGTTGAAGATCATCGGATGTTTAACGATGTTAACTTCTATGATAACCAGGAGTACTTTAATCAGCACCCTTACGTAGTTATTGAAACACCTGAGCGTAAGTATTATTATGAAGCAATGGGCTTGGTCATTGTTCCTGAAACAACAGCTTTCTATCGTACCAGCTTTTCAGATGATGAAGATTTCACTACCCAGTTGAAAAACATCTATGAGTCAGCGCGTACAAAGAATCCAAATATTAAAATCAATGCTTCTGATAAGTACCTAGTCTTGTCTACTTGTCGCGAAGAAGATGATACTATTCGTTCCAATCTCTACCTTCGTCAAATTCCGGATTCGGAAATGAAGGATTTCTTGGCGAAACATGGTGATCAGTTAAATTATGTGGCAACACGTGGTCAAGAATAGAAAAGATTTGGTAAAATTTATTCAATGAGAGGATTTAGCATGTGCTAAGTCCTTTTTTGATGAAAAAGGCCATTATTGTATCATTTTAGTTGGGACTAGCCCCTTTTTTGCGATGGTTTTCTATTTATAGTATAATGGTGATAGAACTTTTTTGGAGGTGGCTATGGATTTAACAAAACGGTTTAATCAAAATTTGAATCGAATCGAGATTTCTTTGATTCGTCAGTTTGACCAAGCCATTTCTTCTATTCCAGGTGTTTTACGCTTAACCTTGGGTGAACCAGATTTTACAACGCCAGATCATGTAAAGGAAGCAGCAAAAACAGCTATCGATGCCAACCAGAGTCATTATACGGGGATGAGTGGCTTGCTAGCTCTACGTGAAGCCGCTAGTCAGTTTGTAGCTGAAAAATATAATCTACAGTATCGACCAGAGGATGAAATTTTGGTCACTATTGGGGCAACAGAGGCCCTTTCTGCGACCTTGACCGCTATATTGGAACCTGGAGATGTAGTGCTATTACCAGCACCTGCTTATCCTGGTTACGAACCCATTATTAAACTGATGGGGGCTAGTGTCGTCGAAATCGATACGACAGATAATCGCTTTGTCCTCAGTGCAGAGGCTTTAGAAAAGGCCTTAGAAGAGCAAGGGGATCGCGTCAAGGCGGTTATTCTCAACTATCCAGCTAATCCAACAGGTGTCACCTACTCTAAGGAGCAGATGCAGGATTTGGCTAGGGCCTTGAAAAAATATGAAGTCTTTGTGGTTTGTGACGAAGTTTATTCAGAGTTAACCTACACAGGTCAGCCTCACGTTTCCTTGGGATCCTATCTACGGGACCAAGCCATTATTATCAATGGCTTATCTAAGTCTCATGCTATGACAGGCTGGAGACTCGGTTTTATCTTTGCGCCGGCTCCCTTGACAGCTCAATTAATCAAGAGCCATCAGTACTTGGTGACTGCAGCGGGAACCATGAACCAGTATGCAGCTATTGAAGCCTTAACGGTTGGTAAAGACGACGCAGAGCCGATGAAACGGGAATACATAGAGCGTCGAGATTATATCATCAAAGAAATGTCTGCCATGGGCTTTGATATCATCCGTCCAGATGGAGCCTTCTATATCTTTGCTAAGATCCCACAAGGATATCTTCAAAATTCGTTCGATTTTTTGAAGCTTCTAGCTCAAGAAAAGGCCGTTGCCTTTATTCCAGGAATGGCTTTTGGACCTTATGGCGAAGGCTATGTACGCTTGTCTTATGCAGCTAGTATGGAAGTGATCCAAGAAGCAATGAGTCGGTTGAAGGAGTTTATGAAAGAACATGCTGGAGAGCATTGAGAGTCGTGGCATCGTCCTCTACCATCGGGATTATCGAGAGGATGATAAGCTGGTTAAAATCTTTACAGAGCAAGCTGGCAAGCTCATGTTTTTCGTGAAACATGCCAATCGTTCTCGCTTGAATTCTATGATCCAACCGTTGACTTTAGCGGATATGTATCTGAAAATCAATGATGACGGACTCAGCTATATCGAAGATATTCATGAGGTTCAAAGTTTCCAAGGGATTAATCAAGATCTTTTTCGTCTTTCCTACGCAACCTATATACTAGCCTTGGCAGATGCTAGTATACAGGATCGTCAACCTGATCCAGCTTTATTTGCTTTTTTAGAGCAGACCTTGCAATTGATGGATCGGGGCTTGGATTATGAAATCTTGACCAATATTTTTGAAATGCAGATTTTATCCCGATTTGGTGTCGCCTTAAACGTCCATGAGTGTTGTGTCTGTCATCGAGTGGGCCTACCTTTTGATTTTTCATTCCGATTGGGTGGTGTCCTATGCCCAGATCATTATGATCGTGACGAAAGACGAGCCCACTGGGATCCAAATGCCCTCTATTTGTTGGATCGTTTTCAAGCTGTGAAATTTAGTGAGTTAGAGACGATTTCCATCCATGATGAGATGAAGAAAGAGTTGAGAAAGTGTCTAGACCAACTCTATGATGAATATGTCGGCATTCATCTAAAAGCTAAGAAATTTATTGATTCCCTGGGAAGCTGGGGAGAGATCTTAAAAGATCAGTCTGGAGGTAAGAAATGAAAAAAATTGCAGTTGATGCAATGGGTGGAGATCATGCTCCACAGGCCCTGGTTGAAGGGGTCAATCAAGCCATACAAGAATTTAAGGATATTGAAGTCATTTTGTATGGGGATGAGGCTAAAATTAAGCAATACCTGACAGCAACTAAGCGGGTATCTATCGTCCATACAGATGAAAAAATCAACTCAGATGATGAGCCAACTCGTGCTATTCGTCGGAAAAAGCAAGCTAGTATGGTCTTAGCAGCGCATGCAGTTAAGAATGGGGAAGCAGATGCCATGCTTTCTGCAGGAAATACAGGAGCTCTTCTTGCTTCTGGTTACTTCATCGTCGGTCGGATTAAGGTCATCGATCGTCCAGGTTTGATGTCGACTCTTCCTACCCTTGATGGGAAGGGCTATGATATGCTGGATCTGGGGGCAAATGCTGAAAATACACCAACACACTTGCACCAATATGCGATTATGGGAGCCTATTATGCAGAGAATGTTCGTGGCATTAAGCGGCCTCGTATCGGTCTCTTAAATAACGGAACTGAGGAAAGCAAGGGGGATCCCCTCCGCAAGGAGACCTATCAATTATTAGCAGCAGATCCTGCCCTCAACTTTGTAGGAAATGTAGAAGCGCGTGATTTGATGGATGGAGTTGCTGACGTCATTGTGACAGATGGATTTACAGGAAATGCTGTCCTTAAGACCATGGAAGGAACTGCTTTGGGCCTCTTTAAACAGTTGAAAATAGTCCTTAGTGGTGGTGGCTTGAAGGCTAAGATTGGAGCCTTCCTCTTGAAGAATGATCTACGAGGTTTGAAAAAGACCTTGGATTATTCAGATGTTGGAGGTGCGGTCTTGTTTGGTTTACAAGCCCCTGTCGTGAAAACCCATGGTTCTAGTGATGCCAAGGCAGTCTATAGCACGATTCGCCAGATCCGGACCATGTTGGAAACAGATGTTATTCGTAAGTCTGTGGTTGAATTATCAGAATTGGAGGAAGAGAAATGAGTCGTCATCAAGAAATTTTTAAACTAGTTGAAGGGTTGATCAAAGATCATAAGGGATCTGAGTATGAGGTTACTTTGGATTTGGATTTACGAAAGGACTTGGAAGTAGATTCAGTTGATCTCATGGAATACATTATTTATTTGGAAGAAGCCTACCAAATTGATATCCCAGACAAGGATATTGATGCCATGGCAACCGTTGGAGATATGGTAGACTACGTTTTGAAGAAAACAAGCAAATAAAGTTCGGTTTTTACGAACAAATAAGCATCTAAAAATAAGAGGTTGAATCTTTTTGATTCAATCTCTTATTATTTTTGTGTTACAAGCGAACAAGATACGGATTTAACTTGAAAAAACTACCTCTCTGTGATACACTGAAAGGGATAAAAGATGAAAGGCGAACAAGAAGATGTCCGATCAATTAATTTATACGGGGAAAGCAAAAGATATTTATAGTACAGAAGACGAACATGTGATTAAGTCCGTTTATAAGGACCAGGCCACTATGCTGAATGGGGCTCGTAAAGAGACCATCGAAGGAAAAGGTGTGCTGAATAATCAGATTTCGTCTCTTATTTTTGAAAAATTGAATGCTGCTGGGGTAGCGACGCACTTTATCGAACGTATTTCTGATACCGAACAACTCAACAAGAAAGTGACCATCATTCCTTTGGAAGTTGTTCTTCGTAATGTGACGGCGGGTTCTTTCTCCAAACGGTTTGGTGTGGAAGAAGGGGTAGACCTAGAAACTCCAATTGTTGAATTTTACTACAAAAACGATGAGTTGGATGATCCCTTTATCAATGATGAGCATGTGAAGTTCTTGGATATTGCCAATGATGAACAAATCGCTTATATCAAGGAAGAAACGCGTCGTATCAATGAATTGCTGAAAGATTGGTTTGCGCAAATTGGTCTTCGCTTGATTGACTTTAAATTGGAATTTGGTTTTGATAAGGATGGCAAGATCATCTTGGCAGACGAATTCTCACCAGATAACTGTCGCCTTTGGGATGCGGAAGGGCACCATATGGACAAGGATGTTTTCCGTAGGGACTTGGGAAGTTTGACAGATGTGTACAAGGTTGTGTTGGAGAAATTGCAGGGCTTGAAGTGATCTTTTTGAAACGGAAAACCTTCGTCTTCAATAACTTATTTGAATAGAAATAAAGGAAATAAAATGGATAAACGTATTTTCGTTGAGAAAAAAGCTGATTTTCGTGTGAAATCTCACTCTTTAGTAAAAGAATTACAGCATAATCTTCAGTTGAAAACCTTGAAGGATCTTCGGATTGTGCAGGTTTACGATGTCTTTAATTTGGCAGAGGATTTGTTTGCGCGTGCGGAAAAACATATCTTTTCTGAGCAAGTAACCGATACTGTTTTGGATGAAGCTACGATCAAGGCAGATCTTGCTAACTATGCTTTCTTTGCTATCGAAAGCTTGCCTGGTCAATTTGACCAACGTGCAGCATCTTCACAAGAAGCCTTGTTGTTGCTTGGTAGCTCAAGTGATGTAACGGTGAATACAGCTCAATTGTACTTGGTCAACAAGGATATTGATGCGAATGAATTGGAAGCTGTCAAGAACTACCTCTTGAATCCAGTGGACTCTCGTTTCAAAGATATCACTGTTGGCATTGCCAAACAGGACTTCTCCGAGTCTGACAAGACCATTCCAAACTTGGATTTCTTTGAAACTTATACGGCAGAAGAATTTGCTCAATATAAGGCAGAGCAAGGATTGGCCATGGAAGTGGATGACCTTCTCTTCATCCAAGACTATTTCAAGTCAATTGGACGGGTACCAACTGAGACGGAGCTTAAGGTGTTGGATACTTACTGGTCTGACCACTGCCGTCACACAACGTTCGAGACTGAGTTGAAAAACATCGACTTCTCGGCTTCTAAATTCCAAAAACAATTGCAAGCAACTTATGACAAATATATTGCCATGCGTGATGAGTTGGGACGTACGGAAAAACCTCAAACCTTGATGGATATGGCGACTATTTTTGGTCGCTATGAGCGTGCCAATGGTCGTTTGGATGACATGGAAGTGTCTGATGAAATCAATGCCTGCTCAGTTGAAATTGAAGTAGATGTCAATGGTGTCAAAGAACCATGGCTTCTTATGTTCAAGAACGAAACTCATAACCACCCAACGGAAATTGAACCATTTGGTGGAGCGGCTACTTGTATCGGTGGTGCCATTCGTGACCCATTGTCAGGTCGCTCTTACGTTTACCAAGCTATGCGTATCTCAGGTGCTGGTGATATTACAGCTCCGATTTCAGCGACTCGCGCTGGTAAATTGCCACAACAAGTGATTTCTAAAACAGCGGCTCATGGCTATTCTTCATATGGGAACCAAATTGGTCTTGCAACAACCTATGTTCGTGAATACTTCCACCCAGGATTCGTTGCTAAGCGTATGGAACTAGGTGCAGTTGTCGGTGCAGCTCCTAAGGAAAATGTTGTCCGTGAAAAACCTGAAGCTGGTGATGTGATTATTTTGCTCGGTGGGAAGACTGGACGTGACGGTGTCGGTGGTGCGACAGGTTCTTCTAAAGTTCAAACGGTTGAATCGGTTGAAACAGCTGGTGCTGAGGTTCAAAAAGGGAATGCCATCGAAGAACGGAAGATTCAACGTCTTTTCCGTAATGGGGATGTGACCCGTCTGATCAAGAAATCAAATGACTTTGGAGCTGGTGGTGTCTGTGTGGCTATCGGTGAATTGGCAGATGGTCTTGAAATTGATCTAGACAAAGTGCCATTGAAATACCAAGGTTTGAACGGAACCGAAATTGCAATTTCTGAATCTCAAGAACGGATGGCTGTGGTGGTTCGTCCAGAAGATGTAGATGCCTTCGTTGCAGCATGTAACAAAGAAAATATTGATGCGGTTGTCGTGGCAACTGTGACGGAGAAACCAAATCTTGTCATGCACTGGAATGGCCAAACCATCGTTGATTTGGAACGTCGTTTCCTTGATACAAACGGAGTACGGGTAGTTGTCGATGCTAAGGTAGTTGACAAGGATGTCAAGCTCCCAGAAGAACGCCAAACATCTGCTAAAACCCTTGAAGCAGATACTCTTGCAGTCTTGGCTGACCTGAACCATGCTAGTCAAAAAGGTTTACAAACTATCTTTGATAGCTCGGTTGGTCGTTCAACAGTCAATCACCCACTTGGTGGTCGCTACCAACTCACACCAACTGAAGCTTCTGTACAGAAATTGCCAGTCCAACATGGCGTGACTCATACTGCCTCTGTTATGGCACAAGGATTTAACCCATACATCGCAGAATGGTCTCCATATCATGGAGCTGCATATGCGGTCATCGAAGCAACTGCTCGTTTGGTTGCTGCTGGTGCAAACTGGTCTAAGGCTCGTTTCTCTTACCAAGAGTACTTCGAGCGGATGGATAAACAAGCAGAGCGTTTTGGTCAACCAGTAGCTGCTCTTCTTGGATCTATTGAAGCTCAGATTCAACTTGGTTTGCCATCTATTGGTGGTAAGGACTCTATGTCAGGTACCTTTGAAGAATTGACAGTACCACCAACCTTGGTTGCTTTTGGGGTGACAACTACAGACAGCCGTAAGGTTCTTTCTCCAGAATTTAAGGCTGCTGGTGAACATATCTACTACATCCCAGGTCAAGCTTTAACCCAAGAGATTGACTTTGATCTCATCAAGTCTAACTTTGCTCAATTTGAAGCCATTCAAAAGGCTCACAAAGTGACAGCCGCATCAGCTGTCAAATATGGTGGTGTCCTTGAAGCTCTTGCCCTTGCAAGCTTTGGAAACCATATTGGTGCCACTGTTCAATTAGCTGATCTTGACACCAGCTTGACAGCTCAATTAGGCGGATTTGTCTTCACATCTCCTGAAGAAATTGCAGGTGTTGAGAAGATTGGACAAACAGTTGCAGACTTTACACTGCTTGTCAACGGTGTAACGCTTGATGGACACCAGCTTGACAGTGCCTTCCAGGGTAAATTGGAAGAAGTTTACCCTACTGAGTTTGAACAGGCTACTGAACTGGAAGAAGTACCTGCTGTAGCATCAGATGCTGTGATCAAAGCTAAAGAAACAGTTGAGACACCAGTGGTCTACATTCCAGTATTTCCAGGTACCAACTCGGAATACGACTCCGCTAAGGCCTTTGAAAAAGAAGGTGCAACAGTCAACTTAGTACCATTTGTTACATTGAATGAAGAAGCGATTGTCAAGTCGGTTGACACCATGGTTGATAACATCGGAAAAGCTAACATTATCTTCTTTGCAGGTGGTTTCTCAGCGGCGGATGAACCAGATGGATCAGCTAAATTTATCGTGAATATCTTGCTCAATGAAAAAGTACGTGCAGCTATTGATCACTTTATCGAAGGTGGTGGTTTGATCATCGGTATCTGTAATGGGTTCCAAGCCCTTGTTAAATCAGGTCTCCTTCCATACGGTAACTTTGAAGATGCAAGCAGTACCAGTCCAACCCTTTTCTACAACGATGCCAACCAACACGTGGCTAAGATGGTGGAAACAAGGATTGCAAACACGAACTCACCATGGCTTGCTGGAGTGGAAGTTGGTGACATCCATGCTATCCCAGTATCACACGGTGAAGGGAAGTTTGTCGTGACAGCTGAGGAATTTGCAGAGCTTCGTGACAATGGTCAAATTTTTAGCCAATACGTTGACTTCGAAGGAAAACCTAGCATGGATTCTAAATACAATCCAAATGGTTCTGTCCATGCGATTGAAGGAATCACTAGCAAGAACGGTCAAATCATTGGGAAGATGGGACACTCAGAACGTTTCGAAGACGGTCTCTTCCAAAATATTCCAGGAAATAAAGACCAGCATCTCTTTGCATCAGCGGTTCAATATTTTACTGGAAAATAAAAGGTATACAACATGACATACGAAGTAAAATCTCTTAATGAAGAGTGTGGAGTATTTGGGATTTGGGGACATCCAGACGCTGCGAAACTCACCTATTTTGGCCTTCACAGTCTCCAACACCGGGGACAAGAGGGGGCAGGAATCCTGGCCAATGATCAAGGAACCTTGAGACGCCATCGGGATACCGGTCTGCTTTCAGAAGTCTTTCGAAATCCTTTAAATTTGGAAAAATTGACAGGAAGTTCTGCTATTGGGCATGTTCGCTATGCGACAGCAGGGGAAGCTTCGGTGGATAACATCCAACCCTTCCTCTTCCGCTTTCAAGATACCCAGTTTGGTCTGGCCCATAATGGGAATTTGACCAATGCCCAATCGCTCAAATCTGAATTAGAAAAAAATGGAGCCATCTTTAGCTCAACCTCTGACTCAGAAATTTTAGCTCACTTGATTCGTCGGAGCCACAACCCTTCCTTTATGGGAAAAATCAAGGAAGCACTCAATACGGTCAAAGGTGGTTTTGCTTATCTGATGCTGTTTGAAGATAAGCTAATCGCAGCTCTGGACCCAAATGGTTTCCGTCCTCTATCCATCGGAAAAATGTCTAATGGAGCCTTGGTTGTTTCTTCTGAAACCTGTGCTTTTGAGGTTATTGGAGCGGAGTGGATCCGAGATGTGCACCCTGGTGAGCTCGTTATCTTTGATGAAAATGGCATTACCTATGATCGCTATACGGATGATACCCAACTGGCGATTTGTTCCATGGAGTATATCTATTTTGCCCGTCCCGATTCCAATATCCAAGGAGTTAATGTCCATACGGCTCGCAAGCGGATGGGAGCTCAGTTGGCACGAGAGTTTAAGAACCAAGCAGATATTGTAGTGGGGGTTCCAAACTCCTCACTCAGTGCTGCTATGGGCTTTGCGGAAGAATCTGGTTTGCCAAATGAAATGGGCTTGATCAAGAATCAGTATGTCCAACGAACCTTTATCCAACCGACTCAGGAATTACGGGAACAAGGGGTGCGGATGAAGCTCTCTGCCGTATCTGGTGTCGTGAAAGGCAAACGGGTTGTCATGATTGATGACTCTATCGTGCGTGGAACCACCTCTCGTCGGATTGTGAAATTGTTGAAAGAAGCAGGGGCTACAGAAGTCCATGTGGCAATTGCTAGCCCAGCTCTGGCTTATCCATGTTTCTACGGAATTGATATTCAGAGTCGTGAGGAGCTAATCGCAGCCAATCATACAGTAGAGGAAACCTGTGAGATTATCGGTGCGGATAGTTTGACTTATTTATCTGTTGAGGGCTTGATTGATTCTATAGGGATTGATACCGATGCACCAAACGGTGGCCTTTGTGTGGCTTACTTCGATGGGAAATATCCAACCCCTTTGTATGACTACGAAGAACGCTATTTGGAAAGCTTGAATGAGCAGACTTCTTTCTATTAGGAATTTTTGCAAGTGAATCTGACCATTCACAGTAGGATCTAGGAACAGAAAAAGGAAGAAACAAATGACAAATAAAAATGCTTATGCCCAGTCTGGTGTAGATGTTGAAGCGGGTTATGAAGTTGTTGAACGGATTAAAAAACACGTGGCACGTACAGAGCGTGCGGGTGTCATGGGAGCTCTTGGCGGTTTCGGTGGCATGTTTGACCTTTCAAAAACAGGTGTCAAAGAGCCCGTTTTGATCTCAGGGACAGACGGTGTCGGTACCAAACTCATGCTGGCTATCAAGTACGACAAGCACGATACCATCGGACAAGACTGTGTGGCCATGTGTGTTAACGATATTATCGCTGCAGGTGCGGAGCCCCTTTACTTCCTTGACTACGTAGCAACTGGTAAAAATGAACCAGCTAAGCTAGAACAAGTAGTTGCTGGTGTGGCTGAAGGTTGTGTGCAAGCTGGTGCAGCCCTCATTGGTGGGGAAACGGCTGAAATGCCTGGTATGTACGGTGAAGACGACTATGACTTGGCTGGATTTGCAGTCGGTGTCGCTGAAAAAAGCCAAATCATCGACGGTTCAAAAGTAGCAGAGGGAGACGTCCTTCTTGGGCTTGCCTCAAGCGGTATCCACTCAAATGGTTACTCACTTGTTCGTCGTGTCTTTGCGGATTACACAGGGGAAGAAGTCCTCCCAGAATTGGAAGGCAAAAAACTCAAAGAGGTTCTTTTGGAGCCGACTCGTATCTACGTTAAAGCTGTTCTGCCACTCATCAAAGAGGAATTGGTTAACGGTATTGCCCACATCACAGGTGGTGGTTTCATCGAAAATGTCCCACGGATGTTCGCTGATGACTTGGCTGCTGAAATTGATGAAAGCAAGGTTCCAGTCCTTCCAATTTTCAAAGCCCTTGAAAAATATGGCCAAATCAAACATGAAGAAATGTTTGAAATCTTCAACATGGGTGTGGGGCTTATGCTTGCAGTGAAACCAGAACATGTGGAACGTGTCAAAGAACTTCTTGACGAACCTGTTTATGAAATCGGTCGTATTGTGAAGAAAGATGGCGCAAGTGTGGTGATGAAATAATGGCTAAAAAGATTGCTGTTTTTGCTTCTGGAAATGGTTCAAACTTTCAGGTCATTGCGGAACAATTTCCAGTAGAGTTTGTCTTTTCAGATCACCGGGATGCCTATGTACTTGAGCGTGCAGAAAAGCTAGGGGTTTTATCTTATGCCTTCGAACTCAAAGAGTTTGAGAACAAGGCAGACTATGAAGGAGCCATCGTCGAACTTTTGGATGAACACAAGATTGACTTGGTTTGTCTCGCAGGCTATATGAAAATTGTTGGCCCAACTTTACTAGCAGCTTATGAAGGTCGTATCATCAATATTCACCCAGCTTTTCTCCCTGAATTTCCAGGCGCTCATGGTATTGAGGATGCTTGGAATGCAGATGTGGACCAGTCTGGCGTGACTATTCACTGGGTGGACTCTGGTGTTGATACCGGTAAGGTCATCAAACAAGTCCGTGTGCCCCGTCTTGAAGGGGATACCCTTGATACTTTCGAGACTCGCATCCATGAAACAGAGTACAAGCTCTATCCAGAAGTCTTGGAGAATTTGGGCGTTGCGAGAAAATGAGGAAGTGCTAGAGTTGAAAGAAAATTTTCGACTGTAGCAGAGAAAGAACTTTAAAAAAGGAAAATAAAATGACTAAACGCGCACTAATTAGTGTCTCAGATAAAGCGGGCATCGTTGAATTTGCCCAAGAACTCAAAAAACTTGGTTGGGACATCATCTCAACAGGTGGTACCAAGGTTGCCCTTGACAACGCTGGGGTAGAGACCATTGCCATCGATGATGTGACGGGCTTCCCAGAAATGATGGACGGTCGTGTCAAGACCCTGCACCCAAATATTCACGGTGGTCTTCTCGCTCGTCGTGACCTTGATAGCCACCTTCAAGCGGCTAAGGACAATCGGATTGAGCTCATTGATCTTGTGGTGGTAAACCTCTACCCATTCAAGGAGACTATTCTCAAACCAGATGTTACCTATGCGGACGCGGTTGAAAACATCGATATCGGTGGGCCATCAATGCTTCGTTCCGCAGCGAAGAACCACGCTAGCGTAACAGTTGTGGTAGACCCTGCTGACTATGCTGTGGTTTTGGACGAATTGGCAGCAAACGGTGAAACAAGTTACGAAACTCGCCAACGATTGGCAGCCAAGGTTTTCCGTCACACAGCAGCTTATGATGCCTTGATTGCAGAATACTTTACAGCTCAAGTGGGTGAAACAAAACCTGAAAAACTCACTTTAACCTATGACCTTAAACAAGCCATGCGTTACGGCGAAAACCCTCAACAAGACGCTGATTTCTACCAAAAAGCTTTGCCGACAGACTACTCAATTGCATCCGCTAAACAGCTCAACGGGAAAGAATTGTCCTTCAACAATATCCGCGATGCGGATGCTGCGATTCGTATCATCCGTGATTTCAAAGACCGTCCAACCGTTGTGGCTCTCAAACACATGAACCCATGTGGGATTGGTCAAGCTGACGACATCGAGACCGCATGGGACTACGCTTATCAGTCTGACCCGGTTTCTATCTTTGGTGGGATCGTCGTTCTCAACCGTGAGGTAGATGCTGCGACAGCTGAGAAGATGCACGGTGTTTTCCTCGAGATCATCATCGCGCCAAGCTATACGGATGAGGCGCTAGCCATTTTGACCAATAAAAAGAAAAACTTGCGTATCCTTGCCTTGCCGTTTGACGCTCAAGATGCTAGTGAAGTGGAAGCGGAATACACAGGTGTTGTCGGTGGCCTTCTCGTTCAAAACCAAGACGTGGTCAAAGAAAGTCCAGCTGACTGGCAAGTGGTGACCAAACGCCAACCAACGGAGACAGAGGCAACTGCCCTTGAGTTTGCTTGGAAAGCCATCAAGTACGTTAAATCAAATGGAATTATCGTGACTAATGACCACATGATACTTGGTGTTGGCCCTGGTCAAACCAATCGTGTGGCTTCCGTCCGTATCGCTATTGATCAAGCTAAAGACCGTCTTGACGGTGCTGTTCTTGCTTCCGATGCCTTCTTCCCATTTGCAGATAACGTGGAAGAAATCGCTAAAGCAGGGATTAAGGCTATCATCCAGCCAGGAGGCTCCGTTCGTGACAAAGAGTCTATCGAAGCGGCTGATAAATATGACTTGACTATGGTCTTCACAGGTGTAAGACATTTTAGACATTAATCAAAACAGGCACTCATCCATCGATGAGTGCCTTTATTAGTCAAGAAACCTTTAATTTGGATAGATATAGCTGACTGTTCCCCAGACAACATTCGTTGGGTCAAACCAGCCACGGAAATTGTTAATGGTCCGATTTCCATTGTAATTAGCTTCCTTCACTTGGATTTTTTGATCATGTTCAACCTCTGTGACGACTGCAACGTGGCCATAGCCTCCATTATCCCAGCAGGCGATAGCGCCAACTTCAGGGGTACTTCCTGTCCGGAAGCCTGCAACGCGAGCACTAGCAGCCCACATGCCACCGTTTCCCCACCAGTTTTGTGACCAAGGAGCCAGCTCTTTTGCTGCCCAGGTACATTCGCCAACGGGATAGTAATTATCCGGCTGGGTGACCAGTGGAGCAACTTTAGCCTGTTCGACCTGAAATGTTGTGGCGAGCAGGCCTTTTAAGTGTCCCTTGTCTTTCTGGTAGACATGGAGATGAAAGGTTCCTTTCCCTTTATGTTTTTCAGCATTGAAGGACAATTGATAGCGGCCAGGTGCCGTTCTTTTTGCGGGATACCAGATCAAGTCGTCTTGGCCATCTTGTTCAGACCAGATGGGAAAGAGGATTTCCTCCACATCTTCAAAGAGCTGGAGTTGGATCTCAAATAGCTGTGTAGTGCTAGGTCGGACTGTGATCTTGGGTTGGGAAGATGCGAGATCTTTTTTCTCAACGATTGTCTGTAGAGGAAACAGTCCTTCAAGGTTTCCGTAAGAATTGATGCCGTAGACATGGATATGGTAGAGTCCTGCTTGATCTAAATGATTGGTCAGAGGTACTTGCAAATCAAAGCCATTTTCTCCTCGTTGAACAGGATACCAAATGAGATCGTCCTGGCCGTTTTTCTCGGACCAAATGGGGACGCTAACGCTTTGAAAGCGACCTGGAATGGTCCCGAGGTGGATAACTAATTGTCCCTTTTCCTTGTAGATATAATTGATGTTTTGGTCTGCTCCTGCAACTTGTGAAGCCCCTGCCCAGAAAAGGCAAGCTGCCAAGAGTAGTTTCTTAATTCTCTGCATAAAACTCCTTTTTAAAAAATAGTAGAGGTCTCAATTATAATATTCGTAAAAAGGAGTAGAAATTTAAAAATTAATGAAAAAAGTTTGTTTTTTAACGAAAATTATTGAACATTCCTTGAAATATTAGAATAAAACGAACGATTATGATATAATTTAATAAAATAATTCGCAAAAGAGGTTCAAGATGAAACTTTTGGTTGTTGGATCTGGTGGTCGTGAGCATGCGATTGCCAAGAAGTTGTTGGAGTCTAAAGACGTTGAGCAGGTTTTTGTGGCTCCTGGTAATGACGGGATGCGATTAGATGGTCTAGATTTGATCAATATCGGAATTTCCGAACATTCTAAGCTGATTGACTTCGCAAAAGTCAATGATATCGCTTGGACCTTTATTGGCCCAGATGATGCCCTTGCGGCCGGGATCGTGGATGAGTTCAATGCAGCCGGTCTCAAGGCTTTTGGTCCGACCAAAGCTGCGGCTGAGCTGGAGTGGTCCAAGGATTTTGCTAAGGAAATCATGGTCAAATATGATGTTCCGACAGCAACCTATGGGACTTTTTCAGATTTCGAGGAAGCTAAGGCCTACATTGAGGAAAAAGGCGCTCCAATCGTCGTCAAGGCAGATGGGCTAGCTCTTGGGAAAGGTGTCGTCGTTGCGGAGACAGTTGAGCAAGCGGTCGAAGCCGCTCACGAGATGCTTTTGGACAATAAATTCGGTGACTCAGGTGCGCGTGTGGTCATCGAGGAATTCCTGGATGGGGAAGAATTCTCTCTCTTTGCCTTTGTCAATGGGGACAAGTTCTACATCATGCCAACAGCTCAGGACCACAAACGTGCCTACGATGGAGACAAGGGTCCGAACACTGGGGGGATGGGGGCTTACGCGCCAGTTCCTCACTTGCCACAGAGCGTGGTTGACACAGCGGTTGACACCATTGTCAAGCCAGTTCTTGAAGGCATGATTAAAGAAGGTCGCCCCTATCTTGGTGTCCTTTACGCTGGTCTTATCTTGACAGCTGATGGACCCAAAGTCATCGAGTTTAACGCTCGCTTTGGAGATCCTGAGACGCAAATCATCTTGCCTCGATTGACATCTGATTTTGCGCAAAATATCACGGATATTTTATATGGCAAAGAGCCAGCTATCACTTGGACGGACAAGGGTGTGACACTTGGTGTGGTTGTGGCATCAAACGGCTACCCACTGGCTTATGAGAAGGGTGTCAAGCTTCCAGCCAAGACAGAGGGAGACATCATCACCTACTATGCAGGTGCTAAATTCGCTGAAAATGGCCACGACCTTCTTTCAAACGGCGGACGTGTCTATATGCTGGTCACCACAGCTGATACCGTCAAAGACGGCCAAAACATTATCTACAGCCAACTCAACAACCAAAACACAGAAGGCCTCTTCTACCGAAGCGATATCGGAAGCAAGGCTATAAAAGATTAACAGAGCGAGCGAAAGCGAGCTAAACGAAGATAATGGTCGTTTGATTTGCGAGCGTTAGCGAGCTAGTATAGGATAATCGTCGCAGTAGTGGAACTCCTAGTAGCTCTGCTACTAGGAGCGGAAAACTGGAGACTCAGGCTCCAGTTTTAGTAATGGAACGCCATAGGCGGTCGCTTACGTCCGCACTACAATAGACGATTATTAAAAAAGGAGAAGAAATGAAACCAGTAATTTCCATCATCATGGGCTCAAAATCCGACTGGGCAACCATGCAAAAAGCGGCTGAAGTCCTCGACAACTTCGGCGTCGCTTATGAAAAGAAAGTTGTTTCCGCACATCGGACGCCTGACCTCATGTTCAAACATGCCGAAGAAGCACGTAGTCGTGGCATCAAGGTCATCATCGCAGGTGCGGGTGGCGCTGCTCACTTGCCAGGGATGGTCGCAGCTAAAACGACCCTTCCGGTTATCGGGGTACCCGTTAAATCACGTGCCCTTAGCGGTGTGGATTCACTTTATTCCATCGTTCAGATGCCAGGTGGAGTGCCAGTCGCAACCATGGCGATCGGTGAAGCTGGTGCGACTAACGCGGCCCTCTTTGCCCTCCGTCTCCTTTCAGTAGAGGACCAGGCCATTGCGACAGCGTTGGCAGATTTCGCAGAAGAACAAGGAAAAATCGCAGAGGAGTCGACAAATGATCTCATCTAAAACAATCGGAATTATCGGTGGTGGTCAGCTGGGTCAGATGATGGCCATTTCTGCTATCTACATGGGCCACAAGGTTATCGCGCTGGACCCTGCAGCGGATTGCCCAGCATCTCGTGTGGCAGAAATCATCGTGGCGCCTTATAACGATGTGGATGCTCTTCGTCAGTTGGCTGAGCGTTGCGATGTCCTCACCTATGAATTCGAAAATGTTGATGCTGACGGTTTGGATGCTGTCATCAAGGAGGGACAACTCCCTCAAGGGACAGACCTACTTCGCATCTCCCAAAATCGCATCTTTGAGAAGGATTTCCTTTCCAACAAGGCTCAAGTAACGGTGGCTCCATACAAGGTTGTGACTTCAAGCCAAGACTTGGCAGATATCGACCTGTCCAAAAACTATGTCCTCAAGACTGCGACTGGTGGCTATGACGGGCATGGACAAAAGGTCATTCGCTCGGCAGAAGATTTGGAAGAAGCCTATACACTAGCCGATTCAGCAGCTTGTGTCTTGGAAGAATTTGTCAACTTTGACCTGGAGATTTCTGTTCTTGTGTCTGGTAATGGTAAGGATGTGACAGTTTTCCCAGTTCAGGAAAATATCCATCGCAACAACATTCTTTCTAAAACGATTGTGCCAGCCCGCATTTCAGAAAATCTAGCTGAAAAAGCCAAAACCATGGCAGTGCGAATTGCAGAACAACTCAACCTGTCTGGTACCCTCTGTGTAGAAATGTTTGCGACAGCTGATGACATCATTGTCAACGAAGTTGCGCCACGTCCACACAATTCAGGCCACTACTCAATCGAAGCTTGCGATTTCTCGCAATTCGACACGCATATCTTGGGTGTTATCGGAGCACCATTGCCAACCATCCAACTGCATGCCCCAGCCGTCATGCTCAATGTCCTCGGGCAGCACGTCGAGGCAGCTGAAACATATGTGACAGAAAATCCAAGCGCTCACCTCCACTTATATGGTAAACTAGAAGCAAAGCACAACCGCAAAATGGGACATGTGACTTTGTTTAGTGATGTGCCAGAAAGTGTGGAAGAGTTTTAAATACGATAAAATTTAAAGAATGGAGAGAAAATGTCTATAGAGGAACTTTTAACAAAGCAACGAATTAAAGATTTATTGGATTCAAAATCTGATGATAGAATCGAGTTTCGAATTGTTACTGAACAAACACGTTATCCACTAAAAAATGTCAAAGAGATTTTTCAATCTTCTGACTATAAAATGGATCCATATTATCAAAGAAATGTTGTCTGGCCAGAATCAAAAAAATCAAAATTAATAGAAAGTTTTATTATAAATATTCCTATACCACCTATTTTTTTATTTGAGTATGAATATGGTAAGTTCGAAATTATGGATGGTAAGCAAAGGATTTCTACAATTATTTCATTTTTGGAAGATGAATTTCATCTAGAATCACTTGAATTTTTTCAGGAATACAATGGAAAAAAATATTCTGAATTGCCTGCGGATGTCAAAGAAACAATAACAAGAAGATATATTTCCGGAATAATCTTATTGAGTGAATCAACCAAAGATGAATCTGAGAAACAAAATATGCGACGACTTGTTTTTGAAAGACTGAATACAGGAGGCTTAGCATTAAACAAGCAAGAAGTGAGAAATGCGCTTTATAGTGAGCGATTTAATAAAATGTTGAAGCGCTTGGCATTAGACGAAGTGTTTAAACAATTATGGGCCCATCCGAAAAAAACTGAATACAATGAAAGATTAGAATATTCAGAAAAAGTCCTTCGTTTTTTTGCATATTTTAGTGCGGTACGTAATGACATTACTCCAATCTCTACTTCAAGACTATTAGATTTATATATGGAAGCATCGAAAGAGTTTACGGAATCTGAATTAGATGAATTGGAAGAATTTTTCAAAAAAGTAGTTACAACCGTAAGGAGACTTTTTGGAGAGAAAGCATTTATGTCGAGTGCAAAAAGTAAAAAAGCTGAAAATATGATTTTTGATAGTGTGATGCTTTTTACATCTAATAATTTAGATAATTTGGAACAATTTGATGATGGAGCTTTTGAACAATTGAAGTTTGATGTTTTGAAAACTAATAAAACAGATTTTAATGGTAAGTATACAGCAATAAAAAATGTAAAGACAAGAGTTTCTATTTTTGAAAAGGAATTTTTGAAAGATGAATAAATTTGTTCAAAATCAAACTTTCTATGAAAATATTGATAGTTTTAATGATATTATATCCGGTATTAAAGAATCAGATAAAAGATTTGTTGAAATGATTTTCAAAAAGAATTTTACAATTACACTTTATACCTTTTGGGAGAGTAATGTTAAGAAAATTCTTTTTAATCATTTAGTAGAGCATGCCAATATAATTTTTACAGAGGAATTTCTTAAGTCGTTTTATAGGACAATTCTAAATTCTCCAAATTATGTTAAAGAAAAATATCTAGATTCTTTGGATAAAAATGAAATACAGATAACACAAGAGTATTATTTATCAAGCAATAATTTATGGTTCGACAAAGTAGTAGAATTGATTCAAAGGATATATCCTGAGACCTCCCAAGATAATTTTTTGAAATTTTCCAATTCAAATTTGGAATTAAAAAAAACAATTGAAAAACTTGAACAAACTTTTATTTCAAAATATTCTGAAAAAAAAGCTAATCCAGATGGTTTAGAAGGTTATATAGATAGTTTGGTCAATAATAGAAATAATTTAGCTCATACAGGTGAATGTTCGGAATACATTGGTTTCAATGATATGAAACTTTATTTTGAATTTATTAGTCATATATTAATTACTATAGAGATGTATCTAAAAAATCTTTATATACAAAAATCTATATCTGAGCATAAATTAATAAATATAACAAGTGTTATTTGCGGAACTAGGCAGGCAAAGGCAATTGTTGAAGTGACTTTTGATAGTGAAATAGTAGAAAAATTTAACCAAGAAGAAAACGAGAAAAAGTATTCTGACTGGTATATAAAGAAAGGTGATTTTTTTTATCCTATTGCCATAGAAAAAATAAAGGATGAAGATAAAAAAACTGTTTCTATATTACCTGATAATGGGCATGTGACATTAGAAATAAAGAGTTGCAATATAAAGGTAACTAAAAGAGGTGATTATAATCTTTTAAATTTAACATACTCCCAACATGAAAATCATGAATTGAGTGAGAAAAAACTTATATTCAAATTTTAAAAATTAATTAAGGAGAAAACATGATTGAACGTTACTCTCGCCCCGAAATGGCGAACATTTGGACTGAAGAAAATAAATACCGTGCTTGGCTTGAGGTGGAAATCTTGGCTGATGAAGCATGGGCTGAGTTGGGGGAAATCCCTAAGGAAGATGTGGCTTTGATTCGTGAAAAAGCGGATTTTGACATCGACCGTATTTTGGAGATCGAGCAAGAGACACGCCACGATGTGGTTGCCTTCACGCGTGCGGTTTCTGAGACTCTTGGTGAAGAGCGCAAGTGGGTCCACTATGGTTTGACTTCTACGGACGTGGTAGATACTGCCTATGGTTACCTCTATAAACAAGCAAACGATATCATTCGCAAGGACCTTGAAAACTTCCTCAACATCATCGCTGACAAGGCTAAGGAGCACAAGTTCACTATCATGATGGGTCGTACCCACGGTGTGCACGCTGAGCCTACAACCTTTGGTCTTAAATTGGCCACTTGGTACAGCGAAATGAAGCGCAACATCGAGCGTTTCGAGCATGCGGCTACTGGTGTGGAAGCTGGTAAGATTTCTGGTGCGGTTGGTAACTTTGCCAACATCCCACCATTCGTAGAGCAATACGTCTGCGACAAGCTTGGTATCCGTGCTCAAGAAATCTCTACACAGGTGCTTCCTCGTGACCTTCACGCTGAGTACTTTGCGGTTCTCGCCAGCATCGCAACTTCGATCGAGCGTATGGCAACGGAGATCCGTGGTCTTCAAAAATCAGAACAACGTGAAGTGGAAGAGTTCTTTGCCAAAGGTCAAAAAGGGTCTTCAGCCATGCCTCACAAACGCAATCCTATCGGTTCTGAAAATATGACTGGTCTTGCGCGTGTCATCCGTGGTCACATGGTAACAGCTTATGAAAACGTAGCCCTTTGGCACGAACGTGATATCTCTCACTCATCGGCTGAGCGGATCATCGCACCAGATACAACCATCTTGATTGACTACATGCTCAACCGTTTTGGAAACATCGTTAAGAACTTGACAGTCTTCCCAGAAAACATGATCCGCAACATGAATTCTACATTTGGTTTGATTTTCAGCCAACGTGCCATGTTGACTTTGATTGAAAAAGGCATGACCCGTGAGCAGGCTTACGACCTTGTTCAACCCAAGACTGCCCAATCATGGGACAACCAAGTAGACTTCAAACCACTTCTTGAAGCAGATCCAGAAGTGACTTCACGCCTCACTCAAGAAGAAATCGACGAAATCTTCAACCCAACTTACTACACCAAACGGGTGGATGAAATCTTCGAACGCATCGGTTTGGGAGACTAACCGCAACTAAAAACGGGAATTTGAAAAATAGACGAAAAGAGGCTGGGACAAAAGTCCTAGCCTCTTTTCGTCTTTTGATTATCGAGCAAGAGTGGGCTCTACTAGGCTGATTTCATCAGCTGTTAGATCCCTACTCAACTGTGCGGAGGTGGGACGACGAAATCGAATTCTAACGAATTACCGATTTCTGTCCCACTCTCTTTTCTTTGCCTATATCAGGCGCTCTAGATCCTGAATTTATCATAATAAATTTTGACTGATTAAACTATTTATAGGAAGTCTATCACTAATTATAGATTATTCGTTTTACATGTTTTAGGAACTATTTTTTCATGCTATAATTTGTATCATAAAAGTCTGAGGCCAGACCCCAGACTTTGAATGATCAATGATCACGATCACAAGAGATAAATTTGATTTTATAGTAGTCACCGCGTTTATAGGTTTCGCTATATTCGAGAATTTGACCGGTCGCTTCCAATTTTGTCGTCTTCACTTGACGGACAGTTGGGAAGTTTTCATCGATATTCAACACAGAAGCGATTTTGCTTGGTGTTGGGAATACAATATCATTGATTTCTTCAAAGTGTTCATCATTCATATGGATATGATAATCTTCTTTAAAGCGATCATAAATCGAACTATAGTAATCTAAGCTCGGATAATTTGGGTTAATATATTGCTCTGGGACATAGGTCTGGTGGTAGATATAGGTATCTTCACCAATATGACGGGTCCGATCAATCTTATAATAGAATTGAGTCGGAGCGAGCCCCAGTTTATCCAGGATATTCAGCGCATTGCCACGCTTAATAGAGAGAACTTTTACGGTCGCTTTTTGGATAGGGAAGGTTTCAACGTCTGAAAACTCAACCAGTTTGTGTTTTCTAGCGCGCGAAACAAAGGTTCCTTTCCCTTGTTGGCGGACGATGTATCCATCGCTAGCCAAATCGTTCAAAGCACGAACAACAGTAATCGAGCTAACATTATAAATCTTAATCAGCTCGGCTTCTGTGTAAAATTTATCTCCATTTTCGAATTTACCTGAGATAATTTGTTGCTTCAAATCATCTTTGATGTGTTGGTATTTTGGGATTGCCATGTGCTTCACCTCTTCTTTCGATATCCCTTGTTAATATTATTTTAACATATTTTTTCAAAAGTGGTTGACATTTTTTTATTAATATATTATATTGATAAATGAAAAGGGTTTCTTAGAAGGAGGTTCTCAGTATGGGTGCATTTGAAATCCGTGAAGATTTTTATTTAAATGATCAACCTTTTAAGATTTTATCTGGTGCAATTCATTATTTTCGGATCGATCGTGAGGATTGGTATCATTCCTTATATAACCTAAAAGCTCTAGGTTTTAATACTGTTGAAACCTATGTTCCATGGAATGCTCATGAGCCACAAAGAGGCCACTTTCACTTTGAAGGGAATTTGGACCTGGAGCACTTTATCCAAGTAGCTCAAGAGTTGGATCTATATGTGATTCTCCGTCCGTCACCGTTTATCTGTTCGGAGTGGGAATTTGGGGGCTTGCCAGCCTGGTTAATCGACGAAGACCTTCGGATTCGCTCATCGGATCCGGCCTTTCTCAAGGAAGTGGCTCGCTATTACGACGAGCTCCTGCCACGTGTGGCCAAGTACCAATTGGATCGTGGGGGCAATATCCTCATGATGCAGGTTGAGAACGAATATGGCTCTTATGGCGAAGACAAGGCCTACCTTCGGGCGATCAGAGATCTAATGATTGAGAGGGATATTACTTGTCCACTCTTCACCTCTGATGGACCTTGGAGGGCGACCCTTCGAGCAGGGACCTTGATTGAGGATGGACTCTTTGTAACCGGTAATTTTGGTTCGCGTGCGAATTACAACTTCTCTCAGATGAAAGAGTTCTTTGCTGAGCATGACAAAAAGTGGCCACTCATGTGTATGGAATTTTGGGATGGCTGGTTCAATCGATGGAAAGAACCTATCATCAAGCGAGATCCAGAAGAGTTGGCAGAAGCAGTCCATGAAGTCTTACAAGAAGGCTCCATCAATCTCTATATGTTCCATGGTGGGACCAACTTTGGATTTATGAATGGTTGCTCAGCACGAGGGACTGTGGATCTCCCGCAAGTGACATCCTACGACTATGATGCTCTCTTAGATGAGCAGGGCAATCCGACTCCTAAGTACCATGCAGTCAAAAAGATGATGGCGACCTACTATCCAGAGTATCCACAGATGGATCCACTTGTGAAGTCGACTTTGCCAGAGCATAGACTAAAGTTAACCAACAAGACTAGTTTGTTTGGCAATTTAAACGAGATTGCTCAGGTCACAGAAAGTCTTTATCCACAGACCATGGAAGAAATCGACCATCCCTTAGGCTATCTGCTCTATGAGACAGAGGTGGAAATGGATGCGGAAGAAGAGCGCTTGCGTATCATCGATGCGCGTGACCGGGTACAGGTTTATGCCAATGATCAATTAATTGCTACTCAATACCAAGAAGAAATCGGTCAAGATCTTTTTTTAAACGGAAAAAAGAAAACGATTACAAACTTAAAACTCTTGATCGAAAACATGGGACGAGTCAATTATGGACACAAGCTTTTAGCGGACACCCAACGAAAAGGAATACGTACAGGAGTTTGTATCGATCTACATTTCAAGCTTGATTGGAAACAATATGCGCTTGATTTCACCCAGCTGGATCGCTTGGACTTTTCGAAAGAATGGCAAGAAGGTCAACCAGCTTTTTATCAATTTGCTTTTCATCTAGATCAGGTTGAGGATACCTTCCTTGACATGACTGGATTTGGAAAAGGGATCGTTCTTGTAAACGGCCACCATATCGGTCGTTTCTGGGAAGTCGGTCCAACACTCTCCCTCTACATCCCTCATGGTTTTCTCAAAGATGGGGAAAATGAGATCCTCGTCTTTGAGACAGAGGGCACTTGGACGGAGACCTTAAAACTTGTTTCACAACCTACATTCAAAGAAGTAAAGGGGGAAAACTTATGACTATTGTAGGATGCCGTATCGATGGACGTTTGATCCACGGGCAGGTAGCCAACCTTTGGACTACCAAACTAAATGTTTCACGTATCATGGTGATCGATGATGAAGTCGCTCAAAATGATATCGAAAAAAGTGGCTTGAAACTCGCGACACCACCTGGTGTCAAGCTCAGTATCTTGCCAGTAGCAAAGGCTGCAGAAAATATCTTGGCTGGAAAATATGACAGCCAACGTCTCTTCATCGTAGCTCGCAAGCCAGATCGTTTCCTCGGTTTGGTAGAAGCAGGTGTGCCACTTGAAACCTTAAACGTTGGGAACATGTCTCAATCAGACGAGACTCGTCCGATTACTCGTTCGATCAACGTAGTGGATGCTGATGTGGAAGCTTTCCACAAGCTAGCTGAAAAAGGAGTTAAGCTAACTGCTCAAATGGTTCCAAATGATCCAGTTGAAGACTTCTTGAAGTTACTCAAATAGTTTATAAATAAAAAAAGAAAAATTTTAGGAGGAAATTGTCATGATACAATGGTGGCAAATTTTACTACTTACTTTGTACTCAGCTTATCAAATCTGTGATGAGTTGACGATTGTTTCATCAGCAGGATCACCAGTCTTTGCTGGTTTCATTACAGGGCTTGTCATGGGAGATTTAAAGACAGGTCTCTTTATCGGAGCTTCTCTTCAATTGACAGTGCTCGGTGTTGGTACTTTCGGTGGAGCTTCTCGTATTGACGCTACTTCTGGTGCCGTTCTTGCGACTGCCTTCTCAGTAGCACAAGGGATTGATCCAGAGCTTGCTATTGCTACAATCGCTGTGCCGGTAGCAACTTTGTTGACCTACTTTGATATTCTTGGTCGTATGACTACAACTTACTTCGCTCACCGTGTAGATGCTGCGATTGAACGCTTTGATTACAAAGGCATCGAACGCAACTATCTCCTTGGTGCTCTTCCTTGGGCTCTTTCTCGTGCTCTCCCAGTTTACTTCGCGCTTGCTTTTGGTGGATCTTTCGTAGAAACTGTTGTTACAGGTCTTGCTAATGTACAATGGTTGGCAAACGGTCTGAAACTTGCAGGTCAAATGCTTCCAGGTCTTGGATTTGCGATCTTGCTCCGTTACCTTCCTGTTCGTCGTAACCTTCACTACTTAGCACTTGGCTTTGGTTTGACAGCTATGTTGACAGTGCTTTATAGCAATGTTCAAAGCCTTGGTGCTGCAGTGTCTAGCATTGTCGGTTCTGAAGTGTTCGCTAAACTTCCAGAAGAACAAGCTATTACTTTTGTTAACAACTTCAAGAGTGTATCTATGATTGGTATTGCCATTATCGGTATCTTCCTTGCAGTACAACACTTCAAAAACAGTCAACGTACAGTCGTAGCTGCTCCAGTAACTGAATCAGAAAGCGGGGAAATTGAAGATGACGAATTCTAAGAATTACAAACTCACTAAAGAGGATTTTAATCAAATTAACAAACGTAGTCTGTTTACTTTCCAATTAGGTTGGAACTATGAACGGATGCAGGCTTCTGGTTACCTTTATATGATTTTACCTCAGTTGCGTAAAATGTATGGTGATGGCACTCCAGAATTGAAAGAAATGATGAAATTGCATACGCAATTCTTCAATACTTCACCATTCTTCCACACCATTATCACTGGTTTTGACCTCGCTTTGGAAGAAAAAGATGGTGTCAAATCAAAAGATGCGGTCAATGGTATCAAGACAGGTCTCATGGGACCATTCGCTCCTCTTGGGGACTCAATCTTTGGATCATTGGTACCAGCTATTATGGGTTCAATCGCAGCAACTTTGGCTGTTGCAGGAAACCCAGCCGGTATCTTCTTGTGGATCGCTGTGGCAGTTGCTTATGACATTTTCCGTTGGAAACAATTGGAATTTGCCTATAAAGAAGGGGTTAACCTCATCAACAACATGCAAAGTACCTTGACAGCTTTGATTGATGCAGCTGCCGTTCTGGGTATCTTCATGGTTGGTGCCTTGATTGCCAGCATGATTGGTGTTGAAGTTTCTTGGGCTCCACACATTGGGGACAAAGCGATTGAAATTCAAGATATGCTCAACCTTATCTTCCCACGTTTGGTACCAGCTATCATCACAGGTGTGATCTACTGGTTGCTTGGACGTAAAGGTATGAACTCTACAAAAGCTATCTTGCTCATCATCCTTGCAGCAATCGCATTCTCAGCATTTGGCCACTTCTTCTTTGGAATGGCATAATGGAGTAAGGTATGGCAAAACAGTTAGTATTGGTCAGTCATGGTCGCTTCTGTGAAGAGCTCAAAGCCAGTACAGAAATGATTATGGGACCACAAGACAATATTCATGCCGTGGCCCTCTTGCCAGAGGAAGGTCCTGAGGAGTTTACAGCCAAGTTTGAAGCCTGTGTTGCAGACTTTGAGGACTATATCGTCTTTGCGGATCTTTTGGGAGGCACTCCTTGTAATACAGTTAGCCGTCTGATTCTTGAAGGACGTGCGATTGACCTCTATGCAGGGATGAACTTGCCAATGGTAATTGAATTTATTAATAACAGCCTGGTCGGAGGAGAAGAAGCTTATCCAGCGCGTGCACAAGAAAGCATCGTGAAGGTTAATGATCTTTTATCCAACTTTGATGACGACGAGGATGAATAAGATACGATAGCGAAGACCGCTTGAACATTCGGAATGGGGCTGGGACAATTGTCTCGGCCTCTTACCGCTTATAAGGCGAGTAGAAAAGAGGAGAAGCATGCTAGATTATACAAAAGAAGAACTGCTGGAACTGGGGGCTGAGATTACGACACGCGAAATTTACCAGCAACCAGAAGTTTGGAAAGAAACCTATCGTCTCTATCAAGAGAAAGCAAAAGAAATCCAAGAGTTTTTGGAGGCTATTGGGAAGCGTCATGGCTACATCAAGGTCATCTTGACAGGGGCAGGGACCTCAGCCTATGTGGGAGATACCTTGGTTCCTTACTTGCAGGAAGTCCACGATGAACGCCACTGGAATTTCCAATCCATTGCGACGACCGATGTCGTGGCGCATCCACAAACCTATCTCAAAAAAGAAGTGCCGACTGTCTTGGTTTCCTTCGCAAGAAGTGGCAACTCGCCTGAAAGTGTTGCGACAGTTGAGTTAGCTCAACAATTGGTGGAGGATCTCTATCAGATCACCATTACCTGTGCAGCCGAAGGAAAACTAGCCCAGCAGGCCCACGGAGATGAGCGCAATCTCTTGCTTCTCCAACCAAAAGAAACCAACGATGCCGGCTTCGCCATGACCTCCAGCTTTACTTCTATGCTTTTGATAGCCCTCTTGGTCTTTGACCCAAGTGAGGAAGAAATCAAGGAAAAACGAGTGGAAGAATTGATTTATCTGTCAGAGCAGGTCTTGGAGAAAGATCGCGAGGTCAAGGAAGTTGTAGATTTAGACTTCGAACGCGTCATCTATCTAGGAGCAGGACCTTTCTTCGGGCTAGCTCATGAAGCTCAGCTCAAGATTTTAGAGTTAACAGCTGGTAAAATCGCGACCATGTATGAGAGCCCTGTCGGCTTCCGTCATGGACCGAAATCCCTCATCAATGACCAGACCCTGGTCTTGGTTTTTGGATCCATTGATCCTTATACACGCCAGTACGATTTGGATTTGGTTGGAGAAGTGGCGGGAGATCAGATTGCCCGTCAGGTCGTCCTCTTGACCGACCAAGCTGCTGGGATTGAGCATGTACGTGAAGTGTTGGTAGCCTCTTCAGCAGAGTCGCTGGATATCTACCGTGCCTTCCCATACATTATCTACGGTCAATTGATTTCCCTCTTGACTTCGCTCAAGGTTCAAAATCGCCCAGACACACCATCACCGACAGGAACGGTGAACCGTGTTGTACAAGGAGTGGTGATTCACCCTTTTCACTAGAATGAATGATGTTGGAGGAGACAACTTGTGAAACACTATCAAAAATATCTATTTGGTCAATTGGACGGTCAAGATGTAGAAGCGTATCGCCTCGAAAATGACCTGGGTTATCAATTGTCTGTCATGACTTATGGAGCTACTATTTTAGAGTATGTAACACCAGACAAACAGGACCAATTCGCTAATATTGTTTTGGGCTTTGACAATTTTGATGCCTATGTCGGCAATAGCCCTAAATATGGAGCCAGTATTGGTCCAGTCGCTGGTCGAATCGCAGGTGCCAGCTTTGACCTCGATGGGCAAACCTATCACTTGGAAGCCAATAATGGAACCAACTGCAACCATAGTGGATCGACTGGATGGGACAGCGCCTTGTTTAGCGTGGAGTCGGTGACGGACCAAGAAATCACTCTGTACACAGAGCGTGCAGATGGCACCGGTGGATTCCCTGGGAATCTCAAGATCTGGGTGACCTATGCTTTGACTGAAGCAGGGGAGCTGGAAATCAGTTACCGAGTAGAGACAGACCAGGACACCCTAGTCAATCCGACCAACCACAGCTATTTCAACCTATCAGGCAACTTTACCCAGCCGATAAATGACCATGTCTTCCAGATCAATCATCAGGGGCTTTACCCCATTCATCCAGATGGCGTTCCTCTTCACACTGTGGATAGAGAAAGTCCAATTGTTCAGCATCTCTACCAAGCCATGCTGTTAGAGGATCTCTTCAAGGATGCTGATCCGCAAATCCGCCTGGTAGAAGGATTAGACCATCCCTTCGCTTTGCCAGAAGGGCATGAAAATGCAGGTTTCTTCTACCATCAGCCGTCTGGGCGCTTTTTGACCTTCAAGTCAGAAGCCCCAGCCTTGGTGGTGTATTCAGCCAATTTTGTGGATGAAACGGTTTATCTGGAAGGAAAACCAATGGTTCAACACAATGGCTTGGCCTTAGAATTCCAAACCGTACCAGATGCCATTCATAGCGACCAAGCTGAAAAGGTTATCTTGAGAGCGGGTCAAGTCTTCACCAGCAAGACTAGCTACCATGCCATCGCTAAGAAATAGATAAGAAAGAGAGGGTGACAAACAAGGATGTGAAATCTTTGTTTGTCACCCTCTCTTTTTTTGAAAAAAATTTTTTAAAAAGACTATAAGGAAACTTTAAGCTTCCCGTCGTATACTAATACCATCATCAAAGACCTCCTAACTTTGAATGATAAAACTCCTAAAACTTTTTCATAATAATCTCCCTATAAGAGCCACCAAAACCGGTGGCTTTTTTTCTGGGAGTGAGACAGAACAATTTTTTAAAATTGTTCGTTGTCTCACCCCCGCACAGTTGATTAGGTAATCTTTGGAGCTATAAGAGCGAACAAAGATACCAATCAACCACTGCGTTATGTAATTATTACTAAACCTATTTCATCTAACCAAGCCTGATAGGGACGTAGACGAGTTTAGGTACGTTGATGCAGTTTGAACGGAGCGAAAACTACGTTCCTTATTATAATGGTGAAGGCAGTCCAATAGGGTCGCAGACGGACTACGTTCCTTAAAAAGAAACAAGGTAGTTTAAGAGGGGAATCGATTCCCAACACCTAACAATCAATAATTAGTGATAGATTGAATAGAATATGATTTTAAATCATCAGAGGCATCATTTTTTGCTATAATAGACTGTATGAGTAGAATTTTAGACAATGAAATCATGGGCGATGAAGAGGCTGTTGAACGGACGTTGCGCCCACAATATTTACATGAATATATTGGTCAAGATAAGGTTAAGGACCAGCTGAAAATCTTTATTGAGGCAGCCAAGCTTCGGGATGAGGCGCTGGATCATGTCCTTCTTTTTGGCCCTCCAGGACTTGGGAAGACCACTATGGCCTTTGTCATTGCTAACGAACTGGGAGTCAACCTCAAGCAGACTTCCGGTCCTGTCATTGAAAAGGCTGGTGACTTGGTAGCCATCCTTAATGACTTAGAACCGGGCGATGTTCTCTTTATCGATGAGATCCACCGTCTGCCTATGTCAGTCGAAGAAGTGCTATACAGCGCCATGGAAGATTTTTACATCGACATTATGATTGGTGCTGGCGAGACTAGCCGGAGTGTCCATCTGGATCTTCCTCCTTTCACTCTGATTGGGGCGACGACTCGAGCTGGGATGCTGTCCAATCCCTTGCGTGCTCGCTTTGGAATTACCGGTCATATGGAATACTATGAGCAAGATGATCTGACAGAGATTGTCGAGCGGACCGCCGAGATCTTTGAGATGGAGATTACCCACGAGGCTGCCGAAGAGCTTTCTCTTCGTAGTCGGGGGACTCCTCGGATTGCCAACCGTTTGCTGAAGCGGGTGCGTGATTTTGCCCAGATTATGGGCGACGGCTTGATTGACGACACCATTACAGACAAGGCCCTCTCTATGCTGGATGTGGACCATGAAGGACTTGACTATGTCGATCAAAAGATCCTGCGGACCATGATTGAGATGTACGGTGGCGGCCCGGTTGGACTTGGGACCCTATCGGTCAATATTGCTGAAGAGCGGGAGACCGTAGAAGATATGTATGAGCCTTACTTGATTCAAAAAGGCTTTATCATGCGGACCCGGACAGGGCGCGTGGCAACCCGAAAGGCCTATGAACACCTGGGTTATCCCTACAATGGAGACTAGAAGAAGATGCTGACGGAAGAAGCGATAGTAGAGCAGATCCAAGCGGATCCGGAGATGATGACTGTCTTGACTATTATTCGAGATTTCAACCTGGCAGACGCTTGGTTAGCAGCAGGTGCGGTGCGCAATTTTATCTGGAACCAGCTTTCTGGCAGACCAGGGTTTGACGTGGCGACGGATCTGGATCTGGTCTTTTATGACCCCGCGATCAGCTATGAGGAGACTCTGCAGATCGAGCAGGGATTAAAGAAGACCTATCCTCAGTATGCCTGGGAAGTCAAAAACCAAGTCTACATGCACCAGCATAGTCCGGGGACGGCTCCTTATCATAGTGCCTGTGATGCGGTTTCCAAATACCCCGAGCAGTGTACGGCCCTTGCGGTTCGCTTAAGGAATGATGGTCAGCTAGAGCTCTTTCTCCCCTATGGGACAAGGGATATCGAAGACTTCATCGTTCAGCCGACTCCACATTTTTTAGCTAGTCCCGAGCGTTTGGCAGTTTATACAGAGCGTATGCGGAAGAAAGATTGGAAACGAAAATGGCCAGCCCTTCAGATCATCCTGCCTGAATAAAAAAAGAAAGTCAGCCTACCTCAATGGTGGACAGGCTTTTTTCATCTTGCCTCAAAATTATAATTTTAGCAGATTATATTTTTCTCACATTCTGTTATAATAGAAAGGAGGTGCTGTCATGAAAAAAATTGTATTTGTGTGTTTAGGAAATATTTGTCGGAGCCCCATGGCAGAGTTTGTCATGAAGGATTTGACCAACCAGTATGAGATTGAAAGTCGTGCTACATCTAACTGGGAGCACGGGAACCCTATTCACCAAGGGACTCAAAAGATTTTTCGCAGTCATGGCGTGCCCTATGATGCGTCTAAAACATCTCTTCAAATCAGTGACCAAGATTTTCATACCTTTGATCTGATCTTAGGAATGGATGAGAACAATGTGGCTGACCTCAAACGAATGGCACCGCCTGGAACAGAGCACAAGATTCATCTCTTTGCAGGAGAAAGTGTCCCAGATCCATGGTACACAGGAGATTTCGAAGAGACCTATCGCCGTGTCCTAGCTGGTTGTCAAGAGTGGTTGGATCGATTAGAAGATTAGTTTCGGACTGACTCCTTAAAGGACTAACCGGCTGAAGATAAAAAGAATGAACAGAATATGGAAAAAATAAAAGAATTATATGAGACCTATAAGGTCTATGTTACGAGAGAGAATATTGAACGCTTGTCCTTGGGGATCATTGTTCTGTCTGCTTTGTGGGTATTTCTTTCCTCCATTCCTTTCAGAGGTGTGCTGACCCTCGATAAGGGAGCTATTCGCTACGAAGGAAGTGTCGTCCGAGGCAAGATGAATGGCCAAGGGACGGTGACTTTTGAGAACGGGGACACCTACAAGGGCAATTTTGTCAATGGGACCTTTAGTGGTTATGGAACCTTTACAGCCAAGGCTGGCTGGAAATATGAAGGTGAATTTGTCAATGGCCAACCAGAAGGCCAGGGAACCTTGACGACAGAACAAAATGTCGTCTATAAGGGAACGTTTAAACAAGGAATTTATCAAAATGCGAATTAAATGGTTTTCATTGGTACGGATAACGGGACTTCTTCTCGTTCTTCTCTACCATTTCTTTCAAAAAGTTTTTCCTGGTGGATTTATTGGAGTCGACATCTTCTTTACTTTCTCAGGATTTTTGATTACGGCTCTTCTGATTGATGAGTTTGCCCGTCATCAAAAAATTGATCTCAAGGGCTTCCTTCGACGACGCTTCTACCGGATTGTCCCTCCTTTAGTCTTTATGGTCTTGCTGGTCATGCCTTTTACCTTCTTGGTCAGACGAGACTTTATAGCTGGGATTGGGACACAGATTGCAGCCGTCTTTGGATTTGTGACCAACTTCTATGAGATGTTAAGTGGCGGAAGTTACGAAAGTCAGTTCATCCCCCATCTTTTCATTCATACTTGGAGTTTGGCTCTTGAAGTTCATTACTATGTCCTCTGGGCGCTCTTGGCTTGGTTTTTGGGTAAAAAAGCTAAATCAGTTGGCCAATATAGAGGCTATATCTTCCTATCTTCGACAGGTCTCTTTTTGGTGACTTTCCTGACCTTCTTTGTCGGAGCGCTGGTCACCAAGAATTTGTCCAATGTCTACTTTTCTAGTATCGCTCACGTCTTTCCTTTCTTTGTGGGGAGTGCTTTAGCGACAGTGACAGGGATTACAACGACCAGCCCAAATCTTACTCAATTAGTGAAGAAGCTATCTCTACAGAAGACGTTAGCGATTTTAGCGGGTGCTTTTCTAGTTTTATTGGTCTTGACCTTTATCCTTCCCTTTGATAGTGTTTGGACCTATTTATTTGGCTTTTTAGTAGCAACTCTTGCTGCATCTGTGATGATTGTGATGACGCGTGTCCTTCATGAAAAGACACTGAATCAGAAAGAACCAGCAGTAATTACCTTTATAGCAGATACCAGTTATGGGGTTTATCTCTTCCACTGGCCATTTTACATCATCTTTTCTCAATTAATGACCAATGGCTGGGCTTCTCTACTAACAGCGCTTGTATCCTTTAGTCTTGCTGCCTTGAGTTTCTATATTATTGAACCAACCTTGGCTGGACGTGAACCGAAGATTTTTGGGATTTCGATGGATCTCAGAAGTTTCACGAAACCACTCTTTTACAGCGCGATTCCCTTGACCTTGCTCATGTTTGGAATTGCACTCTTTGCGCCACGCGTCGGAGCCTTTGATGAAAACCTGATTACCGAAGGTCTTCGTCAATCCGACAGCAAGATGCAGATCACGCGTGCCCAAGTTGACAATGCTTCAGCGACTTCCTACAATGTATCAGATGGCGTGACCATGATCGGGGATTCTGTAAACCTCCGGGCATCAGATTATCTGAAACAAGTTCTGCCAGATATCCAATTAGATGCTTTGGTGAGCCGCAATCTGGACTCAGGATTAAAAGTATATGAAACAGATATTGCCAATAGAGTCTTACTCAAGAACGTGGTGATTGCACTTGGAACTAACTCTTCTAATAATTATCAAGAATTGTTGGATAAGTTTGTTCAAGAATTACCAAAAGGACATCGCTTAATCTTTGTGACCCCATATGATGGGCGTGAAGCCAATGATAGCAATAGCGTTACCGTTCAGACTCGACAGTATCAGCTGGAATTGGCTAAAAAATATGACTATGTCTATGTAGCAGACTGGTACCAAGTGGCTGTCGATAATCCAGAGATTTGGGCTGGAACGGATAATGTCCATTTTGGTTTAGAATCAGATGGTTCCATCGATGTTGGAGGAAACCTGTATGCCAACGTCGTGAAAGAAGCAGTTGATCAAGCCAATCAGGGGCCGGTTAAACCGTAAAATTTACTATATGATTTAAGCAATTTTCACTTGAAGAAAATTGCTTTTTTTAGTAAAATTAAGAAAACGCTTACAAAAATTGCGTGAAAATATTTGTTTGTGAAATTGAAGTGCGTTCTCAAAAAATTCCTTCAATTTTTTCTTGAAAATACTCCTGTATAGAAGGAGAAGGAGGGTTCATGGAAAAAAGTTAAAAAAATATTTGTGAAACTATTTACAAATTTTCTAAAATAGAGTACAATAATATTGTGAAAAAATTAACAAATCGAAATTTCTTACACTATTCTTGAAAGTTTCTGAAAACAGGAAAAAGTTCCGGAAAAGGATAAGGGTTTCAAACATTGGAGGAAAGCATCAAATGGCTGATAAAAAAACTCTCTCACCTGAAGAAAAGAAACTCGCTGCTGAAAAACACGTAGACGAGTTGGTGCAAAAAGCACTTGTTGCGCTTGAAGAAATGCGCAAATTGGATCAGGAGCAAGTAGACTACATTGTGGCGAAAGCATCTGTAGCAGCTCTTGACGCACACGGTGAGCTCGCTCTTCATGCCTATGAAGAAACTGGTCGTGGAGTCTTTGAAGACAAGGCGACTAAGAACTTGTTCGCTTGTGAACACGTAGTAAATAACATGCGTCATACGAAAACAGTTGGTGTCATTTCAGAAGATGACGTCACTGGTTTGACCCTTATTGCGGAGCCAGTCGGAGTCGTTTGCGGGATCACTCCTACAACCAACCCAACTTCAACAGCAATCTTTAAAGCATTGATCTCCTTGAAGACACGGAACCCTATCGTCTTTGCCTTCCACCCATCCGCTCAAGAATCATCTGCTCATGCGGCACAAATCGTCCGCGATGCAGCGATTAAAGCAGGAGCTCCTGAAAACTGTGTACAATGGATCACGCAACCATCTATGGAAGCAACCAGTGCCCTTATGAACCACGAAGGGATTGCAACCATCCTTGCAACAGGTGGGAATGCCATGGTGAAGGCGGCCTACTCATGTGGGAAGCCAGCTCTTGGGGTAGGTGCAGGTAACGTTCCAGCTTATGTTGAAAAATCAGCTAACATCCGCCAAGCTGCTCACGATATCGTCATGTCTAAATCATTTGACAACGGTATGGTCTGTGCGTCTGAACAAGCGGTCATCATCGATAAAGAAATCTACGATGAGTTTGTTGAAGAATTCAAATCTTACCACACTTACTTTGTTAACAAAAAAGAAAAAGCCCTTCTTGAAGAGTTCTGCTTCGGCGTAAAAGCTAACAGCAAAAACTGTGCGGGTGCGAAGTTGAATGCGGACATCGTTGGGAAACCAGCAGCATGGATCGCTGAACAAGCTGGTTTCTCAGTCCCAGAAGGAACCAATATCCTTGCGGCAGAATGTAAAGAAGTTGGCGAAAAAGAACCGTTGACTCGTGAAAAATTGTCACCAGTCATCGCTGTTTTGAAATCTGAAAGCCGTGAAGACGGAATTAACAAAGCTCGCCAAATGGTTGAATTCAACGGTCTTGGTCACTCAGCAGCCATCCATACTGCTGATGAAGAATTGACCAAAGAATTTGGTAAAGCAGTTAAAGCCATTCGTGTGATCTGCAACTCTCCTTCGACTTTCGGTGGTATCGGAGATGTTTACAATGCCTTCTTGCCATCATTGACACTTGGATGTGGTTCTTACGGACGCAACTCTGTTGGGGACAACGTTAGTGCCATCAACCTCTTGAATATCAAAAAAGTCGGACGCCGGAGAAATAACATGCAATGGATGAAACTACCTTCAAAAACATACTTTGAACGTGATTCAATTGAATACCTACAAAAATGTCGTGACGTTGAACGTGTCATGATCGTTACAGACCACGCTATGGTAGAGCTTGGTTTCCTTGATCGCATCATCGAACAGCTTGACCTTCGTCGCAACAAGGTGGTTTACCAAATCTTTGCAGACGTAGAACCAGATCCAGATATTACAACCGTTGAACGTGGTACAGAGATCATGCGTGCCTTCAAACCAGATACCATCGTCGCTCTCGGTGGTGGATCTCCAATGGATGCGGCTAAAGTAATGTGGCTCTTCTACGAGCAACCAGAAGTGGACTTCCGTGACTTGGTTCAAAAATTCATGGATATCCGTAAACGTGCCTTCAAGTTCCCATTGCTTGGTAAGAAGACGAAATTCATTGCCATCCCAACAACATCTGGTACAGGATCTGAAGTAACACCATTTGCCGTTATCTCTGATAAAGCAAACAACCGTAAATACCCAATCGCTGACTACTCATTGACACCAACTGTGGCAATCGTAGACCCTGCTTTGGTATTGACAGTTCCAGGATCTGTTGCTGCAGATACTGGTATGGACGTATTGACTCACGCGACTGAAGCTTACGTATCACAAATGGCTAGCGACTACACTGATGGTCTTGCTCTTCAAGCCATCAAACTTGTCTTTGAAAACTTGGAAAGCTCAGTGAAGAATGCAGACTTCCACTCACGTGAGAAAATGCATAACGCTTCAACTATTGCTGGTATGGCCTTTGCGAATGCCTTCCTAGGTATTTCTCACTCAATGGCTCACAAGATTGGTGCGCAATTCCACACTATTCACGGACGGACCAATGCGATCTTGCTTCCATACGTTATCCGCTACAACGGTACACGCCCAGCTAAGACAGCAACATGGCCTAAGTACAACTACTACCGTGCAGATGAGAAGTATCAAGATATCGCTCGTATGCTTGGCCTTCCATGCTCTACACCAGAAGAAGCAGTTGAAGCTTACGCGAAAGCTGTTTACGAACTCGGTGAGCGCGTAGGAATCCAAATGAACTTTAAAGCACAAGGAATCGATGAAAAAGAATGGAAGAAACATTCTCGCGAATTGGCCTTCCTTGCTTACGAAGATCAATGTTCACCAGCTAACCCACGTCTTCCAATGGTAGACCATATGCAAGAAATCATCGAAGATGCATACTATGGTTACAAAGAACGTCCAGGACGTCGTAAATAAGACGCTACTGAACAAATAATGTTTATCAGCTATCCCTCGCTCAAAAGAGCGGGGGATTTTTCTTTATTTTAACGATAGAAATTGGTTTTTGTGATCTGAAAATTATCTTTTAAAAAAATCTAATAAATATGTTGCAAGCGCTTACCTTTGTATGTTATAATATTCACAAAGTAAAACTACAATAAAATGGTTTGATAAAACCAACAAAAAAGGAGTCGCTTATGAAAGCAGCAACATATGTATCCGCAGGAAATCTTCAGTTGATTGATCAACCAAAACCAGTCCTCAAGAAACCGACTGATGCAATTGTGCGTTTGGTAAAAACGACTATTTGTGGAACAGACCTCCATATTTTGGGTGGTGATGTTCCAGCCTGTAAAGAAGGAACCATCCTCGGTCACGAAGGAATTGGGATTGTCGAAGAAGTCGGTGATGCAGTCACGAACTTTAAGGTTGGAGATAAGGTTATCATCTCTTGTGTAACGGCTTGTAATACTTGCTACTACTGTAAACGTGGCTTGCCATCTCACTGTGAAGATGGAGGATGGATTCTTGGTCACCTAATTAACGGAACTCAAGCAGAGTATGTCCATATCCCTCACGCAGACGGCAGTATCTATCATGCACCTGCTTCTGTAGATGACGAAGCACTGGTTATGCTCTCTGATATTCTGCCTACTTCCTATGAAATTGGTGTTCTCCCTTCTCACGTGAAACCTGGAGACAACGTTTGTATCGTTGGTGCAGGGCCGATCGGTTTGGCAGCTCTCTTAACCGTACAGTTCTTCTCACCAGCTACCATTATCATGGTAGACTTGTCAGAATCTCGTCTCGAAGCTTCTAAGAAGTTTGGAGCTACTCATACCATCTGTTCAAGTGATATTGATGAAATCAAGGCCTTTATCAATGAAGTGACCGATGGTCGTGGTGTTGATATCTCTATGGAATGTGTGGGCTATCCAGCTACCTTCGATGTCTGCCAAAATATTATCTCGGTCGGCGGTCATATTGCCAACGTCGGAGTGCATGGGAAGCCAGTTAGCTTCAATCTTGATGACCTTTGGATCAAGAACATTACGCTCAATACTGGTTTGGTCAATGCCAATACAACTGAAATGCTTCTTAACGTCTTGAAATCTGGTAAGATTGATGCGACGAAGTTGGTGACCCACCACTTCAAATTGTCAGAGGCAGAGAAGGCATACGAAATCTTCAAACATGCTGGCGAAAACAATGCCTTGAAAGTCATTATTGATAACGACCTCAGCTAAGAAGTTGGATGGTTCCATCACCTAAATAAGGTAGAAAAATGAGAGTGGGACAGAAATCGGTAATTCGTTAGAATTCGATTTCGTCGTCCCACCTCCGCACAGTTGAGTAGGGCTGTAAAAGCTGATGAAATCAGCGTAGTAGAGCCCATTCAACCACTGCGTCTTGCTCGACAATCAAAAAATAATTGAGAGGCTAGGACTTTTGTTCCAGCCTCATTTTTTTTTTGCTTAAAAAGATCGTTTTAGCAATAGAACATCCCAGCTATAGAATGATAGCTGGGATGTTTGTACTGTTTAGTGAGATGATAAAGAAGTGTTACTATTTGCCTCGTTTGCGAGCGTATTCGTCAAAGGCGCCAGCGAAGGTTCCCATGAGTAGGGGAGTTGCGATTAGTCCAACAGTGATCCATACGGATCCACCATCTACATGGCTGAGTTCCTGCTCGGACAAGCTTCTAAAACGTGTTTCTTCGAGTTTCATGCTTGCTCCTTTCTAGTGCATGATGCCATTGATGATACTACGGCCAAAATCACGTCCGGAATTGTATAAAATATTCCATGTTTGAACGATGAATTTTGCCGAGTCAAAGACGGAGGCTCCTCCATCAATGGTCGCCAGTTCAGCTTCCGTTAGGCAAGTATAATGGATGCTTGTATCCATAAGTGTCCTCCTTAATGTAAGATCGTGTAGAGTAAATCAATTGCCTCGTTGAGAATGGTGAAAGTGACCATGAAGGCAATAGCAAATTTAGGAAAGTACCCTTCTACCTGTTTGGGTGCTTTTTTATCAAGAATGCAGTATCCTGTCAAAAGGATGAGGGTGATAAATACCAGACTCATAGGTCTCCTCCTTTACCATTTCCGTGTCATATTACTATGAAATGCATCGATCAGTTTTGTTGTCCCGATATAAGCAGAAGAAAAACCGTAAGCGAAAACTAACAGAAAAGGGAGTCCTCCACCATTAATATCACTTAATTCTTCATGCGTGAGATCTTTAAATTGTACTTGGTCTATCATTGCTTTTCTCCTTCAAATTAATTATTTAAATGCTCCCCAAATGGCAGTTCCGACAGCTGTTACACCACCAGCAATAGAGCCAGATAGATAGGGATGAGCAATGATCCAAGCGATCAATGGGATAGCTCCCCCATCGACTTGTGTCAATTATTCTTCTGTTAAGGGTGTGAATTTTTGTGTGAATTCTGTTGTCATTTAATTTTCCTCTTTCTTTCTTGTTTGTCGCCATCTAGCATCAACTGCTAGATAGATTGTAGCCACAATGGCTAAATTAATCTGTGGTTGAAATGCAATCAGGTGTGCATCATGTAAAACAGTTAATGCGATGATGATTGCAAAGATTATAGTGTGGATAGGCCATCTCATATTTTAATAATCCTAATTCTTATTGAGAAGCAAAGCTAGGGTAATTTTCCAATAGAGCTAGCTTGTATGGGTAGCCTTTTATTCATCTTGTGTCAGCTAAGCTGATTAGATGAAGCAAGGATAAGGTCAATAGCCAATGCTGTGTTTTTCTTACGTTTCAAGGTTTTAGTTTAAAACAACATCAATGAAAGCAAGATTAATAGAACAAAAGCTTTGGTATTCTTTTTCATGTTTGGTATTCCCTTTCCTTATTTATTTACGGAAGAAGTAATACAAAAACCATGGGATGATAATGGGAGTATAGTACATCTGAGGTCCTCCTTTCTTTTTGTTTGGTCACTTATACTATTCGTATAAAAATCTGGAAATGGAAAAAATTTCTTAAAAAATTTTAGAATGTTTGCATCTCTGAAACTAGTTTCAGAGGAATGGAAGAATAGTTTAAAATATGAAACTATTATCAAAATGGCTCCAGAATATTGTAAGCGCTTTAAAAATACTATATAATAACCTTACAAGTACTCGAGTTGACGTAATAAACGAAGGAGATGGAATGTATGTCCAAGATCACAAAAGAAGAATTAATTCAACAGATCAAAGACGGCATTATCGTTTCTTGTCAGGCGCTTCCTCATGAACCTCTCTACACAGAGGCAGGAGGTGTGATTCCTCTCTTGGTCAAAGCAGCTGAGCAAGGAGGGGCGGTTGGAATCCGGGCGAATAGTGTCCGTGATATCAAAGAGATCAAGGAAGTGACAAAGCTTCCGATTATCGGGATCATCAAGAGAGATTATCCTCCTGAAGAACCATTCATTACTGCTACCATGAAAGAAGTAGATGAATTGGCCGAATTAGATATCGCAGTGATTGCCCTGGATTGTACCAAACGTCCGCGTCATGACGGTCTATCGATTGTCGACTTTATCCAGCAAGTGAAGGAGAAATATCCTGATCAACTCTTGATGGCAGATATCAGCACCTTTGAAGAAGGCTTAACAGCTGTCGAAGCAGGGGTTGACTTTGTCGGAACAACCTTATCGGGCTACACAGATTACAGCCCGAAAGTAGACGGACCGGACATTGACTTGATTCGCCAACTTTGCCAAGCGGGTGTCGATGTAATTGCGGAGGGTAAGATCCACTATCCTGCACAAGCCAAAGAAATTCATGACCTGGGTGTCAGAGGGCTTGTGGTAGGGGGAGCTATTACGCGACCTAAAGAAATTACAGAACGCTTCGTTGCGGCTTTAAAATAGAAAAAAGAACAGTAAAAAGAGACAAGGAGGAAGCTAGGAAGAGAGAAATCATCCAGTAGAAATGAGAATATTTAATAATCACCGTCCTCAGTGAGGATATACTAAGTAAGAGAAATCTTACCGCAAACGTGAGGAGAAATCACATGAAAATGAAAAAAGTACTGTGCTCGTTGGTAGCTGGTGCAGCGGTGCTAGCACTTGCAGCTTGTGGATCTGGAGGAGGATCTAAGTCTGAATCTTCAAGCGATAACTCTGGTAAAACAGAAATCACTTGGTGGGCCTTCCCAGTCTTTACTCAAGAGAAAGCTGATGATGGTGTAGGAACCTACGAAAAATCAATTATCGAAGCCTTCGAAAAAGCCAATCCAGATATCAAAGTCAAACTAGAAACCATCGACTTCAAATCTGGTCCTGAAAAGATTACGACAGCTATCGAAGCTGGAACTGCTCCAGACGTGCTCTTTGACGCTCCAGGCCGGATTATTCAATACGGTAAAAATGGTAAATTGGCTGACTTGAACGACCTCTTTACAGAAGATTTTGTAAAAGATGTCAACAACGACAATATCATCCAAGCTAGTAAAGCTGGCGACACTGCCTACATGTACCCAATCAGTTCAGCACCATTCTACATGGCGATGAACAAGAAGATGTTGGAAGATGCAGGAGTTCTAGACCTTGTCAAAGAAGGCTGGACAACAGACGACTTTGAAAAAGTCTTGAAAGCTTTGAAAGACAAAGGTTACACACCAGGATCACTCTTCAGTAACGGTCAAGGTGGAGACCAAGGTACTCGTGCCTTTATCGCTAACCTTTACGGTGGTTCTGTAACAGATGAAAAAGTAACCAAGTATACAACAGATGATCCAAAATTTGTCAAAGGTTTAGAAAAAGCATCTAAATGGATTGAAGATGGTTTGATGATGAATGGTTCCCAATTCGACGGTGGAGCAGACATCCAAAACTTCGCTAACGGTCAAACTTCTTACACCATCTTGTGGGCACCTTCACAAAACGGTATCCAAGCTAAATTGTTGGATGCAAGTAAAGTTGAAGTAGTCGAAGTACCATTCCCATCTGATACAGGCAAACCAAAATTGGAATACCTTGTCAATGGTTTTGCAGTCTTCAACAACAAGGATGAAAAGAAAGTAGCAGCAGCTAAGAAATTTGTTCAATTCATCGCAGACGACAAAGAATGGGGTCCTAAGAACGTTGTTCGTACAGGTGCCTTCCCAGTTCGTAGTTCATTTGGTAAATTGTATGATGACAAACGGATGGAAACCATCAGTACTTGGACTCAATACTACTCACCATACTACAACACAATCGACGGCTTTGCAGAAATGCGTACACTTTGGTTCCCAATGTTGCAATCTGTTTCAAACGGGGATGAAAAAGCAGAACCAGCTTTGAAGACATTTACTGAAAAAGCAAACGAAACGATCAAGAAAAAATAGATCATCTATGAAACTCAAATGATCCTTTCATAGAAATAAGAAAGCATAGGCCCCCTCGATTTCTTATCTCCATGTGTAGATTGAAAGAGGGGGCCTTCGTGTTTTCGCTCTCCTAATTATCATATGTAGGAAAGGGCAGTGCCATCCATTCCACATAGGAATCAAGGGAAAAATAGAAAAAGAACATCAGGAGGTGCCTTATTGTGAAGGTAAACAAAATCCGAATGAGGGAGACGCTGGTTTCCTACGCATTCTTAGCACCCATTTTAATCTTCTTTATTGTCTTTGTATTAGCACCAATGATTATGGGGTTTGTCACTAGTTTCTTCAACTACTCGATGACCTCCTTCAAATTTGTTGGTCTTGAAAATTACTCCCGCATGTTTGCGGATAAGGTCTTTATCAAGTCCTTGATCAATACTGTCATCATCGTTATCGGATCCGTTCCAATCGTAGTATTGTTCTCCTTGTTTGTGGCTTCTCAGACCTATCATCAAAATGCCATTGCGCGTTCCTTCTATCGTTTCGTCTTCTTTCTTCCAGTTGTTACAGGGAGTGTAGCGGTAACGGTTGTGTGGAAATGGATCTATGATCCGCTATCAGGGATTTTGAACTTTGTATTGAAATCTGGACATGTCATCAACCAAAACATTTCTTGGTTGGGGGACAAACACTGGGCTTTGATGGCCATCATCATCATCTTGTTGACCACCTCTGTTGGTCAACCGATCATCCTCTACATCGCTGCTATGGGAAATATTGATAATTCTCTCGTAGAAGCAGCGCGTGTCGATGGTGCGACAGAACTGCAAGTTTTCTGGAAGATCAAATGGCCAAGCTTATTGCCAACAACCTTGTACATTGCGATCATTACGACCATTAACTCTTTCCAATGTTTCGCCCTGATCCAATTGTTGACATCCGGTGGTCCAAACTACTCAACGAGTACCCTCATGTACTACTTATATGAAAAAGCCTTTAAGCTCTCTGAATACGGTTATGCCAACACCATGGGTGTCTTCCTTGCGGTGATGATTGCTATTATCAGTTTTGCGCAATTCAAGATCCTCGGAAACGACGTAGAATACTAAAGAAAGGAGCCTCAGATGAAACCAACACAAAAGAAACCCATCACTGCCTTTACAGTGATTTCAACGATCATTTTGCTCCTTTTGACAGTCTTGTTCATTTTCCCATTCTATTGGATTTTGACAGGGGCCTTTAAGTCTCAGCCAGATACCATTATGATCCCACCTCAGTGGTGGCCAAAGACACCAACCATGGAAAATTTCCAACAGTTGATGGTACAAAACCCAGCCCTGCAATGGTTGTGGAATAGTGTCTTCATCTCCCTTGCAACCATGCTTTTGGTTTGTATGACGTCTTCCTTGGCCGGTTATGTCTTGGCTAAGAAACGCTTCTATGGGCAACGAATTCTCTTTGCTACCTTTATCGCAGCTATGGCCCTTCCAAAGCAAGTTGTCTTGGTTCCATTGGTACGGATTATCAACTTTATGGGAATCCACGATACCCTTGCAGCCGTTATCTTGCCACTGGTTGGATGGCCATTCGGGGTCTTCTTGATGAAGCAATTTAGTGAAAACATCCCAACAGAACTCTTAGAATCAGCTAAGATCGATGGTTGTGGAGAGTTACGGACTTTCTGGAGCGTTGCCTTCCCAATTGTCAAGCCGGGATTTGCAGCCCTTGCTATCTTTACCTTTATCAACACCTGGAACGACTACTTTATGCAATTGGTAATGCTGACCTCTCGTCAAAACCTGACTATTTCACTAGGGGTTGCGACCATGCAGGCTGAAATGGCCACCAACTATGGCTTGATCATGGCTGGAGCAGCTTTGGCTGCGGTGCCAATCGTTACGGTCTTCCTGGTCTTCCAAAAATCCTTCACTCAAGGGATTACCATGGGAGCGGTCAAGGGATAAGCCGTCTGCTTGGACAAACGATAGTAGTGTACAGATACTTTTTTCTAGGCTGAGAGGTGTAGGGCTCTTGCAGGTTCTACACTTCATCGGTGCCCTAGAAGGGGCTAGGGAAGAAATCACTTGTGTTCTTTTCTCGTCCTAAGAAGTGTCGAAAGGAAAAGTGTATGATATTAGATGATTTAAAAAACATCACCTTTTACAAAGGAATCCATCCCAATCTAGATCAGGCCATTGATTTTCTCTATGAGCATCGGAAGGATTCTTTTGAATTAGGGAGATACGACATTGATGGAGACAAGGTCTTTCTCGTCGTTCAAGAAAACACCCTCAATAAAGAAGAAAGCAATCGCTTTGAGCACCACAAAAGATATGCCGATTTGCATCTTTTGGTAGAAGGACATGAGTTTTCGAGTTATGGATCTCGTGTGACAGGTGAGGCGCTCGCCTTTGATGAAGCATCGGACATCGGTTTTGTCCATTGCCAGGAGTCTTATCCACTTCATCTGGGGTATCATAATTTTGCGATTTTCTTCCCAGGGGAACCTCATCAGCCTAATGGTTATGCGGGTCAAGAAGAAGTCGTTCGAAAACAGTTAGTGAAAATTTTAATCGATTAAGAGAGTCAGAAAGGAGACGGTATGTCACAAAGAGAAACAGGATTGATCAAAACAGTTTTTAATACTAACAATCTGGTGATGCGAATCAGCGAGAAAATAGCGGACTTAGTCACAGTCAATCTTCTTTTTGTGCTGAGCTGTCTGCCGATTGTCACAATCGGGATCGCAAAGATTAGTTTGTATCAAACGGTTTTTGCCATCAAACACCAGCGTCGCCTACCAGTCATTCGGACTTATATCAACGCCTTTCGAGAAAATTGGAAGTTGGGGCTTCAGCTCGGAGGGATAGAGTTGCTCATTTCAGGGATCTGTCTCTTTGACTTGTTCCTCTTTTGGAGTCAGACAGCCTTGCCAATGCAGGTGTTAAAAGCTGTTTGTCTAGGGCTCTTTATCTTCCTAGTTCTGGTCATGCTAGCGGCCTATCCAATTGCGGCGCGTTATCGATTGACTTGGACAGAGTGTCTACAAAAAGCTCTGATTGTATCTGGTTTGTATTTCCCATGGTTCTTCGTTATGGGGGCTCTCTTGTTGCTAGTAGCTATGGTGTTTGTGACTTCTGTCTTAAGCTTTCTACTAGGACTCATGGTCTTCTTCTTGATTGGTTTTTCTAGCCTGACCTTCCTACAGGTTGGATTGATGGAAAAGATATTTGCTCGTTTTAAAGAATAAAAAAGAAAAATAGGATTTGGTAAACATTCGTGAAAGGAGAAAAGAATGTCAGATTTAAAAAAATATGAAGGAGTCATCCCAGCTTTTTATGCCTGTTATGATGACCAAGGAGAAATTAGCCCGGAGCGGGTACGTGCGCTGGTAGAATATTTTATCGCGAAAGGTGTGCAGGGCTTGTATGTCAACGGATCTTCCGGCGAATGTATCTACCAGAGCGTAGCCGATCGCAAGCTAGTCTTGGAAGAAGTCATGGCAGTGGCTAAAGGGAAATTGACCATCATCGCTCACGTAGCCTGCAACAACACCAAGGACAGCGTGGAATTGGCACGACATGCAGAAGAGCTAGGAGTAGATGCCATTGCGGCCATTCCGCCAATTTATTTCCGCTTGCCAGAATACAGTGTTGCCCACTACTGGAATGAAATCAGCGCAGCAGCACCAAACACAGACTTTGTCATCTACAATATCCCGCAATTGGCAGGGGTAGCTTTGACACCGAGTCTGTATAAAGAAATGTTGAAAAATCCACGGGTGATTGGGGTGAAGAATTCCTCTATGCCTGTTCAGGATATTCAGACCTTTGCTTCTTTGGGAGGCGATGACCATATCGTCTTTAATGGTCCAGATGAACAATTCTTAGGTGGCCGTCTTATGGGAGCAGGAGCTGGTATTGGAGGCACCTATGGTGCGATGCCAGAGCTCTTCTTGAAACTCAATCAGCTGATTGCTGAGAAAGACTTGGAAACTGCGCGTGACTTGCAATTTGCCATCAATGGTATTATCGGAGTCTTGACGTCTGCTCATGGCAATATGTATGGCGTTATTAAAGAAGTCTTGCGGATCAATGAAGGTCTAGAACTGGGATCTGTTCGGAGTCCATTAAGTCCAGTAACTGAAGGAGACCAGGAAGTGGTCCAAAAAGCAGCTAGCTTAATCCGTGAAGTCAAGGAACGTTTCCTTTAAAAAAGAGTGTAAATCGGAAAGGAGAGGTGTATGGCCTATTACCTAGCGATTGATATCGGTGGGACCAATATCAAATATGGTCTGATTGATGAAGCAGAGAATCTGATCGAGTCGCATGAAATGCCGACAGAAGCTGAAAAAGGGGGCCCTGGGATTCTAGGGAAAACCAAGGCTTTAGTAGAATCTTACCTCGAAGAGAATAACATCCTTGGAGTCTGTATTTCGTCAGCTGGGATGGTTGACCCCGATAAGGGGGAAATCTTTTATGCGGGCCCTCAGATTCCCAATTATGCAGGAACTCAGTTCAAAAAAGAAATTGAAGAGACCTATCAAATCCCCTGCGAAATTGAAAATGACGTCAACTGTGCTGGTTTAGCAGAAGTGATGTCAGGGAATGGCCAGGGTGCTCAAGTTGCCGTCTGTTTAACGGTCGGTACTGGTATTGGTGGCTGTCTCTTGATCAACGGGGAAATTTTCCATGGCTTTAGCAATTCTGCCTGCGAGGTAGGTTACCTTCATCTTCAAGATGGCGCCTTCCAAGATTTGGCTTCGACGACAGCTTTGGTTGAATATGTTGCCAAGCAACATGGAGATCCTGTCGAACAATGGAGTGGTCGTCGCATATTCAAGGAAGCGACCCAAGGAAATACCATCTGTATGGCAGGAATCGATCGCATGGTCGACTACCTAGGCAAGGGGCTTGCCAATATTTGTTATGTTGTCAATCCTCAAGTGGTTATTCTTGGTGGTGGAGTTATGGGACAGGAAGCTATTTTGAAACCAAAGATTTCAGCAGCCCTCAACGACTCCCTCGTTCCAAGCCTAGCAGACAAGACGCAATTGGAGTTTGCGCATCATCAAAATACAGCAGGGATGGTAGGAGCTTACTACCATTTCAAACAACAACAAGCCAGACGCAATTAAATCAAAAATGCTCACCACTTAGGTGAGCATTTTTTGAATGTAGACAAACTATTGTTTTACATAAAACAGCTAGATAATTTTCAAAAAAGGACTTATATCTATAGTCATTTAAGAAGATTAAAAACCAGGAGACCAAGGAAAGGAGCTTCAGCTCCTGGTGATAAATCAGAAGACTAGCGTCTACGTGAATCGTAGCCATTGAGTTTTTTGTTTTCCCAATAGCTATTGAAAATTCTTTCTTTACGTTCCCGATCCATTTCGAGAAAGTAAGCATAGATTAAATCAATCGTGGTTAAGAAGGGAAGGGTTGCCGTAATACGGTCGATATAGGTGCTTCCAGGTAGGGGAGCAACTGGTAAAATTTCCGTAAAGTCATCTTTGATAGCATCTGGTTGAGCAGTAAGAAGAACGGTTTTTGCTCCCATTTCTTGAGCATCCAGAAGGCTATGGATAATCGAGCGGGTAGTTCCTGATAGAGAGAAGGCAATGACCAGGCAGGATTTATCCAAGATACTGGTCGTCCATGCAAAGCCGTCTTGATCGGTTAAGGCCTCGCAAACAACGCCCAGTCGAAGGAAGCGAAGTTTCATCTCAGAAGCCACCAATCCTGAGCTTCCTTTTCCAAAGAAGTAGACCCGATCTGCTTGAGTGATTAAGTTAGCGACTTCTTTGATTTGCTCATCTTTTGCTAGGTTTTCTGTAGCCTGAAGGACCTGCTGGTAGCGACGCAAGACATCCTGTGTTAATTCGCCGTGCGGGGATTGTTGCTTTTGAGATTTGGTTTCTTCGTTAAAGTGATATATAAATTCCCGGTAGCCTGTGAAGCCACACTTTTGGGAAAAACGGGTCAAAGCAGCTTTTGATACATGCAAAAGTTCCGTCACTCTAGACGAGGAAAGAGAGTGTTGCTGCGCTTCGGGAGATAAAAAATAGCGGGCAATGTCTAGCTCTAGCTCCGTCATTTCTTCTTGATGACTCTTAATAATGCTTCGGAGATCACGATCTTGTTTCACAGCAGTCCTCCTTTCAACCGAGGTTACACCCGGAGAAAATCCTATAATATATTTCACAGTATAACATAAAAAACAGGGATATACAAGGAATACGACCAGCGAACGACTGAAAGAAGGAACAGAATCCGCATCTTTTTTGAATCACCTTTGTTAAAAAAATAACCTCTGGAAACAAAGGAAAGACGCTGAAAAAAGTTGATGAAATATGTTATAATTTACACAAGAATTCGTTCCTTCTCGTAAAGGAAGAAGTAAGGAGGTGGAGTGATGGCCAACGCAACTCTCGAAATGATGCAAGAGATTGAAATGGCGGCAGAAGCCGTTGTCGCAAGTTACGAGGATCAGGTCCAAAATTTGCGCCAACAGCTAGGTGATCACCTACAGGAGGTAGCAGCATCCTATGACAAAGAGACCGCCAAGCTAGTCGCAGAGCGGGAAGAGTCCTCGAAAGCGACGATTGCTAGCTTGGAAGCAGACCTGGCAGTGACCAGTCAACGCAATGACGAAAAGGTGCAGCAAGCTATGACAGATAAGCGCGCAGCTTTGGTAGACGAAATTGTAGAAAAGGTGGTAGCAACCTATGGCAATTAGTCCAATGCAACACCTTTCTCTGGTCTTGCCCACAAATCTAATGGACGAGCTTCTCTTGTCGCTCCAGTCAGAGGAGTCGGTCCAAATTTATGATTTGAGCGAGCAAGAGGATTGGCAAGTTGCCTTTCAGACGAGTGATGGGTCCAAAGGATCAGCTCTAAGAATGGATGAACTAAGACGTCGGGAAGAGCAGTTAGAAAAGGCCATACAGGCCCTGGAGCCTTTTATTCCTCAGAAGAAGGGATTAGAAAAACTAAAAGAAGCTCCCTTGTCCTTGTCTTTTCACGATTTAGAGTCTCATGGGGTCATCCGTGATGAGCAACGTCTTTTACAGTCCGTACAAAAACAATTGGCTGTCTTAGCAAAGGCTCGGGATCGCATCCAGCAAGCCCAAGAGGAAATCGCCTCTTTAGAAAAATGGGCTGCCTTGACGACAACACCTGACCAGCTCAAGCGTTTCCGTTATGTTCGTGGCTTAATCGGTACCATTCCGAATAGTGAACAGGATCAGGCGCGACAAGCCTTGCTGGCTCATCCAGATGTAGAGGTCGATGTGGTCTTTAGCTCGGAAACGGAGCATGGGGTGGTAGTCTTGTATAAGTCTGGGGATTTAACAGACCTTCAAGATACGCTGACCAGTTCGCATTTCAAAGAGTTTGATTACCAAGGAGAAACGCTACCAAAAGAACGTTTGGAGCAACTCAAGAGAGAAATCAAAGAACAAGGTGCTGTCGAAGCAGCTACGTTGGAAACGCTCAGTCAAGCCAAGGAAGACCTCAACCAGCTCAAGTACCAACTCGATTATGTCTTGAGTCTAGGAGCCCGGGAAGAGGCCAAAGGCTCTCTTGCCAGTACAGCCCATTTGGTTGCCCTAGAGGGATGGATTGAAACTACTCAACTCGATGCTTTAAAAGCCAAACTTCAAAAGGAGTTTGGGAACCAAGTCGTCTTGCAGACACGTGAAGTCGCTCAAGAAGAATGGGACCAGGTACCAATCAAACTGAAAAACAATGCCTTGGTGGAGCCCTTCGAGTTAGTGACGGAAATGTATGCTCTGCCCAAGTATTACGAGAAAGATCCGACCCCAATCGTCTCTCTCTTCTACTTTGTTTTCTTCGGCATGATGGTAGCAGATATCGGCTATGGTCTCTTGTTGACATTGGCAACTGGCTTTGCTCTAAAAGCTTTCCAGTTTCAGCCGAGCGCAGCAAAAAACCTTCGATTTTTCTGCCTTTTAGGAATCTCGGTAGCCCTTTGGGGAGTCGTATACGGTTCCTTCTTCGGATTTGAGATGCCCTTTGCTTTGATCAGTACGACGACCAATGCCATGACTATCTTGATCCTATCGGTTGTCTTTGGTTTCATCACCGTTTTGGTCGGTCTCTTCCTAGGTGGGATGAAAAACGTCCGCCTGAAAGACTACACGGAAGCCTACAACGCAGGCTTTGCTTGGGTCTTGATCTTATTGGGCTTGATGCTCTTAGCAGTCGGAAACATCCTACCAGGCTTGTCCTACCTAGTCCCCATTGGCCAGTGGCTAGCCATTCTCAACGCGATTGGCATTTTGGTCGTGTCCATTGTCAGTGCCAAGAAATTATCAGGACTTGCAGCCGGTCTCTTTAATCTCTACAACGTTAGCGGCTATGTCGGAGACTTGGTCAGCTTTACTCGTTTGATGGCGCTTGGTTTATCAGGGGCCAGCATCGGTTCAGCCTTTAACCTGATTGTCAATCTCTTCCCAACCCTGGGACGATTCACCGTCGGCCTTGTCCTCTTTGTCCTCCTCCATGCCATCAACATGTTTCTGTCCTTTTTATCAGGCTATGTGCATGGAGCGCGTTTGATCTTTGTCGAGTTCTTTGGCAAGTTCTACGAGGGTGGTGGCAAGCCCTTCCGACCTCTAAAACCGTCGGAACGCTATGTCAAAACAAAAAAATAATTCAGTAAATCAATCATAAAAAATTTTATAGGAGTATATTCATGGAATCTTTAGCTTCATATTTCTCAACCCATGGGGGTGCCTTCTTTGCAGCACTTGGTGTAGCCATTGCAGTGGCTCTTAGTGGAATGGGTTCAGCCCTCGGTGTTGGTAAGACCGGTCAAGCAGCTGCCGCACTCTTGAAAGAACAACCAGAAAAATTTGCCCAAGCCTTGATCTTGCAATTGTTGCCAGGTACACAAGGTTTGTACGGTTTCGTTATCGGGATCTTGATCTGGTTGCAAATTAAACCAGATATGGCTCTTGAAACAGGAGTTGCTTACTTCTTCACAGCCCTTCCAGTAGCGATCGTCGGCTATTTCTCAGCGAAACATCAAGGAAATGTCGCAACTGCTGGGATGCAAATCTTGGCAAAACGCCCTGAAGACATGATGAAAGGGGTTATCCTTGCGGCCATGGTTGAAACCTATGCCATCTTAGCCTTCGTTGTGTCCTTCCTTTTGACTCTTCGCGTCGGCTAATCTAGACACACCTCAGTCAAAGAAGAGGAATGTTCTCTTCGTCTATTATCGGTGGCGAAGAACTCCAAAGGAGGAAATAAAAATAATGACGGATTATTCCCAATTAAAGGATTCCATCCTTGAACAGGCCCATGAAAAAGGTCGGAAATTAGTAGCGGAAGCAACGGCTAAGGTTCAAGCAGAGTCCCAGTTGCAGGAAGCTCGTTTGGTAGAAGAAAAGTTACACCAACGGGCGGTTCAATTGCAGACCATTGAGCGCCGCTTGCAACGTGAAAGCCAACAAATAGAAAATCAAAAGCGCCAATCAACATTGGTTACCAAGCAACGGGTCTTAAAAGAGTTGTTTGCGGATGCCTACCAGAAAATGGCGACTTGGTCACGTCAAGAAGAGCTCGCATTTCTGCATCGCGTTCTTCCTCGCTATGTAGATCAAGCAATGGTCTTAACGTTTGGTGCTGTGACGGCAGAAAAATTGACAGATCAAGATCGTCAAGATTTGATAGAGGCCTATCCACAGCTTCAATTAGCGAAAGAAACGCTTGCCCAAGAGGCTGGTTTTGTCCTTTCCTTTGGCAAAGTGGATGCCAGCTACCTCTACCGTGATTTGGTTGATGCTGTGCGGGAGGAGCAAAGCTTCCATATGGCAACCAGCATTTTTAAAGAAGAGAAAAACTAGGAGGGGCTATGAGTGAACGGACGTATTCTCAAGTAAATACCGGGATTAGTGTACGTGAAGCTAGTTTTTTGAGCCCGGCTCAGTTTGATGCCCTTCTGAATAGCTCCGATGCAGAAGCGCGTGCTAATCTCTTGCAAGGGACGGCCTATGCCTTGGAGGCAGATCAACTGCGTCAAGTCCAAGTGATCGAGCAAGCCTTGATGAAGCACCTTCTAGCAGAGTACGATTGGGCTTATCAGGTAGCTCCGAACCCTGCGGTAGTCGACCTCTTTGCCCTCAAGTACACCTATCACAATCTCAAGGTCTTCTTGAAAGAGCGAGCAACGGGGCGGGATTTGAACTTCCTATTATTGGATGCAGGTCCCTATTCCTTAGCTGTTCTTGAACAAGTAGCCAAGACCTTTTCTTCAGAGAACTGCCCAGATTTTATAGCTCAAGAAGTCGCAGCAACCTGGCAGGAATATGTCGACTATCAGGATATTCGGGTTCTGGAAATCGGCATGGATTTGGCTTACTTTGATCATCTCAAACGCTTGGCGAAAGATCTGGACCATCCACTTTTAGAATCTCTGGTCACCTTGACCATTGATTGTTACAATGTTATCACAGTTGAACGAGCCCTCAGTTTGAAAAAGCCGAACAGCTTTATGAAGCAACTCTTGTCCGATGCAGGGACCCTCTCAGCAAGAGAAGTCATTCAGTGTGTCGAGCAGGGCAACCTCATCAGTTGGTTCCAACAAGTCACCCCCTTGCCTTATGATGTGGAATTGACACAGTACGAAGAACAGATGCGAGCAGGCAGAGTAACTGCTGAGACAGTGGAATACATGGAGCATGTGCTTAAGTACCGAATTTTAGAACAAGCTTCCTTTGAGATAGACGGGCCCTTGCCTTTAGCTCGCTATCTCTTTGGAAAAGAGCTGGAGGTGAAGAACCTTCGTTTGGTCTTGACGGGTCTGGATAATCAGCTCCCGATTGACAAAATAAAAGAAAGGATGAGACCAATCTATGGCCAGTAAAACGCAAAAAATTGCCGTTGTGGGAAACCGTGATGCCATCCTTCCTTTTCAAATGATTGGCTTTCAGACCTTTCCCGTAGCAGAGGCTCAGGAAACCATCAATACCTTACGTCACTTGAGCCAAGAAGATTTTGGCATCATCTATCTGACGGAGGATATGGCTCAGGAAATCCCAGATACCATTGCCCACTATGATCGCCAAGTAACCCCAGCCGTCATCTTGATTCCTACTCATAAGGGATCGACTGGACTGGGACGGCAACGCATTCGCGATAATGTCGAAAAAGCAGTAGGACAGGATATTTTATGAGAACAAATGAATTTGGTCAAGCGATTGGAGATGCACTGCCGGATTTTACACCGGGGCGCTTGCCAGCTATTGAGCGGATCGAGGGTCGCTATACCGTAATTGAGCGCCTGTCAAAAGAAAAACACGGGGCGGATCTTTATCAGGTCTACGGGCCAGCCTCCCCAGCAGCTATGTGGACCTATCTGTTCAAAGGCCCTGCCCGAAATGAAGAGGAGTGGGACCGCTTATTAGATGATCTCATGGCAGCCCAAGGTCGCTTTTACTATGCGATTGTAGACAAAGATTCGGGCAAAGCATTAGGGACTTTTTCTCTCATGCGGATCGATCCAGCCAACCGGGTGATCGAAGTCGGAGCAGTGACCTACTCACCAACGCTCCAGAAGACTCGCATGGCAACCGAAGCCCAGTATCTGTTAGCACGCTATGTGTTTGAGGAGTTAGGCTACCGCCGCTATGAGTGGAAATGCGATGCCTTAAACCAAGCTTCTCGCGAAGCAGCTGAGCGCTTGGGGTTCACCTATGAAGGGTGTTTCCGTCAGGCTATTGTTTATAAAGGTCGGACTCGAGACACAGATTGGTTGTCTATCATTGACCAAGACTGGCCAGCTATCAAAGAGCGTTTCGAAGCTTGGTTGAATCCAACTAATTTCGAGGCCAATGGTCAACAAAAGCAATCTCTAAGAGAGATAGCACAAAAGTAAAACAAAGAAACAAAGGATTCCCAGGAGGAATACATGACTCAAGGAAAAATTATTAAAGTTTCCGGTCCCTTGGTGGTTGCATCAGGGATGCAGGAGGCCAATATCCAAGACATTTGCCGGGTCGGCGATCTTGGTTTGATTGGTGAAATTATTGAGATGCGTCGGGATGAAGCATCTATCCAAGTATATGAAGAAACGTCTGGAGTCGGTCCAGGAGAACCAGTGGTAACAACCGGAGCTCCCCTTTCTGTTGAGTTGGGACCAGGTTTGATCTCTCAGATGTTTGACGGGATCCAACGTCCCTTGGAACGCTTCCAAGAAGTCACCGCCAGCGATTTTTTGGTTCGTGGGGTGCAAGTTCCCAATCTCGATCGTGACACCAAATGGGCTTTCGAACCAAGTGTAGCAGAAGGAACTGAGGTAGTCGCAGGAGACATCGTTGGTACCGTTCAGGAGACCAATATGGTGGAACACCGCATCATGGTGCCATTTGGAGTCAGTGGATGTGTGACCAAGATCGCAGCAGGTTCTTACACAGTGGAAGAGCCGGTTTATGAGATCGAGCAGGCAGATGGCAGTCTCTTTACCGGAACCTTGATGCAAAAATGGCCGGTTCGTCGAGGTCGTCCCTTTGCACAAAAACTGATCCCAGTAGAACCTTTGGTCACAGGTCAACGGGTCATCGATACCTTCTTCCCTGTGACTAAGGGTGGAGCTGCAGCTGTTCCTGGTCCTTTCGGAGCTGGGAAAACAGTTGTCCAACACCAGGTGGCCAAGTTTGCCAATGTAGACATCGTAATTTATGTCGGTTGTGGGGAACGTGGAAACGAAATGACGGACGTTCTGAATGAATTTCCAGAATTGATCGATCCGACGACCGGTCAATCCATCATGCAACGGACCGTTTTGATTGCCAACACTTCGAACATGCCGGTGGCAGCGCGTGAGGCTTCCATCTACACAGGGATTACTATTGCTGAATACTTCCGTGATATGGGCTATTCCGTTGCCATCATGGCGGACTCTACTTCTCGTTGGGCAGAAGCTCTCCGTGAAATGTCTGGTCGTCTAGAAGAAATGCCAGGGGATGAAGGCTACCCAGCCTATCTTGGTAGCCGGATTGCTGAATATTACGAGCGTGCAGGTCGGGTTAAGACACTCGGAACCACTGCGCGTGAAGGTTCGATTACCGCCATCGGTGCCGTTTCCCCTCCAGGTGGAGACATTTCAGAGCCGGTGACCCAAAATACCCTGCGGATTGTCAAGGTTTTCTGGGGACTAGATGCTCAGTTGGCCCAACGCCGCCACTTCCCAGCCATCAACTGGTTGAGTTCTTATTCCCTTTACCAAGATGAAGTGGGCCAATATATTGATCAGCATGAACAGATTAGCTGGGCAGAAAAAGTGACCCGCGCCATGAACCTGTTGCAAAAAGAGAGTGAATTGCAAGAGATCGTGCGTTTGGTTGGTCTGGATTCCCTGTCTGAAAAAGACCGCTTGACCATGAATGCGGCCAAGATGATCCGTGAAGACTACCTGCAACAAAATGCCTTTGATGAGGTCGATACCTATACTTCCTTTAGCAAGCAGGTGGCTTTGTTGACCAACATTTTGACCTTTGATCAAGAAAGTCAAAAAGCACTAGAATTAGGAGCTTACTTCACAGAAATCATGGAAGGAACTGTAGACCTTCGGGACCGCATTGCCCGGAGCAAGTTCATCCATGAGGACCAGTTGGCCACCATCCAAGCTTTGAAAGAAGAAATCGTAGAAACCCTACACCAAATCGTCGCAAAAGGAGGAGTAGACAATGAGCGTGATTAAAGAATACCGTACTGTCAGCGAAGTTGTTGGCCCCTTGATGATTGTCGATCAGGTCGAAGGGGTTCACTACAATGAACTGGTAGAAATCAAGCTCCATGACGGAACGACCCGTCAGGGACAAGTCCTCGAAGTCCAAGAAGATAAGGCCATGGTCCAGCTTTTTGAAGGATCTAGCGGGATCAACTTGGAAAAAGCCAAGGTCCGCTTTACCGGACGTCCCCTAGAACTCCCTGTGTCTGAAGACATGGTCGGACGCATTTTTAACGGGATGGGCAAACCCATCGATGGTGGTCCAGAGATTATCCCAGAGAAGTACTTGGACATTGATGGCCAAGCCATCAACCCTGTTTCGCGGGACTATCCAGATGAATTTATCCAGACAGGGATCTCAGCCATTGACCATTTGAATACCTTGGTTCGGGGCCAAAAACTCCCAGTATTCTCTGGATCAGGGCTTCCTCACAAAGAATTAGCAGCTCAAATTGCCCGCCAAGCAACTGTGCTTAATTCGGAGGAAAACTTCGCCGTGGTCTTTGCGGCCATGGGAATTACCTTTGAAGAAGCCGAGTTCTTTATGAACGACCTGCGGGAAACAGGTGCGATTGATCGCTCTGTCCTCTTCATCAACCTAGCCAATGACCCAGCTATCGAGCGGATTGCCACTCCTCGGATCGCCTTGACAGCTGCCGAATATTTGGCCTATGAAAAAGACATGCACGTCTTGGTTATCATGACGGATATGACCAACTACTGTGAAGCCCTTCGGGAAGTATCTGCTGCCCGCCGGGAAGTTCCAGGACGTCGGGGCTATCCAGGTTACCTTTATACTAACCTCTCAACCCTCTACGAACGTGCAGGACGCTTGGTTGGAAAGAAGGGATCTGTGACCCAAATTCCGATCCTCTCCATGCCAGAAGATGACATCACCCACCCCATCCCTGACTTGACAGGCTACATCACCGAAGGTCAGATTATCTTGTCCCGCGATCTCTACAATAGTGGTTATCGCCCACCGATCAATGTTCTTCCATCCCTTTCCCGTTTGAAGGACAAGGGTTCTGGTGAAGGTAAGACTCGGAAAGACCATGCAGCGACCATGAACCAGCTCTTTGCGGCCTATGCCCAAGGAAAACAGGCAAAAGAGTTAGCCGTAGTGCTGGGGGAATCCGCCTTGTCCGATACCGACAAGCTTTATGTCAAATTTACGGATCGCTTTGAGAAGGAGTATATCAACCAAGGCTTTACCACCAATCGGACCATTCAAGAAAGTCTGGATCTAGGTTGGGAATTACTTGCTATCTTGCCACGGACCGAGCTCAAGCGGATCAAGGATGACATGATTGACGAATACCTCCCAAAAACTTCTCAGGAAGCACAAGCCTAGGAGTAGAAAGGAGGAAGTCAAATGGCACGATTAAATGTCAAACCCACTCGGATGGAGTTAAACACCCTCAAAGAGCGTCTGAAAACGGCAACCAGAGGACACAAACTTCTCAAGGATAAACGAGACGAGCTCATGCGACGCTTCATCGAGTCGGTCCGTGAAAATGACCGCCTCCGTCAGAAGGTTGAAGCCGCTCTCATTGGGAATATGCAAGAATTTGTCATGGCTAAATGTCTGGAAAATGACCTCATGGTCCAGGAAATCTTTGCAGTTCCGACGCGGGAAGTCAGCCTGCATATCGAGACGGAGAATATCATGAGTGTGCGCGTGCCCAAGATGCATGCCCATATTGATAATCCATATGGAGACGATGAGGGAGACGTGGTATACAGCTATGTGGCTTCCAATAGCCAGATGGACAATACCATTCAAGAAATGGAAGAACTCCTTCCAGACCTGTTGCGCTTAGCAGAGATTGAAAAAACTTGTCAGCTCATGGCCGATGAGATCGAAAAAACGCGTCGTCGGGTCAATGGACTGGAGTATGCGACGATTCCAGACCTCAAGGAAACCATCTACTATATCGAAATGAAACTCGAAGAAGCCGAACGCGCCAACCTGGTCCGAATGATGAAGGTCAAATAAGATACAAAGCCGTTAAGCAACTCAAAGGAAAATAGGGAGCAGGACAGAAGCACTGTTGTATAGAATGCTTCGTTGTCCTGCCCCCACAAGGCTGATTAGGATTTTTCCGAGCTCTTAAAGCGAGAGAAAAATCCAATCAGCTACTGTGCCTTTGAAGTTAGTACTATTACAGTTTGCGTTTTACACACAGCATTTAGGTGTGTTCAATTCATAAGATACAAGCCGTTAAAAACAGCACCCCAAGTGATGTCTACAGGACACGAACTTGGGGTGTTTTTAGCTTTTATTCGACTGAAAAATCTTCCAAAATCCCATTGTGCAGGACTCTCAAAGGCTTCTGATACAATGGATTTGTTTGATCATCCAAATAGTACTAACTGTCATTAATTATTAAGAGAATGTAACAAGAAAGGGTTAATGTTACAAATTAGGGTCAGTTAGATTAAAAGAAAAGAAGAGCCATTTTAAAGACAAAAAATGTGGTAGAATATTAAATGTATCTGTCTGGAGATAAATCTCCGATAATAAGAAAACGAGGAAAGAACGTATGAAGAAAGTAAATAAAAAGGCTTTAATTGCTTCGACTGTTGCTATGGCGGTCTTGCCATTTACAACTGGTAAAGCAGAATCAAATGGGGATTGGGTTGCCCGTTCTGTAGATGAAATTCGTGCAGATATTTCAACTTCAGAAAACAAACAAACCTACACTATCAAATATGGGGATACCCTAAGCACGATTGCGGAAGCTTTGAATGTTGACGTAACTGTTTTGGCAAACTTGAACCAAATCAGCAACATTGATTTGATTTTCCCAGGAACTGTCTTGACAACAACTGTCAATGATCAAAACCAAGTGACAGGTGTAGAAATCCAAACTCCTACAGCAGGTAATGCTGATGCAACTGTGACAACTTCTGCTGATTTGACAAACAACCAAATCAAAGTAGACAATCAAACTGTTGCAGTGGGTGATTTGACAAAACCAGTAGCAGATGAAAGCAACCAAGCTGTAGAACTCCCTCAAGCACCTGCAGTTGTAGCAGCAGTGGCAGAGCAAGTATCAGAAAGCTTGTCAACTCCAGAAGCACCAGCTGAAACACCTGCACCAGCAGCTCCAGTAGCAGAGGAGACACCAGCACCAGTTGTTGAAGAAGCACCTGCGCAACCTGCTACAGTGCCAGCTGAAGTAGCGGCTCCTGTAGAAGCACCAGTTGTTGAGGAAGCCCCAGCGACTCCAGTAGCTGAACCAGCACCAGTCGTAGAAGTTCCAGCAGAACCAGAAGTTACTGCGGTTGCTTCAACACCACAATATGGTGCACCAGCACCAGTTGTTGATACGACAGCTTCAACTCCTTCAACAGCAACTCCAACTTCAAATGAAGGTCTTCGACCTCAAACAATTAAATTCAAAGAACAAGTGATTAATGAACTTGGCTTGACTGATATCGGTGGTTACCGTCCTGGTGACCCAGAAGATCACGGTAAAGGTCTTGCGATTGACGTTATGGTTCCAGAAAGTTCAGCGATTGGTGACCAAGTAGCTCAATATGCAATCGATCACATGCAAGAAAATGGAATTTCTTACATCATCTGGAAACAACGTTTCTATGCTCCAGTAAATAACATTTATGGACCAGCAAACACTTGGAATGAAATGCCAGACCGTGGTAGCGTAACAGAAAATCACTACGACCACGTACACGTATCATTTTACGAATAATTAAGACATAGCAAAGAATCAGGATATTCCTGATTCTTTTTTTTGTATAAACAAAGTATAAATTTCTAATTATCTTTTTATATTTTCTTAAATGCTCGTAAAGCCTTATTCTATGTGCTTTCGAGTATTTTTACTGTAGGAAGATACTTCACGTTTCTTTGCATATTTCCTCATGTCTTAGCTGTCAGAAGTGGTAAATAAGTAGTAAATTCATTTGTACTACTAAGCAACAAGACGCTCCTGTTGCTTCTCTTTATTCAAGCGTTTCATTTCTGCCATTGCAGAATCGAATGTTGCATGTGCGTAATAGTTCAGCGTCATGGCTATATTAGCATGTCCCATAATGTACTGTAATGCCTTTGGATTCATTCCTGCATTTGCATAGTTGGTACAGAATGTATGTCGCAAACTATGTGGAGTGATGTGTGGCAATTTATCCTCGTTATACTTATTGTATTTCTTAACAAGACCTTTCATCATGCCGTTGTAATCACTTGCCACTTTTGGATAGTTCTTTCTATTAAGAAAGAGGAAATCACTATATCCATCAATCTCAACACGCTTATCATTCTTTCGATTCGCTAACACTCGCTTAAATGCTTGATAGGCTTCTTCAACCATAGGAACTTGACGTTCGCCACTTTTGGTCTTTGGTGTTTCAATGTAGTACCCAATTTCAGTATCTCTCAATAGCTGATGGTCTATATTGACAAGACGATTCTCAAAATCTAAATCTGGAAGTGTCAAACCACCAAACTCTGAAATACGAAGACCTGTTTTTAAGAGTATCAGAATTTCATCATAATTTTTGCTGTAGGTTTTATCAGCTTTTGCAAAGGCTAACAGTTTTTCTTCCTGTTCTTCTGTTAGTACGGTCTTAGGGACAGTATCATCATCAAGAACTGCTTTCAGTTGAAAGTCAAATGGATTCTTCCGAACACAATCATCTTGTATAGCAATATAGAATGAAGCCTTTAAAGAACGTTTGTAGTTATTGATGGTTTGATAAGCATAACCATTTTCACTCATTCTAATAGCCCATTCTTTAGCGTCTGATGGCTTAATACTGTCAATACTTCTTACACCTAACTTGTCTTTCTTCAAAATATCCATAAGATATTTGCGTCCAGTTTCAGTGTTTTTTCTAACCTTTGGTCTTTGAGCGTTCTGTTTTGCGTAAAGCTGGCAGAGTGTCATTTTCTTTCCTACAACATCAATACCATCATGAATGTCTTTCTGTAACTCTGCGATTTTCTCTCTAAGTGAGATACAATCACGCTTTCCTGCTGGTACTCGGTCTGTAGCCACAAGTTTCCACGAGTAAACAAATTGCGGTTCTCCAAATGAATCTATATATTTGTATAAGTATCTTCCGTCTTTTCGTTGGCTCTCTCCAGTCTTTAAGATTCGACCTTTATTGTCACGTCTTTTTTCTGACATGGCATTTGCTCCTTTCCTTTATGGAAAGAGCCTTGATACGACTTAATACTATTTTATCATATACAAGACCCTTTGGCGACGCTAGATTGCGTCCAATGTATCTATAATTTTTTCAAATTGTTTTCGTTTAATCTGAATACGATTGCCATTCATAATCAGCCAATTTGCATTTTTATTTTCCTCTGCCAAGCGTCGTAGCTTGTTTTCGCCAATACGAAAATATTTTGACGCTTCTTCAATGGTTAGGGTATAACGTTCCCAAATAGGAATGTCAGTCTGCTTCATAAAATCCTCCTTTCCAAATCACTTATTTGGATTTCATAAAAGTTGTTTTACCAGCAATCGAACAGCTTTAGCAAAGCTCACGGGAGTTCCACCCCTGCATGGTTCTCATGTAGCCATACTCATTGCCTGCGACGGTTTTATCACGCTCGGACTATTGACTGTATGGGAGTATCATTATCACGATAAGAATGTCGTTGCAGGCAATCCTGCTAAAGATTGCTTCTCGGATCACTAACATGAATCGCTCGCTATCTTTATAAGATAGGTCATGGCGGTTAGTTCCGTTGGCTCTTTTCTTATCGAAACGTATTCGATTACTTTTATTCAGTTTTCAAAGAACAATGGCTCGTTAGCCTATCAAAACACATTGAAAGCTCAATATGCTTTGGTGGAATAACAAACCTCCCTGTTCGGGAAGCGTGGAATGGTTTAGCACGCTTCCACGAAAGGAGAGAGGATATTACTTAATTTCAAATGACAAAATCTTTGTAATCAGTCTGGTTTCCATTCTTCCACGTAAGACTTCATCAACGACCATACTTTGATTGCCATATTCATCTTTCATAAGTCGTAGGGAACGCTTCGTTATGTACCCTCTGTAATGATGTAGAATCTGGTTAATCGCTTCGGTATCGCCATCTGTTGCCTTTACAATGAGAGGAAAGGGAATCATAGGATATTGTGTTTTCATTCTTCAAATTCCTCCATAAACTTTTTAATTAAGGCTAGTCCACTGGTTCTATGCCGATAGACAGTAGAACGGTTCAATTTCAACAGGTCTGCAATTTCTGAATCGCTCATGTCCATAAAGTAAAACAGCAGTAGAATTTCACGTTTCTTGTCTGGCAACTCACGTAATGCTTCACTCAACAAATCATTTTCAACGCCTACTGATAACCCATTGAGTGTAAAAATCTGAAAGTCAGTTGAATAGTTATCTGTTGTCGCAAACTGGCTAACAAGATAATCGCCAACATCCGAAAAGGACACCTCACGCTTTGCAATCCTTGAAAGATAAAGCATATAATTCTTTCGCTCGTCTTCCATAGCACGTTTACAGATATAGTCAAACTGATTTTCTATTGTGGTCTGAAAAGAAGATGGTTTCATGTTTCTCACCCCCTTTCTGTCTAGGAAAGGAAGTGAGCCTTGCTCGTTTATCTCCTTTCACTCTTAGTCCCAATGTGAAAGGGGGATTTGTTGCATTACTGATAAATAAACTTTGTAAAAAAGTTCTGAATAGCCAAAAAAGCATATAAACAGATTTATTTCTCTGTTTACATGCTTCTGTTATTCTATCTATATGATTTATAAAACCACATTGGTGGACGTACTTATCTATTGCAGATAGACGACTTTTTTTGACAAGAACCCAATGTAAGGAAATTTATTGTATATGATGTACTTCATGGCGACGTTGACCTCCAACAAACCGCCATTTGGAAGTAATATACAATATTTTAACAGCGTAAATAGCACTACCATATAACGGTTTTTTTTATTGGCGTTTAGTAGTGCTTTTTATTAAATATAAACCTATAAACCATATAACACGTTTTTCTATACCTGTTTTTAATTCAGTAGGAACAATAAAATGTATAGAGGTGGTCTACTATGCGTAAAAAAGAAGATAAATATGATTTTAGAGCCTTTGGTTTAGCCATTAAAGAAGCTCGATTGAAACGAGGTTTAACTCGTGAACAAGTGGGAGCATTGATTGAAATTGACCCACGGTACTTAACTAATATTGAAAATAAAGGGCAACACCCCAGCATACAAGTTCTTTATGACCTTGTATCGTTACTTCATGTTTCCGTTGATGAATTTTTCTTACCTGGGGTCCCGAGCGCTTAGTGGGAATTTGTATCGATAAGGGGTACAAATTCCCACTAAACCAATGTTTCAAGGCCTATTTATTTTTTATATTCAATTCTCTTAAGTGTTTAGGAATAGATAACAAGTCAAATTTATACTCTCCAAGAAAAGTGATATGCTCCCAATTAATAGGAGATACATGCTTCATATACTTAGTTACTTCGGGATCTATTTTGACGAGATAATTATAAGCTGCTTGTAAGTAGACGGCGTTCCATATACTTATTGCATTTATTAACACATTAAGCGCACTAGCACTTTGAAGTTGTCGGCGAATATCGCGCTCCATAAATTTTCCGCGTCGCCCAAAAAATAGTTCTCTAGCTAAAGCATTAATCGCTTCTGTCTTATTTAGTCCATGAGTGATCCTTCGCCGTAGCTCACTATCTGTAATATAATCTATCATAAAAATGCTCTTTTCAATGCGACCTAGTTCTCTCAGTGCAAGAGCTACTCTATTCTTACGTGCGTATGAGCCTAGCTTTCCTAATAGTAAAGAACTAGATACTTTTCCTGTTTGAATCGAATAGGCGATTCGTTTAATTTCATCATAGTTTTCTTCAATAATTTTTACATTGATTTTTCCGCTTATATCTTCTGATAAGTTAGGGTAGTAGGAAGGTGATTTGATAGAAAATAATTGTGATTTTTTTATATTTCTGATGCGAGGTTCAAAATCAAAGCCTAGTAATGCGGTCATTCCAAACACCTGATCAGAATACCCATTTGTATCAGTAAAATGTTCCTCAATATCTAGATCTGTTTCATGATAAAGTAGGCCATCAAGGGTATGAGTAGCTTCCCTTGTATTAGTTGAAGCAACCTCGATATGATGAGTCGTATGCCTATCATTTATTGATCGAATCATTGTAGCTCCTTTTTCCATACTTTTGTAATGTGGATTAACATCGGATTTTAGAGCTGAGACGCCCACTGGGACGCGCATTCCGTCTGAAGCAGTGGTTTTTCCTTCACCCCAAAAGTCTGCAACAGGAAGCTTTAACTGATAATTAACCAAAACAGATTGAGCACGAGTCAGAGCTTCTTTATAAAAGCGCCATTGTTTGGCATTGGCTAACTGAGAATAAGAAATTCCAGGAGTTGATTGGGCCATTTTTTCAAGACCAATATTCATCCCTAAACCCAGCAAAGCAGCAAAAATAATTTTTCTTTCTTGTTCACTCGGCGGTTTCCCTGTAGAATCATGACTAAATTCTTGTGAAAAGTTGGTCCAACTGTCCACCTCAATTAAAAGATCACTAAGCCTTATCTTAGGAATTATTGAATAAAGTTTTTTTCTATATATTTCTGCTTCGCTAGGTGTAACTTTTTCCAACTTTTTAAGGTTTGCTCTTGAAATTCTCTTATCAACTGTCGAATAAAATTGAAGCTGTAAATCTAAAATTATTTCCCGATCCTTTAAATAGTCCTCAAACGTGTCTGGAATAGTTTCTGAATCAATACAAGCAGATAAATCAACTAAGTAATCATCAATATTTCGATGGATCATACTTCCTTCAACTGAAATATCTCCTGATCGAATATTGTTCTTTAGCTCGGTGAAAGCTACTAACTCATAGTAAGACCGATCTATTTTCCCCTCTTCTGGCCGAACAAGGCTTTTCCATTTTTTACTCACAAAATCAGTAGAAGTATCTGCCGGTATTTTTCTTTTACCACTATTGTGTAAATCAGTTAGTTGAGTTAGGGCCATGAGGACTGGATTTGCTGCCGGAGTTGCTTTGAACGAAAGGGTCCTCAATAACATTGGCGTGTATCTTCGGAGGTAATTAGCTTTATTTCGAACCATTTCTAAATAGCCATGATTTTTATTACCTGTAATTTTTTTAGCTTCTTCTCCATCTTGTACTAAATCTTCCCAAGGCATGATTCGTTCAATTTCGTCAAAAGGATTACTATCATTATCTTTTGCAAAGTGAAGAGCATCAATTAAAGAAGCATAATGTTCCAATTTTTTAGTAGCCAATTTTCCTTTTTCTTTTAACTGTTCTTGTGAATCACGTGTCCCTTTGCGTTTAATACTTGCTAAAATGCGGTCATTAATCTCAATCAGTTGATCGATCAGATATTGATGATGATTGACTAAAAAAGCAATAAGTAAAGAGTATCTTTTTTCAAGCTCAAAACGGGAGAAGTCATATGCATCATAATTTTCCCCTAGTCTAGCTAGCTGAAGAAACCTGTTCCGATTAATATGGGAGACATTAATTGTCCCGAGTCCCATGGAAGCAATCACTTCCACTTTTTTACAAATACTCATAAAGCTTTCTGGATTTGCCTTACCTGGAATGTCTTTTAGCCAAGCGAGTTTAGTTATTTTCGTCTCTTCATAAATTTGAAACAAACTCTCTAGTTTTTCAATTTGTATATCTGTTAATGAACAGAGTAATATTGAAAATAAGTTGTTTTCTGCTTTATCTCGACAGCGGCTTATAATGTCTTCAAGTGTAGCTATAGATGGAAAAATAATTCTTTTTCGAGTTAAGAAATCAATTGTTTTTTTCATTAGATAGATAGAGTCATCATTTTCTAAAGCTAGTTCAATTAAATATTCTATTAACTGTTTTTGTGTATTAGCACTACCGAATCGATGATAGTTGAATACTTCTAAGATCTCGTTGAAGTGATTTGCACGTGTATTTCTATGATCATATGAATTTAAATCAATTGCATCAAGATGGAGCTGTCGACTCACATAAGAAGTTAGTCTGGTTGATTTAATCGGCCAATTACTTAAAGAACACCCAGGATACCGGGCCAAACAAAGTTGTATCGCAAATCCTAGTTTATTGACCTTTCCACGGTGTTGATTAATAACCTCCAGATCATAATCAGAAAAACTAAAATACGCTTTAAAATCCTCTTCTGATAAGTGGTCTACAGAAAGAAGTTGTTCACGCTGTGAAGTAGTTAAAATTCTTTTCATAGCCATATCTTAAGCATTCCTTTTATTGAGGTAACGGTAAAAGGTTGTTTTGCTTAATTTAGAGGCATCAAGAATTTGACGAATAGAATACTCTTTGCTGTCATACATTTTTAAAGCTAAATCAATTGATAGCTTACCTTTACTTGGACGGCCCCCTTTTTTTCCTCGGACTCTGGCTGCCTTAAGACCAGAGTTAGTTCGTTCAATAATAATATCCCGTTCCAGTTCTGCTAAACTAGCCATAACTCGGAAAAAGAATCTTCCCATAGACGTTGAAGTATCTACGTTATCTTGAATAGATATAAAATTGACACTAAGTTCTTCAAATAATTCAGAAAGTTCAATCAAATGTTTAGTTGATCGTGAAATTCGATCTAACTTGTAAATGACAACAGAATCTCCTTCACGTAGTAGGTTGATCATTTCTTCTAATTGCGGTCGGTCTTTTTTCGCACCAGTTACTTTTTCTTGAAATAATTTATCAATTCCATAATGAGTAAGTGCATCAATTTGTAAACTAAGATTTTGATCATCCGTACTCACTCGAGCATAGCCAAAAATCATAAAAAAACCTCCTTAATTTTATAATTTAAATGTACCATAACTCATTAAGTATAACTATATAGGAACTATGAAAAAGGAACGGATTTTGGTACTTGATTTACTTAAAAAACATTTAGAAAAAGCAGGAAAATGAAAAGGTACCATAAACGGTCGTTTATGGTACCATTCAAATTTATCCTTATTGTACAAAATAACAGCGAAATTTTTAAATCTATTCCTTATCGATACAAATTCCCCGTAGGCGCTAGGGACCTCTTTAGCTCCTTGGAAGCTGTCAGTAGTATACCTAATAATTTATCTACATTCCCTTTAGTAACGTGTAACTTTCCAAATTTACAAAAGCGACTCATAGAATTATTTCCTCCCGTTAAATAATAGATAACTATTAAAAATAGACAATACTTGCTCATAAGTAACGGTACTTAAATTGTTTACTTTGGCGTGTTTCATTGCTTGATGAAACTGATTTTTAGTAAACAGTTGACGATATTCTCGATTGACCCATTTTGAAACAAAGTACGTATATAGCTTCCAATATTTATCTGGAACATCTGTGGTATGGCGGGTAAGTTTTATTAAGACACTGTTTACTTTTGGTTTAGGATGAAAGCATTCCGCTGGCAGCTTAAGCAATTGCTGAATCGAGACTTGAGTGTGCAAGAGCAACCCTAGTGTTCGGTGAATATCCAAGGTACGCTTGTAGAATCCTTCTTCAACAATCAGATAGATGTCAGACGCATGGCTTTCAAAAACCACTTTTTTAATAATTTGTGTGCTTAAATGGTAAGGAATATTCCCAACAATTTTATACCTCTGTTTGTTAGGGAATTGAAACTGTAGAATATCTTGGTGAATTAAAGTGACACGAATGTTCAGTTTTAATTTTTCTGACGATAAGTTGAATAGATGACTGTCTAATTCAATAGACGTTACCTGTTTACTTATTTTAGCCAGTTTCGTCGTTAAATGCCCTTTACCTGTTCCAATTTCGTAAACGGTATCGGTTTCTTTTAAATTCAATTGTTTTATTATTTGGTTGAGTACTTTTTCACTCGTTAAAAAGTTTTGAGAATATTTTATATTTTTGTTCATGTAATCACTCCTGAAGTGATTACATCTATAAATAAATACAGAAGTTAAACGATTTGTTTGTAATTTTAGTTATCTGTTTAAAAAGTCATAAGATTAGTCACTGGTAGGAATTAATCTAACGTATTTATTTATCTGCGTAATCACTGTTTTTAGTCTGTTTCAAAACAGTAGATGTTTTATCTACATTACGCATTTGGAATACCAACATGACGAATCCCTCCTTCTTAATTACAAATTTTTAGCATCTAATTTAACTTCAATTCCTATTATACAAAATTTTAAGATAATGCACTATCAACACACTCTTAAGTTTGCTTCTAAGTCTTATTTCCATAACTTTAGGGTTAACCATACGCAAGACCAATCACTCTCGGACAATACTCATGATTTTAATGATAAAATCCATGTTAAACCCATAGATAAGAAATACACCTGCAATAACCGTTACCTGTTTGTGCCAATTTAAAAATGCACCACTTTTTTATAATTAAAACGGTTGAAAACTGTACCACTAATAACTCACAATAGAGAGATGTCACCGTCAAGTTAAATGTACAAAATAACAGCGAAATTTTTAAATCTATTTCTTATCGATACAAATTCCTCGTAGGCGCTCGGGACCCCTACCTGCTAATAACTTGGTAAAAAGCACCCGACGATTACAGATAGAGAAATACATGGATAGCTTTACAGACAAAGAACTATCCTTAATGGAATCTTTAGCCAGCGGTATCAACGAAGCAAGAAACATCGAAGACTAATTAAAAGAATCCATACATAACGGAAAGAGCCGATAAAATGAGATTGTATTAATCTCATTTTATCGGCTCTGCGTCTTTGCGTCTGGCTCTGTAATCACAGTTACTTTGAACTGCTTTATTTCAATTAAATTTTCTTGTCTGCATTTCGGACAATAGAGGGGGAATTTTTTTAATTCAGTATCTTCCCTTATCTTTAATCGTGTTTTATTTCCACATACAGGACACAATATCCACTTGTAGTTTATAATAACTATCTCCTCCTTTACACTTTAATTCAAATCTTTATTAAAAAATATTTCATCTTATTTAACAAGAAACCATATTTATATAACAACATAAAATACACTAAGTTATTTTATTGAACATATATCGTACTTTATCTATCCGACTATTTGGACGACGGGGCTGGCAAACAGGTTCACCGGTAGTAACATGGTACCCTTTTAACTCTGTTAAACAAACACTACGTCCATTTGTAAAGAAAGTTAAATCACTACGATATTCTTGAATACACCGAGCAGGGATTTCTCCACTAAGAATGACCTCATTATTTTTCAATTGAGTGTCTACGATGTTCGCACAATATTTAGGAGCATCGTTGTATGCTCGTGAAAGATATTCCTGTGGCGCATAAATTTTAAAACTAAGATATGGCTCTAACAATTCTGTTCCAGCTTTTTTTAAGACTTGTTCCAATACAATAGGAGCAAGCATCCGAAAATCTGCTGGGGTACTAACAGGGCTATAGTATAAGCCATACTTAAAACAGATTTTACAATCCGTCACATTCCAACCATATAATCCTTGTTCGCAACCATAGCGTATCCCTTCCATAACTGCATTTTGAAATGATTGATTTAAGTATCCAAGAGAAACCGAGCTCTCATACTGCATTCCACTTCCCAACGGAAGCGGTGATACAGATAAACCAATGGAAGCCCAGAAAGGATTTGGCGGCACTTCGATGTGAATGGTATATTCTGCATTTTTTAACGGTCTCTCCATATAAATGACTGTAGGCTCTTTTAGTTCTATCTCCACATGATACTTTTCTTGCAACAGTGCACTAATCACTTCCATTTGTACTTTCCCTAAGAAAGAAAGTATAATTTCATGTGTCGTAGAATCCACGTAATATCGTAGAAGCGGATCACTATCTGAGATTTCCAAAAGGGCATCAAGCAACATTTCTCTCTGTTCAGGTTTACTCGGTTCAACAGTTGTTTGTAGTAGAGGGTGCGGATTTTCAATCTTTTTTCTCTGTGGCAATAGTTTTGTATCTCCAAGAACACTATTTAACTTCAAAAACTCATTTTGCAAAATAACAATTTCTCCAGAATAAGCTCTATCAATCTTACATAATTCACCATTTATTGAAGTATACATTTCTGTAACTTTTATTTTTTCTTTTTCTGATACTCTAACCGAATCTCGTAAATGTAGTACTCCACTATAAAGGCGTATATATGCAAGACGTTGTCTTTTTTTTGTATATTCAATTTTGAAAACATTTCCGCAAAGTTCAGACGGACCTCGATGTGTTGATGAATAAAATTTATTCGTAATCACTTCTATAAGGTTATCAATCCCTATATTGTTTTTTGCACTTCCGTGATAAACAGGGAACAGGGAACAATTATGAAATCTTATGCTTTCCTCTTGTTCGAGTTCCAATGCTTCTAATGATTTACCGGACATATATTTCTCTAAAAGGTCATCGTTTCCCTCTATTACCGTATCCCATTGTTCAGATTCGGTAAAGTTCGTCACACACATATTAGGATACAGTTCTACCTTCTGTTTGATTACAATTTCGGCAGAAAGTTTCTCTTTAATATCCTGATAAACCGTTGATAAATCAATTCCATTTTGGTCAATCTTATTGATAAAAAAGATTGTGGGAATCCCCATTTTCCTAAGTGCATGAAATAATATACGAGTTTGTGCTTGTACGCCATCTTTTGCAGAAATCAGTAGAATTGCCCCATCTAAAACTGATAATGAACGATATACTTCTGCTAAGAAATCCATATGTCCTGGCGTGTCTATGATGTTCACCTTCGTATTTTCCCACTGAAAAGAGGTTATTCCTGTCTGAATTGTAATTCCTCTCTGACGTTCTAAAAGCGTATTATCCGTCCTCGTTGTACCTTTGTCCACGCTTCCTAATTCTGTAATCGCTCCACTGTTATATAATAAGCTTTCTGTTAAGGTAGTTTTTCCTGCATCAACATGAGCTAAAACTCCAATATTAATAATTTTCATGTGATTTTCCTCCATTCAAAAACCCAAAAGGGCATAAAAATCCCAGTGATAAATACTTTTATCACTGGGATTTTTATGCATAACCATAGGTATACAAAGCATACAGATATTCTCTGGATACTTTAGAATCACATGATAAAGGTATTCTTAAACTGGGTACAAAAAACTAAGCCCTCCTAAAAAAGGACATCTAATTATTTGTTCCCGCTATCAAATTGACAGTTTATTTAAGAATACCTTGCCGCATATTTATTAACTCCTTTTAAATAGTCACTTAAATAATAGCACGTAAGAGCATATTTGTAAAGGAATCTCCAATTTTTTATCAAAAAGAGTACATGATTACAAAGTATCTGTAATCATGTACCAATATTTGTTATTTTACAATCTTCCAATTACTCCCGTTCTTTTCAAGTACCAAATCAAATTGAGATACCTGCGTTGCTTTGGTCTGCTGGTCGATATACTCCACTGTCAGCGATACCGTGACTTGATTATCCTTACGATTGTGAATAGGATTTACCAGTTCTTGAAAGATGTACTCTTTTCCGATTGGTTTTAATATCCCGTCATTCACATAGTAGGAAAGTTCACTGGCTGTCGCTGTAGGATAGAGCTTGAAGAACGTCGTTAAAAACTCATTGATTTCATTGGTTGTAATGGAATCAACCGTCCCCTCACTTTCAATGGCTTTTGGTTTATAACTTGATTTCTTAGGTATGTTGGTAATGGTCGGATTCTTAACCAGTACCATATTTCCAGAACCATCTACATAGACACTCACTATATAAGCAGAGTGGACGGTCTTTGTATTTTCTCCCTCTGTAATGAGCTGGTCTACACTGTAGGTTACATTAAACTCATTGTCGCCAGTTGGCTCTACCGTCCATATCTGAAATCCTCTTACAGAAGACGATACAGGAATATCTTTGCGTACTGTATCAACATTGAGAGCTTGAAGTTCATCTGTCAGATAGCCTTTTAGACTTTCCATTCGATTATCAATGGACTTATCGGATTGCTCCCATGAATAGTAGACTTTCGCAAAGTTCTCTACAAAATTTTCTACATGATGAGTATCAACGTATTCCTTTTCTATGATAGTTGTTTCGTGAATAGTATGAGTATCTATAGCTGTAAAGTGCTTGAATATCGCAAAGCTGAAACTAAGCCCTAAAAGTACCCACAAGGCAATCACAACCTTTTTATGAGGATTGACCTTATAGACACGAGGTTTCTTTTCCTTTGGTATCTGTTTTTCTTTATTCTGATTTTTTCTAAATTTCATCATTAAATCTTCCTTTCTCATTGTTTGATTCGTCCTGCTCCCACTAAATGCTGTTGCCAGTAGGGGCTTGTTAAGTCGGCATAACCGATTGGGTCGCCTGCATGAAACATACGGTTATTGCCAAGGTATATCCCAACATGAGTAATATAAGAGCCAGCGTTATAGGTAGAATGAAAGAAAACCAAATCGCCAGCTTGTGCTTCCGATAGTGGGATATGCTGGGTCACATCATATTGCTGTTGTGCGGTTCGTGGTAAGTTAATTCCAGCTTTTCCATACGTCCATTGTGTCAGTCCGCTACAATCAAAAGAAGTAGTCGGGGAAGCTCCACCGTAAACGTATCGCCAGCCCTCATATTTCAGTGCTTCGTCCATGATGGCTTGTACCGTATCATCATCAAACTCTGTTGTGACAAGATACTGCGTTACCAGTTGCACATAAAACATATTGCCATAGTTGTATCGCCAGCCCCCATTGATAGGTATGGCTATGGGATTGGGGTAAGACACTTTTTCGCCACCTGAATACTCTTTTGAGAAACTTTGAGCCAGTTCAAAGGTATATTTATTTCCACGATTAGCCACATACCCTAAGAAACCACCACCATAATTGTAGGACTGGATAACCGATTCTAAATCTACACTGAGCCTTTCGCTACTGGCTAATAATTCACTGAAATACTTCACACCTTGCTTAATGGATTCTTCTGTACTCAATGAATTAGGTGGAAGACCGAGGGATTCCGAGGACTGCATAACATCTTCCGCAGTACCGCCCGATTCCACCTGTATAATCGCAAGAAGTATGTTGACATATTCTTCAACGCCATATTCTTTGGCATATTTTTCTACCATAGGCTTATGAGCCAGCACTTCTGCGGAAACATTCACACCTCCATAATGAATATTGGAAATTCCGCTGTCCTGTTCATCTGAAAATAAAATGGCAACAAACAGAAGCAGTGAGAAGACCATCAAGAATAATCCAGAACCACCAATCACTAAAGTTTTCAACTTCATGGTTTCTTACCGACTTTCTTAATGGTGGCAGTTTTGATTGGTGGTCTACTTCTTGTATTTTGTAGTGGTACTCTTTGAACAGTAGACGGACGTTCTTTTGTGATTGGACGTTGTGAAGTTCTATCTGCTGTAGTGGTTGAAGTTGCTGGCTTTTGAACGGTTTTTTCTTGAACGGTATTGCCTTGGCGTTCCACTTTTGGACTTGAAAAATCGGACTTAACTGCTGGACGCTCTTGTTTGGCTTGTTGAGATTCCTTATATGAAGTCTGAATATTAGACTGTTTTGAGGTCTGTTCATCATGATATTGTTCTTGTCTTGTAGTCGGTCTTTCATGAACAGAAGAAGCAGGCTGTTTTTTCTGTTTGACCTGTTCCATTTCAGAGCGACGCTTCGCAATGGTTTTTCGCCTTTGTTCCTGCTGTTCCTTGCGTCCACTGGCTCTGTCCGCTTTGGTTTGAGAAATACTACTGGTTAAATCACGGACATTCTCTTTTACTTTGGATTTTCCTTGATATACTGCATATCTTGCATTGGTCGGCAAATCTTTAACCTGTTCTTTCAAACCACTAGCAGTGTCTACCATTCTGTCTTTGGTATCAGCTACTGTACCGATGGTTTGACCGATACGTTTTCCAAGTGTTGATTTTTCCTTTCCGTCTGGTCGGGAGTGATCTGCTTGTGTCCTTGCAGAACTCCCCGAACCCGACTGTCCTTTTTTACCTGTAACAATGGCAGACCCAGCCCCTAGAGTAGTCATGGAACGTCCAAGTTTCCGCTGTAGACGGTGCATGTGAGCGTGCATAAGCATACGAGGTTTTCTCATCACACGACTTCCCACACTTTGAGAATCGTTACTCTGTAGAGAAAACATACTCATTAAATCGCCCAGCTTGAAGTAGATTCCTGCAAAGGTCACAATCTGTAGAAAAGCAATCAAAAAGAACGGATAACCAGCCGATAAGGTATAGAGCATGGTTGAAATACTAAATGCTGTCGTAATAATCAATGTGATTCCAGCTCGTGTCAAAATGGTATTAAAGAGCTTTGTTATGGCTCGTTTTGACATACCATCAAATGATGGAATCATGCTTAAAATAAAGCTCACAGGCAGAAACATAGCATAGATGATAAAAAGTACCTGCGAGAAAATCATGATTCCTGTTAATAGGAATACAAATATGGAAATCCCAATATTGAAGACAAATAGGAAGAAGACTGTACCTAAACGGTTAATGGTCTTTGTAATGGTTAGATTGGTATTGCTTCTGTCTTCAATTTCTTCCGCAACAATTTTTTCTCTGTCTTCGCCATTGTTGGAATCTGGGCTGGTGGAGAGCAGGCTTTCCACACGGTCAATACCGATACTTTCAATGTCTGAACTGTTGTATTGAAGCAGTAGCCACGGTTGCTGAACCTGTATGGAAAACAGGCTATCTCTGATTAAGTCCACGCTGTCCTTGCCTTGACTATCGGAATGGGGCATGACAATCTTCGTGCCAAGTGATAAACTGGCATTACTGATGTCTGATGAAAAGTCATTGATTTTTTTAATGTAGTCGGGAGCGTAGGCAATAAAGGAAGCCGATAGGATAAACACCAGCACAAAATTCATAATGGCATGAATTGCCTTTGTGGTTTCTCTCTTTATCAGTCCCGTATAGGCAACATAAACCCCAAGAACCAAAATCAAGAGTAAGAGGAATCCAACATAGAAACCCTCTGTTGAAAATCCGTTTGCACTCACACCAGCTAAGGTCTGCATATTCTTACCAATGGAATCTGCTGTAGCGGAAATGAAGTCTAAGGAATAGGCTTCCTGTACTAAGTAACCTGTCGCATTGGAAACATACAAACTGATTGTCCAAATAAAATTGGTAATGGCATATAGTCCATACATGACCTGTTTTCCAATCCCGTCCGACCAGTTCCACGGAAGCCAGCCCCAGCTATTATCCACATAAAAATCCAGTTGATAGTTTTCAAGTGGGTATCGGCTGTATTCATTTGCCACATTGACCGTATCATCTACCAAGCCCGCAGCTTGAACCACCGTTCCCAGCATGGCTAAAAGAAAAATGGCAATCACAAGTGTGAAAGCCACTGTCATTGCCACTTTACCTAGACGTTTCAGCGTCCAGTTTGATTTTATTCTGTTTACTATTGATGGTTTCACATTTACACCTCTTTTCGCACAGGTGGTCTGGTATCAAAGGCATGGAGCAGTTCTTCAAATACAGGGTGGAACTGTATCACACCGACACGACCATATAAATCACTGATAAGGCATTGCCCGTTTTCCAAATCACGCAATCGCTTCTGATTGTTTTCGTCCTCTGGGTCTACACCAAAAAAGGCTAAGGTCTTTTTAATCTCGTTAAGGTCAGTGGAACGAAATGCAAATTTTAAGCCGAGGTTATTTTTCAGTTTTTCATCTAAGAGGTCGTCTGTATTTTGGGTCACGAAATATACCCCAGCGTTCATAGCACGACCAGCCCGAACCAGCTTCATAGATAGTGTTTTTCCTTGTGCTACCTGTAAAAAGCTCCATGCTTCGTCTAAATCTACAATCTTGAAAATGCTTCGGTCTGTATGGATAAAGTCTAAAGCAAAGGTACTAATGACAATCAGCATAGCAACGGATAAAAGCTCCATAGTGGTATATTCCTCAAAGGAAGTTTCCTTGTCGGGAAGTACCAAGTCCGCAACCTGTATAATGTTCAGTTGTTTTTCTAAGCTGATAGACTGCTCCACATAACCATTACTGAATAATAAATGTGCAAAGTCATAGTCTGTAAAACTTTCGATATGGTCGGCTATACTGGTACTTAGTGGCGTATTCTCAACCCGTAATTCCTCAATCACTTTCATCAACCCTCGTACTTCACTATTGGTTACTGCACGAATGGCTTTTCTAAGGATTGGGAAGCGTTCCCCATCACGAGAGGAAATCCCCGTAAGGAATGTCAGAATATCAATAGCCAGTGATTCAGAATCTTTGGGATTTTTCATAATCACATAAGGGTCAAGTAAGCCTTTGTTTTTCTCATCAGAAGTCAGAGTGACGATATTGATTTCATGGGAAATCTCTGGCAAGGTTTCTTTCCATCTGCCACGTTCTGCTTTTGGGTCTACAATCACTGCTTGTGCCCCATAAAGCACCGCATAATAGACGATAAGGTTATTCGCAAAGGATTTACCACCACCCAGCGAACCAACAAAAGCCGACGCTAACGCATTGGTTACTGAACCCTTAACCCCTTGACTGGCAAGAGCAGGTTTCAGATAGACATTGCGTCCAGTATCTAAGCTGTAGCCAACATAAATCCCCTCATTTTCCCCCAGCATTTGAGTAGCACCAAAACCTAAACCAGCGAGGAAATCAGAGGTCACGTATTGAATATAATCATTCATATAACGCTTGCTGGCAGGTAAAAATTCTTCATGTAAGCCGAGCATATCCCCAAATGGTCGTACCAGTTTTACGCTTAAATCGTCATAAAAATCTTTCACTTCATTACAACGACGTTTGAGTTCGTCAAGATCATTTGCTGATACCCTTACCACATAAGACAGCTTGTACATAGATTCCTTGCTTTGGTCTAAATTGGTTTCCAGCTCATTCACACTTTCCAGAGCTTCCGCCACATTGGAGCTGGTTTCATTATCACTTTGCCAAGCGTGGTTATCCAAGTCTTTCAGTTCTTTCTTTTTATTGCGGACAGTAGATAGGGCTTTACGATTCGCTACAATTTCCACATTCATTGACGTATCAATCGGGAATGTAAATTGCTGTTGCTGGTAGTAGAAGATTTCAGAGGACGGGAAGTCCAGTTCTCCGACAATGCTGTTAATGGTAAAGTAAGCTACATAGACGGTTTCATCTTCCTGCTGGATTTTCAAATATCGCTGTTTTTCTTCCACCAAACAGCGAGTAGGCTTAATCAAGTCATAGTATTTAATCAGCGTTTCATTATCCAGCTTTTTCTTTGATAGATGGTACTCATACTCTTCATAGGCAGTGCCTGTCTGTCCGTAAAGGTGTTCAATCAGATAGCCGAAGTCGTCCTTATCTAACCTGCGGATTTTGAAACGACGAGAGATTTTATTTTCTAAGAGCTTTTCCATCTTCTGAAAACGCAGGATTTCATCATTACTCATACTAACAAAATCGCCCATCAGCTTATGGTTCACATCATAGACAAAATCAGACAAAGCATTTTTTGCTTCAACGGTAAGACTTTTCATAGAAAACTCCTGATCGTTGAGAAGCAACTTAAAGCCGATAAAGAAACGGTAGTTCACTTGATTTTCGCCAATCATGGATATTAAAGCGTCTGTCTGTTGGTCGATTTTGTCATAGGCAACCGCTTTGAGCTTGCCAGTGACTTCATTTTTGGAACGCTCTTGTGCAGAACGTATGCTGGATTCTGTACTGATTTGTAAAGCATGAATTTTGCCATCACGATTTTGTGCGATAAGCTGTCTGAAAGAATCATGCACTTGTATTTTCTGTTCTGGACTTAGAAATGAGTAATTGTAAGGAACAAGCTCATAGTAAGCATAACATTCCCCGTCTTTATTCCAGACGAGATTGTTTTCAATGTATTTAATTGGATATGCCATAAAATTCACTCCTAACTGCTGTAATGGCTTCTTGTGGCTGGTTTCTGCCAAGCGTTACTTTTTTTCCTGCATAGGTCAGCTTTGGTCGCAGTGCATAAGCAATGACAGACTTCAAAAATCCATAAGGCTTTTTACCATCAAAAGTTTTTGTAGACATAAACCATGTGAAAGCCACAGGAATCCCAAAGTATTTGAGAAATGCTCCCTCTATCATGGAAAGAGGGGGCAAGTTGCCAAGTATCATCACTGCAAAGAGTGACACGACAAACCATGTCATTTGCGTAAAGGTTATGGGAAACGGAAGTCTAAAATCATTGATAGAATACAGTACCTTTTCCACAGACCAGATACTGGTATAGCTTCGTATTTTCTTCATGTAATCAATCCTTTCATAAAAAATAGGGGTAGCTGATTGAGCCACCCCGTAAAATAGAAAATCTGCCAGTAGTAATGTACCGACAGATTTAATAGACGATTTCAAAAATCCCATGATTGGTTGAGATAAACGTTCCTGAAAGGTCTAAATCCCGACCATAGGCTTGATAATCAATATAGTTTTGAAGACTAGCTGGTACTTCGCCTAAAGCACCCGTTTCTTCAATGTAGTAGCGTGCCACGTCATACATATCATCACAATCGGAATGAATGATAATATCCTCTTGATGTTCGCTTAGTTCTTCAATGCTTGAAAAATGAGTGAGCAGAGCAGATAGCTCCGATTGTAATTCTTCGGGTAATTCCGATACCATTTCCCATAGTCGATTGAGTTCGCCAATGGAAGTGTATTCGTCAACCGTAAAGGGTAACTCGTAGTCATGAATGGCGTATTCCTCATATTCATCATTCAAGCCGATTTTCTCTTTGACTTCCTCAAAGTCAATGGGAAAGGTAAACCACGCACCGACCAATTCGCCCTCATTGTATTTGCCTAAATTCGCAATATAGACTTGCATATCGTCCATATATTCACGTCCTTTCTTTGTAGAGATTCAAAAATCCCTACCGCACTTCGTTTGGTGTACCATTCCTTTGCGGAACATAAGAAAACCACTTATATTCCACAAAAGAACGGTTTTATTTAAGCACCAATAATGCGATTGAATAGCTCTAGTAAAATGTCTTTTACTCCAGCAGCGTTGAAGACTAAGCCAACCGCAATAATCGCAATAATTAAAAAGCCAATCAGTTTGCTAAACTCACGCTTGAAGCCAAGATACAAGCCAATCACAACGATTGCTAAAAGCACCAGTGATTGAGCGTTTGATAGAAACCAGTTATAAAGGTTTTGTCCAAAATTCATAAAAATGTTCTCCTCTCTATATTCAATGAATTTGTATTTGAGTTATTTTTTTGTTGTTATCACGTCCTGTTCTTTTACTGACTGTTGCTTCAAAATCTGCTTGTGTCGGTCTGTCAGTTTCGCATGGTCGAGAATGTCTTTTACAACCTGCGTCTGGTTGATTTCATCAAGTTTAATCGCAACCTTTAAGGTCGGGGCAACTTGATGAGATAGCCAGTTCAGCGTCCTTTGGAAGGAGTAAGGCTCTGGTTTTGTGGTTAGTTTTAATCGTTCACGATTGTTCCCAATAAACCAAGCCCATTCTTCATTCAGTTTCCAATCAGAACGAGGTTTGGAATCGTCTTTATCTACAAAACGGATATACCGATTGATAATTTTAAAGGCGGTATGCTCTGGATTGTCATAGACGAGTAAATCACGGACTGCATAATAGGCACGCTCATTTTTCAATCGAATCTCAAAACGGTTTTTTACTTCTGCGTCTTCAATGGGAATATCATTTTTCTTGTACTGCTCGTAGTCCTTTTCATAGATACAGAAATAAACTTCACTTTGTAATGAACCGATATAGAGGGTGTTTCCCATACATTCCTTTTCCTCTTTGCGTACCAGTTCGCCACTGCGATAGCTTTTAAAACTGCGGAAGACGGAGATACATTCTTCCTGTTGGCACTTTTCAGTGAGTACAGGGATATTTAAAATCCCTGTCTTATCGTTAATGGCAAGGTCAAGGCGTTTCATCACACCGCCAGCCACCAAAACGTCCATAAAGAACTCATACCAGCTTCTTTGTTGTGCCAGAAGATAGCTTTCAAATTGTCTGCACCCACGACCTTTCAATTCCACCAGAACTCCTTTGTCCAGTTCATGGGAGCAAAGGACGAATATGTCGCCTAAAGCATAATGCTCTGAATAAGAATAGAAACCATAGTCCTCATGAAGAAAATAGGACAGTTTCAGTTGTAAGATGTTTTCGACCACCTGCTGTACGTCTGTTGTCGGAAAGCGAATTCTTACATAATCAAACAGCATTTCAAGGGGAGCGTCGGGATTGAAGCGTTCCAGAGCTTCCCAAAGGGACTGCTGTAAATCCTCTGATGGCTTGACTTTTCCTGTTTCAATATCGCTTAGATACTGCCTTGTAATACCAGTCGCAACAGCTAAACGGTTTTGAGATAGTCCATAAGCCAAGCGTTTTTCTTTTAAATGCTGTAACCAAGTTTGTTCATTCAGTAAAAATCCCTCCAATCAAAAAGGCGTATGTCAACTTTTAAAGCCCATTTGACATACGCTGAAATTTTGTAAATCCCTTGTAACCAAAGGATTTTCTAATGTTTTTTTGACTGTTTCCTGTCGATTTGTACCCCCCTGTTAGAAATAGTGGGAAAATATGAAAAAAAGCCCTTTAAAATGAGGCTTTTGAGGTGTATTTCCTTTTTTTGGTAGCTAATTTGGTAGCCAAATAGATTTAGTCGATAAAATCACTTGATATGAGATTGAGTTTATCTGTTAATTCGGAATCAGCGTTTGGGTATAAATGACTATAAATACTAAGTGTAGTTTTGACATCAGAATGACCCAATCGTCTTTGAATATATAGAGCATTTACGTTATATTCATTAATGAGTAATGATGCATGAGAGTGTCTCAAACCTTTGGGTTGAATGTATTTAACACCTGCACGTTTAGAGTATTTTATAATCTGGTCTCTAATACTACGCTTACGATATGGATTTCCATCAAGTGATAGAATGAATGGTATCTTGTCAACTTTTGCTTGTCGTTCTTTCCATTCCTTAAGTACGTTTAGAGTGTTATCATCAAGCCCAATGGTTCGTCTGGAGCTTTCCGTTTTTAGTTTGTTACGCCGAACCCAATTTTCACGGTTTATGTACTGTAAGTTGTGATTGATTGCTAGAGTTTTCTTTTCAAAATCTACATCTTCCCAATAAAGAGCAGTCGCCTCATTTACACGCATTCCCGTAAAATAATATAGCCAAAAAAGTGTATAAACAAAGTGCTCAAAATAACTCTTTTTATCAAGTGATTGTATTACTTTTTGGAACTCGTCTTTTGTCCAAAAATCTATATGTTTTTTTATGATTGGAATTGGACTGATATTGCTTGTGGGAATTTCATGAAAAATCAACCCATATTTTTTTGCAGTTTTCAAAACTTGATTAAGTAATGTCATCTTGTTTCTTGCATATGAATTTGAATATCTCTCTAATAAACCGTTTCTATAATTAATCACATCATAAGTAGTAATTTCTCTAGGTTTTTTCTTACCAAAATATTGAATAAATTCATCGAATATAACTTGACGTCTGTGTTCGAGATCCGGACTTGTTGTAGCGTAATAATTTGGCATAAAAACTTCTTCCATAAACTGCTTAAAAGTCCATTGAGTATGCTTAATTCCTCCTTTTTGTTGTATCTTATTCAAGGCTTTTGTACGTGCTTCAAAGGCTTCTTTTGCGGTTTGAAAACCACGTCTACGTTCTTGATAAGGTTTACCAGTAGCTAGGTCAACTCCAGCTTTAAAATAGTAAGTATATTTGCCAGTCTTATCATCTTTCGTAACACCGGTATATCTAGTTTTTGACATGTAGTTCCTCCAATCCAAGTATCTCTGCTACAACTGATACTGGAACTGTTCCAAGTCCTTTATTATTATAAAAATCGAATCCACGTTCAACCATAATATGTTTTGCTTGCCGTAAAATATTATAAGCAGTCCATTTTGAAAAACCTAAGTCCATAATTTCTTGTACTGTCATAGTTAGCTTATCGTTCATAAGTCAGTTTCTCCTTTACTAGTAAGTTCTAGGAATTCTCCTATTAATTGTTTGAGTTCATTATTTAATCGTGGGGTTTGTTCTTTAAGTGCATCTTGTAGTTCTAAAGAAAATGAGCTACTATCAAATGCTTTTAGGTGTTTTCTAAGTCTGGTCTTTTTCACTCTAATAGTGTTAGGTTTCAGGTAGGGGAATAATTCGGGTAAAAGTGCTGGTTCATGAAGAAAAATATAGGCAAATGCTTTGCTATCATCTGGAATACTTGAAAGACTAAAGAAGCTAAAATTCTCCAATCGTTTAGAAATCTCTGAAATGGTTTCTTCGTTTATAGCCTTTGTCCGAAGTTGGAACTCTAACCGCCACCAAAAGGGCTTGCTTTCTATATTTAATTTATCATCTCTTTTGTGACTTAATACCTCTATATTCTTATCGTACAAACGTACTTGAACGTTGCTACCACTTGCACCCCAGTATTTACTTTCTATATTTCCCCCTCTACCGTAGAATATTTTATGACTAACCCCTCCTTTGATATGTTGTAAAAAAACTATTTCTGGCCTATTGAAGATATCAAAAGCAAGATCTAATCGTGACAGTCTAATTTCTAATCGATTTAATCGAGCGTAATTCATAATCTGCCTCCACACTTGTAACCCCTCAAATTCTTTTAGTGAGTTTGGGTTGAAGTCTAGGCGTATGACTTGATAACCACCATAATCCGATAGTTGAAAGAAAATTAGATTTATACTATCTTCGTTTATCGTTTTATAAAGAGTAAAATAGTCTTCTCTTAGATTTTCTTGAATACTAAATTCTTGAATTATATTATCGAGTGATTTTCGTAATTCACGAAATATTCGTCTAAGTGATTGGTTCTCACTATCAAAGATTACTGTTAATCTGTCAATGCTGATATAAATAGATTTTTCTAGTTTTGATAAATCTACTTGACTTTGATATTCTCGTAGAGATTGAATGGTATTTTTCAACTGTAACGCCTCCTTTCTATACTTAAAATCTGCGTAATTCGTTGCTACTATTGATTTTTGCCTATGACTCGTTACTTAGGGCGTTGCCTTAAGTGTATCTGATTGCTGGCTGTTAGAAACGCCAGTTTTTATGTTAGAGATTGGGAGAACTTCGAGCTTCGGGCGCTCTGCCTTCGGCCCGCGCCCTTGCACTTGTCTCCCAATCTCTAATTTATTAGTTTTTAAACTACCCAAAATACTTGTCTAGAAAAATCGATAGCAGTTCAAGTGCTCGAAGTTCAATTTCTTCGTCTCGAATATTGTTAAATACATCATCATTTATTAGAACTGATGCACCTAAACTAGGCGAATAAAAAGAATGAGTATTGTTAGTGTTGTTGTCTTTTATTGTGTATTGTGTAGATTTCATAATCTCCTCAATCTAGCCATATCTCGCTTCTTATGGACTTTTTATTACCATTTTGGTATAATTGTATTGGTTTTAAACGAAAGCCTCAGAACGCTTTGCAGAGCTTTCTGGGGTGTTTTTGCATACTCATAAAATTAACTAGTATCACTTATTTTGTATGCTTTGTTTTTATATAACCATTTTGGTTATATAAGTATAATACAACCATTTTGGTTATAAGTCAATAGAAAAACGAAAGGAATTTTAAAATGTTAAAAGACAATATAAAAAAAGCCCGACTAAATGCAGGACTTACTCAATTAGAAGTTGCTGAAAAGTTAGGTGTTGCTCAAGCACAGTATGCTAGGTGGGAGAACGGAGGGAGAAATCCGAAAGATGAAACAATAGAAAAATTAGCTGATATCTTTGGTACATCTTTTGAGATTTTAAAAGGACGTGATGATGGACTAGAAGAAATTGTTAGTTTATTGAAGGAATATGAACTGACAGAAGAAGAAAAAAATGAAATTATTATTATCTTAAAACAATTTTTGATGAAAAAGGGAAGTTAGTTTGCTGTAATGATTTTAAACTAAAATCAAAACTACTCCAAAAATAGTATTGATTTTGGTTTAATACAAAACATATGTAATAATGTGAGCCGACAAAAGTCTGTTTTTGTACCATACTATCTTGAAAAATCTACTAAATTCAAATTGAGAGGATGAATTAAAATGAATAAAATATTTATATATGCAGGAGTGCGAAATCATAACTCTAAGAAAATTATGATTCCGAACATTTTGAGAAGATGTATTGGGAGAAAAAACGCCTTTTTGAAGCTAATAGTTTAGAGGAATGGTATTATGTTGAAAATATTAAATAACTCTGTCATATATTTATGTTTGATTCCGTTATTGTTCCTATTATTGATAATTTTTCCAAATGATTCATTAATCTATTATTTTCGATTGATTTTAATTTCGTTAATATCAATTACATTACATGAACTAGGTCATTTTTTAGTGGGAAGATGTTTATCTTATAAACTAGAGATGCTTGCTACTCCCTTTTTCTTCTATTTCAGAAAAAAAATATATTTCAAATTTCCAGTGTTATTAGCATTCGGTTATTGTCAAATGAGTAATAGAAACATTACTGATGAAAAAAATAGTGATAGGAATTTGGTGTTCTACTTCTTTGGGGGAGGTGGAGCTAACCTAATTGTCGCAATATTAGCACTTTTGGGATTTGTGCCGTACGCATCAGAATTTTTTATTTTGAATATAATTCTTTTTCTAGTTACGGTATGTTTACCAATTGATGGAACAGATGGCAATGCTATTAGAGAGATATTTTTGTATTCAAAAGATTCAAAAATATATCAGAGATTCTTTGCGAATAGTTTCTATAATAATCCTCATATAACAATCGACGATTTTGCAAAATTAACCTCTAAAGAAAAATCTTTTTTTTCAAAATTTGAAAAATGTTTGATAAACCTTTACTTTGAAGTAAAAGGTGAAGGGTCAGCATTTACAATTGCTAATAATGAAGTTTTTGATTCAAATATTCAGGAAAATATTATCCGTGAGTACTATAAATTACTACATAAAACTTCTGATTGGTTTATTCCACAGAACTTATCTTCAGAAGAAGTTGTTTTTACCTTGTCAAACTATATTTACTCGAAAAATAATAAATATTTAAAAAAGATTAAGTATCAAAAGAAATTAGTAGATTTTAGACAAGAAGAAATTATCGACTTTATTTTGAACAAGGAGGGAGTATTGTGAAAGTTCCAATGATATATCAAATGGAAAATTCAGAATGTGGATTAGCATGCTGTGCCATGATATTGAACTATTTTAAATATGAAATTTCTTTAAATGAACTACGTGAAATCTACCCATCATCCAGATTCTGAGTTACTTGAAAAGTCTAACTTAATTTGACAATTTAGGTTTAGAAAATCTTGATTATGATACTGAATTAGATATGGACAAGAAAGATAAAAAAGATCTAGAAAAATCTCTTGCCCAAATGAAAAATACAAAAGAGGAATTAAAGAAATTCATTAGTTCGTATGGAGTTGTTTTGAAAAAAAGAATTGGTAGCTTTTTGGTAGCTAAACAGACAAAACATCTATTTTTTATCAAAGAATACTTAAAAAGAATGTTAATTTATCAGCATTCTTTTTCGTTTCAAATCGATTCTCGGAATTAGATACGGGGGGTTAAGTGCTGGCGTGGCTATTGCCACACCAGCCAGCAAGATCAGTCCACACCTGCGACTTCCGCTTCGCACGTCGCCTGCGTGGACTGTCTGCTGTTGGATAACTTTTTAATTTCCTCCAAGAAATCATATCCTTTTGGTACAAGGGGAGTATAAAACTCTGATATGACACTTGTTCCTACATCAACATAGCCACGACCTTTGATTCGCTTTAAGAAGAAATCCTTTTGTACGTCACTGCCAAACATCATGCCATAGCCCATTTCAGACATACGACCTAAAGCCACTCTGAAATTAAACTGATCACGGATTCCGTCGCCTAAATATTTTGCGTCTGGACGTTGACAAGCCAGTATTAGAAAGAAGCCAGCTTGACGACCTAACATGACAATCTGTTTCAGCTTATTCATAACTGCGGTGTTTTCTTTTGTTCCCAGCATTTCCATGAAAGCGACGTATTCATCAAAGATTAAGAAGTGTGCCGGGAGACCTAAGTAAGCATAATTTTTGCCAGTCTTATAGTTCTTCATCTGCTTCATTTCCTCACTACGTTTCATCATTTCTTCATAGAATGTTTCAATGCAAGAAAGCAAGTCTTCTTTTCTATAGTAGACATTTGCCATCACAGAACCTAAGTCCGCAAGGTCAGCATTTTTCGGGTCAAGAATATACAGTTTTGAATCTGTATGAAGCAAGGCTTCAATCAGTGTCAGTATAAAGTAAGTTTTACCGCCACCTGTACCACCAGCAATCAACATATGAGGGAGCTTATCATATTCCCACCATACGTTTTTCATTAAGCGAAGTTTACCATCTTTAGCTTCTACTTCATCAATAGAAATACGACTGGCTATGGTGTCATAGAGCAAAGTATATTCCACATAGGAATCCTTTAACTCTTTATCCGTCAGCTCACAGTACAAGCCACTCTCTAATTTCTTTTCCAAGTGTAAGAGTTGGTCTTGATATTTTCCCAGCGTGATTTCCACCCGTATCTGTATCAAGCCATTTTTAAGTCGATAATACATTTTAGGGAAGTAGGTTATCTTTTCCTTTGTACGACCAGCACTATCTTTAAAGAAACCCTCTGTTTTGACCTGTTCAGATTCATACCACTTGTTTTCAAGTATCATCTTTGCCAGTTTTTGACGGTGGTAAAGTTGTTTAACCGTATCATAGCGAACCCGTTTGAATACAAACGCTACCAGCAAGCAGATAAGAATTGCGACACTGAAACTGATAATTAAATAGGGAATGTCAATCTTATCTGCTTGTGATAGGTTAAAATCCTGCCAGTTGATCTGCTGGATTGTCTTCACATGAAACAGTCCGACAACCAGCAGGAAAACAGGCAGGAGTGACGCTATCGTAAAATGAAAGACTAAATCTTTACCAGATGGGCGAATCCTTTTACCACGCTGTTTCATGCGAAAAAGTCTCCTTTCTACCTAGCGACTATTTGTCTTGTGTCGGTTCTTTCTTTGCTTGTGGTTGAGCTTTGAATGAACTAGAATCCTTTGTCAGCACAATATCGTCTGCCTTGATATACCAGTCAACATCTGCTCCTTGATAGGTGGCAGTAGCAACGGTGTCCGCAATGGGATTGATAAGTTCCACCCGTGCGTTATAATCAAACTCTTTCAAAGGCACGCTGGCAGGAATACTTACTTGAATCATGCGTCCTTGTCCTTTGGATTTTAAGTCATAGGTACGTTCCTTGATTTCATCTGAAACCGACCCGTCTTCATTTTGGATTCTCACTTCACGACGTAGAGCAGAGAATTTCAATTCTCCAAAAGTCGTGTCTTTATCTAATACAATGCCATTTGCTAATCTCATCATTTTTCCTCTCTTTCTTTATTCTTTTATCATGTCGTCAGCATGTAAAAGGTAATTTGTAAAACCACGAGTGCCGATTTTGTAGCCCTCTGCGGTAATACGTGGATTGACTAACTTCACACGTTCCTCAAAGCCGAAATGTTTTTCGCCAGCTTCAGCAGGAAGCACCACCACAATATCATCTGCTCTTTGAACATCAGAATAGAGATTATAGCTTCTTGATAAGACAGTTAGCCGTCCGTTGATTCTTCGCTGAACGACTTTATCCTCGCCAGCAAATTCTAAATTGCCGAATGTTTTTTCCATGTTGGGAATCACAAATTTAAGTTCCATATTTTTACCTATCCTTTCTTTTTTATTGGCTGAATGAATGTTTGATGGTCTTAAAGAGTGGGGAACGACCTTTTGATTCTTGATTTTTTGTTTTCATAAGTTCACTTCCTTTCAAAATCGGGTAAAAAAATAGACACCTCATTTTTTGAAGTGTCTACCTATTAAATATTCAAATTTTATTGGAAGTATCTTTATATCTTCACTTTTCAAGGATAAATCGTCGTATCAAAGCTCATTCATAAGTAGTAAATTAGTAGTAAATTGAGTGGTTTTGACCTTGATAAAGTGTGATAAGTCCAGTTTTTATGCGGATAACTAGATTTTTATGCTATTTTTATTAAAAAAAATAGATCCCATTGCTCAATGGGACCTAGCGGATTAAAGGATGGTATCAGATTTTTCAACTTGATAGAGAGCCATACTCATAAACAAAGCAACAACAAGAAGAATAAGAATCCCGGGTGTCCAAGAGTGGAAGATTTGTTGGCTTGAACCAAATAAGATAGGTCCAAGTGCAGCAAAGACGTATCCTCCCGTTTGAGCCAGTCCAGAGAGCTGAGCAGTTTTCTCAGGAGAGCTAGACTTCATGGAGAAGGTAACCATGAGGTAAGGGAATAAGATACTCGTAAAACTTCCGATCAAGATATTCAGGATCAACCAGTAAATGAAGTTGTCTGTCTTTAGTAACAGCATGGCAATTCCAGTAAAACCAGCTAAAACAGTCGTTATCAGCATGATGCGACGGTTTCGTTCAGAAAGGCTGGTGGTGAGACTTGGAATAGTCATAGAGAAAGGAAGACTCATCAGGGTGAATACAGATGCTAAAATTCCTGCATTGGCTTGATCGATACCAGCTTGGGTTGCCATGGTAGGAAGCCAGGTCATCGTCGTATAGTACAAGAGAGACTGTAGACCACAGAAGAGCATAATAGCCCAGACCTTACCATTCTTATACCAGCTAGTCTTATTTTCATTAGAAGAGGAGCTTTTTTTCAAATAATGATTGTGACGAGCATTGGGGAGCCAGATCACAAGTGCAAGCGCACAGACAACGGTCAGCACCCAGACTAGGCCTTGCCAAGAGGTGGCTTGAGTGATAGGAACAGCAACAGAAGAAGCTACCGCAGTAGACAAGCCCATTGCTGTGATATAAAGGGTTGTTAAGAAGCCAAGACGTTTTGGCTCATTGGCTTGGATCAAGCTTGGTAGAAGGACATTGATAAAGGCAATCGCAGCACCAATCAAAAGAGTTCCCACATAGAGGAGAGGCAGATTGATGGTGCGTAGAGCAGATCCAATCGTCATCAGGATCAAAACTCCGAGAAAGAGTCGCTCAATCCCAAAGCGTCTCGCCCAGCTAGTAGCAAAAGGAGAGAAAATAGCAAAGGTTAGGAGGGGGAGACTCGTCAAAAGGCCGAGAGAACTCACCTCGACACCAAAGCTAGCAGCAATATCTGATAAGACAGTGGAGAGGGTCGTAAATGGGGCCCGCAAGACCACTCCTAGTAAAAGGATCCCTGGAATGAGAAAACGTGAATGGCTTTGTTTCATAATGTACCTCCTTGTTCGAAAATGAACAGCATCCGTATCATTATAGCACAAGAACTTGGTGGAGGCAAAAGGAATTATCGGGGAATAAAGCCCGTAAAATAGCTGTTTCGCCTACAAATATAGGAAACAATAGAAAGATAGAGCTGAAAAAATTTTTTGAAGGTTTTAAAACTTTCTTCACACATCCTTTTTATAGGAGTCTAATTATCTCCGCTCAAACTGCGTCCATTTCTCTAAATTTGGTTGGACTCTCCGAGTTCACCTCATTAATTTTTTAAGATCGTAGTTCTCACTAGCGTTCGAACTGCGTCAATGTACCTAAGCTCGTCCACGTCCCTATCAGGCTTGGTTAGATGAAATAGATTTAGTAATAATTACATAACGCAGTGGTTGATTGGTATCTTTGTTCGCTCTTATAGCTCCAAAGATTACCTAATCAACTGTGCGGGGGTGAGACAACGAACAATTTTAAAAAATTGTTCTGTCTCACTCCCATAAAAAAAGCCACCTGATTTGGTGGCCTTTATGGGAGATTATTATGAAAAAGTTTAGGATTTTCTATCAAACAAAGTTAGGAGGTCTTCATTTGATGGTATTAGTATAAATCGGAAAACTTAAAGAAAACTTAAGATAAGTTCCTGTAATTATAAATCAGTCTTAAGACTGATGGTTTGATTTGTAGCTGTCATTCGATCTCATTCTAGGTGAACTTGCATTATTGTCAGAATTGTGAGAAAATAGTCTTCATTAAAGGAGGGAAAGGATAGCGAGATGAGAGAGGATATCAAGATTAACGACCGTGCCCTAGCACTGGAGAAACAATTGATTGAAAAGTTAGAGCTTGTGTTTGATACCGATGTTGAATTGGACGTCTACAACCTCGGTTTGATTTATGAGTTGGATCTGGATGAGGAAGGGACTTGCAAGGTAGTCATGACCTTTACCGATACCGCTTGTGACTGTGCGGAAAGTTTACCTATCGAAATCGTCGCCCGCCTAAAAGAAATTGACGGTATTGAAGACGTCAAAGTAGAAGTAACCTGGTCGCCCGCCTGGAAAATTACCCGGATCAGCCGTTATGGGCGCATCGCCCTTGGGCTTCCACCGCGATAAATCAATAAAACTCACTTTACAAATTCGTAAAGTGAGTTTTTTCATATCTTATTGTTTACCAGACTGTTCCATATTCCAGAAGTCTGTCACGGCACCGCGTGAAGCAGAGGATACCGTGTGGGCATATTTACCGAGAACCCCACGGCTATAGAGTGGTGGCAAGGTTGTTTCAGCCTTCCGTTTCGCCAACTCTTCGTCTGAGACGTGCATGGTGATTTCTTTGGTATCTTGGTCAACTGTAACCAAATCACCAGTGTGGAGGTAGGCGATTGGGCCACCGACCTGGGCTTCAGGTGCGATGTGTCCGACAACGAGACCGTAAGTACCACCAGAGAAGCGTCCGTCTGTCAAGAGGGCAACCTTATCTCCTTGGCCTTTCCCAACGATCATAGACGACAAGGACAGCATTTCCGGCATACCAGGACCACCCTTAGGTCCTACAAAACGAACAACAACAACGTCGCCATCCACGATTTCATCCGAAAGAACCGCTTCAATGGCAGCTTCTTCGGAGTCAAAGACCTTAGCAGGACCAGTAATGTTACGCACTTTAACACCTGATACTTTGGCAACTGCCCCTTCTGGAGCCAAGTTCCCTTTCAAGATGATCAATGGTCCATCCGCACGTTTTGGATTTTCAAGTGGCATGATGACTTTTTGACCTGGTGTCAAATCAGCAAAGGCTTCTAAGTTTTCAGCCACCGTTTTACCAGTACATGTGATGCGATCCCCGTGAAGGAAACCATTCTTAAGAAGGTATTTCATGACGGCTGGCACACCACCGACATTGTAAAGGTCTTGGAAGACGTATTGACCAGAAGGTTTCAAGTCTGCCAAGTGAGGCACACGCTCTTGGAAATCATTGAAGTCTTCAAGGGTCAAATCCACATTGGCCGCATGAGCGATCGCCAGCAAGTGAAGAGTCGCATTGGTGGATCCACCCAGCGCCATGGTCACTGTAATCGCATCTTCAAAGGCTTCACGGGTCAAGATGTCAGATGGCTTCAGTCCCATTTCAAGCATTTTGACAACTGCACGACCTGCTTCTTCGATATCGGCTTTTTTATCAGCTGATTCAGCAGGGTGAGAAGAGGAACCTGGCAAGCTCATCCCAAGGACCTCGATCGCTGTCGCCATGGTGTTGGCCGTATACATACCACCACAACCACCAGGGCCTGGGCAGGCATTACATTCTAGTTGCTTCACTTCTTCAGCAGTCATATCACCATGGTTCCATTTCCCGATCCCTTCGAAAACAGAAACCAAGTCAATATCCTTGCCGTTCAGATTACCCGGTGCAATGGTCCCACCATAGGCAAAGATCGCTGGGATATCCATATTGGCAATGGCGATCATCGAACCAGGCATGTTCTTATCACAACCCCCGATGGCTACAAAGGCATCCACGTTGTGACCGCCCATAGCCGCTTCGATAGAGTCTGCTATGATATCACGAGAAGTCAAGGAGAAGCGCATCCCAGGCGTTCCCATAGCAATCCCATCCGCAACCGTAATAGTTCCGAATTGGACCGGCCAAGCTCCCGCATCTTTTACACCTTCTTTGGCCAATTTTCCAAAATCATGAAGGTGCATGTTACAAGGTGTGTTTTCAGCCCAAGTAGAAATCACCCCTACGATTGGTTTTTCAAAGTTTTCATCTGTCATCCCAGTTGCCCGAAGCATAGCCCGGTTAGGGGACTTGACCATGCTGTCATAGACGCTACTGCGATGGCGTGTATCTAATTCTGTCATCTGATTCCCTCTCATCGTATTTTTTATTATTATAGCACAATTTACGACCCAACGACAGAAGAAAATTCTTGAATTTTCAGACAATTTAACAGAGTGAGGATGGAGAATAGAGGATGAAAGAAATTATTTGAAAAAAGTTGTCAAGTAACTTTACTTTACAAAAAAGTTTTGTTATACTGTTAAAGTTGATGAAAATCAAACCTAATTGAATTTATATCTTAAAAGGAGAAAAACGAAATGGCAGTACCTGCACGTCGCACATCAAAAGCGAAGAAAAACAAACGTCGTACGCACTACAAAGTAACAGCTCCATCTGTAAACTTTGACGAAGCAACTGGAGATTACTCACGTTCACACCGTGTATCACTTAAAGGATACTACAAAGGACGTAAGATCGCTAAAGCTGCATCAGCTGAATAATAGAAGGGAGATACCATGCGCGTAAATATTACACTTGAACACAAAGAATCTGGTGAACGCTTGTACCTTACTTCTAAAAACAAACGTAACACTCCAGACCGTCTTCAATTGAAGAAATACTCACCAAAACTTCGCAAACACGTTGTGTTTACAGAAGTTAAGTAGGGGTTCAATACGAATCAATACATAAGAAAAACGCTGATCTCAAGCGTTTTTTCTTTTTGCCAAATGCGATATATTGCACTGTATTTCAATTCAAACTCTACCTTTTTCTCTACCTTTTTCTCACCTAGTTTAGCTATGTTTTTAATCAATAGTATATAATATAAAAAAGGAGAAACAATCGTGGAAAAGAAAGCTAATATATCTAAAGACAAAATTTATCGTTACACACTGTCTCGAACTTGGGACTCTACAAAACCTACAGTTTTATTTATTGGATTAAACCCTTCAATAGCAGATGAAAATATTGATGATCCTACAGTTACTAGATGCATAAATTTTGCAAAAGATTGGGGATATGGGACTTTACTTATGGCTAATTTATTTGCTTTTAGAAGTACTTATCCGAAAGAAATATATTTAATTGATGATCCTATAGGAAAAGATAATGATCATTATATTTTAGAATGTGTAAAACAGTCTGATTTAATAATTGCTTGCTGGGGAAACAATGGTACTTACATGGATAGGGAAAAAATTATTAAAGAACTAGTACCAAATCTCTATTGCCTTCAGAAAAACAAGAATGGAACCCCACATCATCCCCTTAGACTCTCTAGAGATATTAATCCAATACCATTCAATTTCTAATATCGTTTTTCCGAAAAATAGATCTTTTTCTGAAAAAAGAAAAATGCACTCGAAAATGCAATATTTCGTCAGAAAAAAGAAAATAGGTCACCTTTTTCCTTTCCTTTGTTCTGCACGTGTGCTACAATAATTGTAAAGAAAAAAGAGAACTGTTGGCCCAGTTCTCTTTGGATAGCTACTTTGCAGTGGCTCATATTGTTCGCATCGCCTTTGAAAAGGCGATTTTTTTAATGGACTTTTTAGTCCTTTTTTTGTCTGAGCAATGATATGATCGCAATCACGACCATTATCAACTCATAAGCAGTCATCTGCTTACACGCCTTTCATCCTTAATTCGAATGGGACGCTCCTCTTGAGAGCGATGTGTATTTCATACGCATCACCAACTTTCTAGATGATTGATGCCACCGCCTCGTAGCTATATTTATATTATACAACAAGCTTTTGAAAAATTCTCTTTTTGGTTGCTAATTTGAGCATAAAAAAAAAGCAAATAAACGAAAAAACACAACATGTTGTATTTGTGATCAATTAAAAAAGCATTATATCAAGGGTTTCTGATTTTTTTATTTTTATAAAATCTATATCTTGTGGTTTACAAGATAATCACTTATTTAAGATATTTCTAGGAAGGATATTCACTTATAATCTTTTAAATGCATTAAACACAAATTAGATGTAACTATCTATAGACAAATAGAAAAAGCAGGAAAATCCTGCTTCTTTTCTATTTGTCTAGTTTTTCGAGAGCATAATTAACTTCTTCTTCAGTGAAGTTCTCGAAGTTAAGCAATTGATCTTTGAGCCCTTCTGTTGATAGAGCAAGTGTTTCTTGATATGATTTTGCTTTGGCCAAGGCTTGTTCTTTCCAGTTGATTTTTGCGTTATCGACAGCATATGTTGCTTCTTCTTCAGTGAATTGTTCGAACTCAATTAGCTGTTTTTTCATTCCTTCTTTTGAAAGGTGGATTGTGTCAGCGTAAGATTTAGCTTTTTCGATGGCTACTTCATTCCAATCTACATCGAGATTATCAACGGCATATTGAGCAGCATCTTCTGGGAATTTTTCAAACTCAGTAAGCTGTTTTAAGATTCCTTGTTTTGAAAGGTGGATTGTGTCAGCGTAAGATTTAGCTTTTTTAAGAGCGTTTTTGAATTCAGTTGATACGTTATCATCTTTTTTAGCTGAACTCTGTTCAGTCTTAGCTTCAGAACCTTTTGAAGATGAGTTGCTATCAGATTTTGGAGAGCAAGCAGTTAAAGCAATCGCAGAAAGCCCAATGAGGGCAAATGTAGTAATCTTCTTCATAATATTTCCCTTTTGTCAGCTTTTAATGTGGTTCAGTCTTGCACATTTTTGTTTACTATATTGATTATAATATATGTGTGATTAAAAAGCAATAGTTTGTTTGAAATTACAAATTAAATTTCAAGTTGTGTTTTATAATCCTGATAACCATATCTAGAAAAATCTTTTTTCAAAACTGTAAGCCATGATATTATAGTGATATCAATGATGATATCGGGGTGATACTATGAGTGATAACAAAATGTTCTTTTTTATACAATCATTTGTCAAATTAAGCTAGACAAAAAAACCTCTAGCCATTAGCTAGAGGTTTCGATTTAGTTAGGTTTATTGGTTTGAAAGTTTACGTTTCAATAAGATAGCCCCTGATAGAACAACTGCTCCTAGGACAATGAATCCAGTAGCTGCGACTTCACCTGTACTTGGGAGAACTTTCTTCCGACCTTTACCTTTGCCATCGCCGGTACCTTCAGTTGTTGAAGATGACGGAGTTGGTGTTGGAGTAGGAGTTGTCGTTGAAGTTGTAGTCGGTTCTTCGCTTGTAGTCGTAGTTGTTGTTGTTTCGCCTGTAGTGGTTGAAGTGGTTTTATCTTCTTTGGTTGTAGTAGTTGAAGATGTAGTCGGTTCTTCAGTTGTAGTCGTAGTTGTTGTTTCACCTGTAGTGGTTGAAGTAGTAGTTGTGGTGGTTGTAGTCGTTGTAGTAGTAGTGGTTGTTTCTTCCTTCGGATTTACGATCGTTTTAGTTACTGAGTGATCGGCTCCGAAATCTTCAGCATTGACTTCCGTATCTGCAGATTTAATACTGTATCCTGCCGGTGCTTCTGTTTCAGTTAAGATATATTTATCTTTTAACAAGGCATTGACTGTAATGTTCCCGTTTTCGTCGGTTACATACTCACCGATGACTTGGTTATTTGCCTGGCGTACGACCTTGAATTTGGCACCTTGAAGGGGTTGGTTGGCATCGTCTACTTTGTGGATATTGATGGTAAATACATAACCGACACCAGAGCCACCAGCGATTTGTACAGCTGCAGCATTGGTTACTTGTTTCACCTCTGTATTTTTACCTTTTAAGATTGCATCGTTTTTTAGGAGTTCGCCATCTGCAGGTTGGTAGTTAAGTTGAACATCATAAGAAATACGGTATTGATCGTTTTCAGTGATGTCGCCTAAGTCAATTACAAAAGATTGACCGTCTTCACTGATCGTCACCTTGTGTTGGTCAGTGACATCTGTTCGGTTGCTAAATTGCCACTCACCTTCAACAAAGGCAAAGGTCCCTTTCACCACCTTGATGCTACCAGGTACATAAGAAGCGTTGGTGAATTTCATATGGTCTTCGATGGTCACGCTATTGATATTTTCTTTGGTTCGGTTGACAGAAATGGTATAAGATACCGTTTTGTGATCTTCTGAATTGACCCAGCTTGTCTTTGTCAAGACTTTGGGATTACCGTCTCCAACGCCTTTGAAAGTCACCTTTCCACCGATTTTTAGTTCATTGTTAATGGTGATTTCAATCGGAACTTCTCCTTTTTCAGGGTGCTTCTTGAAATCAATTCGTGCATAGAAGAAGAAGGAGCCGTTTGTGTCAGAGTGTTTTTCAACATAGTCTGTATAGGTGAGGGAAATCGATTTTTTTGCAGCATCTACGGTTGCATGAGCGATGACCTCGTTGGTGTTAACATCTCGAATCTCGAAGCTGTCTGAAGAAATGATGAGGGCATCTGGCACAGTCACGACGGTGGTGTCCCCTGCCTTGACATTTTTTCCAGCTAAATCGTAGGTGGCATTAATTCGGAAAGTAGCCCATTGCTCCAACTCCCAAGTGAGATCTCCACCTTCGTTATTGGTGACGTTGACACTGGTAATCGTGTCCGCAAATTTTCCTGTTACCGAAACAGTCGATGTTTCAGCAGAAGATCTATTCAAACCTAAAGTGAATAGGGTGGCTAGTAAACAAAAAACAAATGGGAAAATCCAAAATTTCTTTTTATCCATAAATTTCTTCCTTTTTCATAAAATGGGTGTTTAATAAACAATCCTACTCTTAGTTCAACTAAGACGATCAGTAGGTTTCCAAAAGATGGAGTCGTTATTAAACGACACGGTATTGCGACAGGTTAATCGGTTGTTAGTTATGGTGTTGTTAAGAATAAAATCCTCCCTTTGTTCAAACAATCACAAGATCGTCTTCTTAGATAGATTGTAGCACAAAAAGCACCTTATTTCAACAGTATAACTTTGATTGTTAAAATAAAAATGAGTATAAAATAGATAGGTTAAATAGTTGAAAGGAGACGATCTTGAAATAGCTTTCAAAACCCTCTTTTTGAAGCAGTAAGTATTGCTTTTTCTCTAAAAAAGCGTATAATCAAAACCATACTATTTAAAGGGAGTCTCTATGAAGAAGAGTTTTATTCACCAACAAGAAGAAATTTCATTTGTAAAAACAACATTTACCCAATATTTGAAAGACAAACTAGAAGTTGTCGAAGTTCAAGGTCCAATCTTGAGCAAGGTAGGAGACGGAATGCAGGACAACCTATCCGGAGTGGAAAACCCTGTCTCTGTAAAGGTCTTGCAAATTCCTAATGAAACTTATGAAGTGGTTCATTCCCTTGCAAAATGGAAGCGTCATACCTTAGCGCGATTTGGCTTTGGGGAAGGGGAAGGTCTCTTCGTCCATATGAAGGCTCTTCGACCAGATGAAGATTCTTTGGATGCGACCCACTCAGTTTATGTTGATCAATGGGACTGGGAAAAGGTCATTCCAAATGGGAGCCGTAACCTAGCCTACTTGAAGGAAACGGTTGAAAAAATCTACAAGGCCATTCGTCTAACAGAGTTAGCTGTCGAAGCTCGCTATGATATTGAATCAATCCTGCCGAAGCAAATCACCTTTATCCACACAGAAGAGTTGGTAGAGCGTTATCCTGACTTGACGCCGAAAGAACGGGAAAATGCCATCACCAAAGAATATGGAGCTGTCTTTTTGATTGGGATTGGTGGCGTCTTATCAGATGGCAAACCGCACGATGGACGGGCACCAGACTATGACGACTGGACAACAGAAACCGAAAATGGCTACAAGGGCTTAAATGGGGATATCCTTGTTTGGAATGATAACTTAGGGGCGGCATTCGAATTATCTTCTATGGGGATTCGGGTTGATGAAGACACCCTCAAGCGCCAGGTTGCTATTACAGGAGATCAGGATCGTTTAGAATTGGAATGGCACCGTGCGCTCTTGAATGGACTCTTTCCACTAACTATCGGAGGTGGGATTGGTCAATCGCGGATGGCTATGTTCTTGCTTCGTAAGAAACATATCGGAGAAGTCCAAACCAGCGTCTGGCCGCAGGAAGTTCGCGAACAATATGAAAATATCTTATAAGATAGTTGAAAGTAAAGAAACGAAAGAAATCGAGCCTTGCATGTGATGCGGGCTCGATTTTTATGGGCTGGAGAAGTTCCCTTTTTCTATTCCTGATGCGCTTGTAGGCTGATTTTATCGCTTGAGCGCTGTCACGGACTAGAAATTATGATAAAATAAATAGTACAAAGCAAGCAAAGGAGTGGTATCTATGAAATTACAAAAACCAAAAGGAACCCAAGATATCCTGCCACAGGAATCCGCTAAGTGGCAATATGTAGAAGGATTTGCTCGCGAAACCTTTAAAAAATACAATTACGCAGAGATCCGCACACCTATTTTTGAACATTACGAGGTGATTAGTCGTTCAGTAGGGGATACAACGGATATCGTGACCAAGGAGATGTACGACTTCTATGATAAGGGTGATCGTCATATCACTTTGCGTCCGGAAGGGACAGCACCAGTGGTCCGCTCCTATGTTGAAAATAAACTCTTTGCACCAGAGGTTCAAAAACCAAGCAAGGTCTATTATATCGGTCCTATGTTCCGCTATGAGCGCCCTCAGGCTGGCCGTTTACGTCAATTCCACCAGATTGGCGTAGAGTGTTTTGGATCTAGCAATCCAGCCACAGACGTCGAGACGATTGCCATGGCTGACCAATTCTTCAAAGAAATTGGAATTGAAAATGTCGTCCTCCACTTGAATACCCTTGGTAGCACAGCCAGTCGGGCAGCTTACCGTCAAGCTTTGATCGACTACCTCCTTCCAATGAAGGACCAACTTTCAAAAGATAGTCAACGTCGTCTAGAAGAAAATCCGCTCCGCGTCTTGGACTCAAAAGAAAAAGAAGACAAGCAAGCGGTTGAGAATGCTCCATCTATCCTAGACTACTTGGACGAAGAAAGCCAGGCACACTTTGATGCCGTACGGGCTATGCTAGACGGTCTCGGAATTGACTATGTCATCGATACCAATATGGTACGTGGCCTAGACTACTACAACCACACAATTTTCGAGTTCGTGACAGAAGTAGATGGGAATGAGTTGACCGTTTGTGCGGGAGGTCGTTACGATGGCTTGGTAGAATATTTTGGTGGACCAGCAACACCAGGTTTCGGTTTTGGGATGGGACTTGAGCGTCTCTTGTTGATCCTCGATAAACAAGGAGTTGAGCTTCCTGTTGAGACGTCATTGGATGTCTACATTGCTGTGTTGGGTTCAGAAGCAGAAGTAGCTGCCTTGGAATTGGTTCAGGCCCTTCGTCGTCAAGGCTTCATCGCAGAACGTGATTACCTAGGCCGTAAGTTGAAGGCTCAGTTCAAGTCAGCTGACGTCTTTGGGGCCAAAACTATCATTGCCTTAGGTGGTAGCGAGGTTGAAAGTGGGCAAATCACCGTCAAAAACAACCAGACTCGCCAGGAAATGACCACGTCCATCGAAGAAGTAAAAAAAGATTTTCAGACTATTTTGAATCAACTATAAAAAGAAAAGACGGATGCCGAGAAGGTGTCAGTCTTTTTGCATGTCCTCTACTTTCTCCTTGTGGAGAAAGCTGACAGCTGGGCCCATTTTTGATATACTAGTAGGGTATGCATGTGCCCTTTAGCACTTGCAATTCTAGTAAAGGAAAAAACACGGTATGAGTGAAAAAGAAAAAGAATCGCATAAACTTGGCTTGAGTGTCGGGTCCAATTTTCAAGATACTCAAGAGCTACGAAAGGTATTGGAACAATCAATTAGCCGGGAAGAAGAAGTTTTGACGGCTAGTCAACCGGTGGAATCAGAGCAGAACCAGGAAGAGAGCCAGGTTGCTGGAGAAGCGGTGGAAACAGAAGCTTCGACCGGAACTCTAAGTCGCCTATCACAATCTGGTCATCGTCGCAAAGAGAAGGTTGAAGCGAGATCGAAAGACCAAGAGGATGTAGAAGAGACATTAGAAGAGCAAGAAGATGAAAAGTCGTTGGGGCGCTATGCCATTAAGCGACCAGTTCCCTTGTCACTACCAATTGCTCTTAGTGTCCTACTTGGGCTGGTCCATGTAGCCCTTCCTTTTATCAACTTACTGGCGACCAATCAGCAAACCCAGGACTTATATGCCGGTTGGGCAATGTCTCAAGGTCAAGTTCCCTATGGTCATTTCTTTGGGGTCAATGGCTTGCTCTACTACGGGATCAGCGGTTTAGGAAGTTTGGTAGGAGGTCAAGTTCTCCTGGTGGTCTTCCAGATTTTAGCCTACTTTTTTGCTGGGACGAGCCTGTATCGGATGGTCAGAAGCTTAGTTGCAAGTGAAAAAATTGCAGGACAAGTCCAGCTGCTCTTCTACCTACTTGCTGGAGTGCTTGGATTTGGCGGCAATTACGCTGTCTTTTATGCCCTACCCTTCCTATTTGGCTCTATGAATTTCATTCTCGCTTATCTAGAGGGTGAGAAAACAGATGAATCCTTTGTCGCTTATGGCGCAGGAGCCTGTTTGGTATTTATGATGGTGCCATGGCTGAGTGTGATTTTTTATCTGCTTGCCTTCCTTGGATTGACAGCCTATCATGTGAAGCAAAAGAAATTTTCCCACGGCTTCTATCAATTCCTTGCTGCCCTCTTGGGATTCTCTCTTCTTTTCTATCCCTTAGGCTACATCACTGTGTGGAACGGCTCCTTTGGGTATGCAATTCATCAGACCTTATATAGTCTCCGCTCCCTCCAGTTTGATGTGGGGCACCTATTTGCCAACCTGGTTTATTACTGTTTATTGCTGTTGACCCTTGGTTTCGCTTCAGCTTTCGTCATGTCTTTCCGAAAAGTATCGACAAGCGGTCAACGTGTGATTCGGTTTATGAGTTGGTTTGGTCTTCTGCTGGTTGCCACTGTTGTGGTTGGGACACCAGAGCAAGGGGCCTATCAGTTCCTTAGCTTCTTGCCTTTTGGTCTCCCTTTGTTCGCTCTTTGGTTTGCGGGAGAAGAGTCCACTTATCAGCGCCGGAAGATGAAGAACAATTCTATCTGGGACCTTTATTTCTCCAGTCAAGCCTTCTTACCGTTTTTGGCAATGGCTTATCTAGTTGGCTATCCAGTTGTGAATCAATTTGTTCTCCAAAACAACCTAGCGAGTGAACGAAGCACCATTGCCCACTATATCAAGAGTCATAGTGATTCCAAGGATACCATCTATGCTTGGGATCAGACGGCCCATCTCTATCAGGAAAGTGGTCGCCTGGCATCTTCGTCCCTCCTAACTCCGACGGCCTATCTAGGTCCGAGGGAAAATCGAACCAATCTGATTAATCAGATTAAGCAAGACAAGCCGAAGTTTATTGTGGTCAATAAGGACCTAGATGTAACGTCTGCTCTGCAAAAAGTTTTAACTAAAAATTATGAAAAAGTGAACCAGAAAGGTTCCCAGTATACCTTGTACCAATATAAATAGACTATCAATATCTTGTGGTTTTGAAATGAAATAACATTTTGTGCCACAAGATATTGATTTTTTATTTTTGAGTGATATAATATGGAGTGAATTCTATTTGTATAAAAAAGAAAGTGGGCGAGCGTATGATAACGTTACGAGAAGAGCATATCCAAAGTCTCCCCCAACTCTTTGTGGAAAAGAGAGATGGGCGGAAGGTCAAGTTTGATGTCGATAAAATTTACCGTGCTTTGGTCAAAGCGACAGAAGAAGTGGCCGGTCTCACTCCAGCCTTGGAAGCGAAATTAGAAACCGTAACAGACCGGATTGTGGCTGAAATTTTGGAACGCTTCCCTCGTGGCGTAAAAATCTACGAGATTCAAAATGTCGTTGAACACGAGTTGCTGCAAGCCAATGAATATGCGATTGCCGAGAGCTATATTACCTATCGCACGCAGCGTGATTTTGAGCGCTCAAAGGCAACGGATATCAACTTTACCATCGGCAAGCTACTCAACAAGGACCAAGCTGTCGTTAATGAAAATGCCAATAAGGACAGCGACGTTTTTAATACCCAGCGCGATTTGACAGCAGGAATTGTCGGCAAGTCTATTGGTCTTAAAATGTTGCCCAAACACGTAGCCAATGCCCACCAAAAAGGGGATATCCACTACCATGATTTGGATTATAGTCCTTACACTCCGATGACCAACTGTTGTTTGATCGATTTTGAAGGCATGCTACGCAATGGTTTTAAGATTGGGAATGCAGAAGTAGAAAGTCCTAAGTCCATCCAAACTGCAACGGCTCAGATCTCGCAAATCATTGCCAATGTAGCCTCTAGCCAGTATGGGGGTTGCTCAGCAGACCGGATCGACGAGGTCTTGGCTCCTTATGCAGAAAAGAATTATCAGAAGCACTTGAAAGATGCAGAGGAGTGGGTTCTCCCTGAAAAACGCGAGGACTATGCTTGGCAGAAAACGAAAAAGGACATCTATGATGCCATGCAGTCCTTGGAGTACGAGATCAATACCCTCTTTACCTCAAATGGGCAAACGCCCTTTACTTCGCTTGGCTTTGGTCTTGGAACCAATCGCTTCGAACGGGAAATTCAAAAGGCCATTCTGGAAATTCGAATCAAGGGACTTGGTTCAGAACACAGGACCGCTATTTTCCCTAAGTTGATTTTCAGTTTAAAAAGAGGCCTCAACTTAGAACCAGGTAGTCCCAACTACGACATCAAGCAGTTGGCCTTGGAATGTGCGACCAAGCGCATGTACCCAGACGTTTTGTCTTATGACAAGATTGTCGAGTTGACGGGTTCCTTCAAGGTGCCCATGGGTTGTCGCTCTTTCCTCCAAGGGTGGAAGGACGAAAATGGCGTTGAAGTCAATTCTGGTCGGATGAACCTAGGGGTTGTGACAGTCAATCTCCCTCGGATTGCCTTGGAGTCAGAAGGGAATAAAGAAAAGTTCTGGGAAATTTTTAATGAACGGATGAACATCGCTGAAGATGCCTTGGTTTACCGGGTGGAACGCACCAAAGAAGCGACACCAGCTAATGCGCCGATTCTCTACCAATATGGGGCTTTCGGGAAACGCTTGGGCAAGTACGATCAGGTAGATCAGCTCTTCTGTCATCGCAGAGCAACTGTTTCTCTTGGCTATATCGGACTCTATGAAGTTGCAACCGTCTTTTATGGTCCAAATTGGGAAGCAAATCCAGAAGCCAAACAATTTACAATCGCCATCATCAAGGATATGAAGAAGCGGGTCGAAGAATGGTCCGACCAGTATGGCTACCACTTCTCGATTTATTCGACGCCGTCAGAAAGCTTGACAGATCGCTTCTGTCGCCTGGATACGGAGAAATTTGGTCAGGTTCCGGATATCACAGACAAGGAATATTACACGAATAGTTTCCACTACGATGTTCGCAAGAACCCAACTCCATTTGAGAAACTGGATTTTGAAAAAGTCTATCCAGAAGCAGGGGCCTCCGGTGGCTTTATCCACTATTGTGAATACCCAGTACTCCAACAAAATCCAAAAGCCCTTGAAGCGGTTTGGGATTATGCTTATGACCGGGTCGGCTATCTCGGAACCAATACACCAATTGACCGTTGCTACAAGTGTGATTTTGAAGGGGATTTCACACCAACCGAGCGGGGCTTCACCTGTCCAAACTGTGGCAATAGTGATCCTAAGACGGTCGATGTGGTCAAACGGACCTGTGGCTATCTAGGAAATCCTCAAGCCCGTCCGATGGTTAATGGACGTCATAAGGAAATCGCTGCGCGGGTCAAACACATGAATGGGTCCACGATTAAATCAGCTGGACACCAAGTGACAGATTAGAAAAGGAAGATTATGGGAAAATACCAACTAGACGATAAGGGCAAGGCCCAGGTTCAACGATTCCACGAGAAACATTCGACAGGTGGAATCAATAAAAAAGACCGGGTGACCAGCCTGAGAGAGCAATTTTTAAAAAAAGCTAAGAAAAAATAAAAGTGAGAGTTCGCTCTCGCTTTTCTCGTATGGGGGGAGGTAAAGATGGAATTACGCAGACCAACATTAGCAGATAAAGAAACCATTCTAAACATGATGGCAGAGTTCGAAGAGACCCAATCGACCCACAATGGAGGATTTTGGGATACTGAGAACTTTGACTACGAAAAGTGGTTGGAAACTAGCCATAATAAAGAAATGGGAATAGGATTGCTGGAAAATCGCGTTCCATCAATTCAGTTCGTTTTGTTTGATGAATCAGGCCATGCTTTAGGTTTTTTGAATCTACGGCTGAGACTAAATGAGGGCTTACTGAATCATGCTGGCCATATTGGCTATTCCATCCGTCCTTCTGAAAGGGGCAAAGGATATGCCAAGGAAGCTCTTCGTCAAGGCCTACAAGTGGCCAAAGATAAGAACATCCATCGTGCTCTGGTGTCTTGTAGCACAGAAAATCCAGCAAGCCGAGCTGTTATCTTAGCCAATGGAGGCCAATTGGAGGATGTGCGAAATGGTACCGAACGGTATTGGATAGAGGTGGAGTAGAAGGATGACATGGAATACACCAAAACCAGGCGAGTGGAAGAGTGAAGAACTGAGTCAAGGTCGGATCATCGACTACAAGGCTTTCAACTTTGTCGATGGCGAAGGGGTCCGCAACTCCCTTTATGTGGCCGGCTGCATGTTTCACTGTGAGGGCTGTTACAATGTAGCGACCTGGTCTTTCAAGGCGGGTATTCCCTACACCAAAGAGTTGGAAGAGCAGATCATGGCCGATCTGGCCCAACCCTATGTTCAGGGCTTGACCCTACTTGGGGGAGAGCCTTTTCTGAATACTGGCATCCTGTTGCCTTTGGTCAAGCGTGTGAAAAGAGAATTGCCTGACAAGGATATCTGGTCTTGGACCGGCTATACCTGGGAAGAAATGATGTTGGAGACACCGGACAAACTAGAACTGCTTTCGCTGATTGATATTCTGGTCGATGGACGCTATGATAAGAGCAAACGCAACCTCATGTTGCAGTTCCGAGGCTCTTCCAACCAACGGATCATCGATGTTCAACAATCTCTCAAAGAAGGAAAAGTTGTCATCTGGGACAAGCTCAATGACGGCAAGGATTCCTATGAGCAAATAAAAAGAGACTAGCAAGACTCGGATAGCCATTATAAAGATGGAGGTTTCGTGGTTCTTCAGTTTGCAAGAAGTGGGCTCTTTTTCAGACAATTTCATTCTCACTGATAAAATTCAGAAGGATTCATGGTATAATGGAATAGATTGTACGAAAGTTAGAGTAATCTAACTCGTACATTTAAGGAACAGAATGAGGAAATTGACATGACATTAGTTTATCAATCAACGCGTGATGCGAAAAATACCGTAACAGCCAGCCAAGCGATTTTGCAAGGTTTGGCGACAGATGGCGGTTTGTTTACTCCAGTGAGCTATCCAAAGGTAGATTTGGATTTTGACACATTAAAAGATGCTTCTTACCAAGAGGTGGCTAAGCTGGTCTTGTCAGCCTTCTTGGATGATTTCACAGCAGAAGAGTTGGACTACTGTATCACCAACGCCTATGACGGCAAGTTTGATACACCAGCCATTGCCCCTCTTGTTAAGCTTGATGGCCAATACAACTTGGAACTCTTCCATGGTTCAACTATTGCCTTCAAAGACATGGCCTTGTCTATCTTGCCATACTTTATGACAACTGCTGCTAAGAAACATGGCTTGGAAAACAAGATTGTCATCTTGACAGCAACATCTGGGGACACTGGAAAAGCTGCCATGGCAGGCTTTGCAGATGTACCAGGTACTGAAATTATCGTCTTTTATCCAAAAGACGGTGTCAGCAAGGTGCAAGAATTGCAAATGACCACTCAGACTGGTGATAATACTCATGTCATCGCCATTGATGGAAACTTTGATGATGCACAAACCAACGTGAAGCATATGTTCAACGATGTGGCCCTTCGTGAGAAATTGGCAGCCAACAAGTTGCAATTTTCATCAGCCAACTCTATGAATATCGGCCGTTTGGTACCACAAATTGTCTACTATGTTTATGCCTACGCTCAGCTTGTTAAAACTGGCGAGATTAATGCTGGTGACAAGGTTAACTTCACTGTACCGACAGGAAACTTTGGAAATATCTTGGCTGCCTTCTACGCTAAACAAATCGGCCTACCAGTCGGCAAATTGATTTGTGCTTCAAATGACAACAATGTCTTGACAGACTTCTTTAAAACTCGTGTTTATGACAAGAAGCGTGAGTTTAAGGTAACCACTAGCCCATCTATGGATATCTTGGTCTCTTCAAACTTGGAGCGCTTGATTTTCCATCTTTTGGGAAATGATGCTGAAAAGACAGCTGAACTCATGAATGCCTTGAATACGCAAGGTCAGTATGAATTGACAGACTTTGATGCAGAGATTTTGGACCTCTTTGCAGCTGAGTATGCGACGGAAGCGGAAACAGCAGCAGAAATTAAGCGTGTTTATGAGTCAGATTCTTATATTGAGGACCCTCATACAGCGGTTGCTTCAGCAGTTTATAAAAAATACCAAGCAGCGACAGGCGATGCGGCCAAGACCGTAATTGCATCAACAGCTAGTCCTTACAAATTCCCAGTGGTTGCGGTGGAAGCTGTAACAGGGAAATCAGGTTTGAGCGACTTTGAAGCCTTGGCTCAATTACATGAAATCTCAGGTGTAGCCTTGCCACCAGCAGTGGATGGTCTCGAAACTGCTCCAGTTCGTCACAAGACAACTGTTGCAGCAACAGATATGCAGGCTGCAGTTGAAGCCTATTTGGGATTGTAAGTGGGAGTCCCAAAATTAGAAAGCAGAAGTCTCTAGGACTTGACTGAATAAATCTCACAATAGTTCTACAAGCAGAACTCAGTTAGGCAACTAGCTGAGTTTCTTTTCATCAGGAGGAAAGTGTGTCACGTCAACAACAAGTAGATCGACAAATTTTAAGAATTGCCCTTCCAGCCATCGGAGAAAACTTTCTCCAAATGCTCATGGGGATGGTAGATAGCTACTTGGTTGCTCAGTTGGGTTTAGTAGCTGTATCGGGTGTATCCGTTGCAGGCAATATCATTACGATTTACCAAGCTATTTTTATCGCTCTTGGAGCAGCGGTCGTGAGTCTCTTATCTAAAAGTATGGGACAAAAAGATCAGAAAGCCATAGCTCGTCAGGCGACTGAATCTATTAAAGTCACGGTTTTATTAAGTTGTATCTTGGGGGTCTTATCCCTCTGCTTTGGCAAGGAATTGATTGCCCTCTTGGGGGTTGAAGCAGCGGTTGCAGAAGCCGGAGGAATTTATTTATCCCTTGTCGGAGGAAGTATTTTGCTTTTAGGTCTGATGACGACCTTGGGAGCCCTAGTCCGTGTGGCCCATAACCCGCGACTACCCATGTATGTCAGTTTGTTGACCAATGTTTTGAATGCTCTATTATCGAGCATCTTGATCTTTGTTTTTGGGCTGGGCATCGCCGGGGCTGCCTTAGGAACGGTTCTCTCTCGCTTATTAGGGGCTTTCTTGCTCTGGCGTCAGGTTCAACTTCCCTTTGCTCCTTTTCGTTGGGGCTTGGATCGAGACTTGCTCTCCCTTGCTTTGCCTGCTGCTGGTGAGCGCCTCATGATGCGAGCAGGGGATATTGTCATCATTGCTATGGTGGCCGTTTTTGGTACTAGAGCGGTAGCTGGGAATGCTATTGGGGAAGTCTTGACCCAGTTCAACTATATGCCGGTCTTTGGGATTGCGACAGCGACAGTCATGTTGGTCGCCAAAAGTTTGGGACAGAATGATTTACAAGGGATCAAGCAAATCATCAGTAGGAGTTTTTGGATTTCCTTTCTCACCATGCTTCCCCTCGCCCTTACCATCTTCTTGTTTGGAAGTCCTTTGACAGCCCTTTACACTAAGGATCCAGGAGCCCTTGCTGCCTCCTTATCCGTCATTTTGTTCTCCTTACTTGGAACGCCTCTGACAGCTGGGACCGTCATCTATACCGCGGTCTGGCAAGGGTTAGGCAACGCGCGTCTTCCCTTCTATGCGACCACTATCGGCATGTGGGTGATTCGGATTGGCTCAGGTTATCTGATGGGGGTTAGCCTCGGTTGGGGCTTGCCAGGGATTTGGGCTGGTACCCTTTTGGACAATGGATTTCGCTGGATTTTCTTAAAAACACTCTATCATCGGACATGGAAGGAATAAAATGTATGACACGAGCTTTTATTTGGGATTTGGATGGAACTCTTTTGGATTCTTATGAAGCTATTTTAGATGGGATTGCTGAGACTTATGCGCATTACTCTTTGGACTTTGATCGAGAAGTGGTCCATGCCTTTATCCTTCAACAATCCGTCCAGGCACTTCTTGAAGAAGTGGCTAGAGAACATGGTTTGGATGCGGAAGAAATGAATCGTTATCGCGCGTCTAGCCTGCGTGAGAAAAATGCCCAAGTGCATCTGATGTCAGGAGCTAGAGACATTCTAGCTTGGGCCAAAGAGGAAGGGATTGTCCAATTCGTCTATACCCACAAGGGGAAAAATGCTTATCCAATTCTGGAAGATCTAGGGATCTTATCCTATTTCCAAGAGGTTGTCACAACGGACAATGGCTTTCGAAGAAAACCAGATCCAGAAGGAGTCGATTATCTAGTAGATAAGTATCAACTGGATCGGAGTGAGACCTATTATATTGGAGATCGAACCTTGGATGTTGATCTGGCAGACAATGCAAGAATCGGGAGTATTAATTTTTTGGATTACAAGCCGGATGTCAATCATGCGATTCGTCATTTGGATGACATTCGCCTCTATTTTGAAGAAGAAAAAAGTTAACTTATTTAACAAAGCTAGGCTTCTTTGTTGCTGGAATGGCGCTATGAAAAGAATCCGTAAACAATTTGTTTTGGAAATGAAATAATTCCTTAAGAAATCTTTAAGATAAATCCGATATAATAAAACCATAAACAAAGACCTCCTAACTTTGTTTATGAAATCCTAAAACTTTTCTTTTTCATAATAATCTCCCTAAAAGGCCACCAAATCCGGTGGTCTTTTACTTTGCTTTTCTTAGGGCTACGATGGCAAGGGCTCCATCTTCAGTTACCGGTCTGCAGCAAAAAACAACTGCATGCTTTGCGCCTCAGCTTTTAGTTTTCTTAAAGCTTTCTATAAGGAATGGTTTAGGTTTGAGCTGTATACTAAACTCATCCAATAAGAAATGAGGTACAGAAAATGAAAATCTCAGTTAATTATCCAAAACGCTTTAAGAAATTGCCACAACAAGGTTCTTGCTACGGCGAATAAACACTTCTCTTCATTTTTCATAAGAAATTCCTAAAGAAGGCTCTACCCGAAAGGGTAGAGTTTTTATGTACCAGAGACCTTATGATTCGTGGTATAATAAGCTTATGGAAAAAAAGAACAAATTACTACTCATCGACGGGTCTTCCGTCGCTTTTCGTGCCTTTTTTGCACTTTATAATCAAATCGATCGCTTCAAAAATGCCAATGGGTTGCATACCAATGCGGTCTATGGTTTTAACCTCATGTTGAGCCATCTATTGGAGCGCATCCAACCAACCCATGTCCTCGTTGCTTTCGATGCAGGCAAGACGACTTTTCGGACGGAGATGTATGCCGACTACAAAGGAGGCCGGGCAAAAACACCAGATGAATTCCGTGAGCAGTTTCCTTTTATTCGCGAGCAACTGGATCATTTGGGAATCCGCCATTATGAGCTGGCCCAGTATGAGGCGGATGATATTATTGGAACGCTTGATAAGATGGCAGAAGCGACCTCAGTACCCTTTGAAGTCACCATTGTCTCTGGGGATAAGGATTTGATCCAGCTAACGGATGACAATACGGTGGTTGAAATCTCCAAAAAAGGAGTGGCAGAGTTTGAGGAATTCACTCCAGCCTATCTGAAAGAAAAGATGGGACTGACACCAGAGCAGTTTATTGACCTCAAGGCCTTGATGGGAGATAAGTCGGATAATATCCCGGGTGTCACCAAAATCGGAGAAAAGACAGGGATCAAACTACTCCTAGAGTATGGCTCTCTCGATGGCATTTACGAGCATATCGATGAGATGAAGGCCTCTAAGATGAAGGAAAACCTTATCAACGACAAGGAGCAGGCCTATCTGTCCAAGACTCTCGCGACCATCGATACCAATGCCCCCATTGAGATTGGCCTGGATGATATCACCTATACGGGCCCCCATCTAGAAAATCTCGCCAAGTTTTATGAGGAGATGGGCTTCAAGCAACTCCGTCAGGCCTTGGATCTCAGTGGAGAAGAGGCGGCTCCTGTAGCCATTGACTATACAGAAGTCGAGCAAGTCACTTCAGATATGCTTACGGAAGATAGTTTCTTCCATTTTGAGATTTTTGGGGACAATTACCATACGGAACCCATTATCGGCTTTGCATGGGGGACAAAAGGTCAGCTCTACGCAAGTACAGATACTGGTCTTTTACAAACACCGATTTTCAAAGAATTTCTCGAAAAAACGCCCCTCAAGGTCTATGACTTTAAGCGGGCCAAGGTCTTGCTTAGCCACTTAGGCATTACCTTGCAAAAGCCGGCTTTTGATAGTCGATTGGCCAAGTATCTCTTGTCGACCGTAGAGGACAATGAAATTTCAACCATTGCGAGTCTCTATAGTCAGATTGCACTACCGCTGGACGAAGTCGTTTATGGCAAGGGAGCCAAAAAAGCTATCCCAGAAAAGGCGGTCCTATTAGAGCATTTGGCACGAAAGGTCGCTGTTCTACTGGATACCGAAGGGCCCATGGTGGAGCAGTTGCAAGCCCATGACCAATTAGATTTGCTCTATGATATGGAGCAACCACTAGCAGCTGTTTTGGCCAAGATGGAAATCGCAGGGATTAAGGTAGAGCGCCAGACCCTCAAAGACATGCAGGTGGAAAACGAAGCAGTCTTGGAGCGCTTGACTCAAGAAATCTACGAGCTTGCTGGAGAAGAATTTAACATCAATTCTCCAAAACAATTGGGCGTCATCCTCTTTGAAAAATTGGAACTTCCTCTTGAATATACGAAGAAGACCAAAACCGGCTATTCAACAGCCGTCGATGTCTTGGGACGCCTAGCTCCAATTGCACCGATTGTATCTAAGATTCTTGAATACCGCCAAATCGCAAAAATCCAGTCTACCTATGTGGTGGGCTTGCAAGAGGCTATCCTAGAGGATGGAAAAATCCATACCCGCTATGTGCAGGATTTGACGCAGACAGGCCGTTTGTCCAGCGTGGATCCCAATCTGCAAAACATCCCTGTCCGTTTGGAACAAGGCCGTCTTATTCGCAAGGCCTTTGTCCCAGAAGAGGAAAACAGTGTCTTGCTCAGTTCGGACTATTCACAGATCGAATTGCGCGTCTTGGCCCATATTTCGGGAGATGAGCATTTGATTGATGCCTTTAAACATGGGGCAGATATCCATACATCGACTGCTATACGGGTCTTCAATATTGAAAAACCAGAAGATGTGACGCCGAATGACCGTCGCAATGCAAAAGCAGTAAACTTCGGTGTGGTTTATGGAATTTCCGACTTTGGACTGTCTAATAATCTAGGGATCAGTCGAAAAGAAGCCAAGGCCTACATTGAAACCTATTTCGAACGCTACCCTGGCATCAAGAACTATATGGAAAGAGTGGTACGGGAAGCGCGTGACAAAGGCTATGTAGAAACTCTCTTCAAGCGTCGTCGGGAGATTCCAGATATCAATTCTCGCAACTTCAATGTTCGAGGCTTTGCGGAGCGGACGGCTATCAACTCACCCATCCAAGGATCGGCAGCCGACATCTTGAAAATTGCTATGATCCACTTGGACCAAGCGCTAGAAGCAGGGGCATATAAGACCAAGATGCTCCTTCAGGTCCACGATGAAATTGTTCTGCAAGTACCAAGTGAGGAACTGGTAGCAATCAAAGAACTCGTCAAAGAGACCATGGAATCCGCTATTGAACTTGCGGTACCACTGGAAGCCGATGAAAACGAAGGCAAAACATGGTATGAAGCCAAATAAGATTGAGTTTGTCCAAAAAAGAAAGCGGTAGGAGACTTTTCAGTTTCCTACCGCTTTTAATGACTAACACTTGCAATGCCCTTCGTATTGTTATACTATTTAAAGAAAGGAAACGCATACAAAAGGAGATTCATATGGCTTATTCATTTCGCAATCCTAGTGATGGCATTATCAAACATTACCTAGAAACCAGTAAAATCATTGCTGTAGTTGGATTATCTGACCGTGAAGAGACGACTAGCCATCGTGTCAGCAAGGAGATGCAAGAGCGGGGCTACCGGATTATTCCCGTTAATCCTCGTGCAGCCGGTGGCCAAATCCTTGGAGAAACGGTGTACGCTAGCCTGCAGGAAATTCCTTTCCCAGTAGATATCGTCGATGTTTACCGTCGCAGTGAGTTTTTGCCAGATGTAGCGCGTGACTTTATCGAGTCGGATGCGAAGATTTTCTGGGCGCAACTAGAGCTGGAAAATCAAGAAGCAGAAGAAATCCTTCGTGGAGCTGGACGAGAAGATATCGTCATGAACCGCTGTATCAAACGCGAGCATACTCGCTTGGTCTTAGGAGAAGGATAGCCTTTGGTTTATCTCAGAACCTCTCGTCTTTCATTCAGTGATTAAACTGATACGAGAGATGAAATAAATACAGACGGATTTCCCTAACAGAGAAAAAAGAACCCACCTAGTGCTTTGGAGAATGGCTCCAATCGAAGGTGGGTTTTCTTGTTTCCTTTGTTAATCAAGTGGATTAGACTTTGGTAGATCCGGCGCCTTTTGCTGGAAGCGACTGTCCTCCTGCATCCGTTTTTGAAGGAGGGTATGGTAGAAGATGATTTGGCAACTGGTTGCATAAGGTTTAACATAAAAATTCGCCATTCCTAAAGTGAAAAAAGATAGAATTTGCCAACCGAGCAGACTCAAATCAAGAACGAGGCGGTGGCTCTTAAAGCCGTTCATCTCTTCCTTACTTTGGCGGAGGATAGACATGGGCCCGTCATAGGTTCCTGTCATCAGTCGACTATATAGGATCAATTCGACCAAACTATACTGGTAATAAAAAGGGAGGAAGAGCAGGAGCCCAACCAGAGCCATTAAGAGGCCGGTCGTCATCGTTGGAGCTAACTTAAGAATTGCTTGAACTTCTGGAGTATCCGCTCTAAGGGTAGACGTAGTGGAGGAGGATTCATTGATAGTGAGAACGTGATAGCTGACCACCGTTAAGAGAAGTTGACTCACATAGAGGAGGCTCCCCCACAAAGACAGGATAACTTGCTTAATGAATAGCGTCAAAAACGCAGGTGTAAAATACTGGCTCTGAAAGATGGTGAAGATACCAAAGTTCTTTTCTCCCTTGCTAGAGGCAGAAATCAAAAAGCGAAAAGTTGCCCCTAAATAGAGAAAAGACAGGATAAAACCAACAATCGCAGGGAAAATCTGCCGACTTAGAAGAAAGAGCATCCCTTCTCTAAGTTCCATGTGAGCAAGTGTTTCAGTGATGTCTGTCCCTGTCAACATGTAACTTGCAAGGATTGTCAGGAAAGTTGGCAAGGCAAAGTAGGAGAAGACTTTGGGATGTTGCAATTGCAGCTGACGAGCTTGAGCACGAACCAATTTGATATTCATAATGTCCTCTTTCATGGTAGTAGTACCCTTTATTATAACACAAGTCCGTGACAGAGCTGGTAAAATTTGGTACAATCGTACAGGTGCTCACAGGAGATCCTGTGACAGGAATAAGAAGGCTGGGACTGTTTTTCCCAGTACGGAGGTAACCATGACAGATTCACCGATTCAATATCGATTAATCAAAAAAGAAAAGCATACAGGAGCTCGTCTGGGAGAAATTATCACCCCCCACGGGACCTTTCCAACTCCAATGTTTATGCCTGTAGGGACTCAGGCAACCGTTAAGACCCAATCGCCAGAAGAACTCAAAGAAATGGGTTCAGGAATTATTTTGGCCAACACCTACCATCTCTGGCTTCGTCCGGGGGACGACTTGGTCGCAAAAGCAGGAGGACTGCACCAGTTCATGAACTGGGACCAGCCCATTTTGACAGATAGCGGAGGCTTCCAGGTCTATTCACTAGCGGATGCCCGCAATATCACCGAAGAAGGGGTAACCTTTAAAAACCACCTCAATGGTTCGAAGATGTTCCTCTCCCCAGAAAAGGCCATCTCGATCCAAAATAATCTAGGGAGCGATATCATGATGTCCTTCGATGAATGTCCTCAGTTCTATCAACCCTATGATTATGTGAAGAAATCAATCGAACGGACCAGTCGTTGGGCAGAACGTGGCCTGAAGGCTCATCGTCGCCCTCATGATCAAGGTCTTTTCGGGATTGTCCAAGGGGCTGGATTTGAAGACTTGCGCCGTCAGTCTGCTCAAGATTTGGTCAGCATGGACTTTCCAGGCTATTCTATCGGTGGGTTAGCTGTCGGGGAAAGCCATGAAGAGATGAATGCCGTGCTGGATTTCACAACTCCACTCTTACCAGAGAACAAGCCACGTTATCTCATGGGAGTAGGAGCTCCAGACAGTCTGATCGATGGTGTAATTCGTGGAGTGGACATGTTTGACTGTGTCTTGCCGACGCGGATTGCGCGAAACGGCACCTGTATGACTAGTCAAGGACGTCTGGTGGTGAAAAATGCGCAATTTGCAGAAGACTTTACACCGCTAGATCACGAGTGTGATTGCTACACTTGTAAGAATTACACCCGTGCTTATCTTCGCCACCTCCTCAAGGCAGATGAGACCTTCGGCATTCGCTTGACCAGCTACCACAACCTCTACTTCTTGATTAACCTCATGAAGCAGGTCCGTCAAGCCATCATGGATGACAATCTTTTAGAATTCCGTGAGCATTTCGTCGAAAAATATGGCTATAACAAATCAGGGCGGAATTTCTAGGAAAAGCTAAATAGGAAGAAAAAAGACCACAGCCATCTGAGAATAATAGGAATAACTGATAGACGCAGTGGTTGATTGGTATCTTTGGAGCTTAACAAGCTCCAAAGATAACCTAATCAACTGTGCGGGGGCGAGACGACGAACAAATTTGGAAATAAATTTGTTCTGTCTCGCTCCCTTTTTCTATATAACAGCAACTTTCTTAGCACGCTTTTTCTTTCGAAAACACTTTCATCAAAAAAACGAAAAAAATCTGCTCAAATTCCTTGCATTGGGGCTTTCATTGTGTTAAACTACTATGGTGCTGTGAAAAACAGCTATTAGCTTTGATGCAAGAGGTTGCGACACGCTCGGTTGCATTGCCACGCAACGCGCGTCGGTTTTCTTGCGGAGCTAGCCTATTATCTTAAATAGACGAAAAGGAGAAAAAGATGGCAAACAAAAAAATCCGCATCCGTTTGAAAGCGTACGAACACCGTACACTTGACACAGCGGCTGCAAAAATCGTAGAATCAGCTACTCGTACAGGTGCACAAGTTGCGGGACCAATCCCACTTCCAACTGAGCGTAGCCTCTACACAATCATTCGTGCGACTCACAAATACAAAGATTCTCGCGAACAATTCGAAATGCGTACACACAAACGTTTGATCGATATCATCAACCCAACTCAAAAAACAGTTGACGCTTTGATGAAATTGGATCTTCCAAGTGGTGTAAACGTAGAAATCAAACTTTAATCTAAAGCTTGATACCTTGAGCATAAAAAACGCTCGTTAAAAACTTTTTGAATAAAAAACTATAGAAAAGGAACTATTTTCTCATGACAAAAGGAATCTTAGGGAAAAAAGTGGGAATGACTCAAATCTTCACTGAAGCTGGCGAATTGATCCCTGTAACAGTTATCGAAGCAACTCCAAACGTTGTTCTTCAAGTTAAAACTGTTGAAACAGATGGTTACAACGCTATCCAAGTTGGTTTCGATGACAAACGTGAAGTATTGAGCAACAAACCTGCTAAAGGACATGTAGCAAAAGCTAACACGGCTCCTAAGCGCTTCATTCGTGAATTCAAAAACGTTGAAGGCTTGGAAGTTGGTGCTGAAATCACAGTTGATACTTTCGAAGCTGGAGACATTGTTGATGTAACTGGTACTTCTAAAGGTAAAGGTTTCCAAGGTGTTATCAAACGCCACGGACAATCACGTGGACCTATGGCTCACGGTTCTCGTTACCACCGTCGTCCAGGTTCTATGGGACCTGTTGCACCTAACCGCGTATTCAAAGGTAAAAACCTTGCAGGACGCATGGGTGGCGATCGTGTAACTATTCAAAACCTTGAAGTTGTACAAGTTGTTCCAGAAAAGAACGTTATCCTTATTAAAGGTAACGTACCAGGTGCTAAGAAATCTCTTATCACTATCAAGTCAGCAGTTAAAGCTGGTAAATAATAAGGAAAGGGGAATACAGTCAAAATGGCAAATGTAACATTATTCGACCAAACTGGTAAACAAGCGGGCGAAGTTGTTCTTAACGATGCGATCTTTGGTATCGAACCAAACCAAGCAGTTGTATTTGATGTGATCATCAGCCAACGTGCTAGCCTTCGTCAAGGAACTCACGCAGTTAAAAACCGCTCAGCCGTTTCAGGTGGCGGACGCAAACCATGGCGTCAAAAAGGAACTGGTCGTGCTCGTCAAGGTTCTATCCGCTCTCCACAATGGCGTGGTGGTGGAATTGTCTTCGGACCAACTCCACGTAGCTATGCGTACAAACTTCCTCAAAAAGTTCGTCGCCTTGCACTTAAATCTGTTTACTCAGAAAAAGTTGCTGAAAACAAATTTGTAGCCGTTGATTCTCTTGAATTTACAGCTCCAAAAACTGCTGAATTTGCAAAAGTTCTTGCAGCTTTGAGCATCGATTCTAAAGTCCTTGTTATTCTTGAAGAAGGAAACGAATTCGCAGCTCTTTCAGCTCGTAACCTTCCAAACGTGAAAGTTGCGACTGCTACAACTGCAAGTGTTCTTGACATCGCAAATAGTGACAAACTTCTTGTTACTCAAGCAGCTATCTCTAAAATCGAGGAGGTTCTTGCATAATGAATTTGTATGATGTTATCAAAAAACCTGTTATCACTGAAAAGTCAATGGCTCAACTTGAAGCAGGCAAATATGTATTCGAAGTTGACACTCGCGCTCACAAACTTTTGATCAAACAAGCTGTTGAAGCTGCCTTTGAAGGTGTAAAAGTTGCGAATGTGAACACTGTAAACGTAAAACCTAAAGCAAAACGCGTTGGACGTTACACAGGTTTTACTTCAAAAACTAAAAAAGCTATCATCACGCTTACAGCTGATTCAAAAGCAATCGAGTTGTTCGCTACTGAAGCTGAATAATCTAAGGAGGAAATATCGTGGGAATTCGTGTTTATAAACCAACAACAAACGGTCGCCGTAATATGACTTCTTTGGATTTCGCTGAAATCACAACAAGCACACCAGAGAAATCTTTGCTCGTTTCATTGAAGAGCAAAGCAGGTCGTAACAACAACGGACGTATCACAGTTCGTCACCAAGGTGGTGGACACAAACGTCATTACCGTTTGATTGACTTCAAACGTAACAAAGATAACGTTGAAGCAGTTGTAAAAACAATTGAGTACGATCCAAACCGTTCTGCAAACATCGCTTTGGTACACTACACTGACGGTGTGAAAGCATACATCATCGCTCCAAAAGGTCTTGAAGTTGGTCAACGCATCGTTTCAGGCCCAGAAGCAGATATCAAAGTCGGAAACGCTCTTCCACTTGCTAACATCCCAGTTGGTACTTTGATCCACAACATCGAATTGAAACCAGGCCGTGGTGGAGAATTGGTACGTGCTGCTGGAGCTTCTGCTCAAGTATTGGGTGCTGAAGGTAAATATGTTCTTGTTCGTCTTCAATCAGGCGAAGTTCGTATGATCCTTGGTACTTGCCGTGCTACGGTTGGTGTTGTCGGAAACGAACAACATGGACTTGTAAACCTTGGTAAAGCTGGACGTAGCCGTTGGAAAGGTATCCGCCCAACAGTTCGTGGTTCTGTAATGAACCCGAATGATCACCCACACGGTGGTGGTGAAGGTAAAGCACCAGTTGGTCGTAAAGCGCCATCTACTCCATGGGGCAAACCTGCTCTTGGTCTTAAAACTCGTAACAAGAAAGCGAAATCTGACAAACTTATCGTTCGTCGTCGCAACGAGAAATAATTTAGAACTAGTCGCTTAAGCGCTAGATGATCCGCCAGCTCGGTAGCGCTCCTTGTGAGCGCAAGCCGCTGTGGTACTATATTTAAAGGAGAAAATAATAAAATGGGACGCAGTCTTAAAAAAGGACCTTTCGTCGATGAGCATTTGATGAAAAAAGTTGAAGCTCAAGCTAACGACGAAAAGAAAAAAGTTATCAAAACTTGGTCACGTCGTTCAACGATCTTCCCAAGTTTCATTGGTTACACTATCGCAGTTTATGATGGACGTAAACACGTACCGGTTTACATCCAAGAAGACATGGTAGGTCACAAGCTTGGTGAATTTGCACCAACTCGTACTTACAAAGGTCACGCTGCAGATGACAAGAAGACACGTAGAAAATAAGGAGAACATAAATGGCAGAAATTACTTCAGCTAAAGCAATGGCTCGTACAGTGCGTGTTTCACCTCGTAAATCACGTCTTGTTCTTGACAACATCCGTGGTAAAAGCGTAGCCGATGCAGTAGCAATCTTGAAATTCACTCCAAACAAAGCAGCTGGAATCATCTTGAAAGTGTTGAACTCAGCAGTAGCAAACGCTGAAAACAACTTTGGTTTGGAAAAAGCAAACTTGGTAGTATCTGAAGCATTCGCAAACGAAGGACCAACAATGAAACGTTTCCGTCCACGTGCGAAAGGTTCAGCTTCACCAATCAACAAACGCACAAGCCACATCACAGTGGTTGTGACAGAAAAATAAGGAGGTAACATCGTGGGTCAAAAAGTACATCCAATTGGAATGCGTGTCGGCATCATCCGTGATTGGGATGCCAAATGGTATGCTGAAAAAGAATACGCGGATTACCTTCATGAAGATCTTGCAATCCGCAAATTTATTCAAAAAGAATTAGCTGACGCAGCGGTTTCTACTATTGAAATCGAACGCGCAGTAAACAAAGTTAACGTTTCACTTCACACTGCTAAACCAGGTATGGTTATCGGTAAAGGTGGAGCGAACGTCGATGCACTTCGTGCAGCTCTTAACAAATTGACAGGTAAACAAGTCCACATCAACATCATCGAGATCAAACGTCCTGACTTGGATGCTCACCTTGTTGGTGAAGGAATTGCTCGTCAATTGGAGCAACGTGTGGCTTTCCGTCGTGCTCAAAAACAAGCGATCCAACGTACTATGCGCGCTGGAGCTAAAGGAATCAAAACTCAAGTATCGGGTCGTTTGAACGGTGCAGATATCGCTCGTGCTGAAGGATACTCTGAAGGTACAGTTCCACTCCACACACTTCGCGCAGACATCGATTACGCTTGGGAAGAAGCAGATACAACTTACGGTAAACTTGGTGTTAAAGTATGGATCTACCGTGGTGAAGTTCTTCCAGCTCGTAAAGACGCTAAAGGAGGTAAATAACCAATGTTAGTACCTAAACGTGTAAAACACCGTCGCGAATTCCGTGGTAAAATGCGCGGTGAAGCAAAAGGTGGAAAAGAAGTATCATTCGGTGAATACGGTCTTCAAGCTACAACTAGCCACTGGATCACTAACCGCCAAATCGAAGCTGCTCGTATTGCCATGACTCGTTACATGAAACGTGGTGGTAAGGTTTGGATCAAGATCTTCCCACACAAATCATACACCGCTAAAGCTATCGGGGTACGTATGGGATCTGGTAAAGGGGCGCCTGAAGGTTGGGTAGCACCAGTTAAACGTGGTAAAGTAATGTTTGAAGTTGCTGGTGTATCTGAAGAGATCGCTCGCGAAGCGCTTCGTCTTGCAAGCCACAAATTGCCAGTTAAATGTAAATTCGTAAAACGTGAAGCAAAATAAGGAGAGGTCATGAAACTTACAGAAGTAAAAGAATTTGTTAAAGAACTTCGTGGTCTTTCTCAAGAAGAACTCGCGAAGCGTGAAAATGAATTGAAGAAAGAATTGTTTGAACTTCGTTTCCAAGCAGCTGCTGGTCAATTGGAACAAACTGGACGTTTGAAAGAAGTGAAAAAACAAATCGCTCGTATCAAAACTGTTCAATCAGAAGCTAAATAATAGACTAGGGAAGGAGAATTTCAATGGAACGCAATAATCGTAAAGTTCTTGTTGGACGCGTTGTGTCTGACAAAATGGACAAAACAATCACAGTTGTAGTTGAAACTAAACGTAATCACCCAGTCTATGGTAAACGTATCAACTATTCTAAAAAATACAAAGCACATGATGAAAACAACGTTGCCAAAGAAGGCGATATCGTTCGTATCATGGAAACTCGTCCGCTTTCAGCTACAAAACGCTTCCGTCTTGTAGAAGTTGTTGAAGAAGCGGTCATCATCTAATCTGACCTGAAAGGAGAAAACTTAAATGATTCAAACAGAAACTCGTTTGAAAGTTGCTGACAACAGTGGTGCACGCGAAATCTTGACCATCAAAGTTCTTGGTGGTTCAGGACGTAAATTCGCAGGTATCGGTGATGTTATCGTAGCATCTGTAAAACAAGCTACTCCTGGTGGTGCGGTTAAAAAAGGTGACGTTGTAAAAGCTGTTATCGTTCGTACTAAATCAGGTGCTCGTCGTAAAGATGGTTCATACATCAAGTTCGACGAAAATGCTGCAGTGATTATCCGTGAAGACAAAACTCCTCGCGGAACTCGTATCTTTGGCCCAGTCGCTCGTGAATTGCGTGACGGTGGTTTCATGAAGATCGTATCACTTGCTCCAGAAGTACTTTAATATAAAAATCACAAACACAGTCCCCTGGCTCATTGGCCAGGGTGCCCAACGGGCGTAAGAATAAAAGGAGAATAAAATGTTTGTAAAAACTGGCGACAAAGTTCGTGTAATTGCTGGTAAAGACAAAGGTGTTGAAGCTAAAGTCGTTGCTGCTCTTCCAAAAGTAAATAAAGTTGTTGTTGAAGGTGTAAACCTTGTTAAGAAACACCAACGTCCAAATAACGAAAACCCTCAAGGTGCTATCATCGAAAAAGAAGCTCCAATCCATGTATCAAACGTTCAAGTCTTGGACAAGAACGGTGTTGCTGGACGTGTTGGCTACAAATTCGTAGACGGCAAAAAAGTTCGTTATAACAAAAAATCAGGCGAAGTGCTTGACTAATCACGAAGGAAAGGAGAAGTATAATGGCTAATCGTTTAAAAGAAAAATACCTTAATGAAGTAGTTCCAGCTTTGACTGAACAATTTAACTACTCATCAGTTATGGCAGTGCCAAAAGTTGATAAGATCGTTTTGAACATGGGTGTTGGAGACGCTGTTTCTAACGCTAAAAACCTTGAGAAAGCTGCTGAAGAATTGGCATTGATCTCAGGTCAAAAACCACTTATCACAAAAGCTAAAAAATCAATCGCCGGCTTCCGTCTTCGTGAAGGTGTAGCGATCGGTGCGAAAGTAACTCTTCGTGGCGAACGTATGTACGAATTCTTGGACAAATTGGTTTCAGTTTCACTTCCACGTGTTCGTGACTTCCACGGTGTTCCAACAAAATCATTTGACGGACGCGGAAACTACACACTTGGTGTGAAAGAGCAATTGATCTTCCCAGAAATCAACTTTGATGATGTTGATAAAACTCGTGGTTTGGATATCGTAATCGTAACTACTGCGAACACAGACGAAGAATCACGTGCATTGCTTACTGGCCTTGGTATGCCGTTTGCAAAATAATATAGGAGGTAAAACTAATGGCTAAAAAATCTATGATTGCTAAGAACAAACGCCCAGCTAAGTTCTCTACTCAAGCATACACTCGCTGTGAACGTTGTGGACGTCCACACTCAGTTTACCGCAAGTTTAAACTTTGCCGTGTTTGCTTCCGTGAATTGGCATACAAAGGACAAATTCCTGGTGTCACTAAAGCATCTTGGTAATTCTAGCTTCCAATCCCGTCGTGAATCGTCGTTATCTGCATTTGCCTAACTCAAGTTATGCCTGCAAGCAGATGCCTAGACTCACTTAGGAATTGAAACCTAGAAACATATTCTGAGCCTAGCTCAATCATTAACTAGCAAGTGAAAATTTCAAACTACTAGTAAGAGGAGAAATATAAAATGGTTATGACTGACCCAATCGCAGACTTCCTAACTCGTATTCGTAACGCTAACCAAGCAAAACACGAAGTACTTGAAGTACCTGCATCAAACATCAAAAAAGGGATTGCTGAAATCCTTAAACGCGAAGGTTTTGTAAAAAACGTTGAAGTAATCGAAGATGACAAACAGGGAATCATCCGCGTGTTCTTGAAATACGGAGCAAACGGTGAAAAAGTTATCACAAACTTGAAACGTGTTTCTAAACCAGGTTTGCGTGTTTACAAAAAACGTGAAGATCTTCCAAAAGTTCTTAACGGACTTGGAATTGCTATCCTTTCAACTTCTGAAGGTTTGCTTACTGATAAAGAAGCACGCCAAAAGAACGTTGGTGGGGAAGTTATCGCTTACGTTTGGTAATATTTAGCTCCCAATTTCGTTGTGACTCTTCGTTATCGTCTCTTGCCTAACTCAAAGTTATGCCTGCGAGACGATGCCTCGATTCACTTAGAAATTGAGACCTAAACATTAATTTTTAAATCAAAAAGATTTAAACCCCGTGAAAACTGGCCGTCATGGCCTGACAATTTAACAGGAGAATAAAAACATGTCACGTATTGGTAATAAAGTTATCGTGTTGCCTGCTGGTGTTGAACTCACTAACAATGACAACGTAGTAACTGTAAAAGGACCTAAAGGGGAACTTACTCGTGAGTTCTCAAAAGATATTGAAATCCGTGTGGAAGGTACTGAAGTAACTCTTCACCGTCCAAACGATTCAAAAGAAATGAAAACCATCCATGGAACTACTCGTGCCCTTTTGAACAACATGGTTGTTGGTGTATCAGAAGGATTCAAGAAAGAACTTGAAATGCGCGGGGTTGGTTACCGTGCACAACTTCAAGGAAACAAACTTGTCTTGGCTGTTGGTAAATCTCACCCAGACGAAGTTGAAGCTCCAGAAGGAATTACTTTTGAACTTCCAAACCCAACGACTATCGTTATCAGCGGAATTTCAAAAGAAGTAGTTGGTCAAACAGCTGCTTACGTACGTAGCCTTCGTTCACCAGAACCTTACAAAGGTAAAGGGATCCGTTACGTTGGTGAATTCGTTCGCCGTAAAGAAGGTAAAACAGGTAAATAATGTTGAGTGGTTGTCTATCAACCACCCACCTATTTTCCAACTCAGTGCTTAGCACATGATTTTAAAATTAAGAGGTGAAAATTGTGATTTCGAAACCAGATAAAAATAAAATCCGTCAAAAACGCCACCGTCGCGTTCGCGGAAAACTCTCTGGAACTGCTGATCGCCCACGTTTGAACGTATTCCGTTCTAATACAGGCATCTACGCTCAAGTAATTGATGACGTAGCGGGTGTAACGCTCGCAAGCGCTTCAACTCTTGACAAAGAAGTTTCAAAAGGAACTAAAACTGAACAAGCCGTTGTTGTCGGCAAACTTGTTGCTGAACGTGCAGTTGCTAAAGGTATTTCTGAAGTGGTGTTCGACCGCGGTGGATATCTATATCACGGACGTGTTAAAGCTTTGGCTGATGCAGCTCGTGAAAACGGATTGAAATTCTAATAGGAGGACACTAGAAAATGGCATTTAAAGACAATGCAGTTGAACTTGAAGAACGTGTAGTTGCCATCAACCGTGTTACAAAAGTTGTTAAAGGTGGACGTCGTCTTCGCTTTGCAGCTCTTGTAGTTGTTGGTGACCGTAACGGACGTGTTGGTTTTGGTACAGGTAAAGCTCAAGAAGTACCAGAAGCAATCCGTAAAGCAGTAGAAGATGCTAAGAAAAACTTGATTGAAGTTCCTATGGTTGGAACAACAATTCCACACGAAGTAACATCAGTATTTGGTGGAGCTCGTGTATTGTTGAAACCAGCTGTCGAAGGGGCTGGGGTTGCTGCAGGTGGTGCAGTTCGTGCCGTTGTCGAATTGGCAGGTATTGCAGATGTAACATCTAAATCACTTGGATCAAACACTCCAATCAACATTGTTCGTGCAACTGTTGAAGGTTTGAAACAATTGAAACGCGCTGAAGAAGTTGCTGCCCTTCGTGGTATTTCAGTTTCTGACTTGGCTTAAGAAAGGAGATTCAAATGGCTCAAATTAAAATTACTTTGACTAAGTCTCCAATCGGACGCATCCCGTCACAACGTAAAACTGTTGTAGCACTTGGACTTGGCAAATTGAACAGCTCTGTTATTAAAGAAGATAACCCAGCAGTACGTGGAATGATCACTGCAGTATCTCACTTGGTAACAGTTGAAGAAGTAAAATAATCTATTTATAATAGAACAAGGTTTTCAGGGGTATGGGAAATTTCTCATCCCCTAAAACTAAATATAAGTATAGGCGAGTTTGTAGTCGGGACACCTTTTCCTGATTGCATGCGTTAGCAATTTACAAAAGAGGAGAAATTAAATAATGAAACTTCATGAATTACAACCTGCTGCAGGTTCACGTAAAGTCCGCAACCGTGTTGGTCGTGGTACTTCATCTGGTAATGGTAAAACTTCTGGCCGTGGTCAAAAAGGTCAAAAAGCTCGTAGCGGTGGCGGTGTACGTCTTGGTTTTGAAGGTGGACAAACTCCATTGTTCCGTCGTCTTCCAAAACGTGGATTTACAAACATCAACGCTAAAGAATATGCTATTGTAAACCTTGATCAGTTGAACGTCTTCGAAGATGGTGCTGAAGTAACACCAGTTGTACTTGTTGAAGCAGGTATTGTAAAAGCTGAAAAATCAGGGATTAAAATTCTTGGTAACGGGGAATTGACTAAGAAATTGTCTGTTAAGGCAGCTAAATTCTCTAAATCAGCTGAAGAAGCTATCACTGCTAAAGGTGGTTCAGTAGAAGTCATCTAAGAGGGGTGACCTATGTTCTTTAAATTATTAAAAGATGCATTTAAGGTAAAACAAGTAAGATCAAAAATTTTATTTACCATTTTTATCATACTTGTTTTTCGAATCGGAACCACGATTACGGTTCCTGGTGTGAATGCGAAAATCCTTAACAACTTACAAGATGTTTCCTTCTTGAATATGATGAGCTTGGTGTCAGGGAATGCCATGAGAAACTTCTCTGTCTTTGCCCTAGGGGTGAGTCCTTACATCACGGCTTCCATCGTTGTTCAGCTCCTTCAAATGGACTTGCTTCCAAAGTTTGTTGAGTGGGGGAAACAAGGAGAAGTTGGACGGAGAAAGTTGAATCAGGCAACACGTTATATCGCTTTGGTTCTAGCTTTCGTTCAATCCATTGGAATTACAGCTACTTTCCACACCTTGTCACAGGCTAAATTAGTGTCGACACCAAACGTTGAAACCTACATCTTAATTGGTGCAATTTTAACGACAGGTTCGATGATTGTGACCTGGTTAGGAGAACAGATTTCAGACAAAGGATACGGAAACGGTGTTTCTATGATTATCTTTGCGGGGATTGTTTCTTCAATTCCAGAGATGATCAAAGGTGTTTATGAAGATTCATTTGTTAACGTTCGTTCTGGACAATTGACTAATTCACTAATTTTCGTAGGTCTGTTAATCTTAGCGGTATTAGTGATTATTTACTTCACAACCTTTGTGGAACAAGCTCAGTATAAAATTCCAATCCAATACACAAAGATTGCACAAGGAGCACCATCTAGCTCATATCTTCCATTGAAGGTAAACCCAGCTGGAGTTATTCCTGTCATCTTTGCTAGTTCGATCACGGCTGCACCGGCAGCAATTTTCCAGGTCATTAGTGCCATGGGTTACAATGCTGGATGGGTTCGAACAGCACAATCTATGTTAGCAACCAATACACCTACTGGTGTAGCAATGTATGCTTTGCTAATCATTTTGTTTACTTTCTTCTACACATTTGTACAGATTAACCCAGAAAAAACTGCGGAAAATCTACAAAAGAGTGGTGCTTACATTCCAGGTGTGCGTCCTGGTAAGGGAACAGAAGACTACATGTCACGTCTTCTTAGACGTTTGGCTACGGTCGGTTCTCTATTCCTTGGATTTATCACCATTATTCCAATCCTTGCTCGGGATATCTTTGGTCTGACAGATACAGTTGCTCTCGGAGGAACTAGTCTCTTGATCATCATCTCGACTGGTATTGAGGGAATGAAACAATTAGAAGGTTACTTATTGAAACGCAAATACATTGGTTTCATGGATACAACAGAATAGAATTAGGTTGACATTGTCAACCTTCTATTTTGTTTTTGAATAAGTTTGTTAAATTGTAACAGGCTTATTTAAAAACAAAATAAGGAGCAAATGATTATGAATTTATTAATCATGGGATTGCCTGGAGCAGGTAAGGGGACGCAAGCAGCTAAAATTGTGGAACAATTTCAAGTTGCACATATCTCAACAGGGGATATGTTCCGTGCTGCAATGGCCAATCAAACCGAAATGGGTGTGTTGGCAAAATCATTCATCGATAAAGGTGAATTGGTGCCGGATGATGTAACCAACGGGATTGTAAAAGAACGTTTGGCTCAAGACGATATTAAGGAAAAAGGATTCCTTTTAGACGGTTTTCCTCGCACGATTGAACAAGCACATGCTTTGGATCAAATTTTGGTAGATCTTGGCCTTGAACTTGAGGGTGTAATCAACATCGAAGTGGATCCATCTTGCCTTCTTGAACGCTTGAGCGGTCGCATTATTCACCGTGAAACAGGTGAAACCTACCATAAAGTATTCAACCCACCAGCTGATTACAAGGAAGAAGACTATTACCAACGTGAGGACGATAAACCAGAAACGGTTAAACGCCGCTTGGATGTGAATATCGCTCAAGGTGAGCCGATTCTTGCTCATTATCGTGCAAAAGGTTTAGTCCATGATATCGAAGGAAACCAAGATATTAACGACGTCTTTAAGGATATCCAAAAAGTCTTAGAGAATTTGAAATAAAAACGTTTTAGTTGCTTGCAATAATTGATAACAAGTGATACAATGAATTAGTCTGACTTATAATTGTTACCTCTGTGCTCAGAGGAATGAATCGAAATTTATGGAGGTACTTTTGCGTGGCAAAAGACGATGTGATTGAAGTAGAAGGCAAGGTAGTTGATACAATGCCGAATGCTATGTTTACGGTTGAACTTGAAAATGGACATCAGATTTTAGCAACAGTTTCTGGTAAAATTCGTAAAAACTATATTCGTATTTTAGCGGGAGATCGTGTTACAGTGGAGATGAGTCCGTACGATTTGACACGTGGACGTATCACATACCGCTTTAAATAATCGAAAAACTTGGAGGGATAAAAATGAAAGTAAGACCATCGGTCAAACCAATTTGCGAATACTGTAAAGTAATTCGTCGTAATGGTCGTGTTATGGTAATTTGCCCAGCAAATCCAAAACACAAACAACGTCAAGGATAAGATAGAAAGGAGAAAACATGGCTCGTATTGCTGGAGTTGACATTCCAAATGACAAACGTGTAGTAATTTCATTGACTTATGTATACGGTATCGGACTTCCAACATCTAAGAAAATTCTTGCTGCTGCAGGCGTTTCTGAAGATATTCGTGTTCGTGACCTTACACCAGATCAAGAAGATGCTATCCGTCGTGAAGTTGACGCAATTAAAGTAGAAGGTGACCTTCGTCGTGAAGTGAACTTGAACATTAAACGTTTGATGGAAATCGGTTCATACCGTGGTATCCGTCACCGTCGTGGACTTCCTGTTCGTGGACAAAACACTAAGAACAATGCTCGCACTCGTAAAGGTAAAGCTGTTGCGATTGCTGGTAAGAAAAAATAAGAAAATAAAATAAGGAGGTAAAAATCTTGGCTAAACCAACACGTAAACGTCGTGTGAAAAAGAATATCGAATCAGGTATTGCTCATATTCACGCAACATTTAATAACACAATTGTTATGATTACTGATGTGCATGGTAACGCAATTGCATGGTCATCTGCAGGTGCTCTTGGTTTCAAAGGTTCTCGTAAATCTACACCATTTGCTGCACAAATGGCTTCAGAAGCTGCTGCAAAATCAGCTCAAGAACATGGTCTTAAATCAGTAGAAGTTACTGTTAAAGGTCCTGGTTCTGGTCGTGAGTCTGCTATTCGTGCTCTTGCTGCTGCTGGTCTTGAAGTTACTGCAATCCGCGATGTGACTCCTGTGCCACACAATGGTGCTCGTCCTCCAAAACGTCGCCGTGTATAATCATCAACAATTACACAGCTTTTCGTTTCAGAGGGAGTATAGCAAATGATTGAGTTTGAAAAACCAAATATAACAAAAATTGATGAAAATAAAGATTACGGTGTATTTGTAGTAGAACCACTTGAACGTGGTTATGGTACAACACTAGGGAACTCTCTTCGTCGCGTATTATTAGCTTCACTTCCAGGTGCTGCTGTTACTTCAATTAACATTGAAGGTGTATTGCACGAATTTGATACAGTTCCAGGTGTCCGTGAAGACGTTATGCAAATCATTCTTAACGTTAAAGGGATCGCTGTAAAATCTTACGTCCAAGACGAAAAGATTATTGAACTTGATGTAGAAGGCCCTGCAGAAGTGACTGCTGGAGATATTCTTACAGATAGTGATATTGAAATTGTAAACCCTGATCATTATCTTTTTACAATCGGTGAAGGATCAAGCTTCAAAGCAACTTTGACTGTGAACAGCGGTCGTGGTTATGTTCCAGCTGATCAGAATAAAAAAGATGATGCACCAGTAGGTACACTTGCTGTAGATTCAATCTATACGCCAGTGACAAAAGTTAATTACCAAGTTGAACCAGCTCGCGTTGGTAGCAACGATGGTTTTGACAAACTAACCCTTGAAATCTTAACAAATGGAACAATTATTCCAGAAGATGCTTTAGGTTTATCTGCTCGTATTTTGACAGAACACCTTAACCTCTTTACGAACTTAACAGAAATCGCGATTACGACAGATGTTATGAAGGAAGTAGATACAGCATCAGATGATCGAGTACTAGAACGTACCATCGAAGAATTGGATCTTTCTGTTCGTTCATATAACTGTTTGAAACGTGCCGGTATCAATACTGTGTATGATTTGACAGAAAAATCTGAACCTGAAATGATGAAGGTTCGCAACCTTGGACGTAAGAGTCTCGAAGAAGTTAAAGTTAAGCTTGCCGATTTAGGCCTTGGGCTAAAAAACGATAAATAGAGGAGGAATACATGGCTTACCGTAAACTAGGACGCACTAGCTCACAACGTAAAGCAATGCTTCGTGATTTGACAACAGATCTTATCATCAATGAAGCAATCGTAACAACTGAAGCACGTGCAAAAGAAATCCGTAAATCAGTTGAAAAAATGATTACTTTAGGTAAACGTGGTGACTTGCATGCACGTCGTCAAGCAGCTGCTTACGTACGTAACGAAGTTGCATCACAAAACTTTGATGAAGAAACTGGTAAATATTCAGAAACAACTGCACTTCAAAAATTGTTCTCTGAACTTGCACCACGTTATGCTGAGCGCAATGGTGGATATACTCGTATCCTTAAAACTGAACCACGTCGTGGGGATGCTGCGCCAATGGCAATTATCGAATTAGTATAAAATCATCAATTTTGTTGAGTGTTATGATGTTGGAAGGACTAAACGGTTCTTCTTAGTCTAGCTCTGGTCTGCCGCTAGGATTTATCCTAGCGGTAACACTCATCATATTGAGGTAAATGGTAGACGCTTGTTTACGAAATTGCTTTAATTTAAAACAATTTCGTAAGCAGGCGTTTTTTTGATATAATAGAAGAGTTATGATAGTAAAAGAAAAATCACAAGCACTTACCCAACAATTATTGGCAAAGCGTTACCTTGCCTCGCTAAAAGATAATCCAGAGCAGTACATTGGGGTTGAACTCGAATTTCCAATCGTAAATACAATGGGGAATAAAACGGATGTACTGGTTACAAAAGCTCTTTTTAAGCATCTGCAAGAAGTTGAAGACTTTATTGCGATTAAACAAGATGAAGATGGGAATCCAGTCCAGTTACAACATAAAATAAACAAAGATCAAATTGTATTTGAGTTATCTTACAATACCATTGAATTTGCTTTTGAAAAGACTAAAACCATCCAAGAAGTCGAAAGCCGGTTTCAACACTATTTAGGAATCATTCAACCATTCTTAAGAGAGAGGCAGCATCAAATAGAAGGAAAAGGCATCCATCCTTATTGGAGAATAAATGAAAATCAACCTGTAAAAATTGATCGTTATAAAATGCTGATTCAATTCTTACAACTATCTGGACAAGATCCTAACCATCGATTCCATCATTATCCAGACTATGGAACCTTTATTTGTGGCAATCAAGTACAATTAGATGTTTCAAGAACGAATTACTTGGAAATAATTAATGCGATGAATAAGGTAGAGCCAGCAAAAGCATATCTGTTTGCTAATTCCATTTTCGATGGAGAAGACTGGGATACGAAGATCTCAAGAGATATTTTCTGGGAAGATTCCATGCATGGCTATTATCAGGAAAATGTTGGTGTAAATCCTAAAGCGTTCATAAATGAAAAGGACTTTCTAGAATATTTAGCGAAGACAGCCTTGTTTTATGTTTATCGTGAGAATGAAATCTTATATTTCGAACCTATTAGAGTAGAGGATTATCTCGCAAAAGAAAAAATAGTAGCCTATCGCTTAGATAGAACTAGACAAGAAATAAAACCGCAAGAAGAGGACCTAAAGAATCATAGAAGCTACCATTTTCAAGATTTAACAACAAGAGGAACCATCGAATATAGAAGTGTTTGTACTCAACCATTAAATAAAACATTTGCACCAATTGCATTTCATGTCGGATTGCATCATAATATCAAAGAATTAAACGAGTATTTAGCTCAAAATATAGTTTTTGATTTTAGTAAAGAAAATCCGAAAGAATTAAGAAGGCAATATTCGAAAAAACAGTTAACTGAAAGTGAATTGGTGAAAATTAAACAATATTCGTTAGATCTGTTAAAAATATCAAAAAGAGGATTGATGGATCGTGGAAACCAAGAAGAGGTTTATCTCGAAGAAATCATAAAAGAGCTTGGGAAATGCTGATTTAACAGCATTTCTTTTTTTAAAATCAAAAAAACAACAAAAAATTTAAAAAAATAGAAAAAAGATATTGACAAGTTTTCATGGACGTGATATACTAATATAGTTGTCGCGCGAGAGCGACAAAGACCTTTGAAAACTGAACAAGACGAACCAATGTGCAGG
>NZ_JBCOAT010000004.1:101840-167251 GCF_040226615.1 Streptococcus australis | reverse complement strand
GGAAAGTCGGATTGATAGCGACCAAGATGGCCTTCCAGATTTGGTCAAGGTCAATATTATTCGCCCTCGCTATGAAGGAAAAATCCCAGCCGTCATGACTGCAAGCCCTTATCACCAAGGAACCAATGACAAGGCTAGTGACAAGGCACTCTATAATATGAATGTGGACCTCGAGGTCAAAGAACCTCATACCATTCAAGTAGAAGAACCTCAATTAGAATTGGTGGATCCTGTCGGTTCAGCTCAACTAGTCTCTGAGGCTGAAGAAACCCTCACTCATATCAACAGCAGTTATACTCTCAATGACTACCTGCTCGCTCGTGGCTTTGCCAATCTCTACGTCTCCGGTCTTGGAACCAAGGATTCCCAAGGCTTGATGACCAACGGGGATTACCGTCAAATCGAGGCCTATAAAAATGTCATCGACTGGCTCAACGGACGCTGTCGTGCCTTCACAGACCACAGTCGCCAACGCCAAATCAAGGCCGATTGGTCCAACGGCAAAGTTGCTACGACAGGCTTGTCCTACCTAGGGACCATGTCCAATGGACTGGCTACCACAGGTGTCGATGGCCTAGAAGTCATCATTGCTGAAGCCGGTATCTCCTCTTGGTACAACTACTATCGGGAAAACGGACTCGTGACGAGTCCTGGTGGCTATCCTGGAGAGGATTTTGATTCACTCGCTGAGTTGACCTATTCACGCGCCCTTCGGGCTGGAGACTATCTCCGCCACCATGCAGCCCATCTAGCGGATTTGGAACGGCTTAAAGAGCAAATAGATCGCAAAACAGGGGACTACAACCAATTCTGGCATGACCGCAACTATCTCCTTCAGGCAGACAAAGTCAAGGCAGAGGTCGTCTTCACCCATGGTTCCCAAGACTGGAACGTGAAGCCCCTCCATGTATACCAAATGTTCCAAGCCCTTCCAGCCAACATCAAGAAACACCTCTTCTACCACAATGGTGCCCATGTCTATCTCAACAACTGGCAGTCCATTGACTTCCGTGAGAGCATGAACGCCCTCCTTTCTAAAAAATTACTGGGCTATGATTCAAGTTATGAATTGCCAACCGTCATCTGGCAGGACAATACAGGAGAACAAAGTTGGACCTCCTTGGAAGACTTTGGCAATCAAACAGCCCAGCGCACCTTCTCGCTCGGAGATGGTGAGAAAGTTATCCAAAACCGCTATGCGACAGAAGACTATGAGCGCTATGGCAAGGCCTATCCAACTTTCCTAACGGACCTCTACCAGGATAAGGCGCAACAAGTGACCATCGATCTTCCGATTGCAGAAGACCTACACCTCAACGGAAAAGCTCACCTTCACCTGCGGCTCCAATCTAGCACTGACAAGGGCTTGCTCTCAGTCCAACTCATGGAGCTAGGAAGCAAGAAATATCTCCAACCCTATCCAGCTGTCCTATCCGTCCGTACACTGGATAACGGTCGTTACCATATGCTGGACAACTTGACTGAATTGCCATTTAAGGAAGCCGGCCAACGAGTGATTACAAAGGGGTGTCTTAACCTCCAAAACCGTCATGACCTCTTAGAGGTTGAGCCCGTAACACCAGGAGAATGGATGGAATTCGACTTTGAACTCCAACCAACCATCTACAAACTGGAGAAAGGGACCACTCTTCGTCTCGTCCTTTATACAACCGACTTCGAGATCACTGTTCGCGACCAAACGGACTACCAACTCACTATTGATCTGGCCAACTCGAGCTTAACCCTTCCTAAGATGGATTAAGGAATTTCATGCTTTTTCCTTGTCGTCCCTTCCCTTGCTTGATTTGACAGCCTTGCCTACTTATGATAATATCTAAGAGAGTATTTCATAGAAAAAGAGTTTAGAGGATATTATGGCTATCGAAAAAACAGTCAGCGAAATTGCTGAAATTCTAGGAGTTAGTCGCCAAGCGGTCAACAACCGTGTCAAGGCCCTAGATCCTGAAGATACAGAAAAAAATGATAAGGGAGTTACCGTCGTAACCCGTAGTGGCTTGATCAAGCTAGAAGAGATCTACAAAAAAACCATCTTTGAAGACGAACCAGTCAGCGATGATGTGAAACAGCGTGAATTGATGGAAATTTTGGTAGATGAAAAAAATGCTGAGATTGTTCGTCTCTACGAACAACTAAAAGCAAAAGACGACCAGCTAAAATCCAAAGATGAGCAATTAGCTAAAAAGGATGAGCAGTTGCGTGTCAAAGATGTTCAGATCGCTGAAAAAGACAAACAGCTCGACCAACAACAACAGCTAACCCTTCAGGCTATGAATGACCGCGAAACATTGAAATTGGAATTAGATCAAGCCAATGAAAAGGTTCAAGAACAAGAGAGTAAAGGCTTCTGGAGACGCGTCTTTGGTCGCTAAAAACTGACTTCGGTCAGTTTTTTCTATGCCTTTGCCTCCCCTCAATAATTAGAAAATCCAAAAAAAACATTAGATGAAGGAGTTCCCTTGAAAGAATTAAGCCACTATGTCTCCTTTGATTTAGAATTTAATCAATTTGAAGGAAAGCACCACATTATCCAAGTTTCTGCTGTCCGCTTTGCAGATGGCCAAGAAGTTGCCCACTACGATTCTTATGCCTATACGGATAAACCACTAAAGAGCTTTATCAATGGCCTCACCGGGATCACATCTGATAAAATCCTCCAAGCTCCCCCACTCGAGCAAGTCCTAGCGGAGTTCCGAGATTTTGTTGCAGATAGTCCCCTCATTGGATACAATGCTATCAAGAGTGACCTCCCTATCCTAGCGGAAAACGGGCTAGAGTTCACAGACCAATATGCTGTTGATGTCTTTGAGGAAGCTTCTAAACGCCGGCCTTCTGACCTCCATGGGATTAAAAACTTGCAGCTCCATACAGTTGCTCAGTTTTTAGGAGTAGCAGGAAAATCGCATAATAGTCTAGAAGATGCCCGGATGACTGCACTTGTTTATGAAGCCTTTCTCGAATCAGACCGGGCCCGACAACTCCTAACCGAACAAGAATCCTTTTCTACCTCTCCTTTTGGTGGATTGGACCTCTCCAATTTTTTTAACGACTAAAAAGAGGCTGGGACAAAAGTCCTAGCCTCTCAATTGTCTTTTGATTATCGAGCAAGACGCAGTGGTTGAGTGAGCTCTACTACGCTGATTTTATCAGCTTTTACAGCCCTACTCAACTGTGCGGAGGTGGGACGACGAAATCCAATTCTAACGAATTACCGATTTCTGTCCCACTCTCTTTCTCTGTATGCTTAGAATGGTAATTTACCAGCAAAAGCTCCCAATTTTTTCTTGGTTGCCTCATCAATTTCTTCGATGGCCGCATTGATGGCTTGAACCGTCATATCAGAAAGAGTTTCTGTATCTTCTGGGTCCACTACTGCTGGGTTAAATTCGATGGATACCACCTTTTTATCACCTGTCAAAGTAGCGACGACCAAGTCCTGAGCTGATTTGCCAACAAATTGAGAAGCCGCCAACTCTGCCTGGCTTTGTTCCATTTGTTTCTGAAGCTTTTGTGCTTGCTTCATCATATTCTGCATATTCATCATAAGATTTTCTAGATTCCTTTCGTATCAAGGGGTTAGGACCTCTTGTTTAATGGTTACTGCCCACTTCTGCCCATTTTCTAGCTAGATGGGGACTTCTCTACTATTATAGCATGTTTTCCCCGTCCGACAAAGCTGATTTTTTATTTAAAGAGCGTCGTCACAATGAGTTGGACGTTTAAAAGAGTCAGAAGAGTCGCTACTCCGTAAGCTAAGTAGGTATTCCATTTTGCATTGACAAATTCTCCCATGATTTTTTTATTGGAGGTAAAGTAAACCAAGGGAAAAATTGAAAATGGTAGAGCCAGAGACAAGAAGACTTGAGAATAGACCAACAAATCATCTAGAACACTTTCCTGGTCTCCAAAGAGAAAGGCGACAATCAGGACAGGAGTGAGGGCCAACATCCGTGTAAACAGGCGGACAAGCCATTGAGGAAGGCGGAATCTAAGGAAACCTTCCATGACAATTTGACCCGTCAGAGTGCCTGTAATTGTTGAATTCTGACCACTTGCTAACAAAGCAACAGCAAACAAAGTGGACAGAAAAGGACTTGCAATAGCTCCTGCAATGGCATTGTTTTGCAAGGCATCATACATACTAGAGAAGGCTCCAATTTCTTCTGCATGTCCAAAAAAGAGGGCCGCTCCGAGAATCAGCAAGAGAGAGTTGACAACAAAAGCCAGGGTTAATTCAATATTGGAGTCCCAGGTCATGAAGCGCACAGCCCGACGAACATCTGCAGGATCCTCATAATCGACCTTGCGTGTCTGTGAAATGGAGGAATGCAAATAGAGATTATGAGGCATGACGGTTGCACCAATTATCCCCAAGGCCAGCGTCAAGGCTTGTGATCCCTTGGGAAGACCAATACCTACAATTTCTTTCTGAGGAAGAAAGCCAGCAAAAATGCCACCTATATCTGGTTTTGATAGGACCACAAGGTAGATAAAAATCCCTAGAATGGTCAAAATCAAGGTGGAGACAATAGCCTCAATCTTACGAAAACCTAAGTGCATGAGTCCGAGAAGGAGGAAGACATCCAGGATGGTGACCAAAATAGAAAAGAGCAAGGGCCATCCGAACAGCAAATGGAGTGCAATCCCTGAACCAATGACTTCTGCTAAATCTGTCGCCATCAAGGCTAATTCAATCACTATCCAAAGCATATAGCGGAGCCACTTGGGCAAATGCGTCGCTGTTGTCTGGGCCAAATCTTTCCGATGGACAATCCCTAGTTTCCCAGCCATCTGTTGCAATTGCATGGCAATCAAGGAAGACAAGAGAACCACCGACAAGAGCAAGTAACGATAGTGAGCCCCTCCAACAACGCTGGTGATCCAGTTCCCAGGATCCATGTAGCCCACTGCTACTAGGCTCCCCGGACCTGAAAACAATAATAAGGTCCTCCAAAAAGAAGTTCCCTTGGGAACCTTGACGGATTGATTGATTTCTTGGAGCGATTTCCGCTCTAACTGTTCTAAACTCATGATACCCTTCTTTCCATGACGTCACTTCCCCTTGATTATAGCACAAATGAAAGGTTTCGGTAAATTTTCTTTGCATTTTCAAAAAAATATGCCCTTCTTCTCCCCACTTCCCCATTTTCTTCGTATTCCTTTAGCAACTTTTTCTCCTTTGCTCCTCTAAAATGAACCAAATAGCTTCAAAAATGAACCAAATAGATTTTTCCCCCTATCTGACTTCAAAAGCTTGTATACTAATCGTAACTGAAAGAAAGCTCAGTTATTTACTCAATAGCAAAGGAAAGAAACTATGATTTATGTCATTGAATACAATTATCCCTCTAAGATGTTGGTCGAACATATTAACAACTATCTAGAGAAAAAACGGGTTCGTAATCTACCAGTCAAGCTGGTCTATAATGGAAATATCTCCTATATCGACTATGACTTGAAAAACATTTACTTCTTCTCCTGTCAAGGAAATTCTGGAATCAACGCCTACAAAGAGCTGGAACGCATCCGAAGAAATGATCCCTTCGGACGCATTATCGTTCACTCTAACAAGGTAGACGGACGTAGACTCATGGACCATAAGCTACAAGTCTATGGTTTGATGGAACTAAGCCTTAGTGACTACGGAAAGCCAGACCTCTATTATCAAGAGCTCGACTTCTTGCTCGGTGATCTCTACGAAGAGCTCTGGGAAATGGCAGCAGAAGCCAAGTACGCTGCTGGGAAGAAAACCAATCAGCTCTTCCCACGCTGGGGTCCTGAAATCGGCATTTACCCACCTAAGCGTTATTCCATCCACCTCCGTCAAAATCCAGACGAAGACAATTAACTCATAAAAAGTGGAGCCTGGGGACAGGGTCCATTTTTTATGTTACAATGAACTGGAAATAAAACGAGACGAGAAAAAGGAGACCTTATGAACCACTACGATACCATTGTCATCGGAGGAGGGCCTGCTGGCATGATGGCCACCATCTCCAGTTCCTTCTACGGGCAAGCAACCCTCCTCTTGGAAAAAAACCGCAAACTAGGGAAAAAACTAGCTGGGACTGGTGGAGGTCGGTGCAATGTGACCAACAATGGAAGCCTGGACGATCTCCTAGCAGGCATTCCAGGAAATGGACGTTTCCTCTACAGTGTCTTTTCTCAATTTGACAACCATGATATCATCCGCTTCTTCACAGAAAACGGGGTCAAGCTCAAGGTCGAAGACCATGGTCGTGTCTTTCCAGCTTCAGATCGTTCCCAAACGATTATTCAAGCTCTGACAGATAAGATTGCCGAGCTCGGCGGTCAAGTTCGCTGCCAAGTAGAGGTAACCTCTGTGAAGAAAATCGATGGACAATTCGTCATCAAATCCAAAGATGAGACCTGGATGGCAGACCGCTTGATTGTGACAACTGGTGGAAAGTCCTACCCTTCGACGGGTTCCACCGGCTTTGGCCACGATATCGCCCGTCACTTTAAGCACACTATCACCGAGCTCGAAGCTGCCGAGAGTCCTTTATTGACGGATTTTCCGCATAAGGCCTTGCAGGGAATTTCACTGGACGATGTGACTCTAAGCTATGGCAAGCATGTCATCACCCATGACCTCCTCTTTACCCACTTTGGCTTGTCAGGCCCTGCTGCACTACGCATGTCTAGCTTTGTCAAGGGTGGTGAAATCCTCTCCCTAGATGTCTTGCCACAACTTTCTGAAAGTGATTTGCTATCATTTCTTGAAGAAAACCGTGAAAAATCCTTGAAAAATGCTTTGAAAACCATGCTCCCTGAACGCTTGGCAGAATTCTTTATTCAAGGATATCCAGAAAAAGTCAAACAACTAACAGAAAAAGAACTTGACCAACTTGTCCAATCTATCAAATCCCTCAAAATCCCTGTGACTGGAAAGATGTCGCTAGCAAAATCTTTTGTAACTAAAGGTGGTGTTAGTCTCAAAGAAATTAATCCTAAAACTCTGGAAAGCAAATTGGTTCCTGGCCTTCACTTTGCTGGTGAAGTACTTGATATCAATGCTCACACAGGTGGCTTTAACATCACTTCTGCCCTCTGCACTGGTTGGGTGGCAGGAAGTCTGCATTATGATTAAATATCAAAGGTTGTGAAAAATGAACAGAAGAGAGTCAGTTGAATTTGTCAACATGTGCATGATTAAAAATGGGGACAAGGTTCTGGTTCAAGATCGAGTTAGTCCTGACTGGCCTGGCATTACTTTTCCTGGCGGACATGTTGAACGTGGCGAATCCTTTGTCGATGCGGTCATTCGTGAAGTGAGAGAAGAAACGGGTCTAACCATTTCTAAACCCCAACTCTGTGGTATCAAGGACTGGTACGATGATGAGGATTACCGTTATGTCGTCCTTTTTTACAAGACCGAACACTTTACTGGTGAGCTCCAGTCTTCAGACGAAGGAAAGGTCTGGTGGGAAGAGTTTGAAAATCTATCTCATCTAAAACTTGCAACCAATGATATGTCTGATATGCTTCGTGTTTTTTTGGAAGATGATCTCAGTGAATTCTTCTACTATAAAGACGGTGACGACTGGCTTTATGATTTAAAATAGCAAATAATCGGCGGAGAGTCCTCCGCCGATTATTTGCTCTGTTTTTCAACATAGTGGGCAATCACATCTGATGTGTACTGGGCTGTTCCAGGTCCAAATTTATCAATATTTTCCTTGAACTCAGGGTTATAGACGTATCCTTTACCGATATGTCCGAAGACTTCAATAGAGCAGTCAAATCCATAAGTACGAATGGCTTGCAAGAGCTTGGCTGCTAGCTCTTGGTTTTCAATTGCTGTTGCAGGTAAACCAGCTTGAAGATTTTGTGCTAAAGTTTGAAAGACTTGGTTAAAGGCAGCCGTAGACTCATCTTCACGACCTTTTTGGCGTTCGAGGGCTTGATCCATGACTTCTTGGCCATACTTCTCCACCGCTTCTTGCTGGTATTTTTGATGATCTTGATAGCTAAATCCAGTGAATTTTTCCTCAATGGTCATTTTTCTTTCTCCTTTTTGTTCTCGAATCGTTTTTTGCAAGGTGGAAATCAAGGTATCCAGATGTTGCCTTTCTCGAGTTAGATAGTTCAACTGCCTAGTCAAATGGGGCAATAAATCTATTCTTTCTTCCTTTAATAGCTCTGCTATTTTCTCTAAAGAAAACCCTAGATATTTGTAGTAAAGAATGACCTGAAGGCGTTCCAAATCCTCTTGACTGTAAGTTCGATAGCCGTTTTCCGACTTTAAGGGGACCAAGAGTCCTATCTTGTCATAGTGGTGCAGGGTCTTGACAGAGACACCTGAAAGCTGCGCAGCTTCTTTTATTTGGTACATGATTTGCTCCTTACAATGATAGTATACCCCCTCCCCTTAGGTCAGAGTCAAGTGTTTTTGCGAAAATTTTTTAACTTTTTGAGAAAACTATAAAAACATGAAAACCGCTTTCTTGACAGTCTTTAAAAATCATGATAGGATAATCAAGTCTATCAATCACACAGAAGGCTCCTAAAGAGCCGTTGAGAGAAGGCTATTTGATAACTCAAGTAGCCTTTTCTTATTTAAAAATAGATCGGAGTTTTAAAGATGTCTGAAAAATCTCAATGGGGTTCCAAAATTGGCTTCATCCTAGCCTCTGCAGGTTCTGCAATTGGGCTTGGAGCAGTTTGGAAATTTCCCTATATGACCGCTGCTAACGGGGGCGGAAGTTTTCTTCTCGTTTTTTTGATAGCAACTCTACTCATCGGCTTTCCCCTCTTACTGGCTGAATTTACTCTAGGACGTGCAGCTGGTGTCTCTGCCATTAAGACCTTTGGAAAACTCGGTGGCCGTCGCCTCTACGATGGAATCGGTTGGATTGGTGCCTTTGCCCTGTTCATCCTCCTCTCCTTCTACAGTGTCATCGGTGGCTGGATCCTGATTTATCTAGGAGTCGCCTTGGGAGAGTTATTCCAACTTCTCTCAGTTAGTGATTATACCCAGCTCTTTGGGGAGATTATTTCAAATCCCTGGTTGGTTCTTGGGGCCCAGGCCATCTTCATCCTCCTCAATGTCTTGATTGTTTCTAAGGGGGTGGAACAAGGGATTGAAAAGGCCTCAAAATTCATGATGCCTCTTCTCTTCATCATTTTCTTAGTCATGATTGGTCGTTCCTTGACCTTACCTGGCGCTTGGGAGGGAGTCGCCTATTTCCTCAAGCCAGACTTCTCCAAGATGACCAGCGAAGGTCTTCTCTATGCCTTGGGCCAATCTTTCTTCGCCCTCTCTCTAGGGGTGACGGCCATGTTGACCTATGCTTCCTATTTGGACAAGGACACTGACCTGGTCCAATCCGGGATTTCCGTCGTCTTCATGAATATTGCCGTTTCCATCATGGCGGGCTTGGCGATCTTCCCAGCTATGTCAGCCTTTCAAATCCCTTCTACTAGTGGACCGGGGCTCCTCTTTGTAGTCCTTCCACAAGTCTTTGACAAGATGCCTTTTGGTACTCTCTTCTACCTGCTTTTCCTTCTTCTCTTCCTCTTTGCGACTATTACCTCATCCGTCGTCATGTTAGAGATTAATGTCGGAAATGTTACCAACCAAGACAACAAAAAGCGGGCTAAATGGAGCCAAATCATTGGTCTTCTGACCTTTGTCTTTGGGATCCCATCTGCTCTTTCCTATGGAGTGCTCTCCAAATGGACCCTCTTTGGAAAATCCTTCTTTGATTGCATGGACTTTTTGGTTTCCAACCTCCTCATGCCTTTTGGAGCTCTCTGCCTCTCCCTGTTTACAGGCTATCTCTTTGATCAAGTCCTAGCCCAAGAAGAACTCAAGGTGGGAGAAGAGAAAACCAAGAGTTTCTTCTTCAAGCTCTGGATTTTCTTGCTTCGCTTTGTGATTCCAATCGTCATCCTCATTGTCTTTATTACACAATTTATCTAAAACAAAATCCACGACTCCTTAGGGATTCGTGGATTTTTATTTATTTTGTAAGGGAAACACGGAAATCATTGTATTTGCTATAATCAAAGTCTTCATTAAGCCCTGTTACAAATACAATCGGTGTATAGTGGCCCTCTTCTAAAATGAAACCGGGTTTTACCTTCATATTCGCTCCTCCAAGTCCAGCAATCCCTGGAAGAAGGGCATCAAAAGCGCCAGGTTCGTCTGTTTCCCAGTAATAGACATTACCAGAAGCTTGGACGGCCTTGGCTTTTGTTGTTGCAGTACGAACAGGATTCAAGTCAGCTTGATAAAAGTTAGCTGTCGTAGTGACCGTACCGTCCGCAGCCACGGTCATTTGGACATCTTTGGCAATTTCGGTTGTTCCTGTCCAAGTCCCTACCAGCTCTTCTGGCACCATTTGAGACGAATCTGTGGCCTTGTCAGTGCTTGCTGCAGCAGATCCTGCTTCAGTTTGACCTGAGTTTGCTACATCTTTAGAAGCAGCTTGTGCCCCTTCTTGCGAATTCGCTTCAGTAGCTTTTGTCTCTTTCTTACCAGAAGCAGCCTTTGCTTTTTTCTGACTAGACTTCACCGTCGTTTGTGCTTCTTTAGCAGAAGATTTGTTCTCTTCTTTTTTTGAACCACAGGCTACGAGTAGGCTTGCAGAAGTTAATCCTAAAAGTGCTAAACTTGTCCATTTTTTCATCATCATGATCCCTCACTTCATTTGATAAAAACTATTATATTACAATATTACTCAATGTCAAGCTTTTTTTGAAATATTTTTGTAATATTTGCAACAAACAGTAATCTATCTAAAAATTCAGGAGATTCAGGCAACAAGCAATCGTAAGAGAGCAACCAAAACAATGCCAAATAGAACCGTGCCCATTAGGTTTTTGTAGCGAAAGGCTACCAGCATGGTCGGGACGGCTGCTAGCAGATCCAACCATCGAACCTGAGGGAGCTGGCCCACCTTCCCCTCAACTAGACTGGAAAGAATCAAGGCAAAAATGATGGCAATGGGAAGGTACTTTAGAAAACGCAGGACTGGATCTGGTAGGCCCCTGTATTTGACCAAAACAAAGGGCAGAATACGTGGAATCCAGGTGACCACTGCTGAAATCAAAATAACCAAGAAAACCCAACTATTCACGCGCATCACACATCACCCCCACAAAACAACCTGTTAAAGTAGCTACTAAAACAGCCAAGGATTGGCTCAAAAAGAAGGTCAAGAGGAAAAAGCTAAAAGCTACAGCACCTAAAACAAGGAGCATGGTTGACATCTTTTCCGTCAAACGCATTCCTTGAAACTGACCAACAAAAATCCCAATAAACATGGCCACTAGTGCAAAGTCTAAGCCAAAGGCACTAGGATTAGGTAAGAGGGCCCCCAACGCTGTCCCCAAAATAGTTGATGAGCCCCAGGCTAGATAACCGACCACATTATTGCCATGCATCCAGGGAACAGTGATCCGGTCATTTTTCAATTTTTCGCTTAAATAAACCCCATAACTTTCATCTGTCAACAAACTACCAATTCCAATATTATGGACCAGGCTAGCCTCCTTAAAATCAGGGGAGGTATGCAGACTCATGAGCATATTGCGCAAATTGATGAAAAAGACAGTTAAGGCAATATTCATGAGGGACGAATGAACGGCAATCAAAGAAATCATGGCAAACTGAGAAGCCCCTGCGTAAACTAAGAGACTCATCAAGCCCATTTCTAAAGGGGAGAGATAGGGCGAAGCTACCACACCACAAGCCAAGCCAATACTGATATAACCTAAGGCTGTCGGAAGGGCATCCCTGACCCCCTGCTGAAAATTCTTCTCCACTCCTTCTTCCTTTCCATTTTATGATGCTAACTATTATAACAAAAAAGAGACGGGAATCGTACTCCCGTCATTTATGTCTGTTCTTTAACTATTCTAGTTCTCTTCTAACGGATCAAAAGCAAGGCTTGGCTTAGCATTGAGGTCTAAGCTAGCAAAATTTCCCTTATTCCATTCGCTAACACTAGCATAGGCAATCATCCCCGCATTGTCCCCACAAAGGCGCAGAGGCGGAATGATGACCTTAACATCCGTGATTTCAGAAGCCAGGCGTTCACGTAATCCTTGGTTAGCCGCGACTCCTCCCGCCACCACCAGGGTCTTAACCGGGTATCTTTCCAGGGATTTTTTGGTCTTGGCCATCAAGATATCCATCACCGCCGCTTGGAAGGAAGCCGCTAGGTCTTCCTTGGACAGGCTCTCGCCTTTTTGCTTGGCATTGTGGTGGAGATTGATAAAGGCTGATTTGAGCCCTGAGAATGAGAACTCCAAATTATCTTCCTTGATCATGGCACGGGGGAAATCGTAGATATCCTGACCCTTATGCGCTAACTCGTCAATTTCGCGACCGGCTGGATAGGTCAAGCCCATGACGCGGCCGACCTTATCGTAGGCCTCACCAACCGCATCATCACGCGTTTCCCCAACAATTTTATAATCACCCGCCTCCGAGACATAGACCAACTCGGTGTGTCCTCCGCTGACAAGCAAGGCCAAGAGCGGAAATTCTAAAGGCTCAACGCTTTGAGCAGCCATCAAGTGTCCTGCCATATGATTGACAGGAATCAAAGGAATCCCATGGGCCCAAGCAAAGGCCTTGGCCGCAGCAAGGCCAACCAAGAGAGCTCCAACCAGACCGGGTCCGTACGTCACCGCAACCGCTGTGACTTCTTCTTCTGTAATGCCCGCTTCTTCTAGCGCTTCCTCAATACAGGCCGTAATGACTTCGACATGGTGCCGACTGGCAACTTCTGGAACCACACCCCCGAAGCGTTTATGGCTTTCAATTTGACTGGCAATGACATTGGACAAGAGCTCTGTATCGTTCTTTAAGACGGCGACACTGGTCTCATCACAAGATGTTTCAAATGCCAAAATATATCTATCCTTCATTTGCTTCCCTTTTCATCATAATAGCGTCTTCGGAAGGGGCATGATAATACCCTTTCCGACAACCAATTTCTTTAAATCCTTGCTTCTGATAGAGAGTCCGAGCCGGAGTGTTTCCTTCTCTCACCTCTAAAAAGACCTCTTTCTCCCAAGGGACGGTCTCTAGTAGCTGACCAGCAATCCCGCGACCTTGCCACTCTTTTCGAACAGCAATTTGGACGACTTCTAACTCGTATAGATTTTCTTGTATGGCCAAGAAGCCAACCAATTCTTCCCCACTATAGGCAAAGGCATACCAGTTTTGAGGTTGACCAAGATCTGCTAGGACTTGCTCCAAGGTCCATGGGCTTTGTGCATAGACATCGTCTAAGATTTCTACCAACTGAGGGGCTACGTCAAATCGCCCCGCCTCCTTCTCGATACGGATCATAGGCGTTTGATGTAAGACTGACCAGACTCTTGATGGTCCTTGAGCCAGTTTTCCTCAGCTTCTACCCGCTTGAGGTAGTTGGGCACAAAACCATGAACGGAGACAGCTTCTTTTGTAAGTCCTAGTCGACCGATCCGTACCGCATCCGGTAGAGTTTCTAGCATCTGAGCATGCGGCAAGGCTTCTTGTATCTGCTCCCCAAAGGCTTTCACTTCCCCAAGGAAGGTCACCTTTTCAGCTCCCTTTGCTCTTTCTAATACCGCTTCAAAAGAGAGGTGAGCCTCCGGATAGACCAGCTGATCCTCTTGGTAAAAGCCCGCATAGACATGGTTGCGCCGGGCATCCATTACTGGAATGGCCAGACCTTCTATCTCTTCTGGTACCAAGGCTAGTAAACTAGATACCCCTACCAAATCAATCTTTAATGTTTGAGCTAGAGTTTTAGCCGTTGCCACCGCAATTCGCAAGCCAGTATAGGATCCAGGTCCCTCTGCTACGACGATGCGGTCCAGATCTGTCGATTTCCAATCAATGCTCGCCATCAAAAATTCTATGGTAGGCATCAAGGTAATGCTGTGGTTTTTCTTGATTGTAAGCGTCAACTCTGCTAATAAATTTTCTTCCTCCAAAAGGGCAACGGATAGGGCCTTACTGGAGGTGTCGAATGCTAATACTTTCATATTTTCTCCTCGTTGTCTGTCTCATATTATACTACAAATAGACGCCAAACGGTAGAGGAAGCCCCCCTCAGACTGTGAAATCCCCTGCTCTCTATTCCCTCTAAAAAAGCGCTTCCTTCTGCTTTCAGAGCCTGCTTGCATCTTTTCCTTAGAGCCTATTTATGGTATAATGAATAATAATTGTATCGAATCAGGACAAAAGAAAGCAAGAATAGGTGTCTCAGCTAGCTACTAGCTGTTTCTTTTCTGCTACAGTCCGAACAAATGAAAGGAACCAAAACGAAATGATTTACAAAGTTTTCTACCAAGAAACAAAAGAACGAAACCCTCGTCGTGAAACGACTCATGCCCTCTATCTCGATATTGATGCTAAGAATGAGCTGGAAGGACGCATTGAAGCTCGTCGCATCGTTGAAGAAAATACATCATACAACATCGAATTTATCACCCTCTTGTCAGACCAACACCTAGAATATGAAAAAGAGTCTGGCGCATTTGAAATTACGGAGTTCTAATCCATGGCATATACCTTAAAACCTGAAGAAGTTGGTGTTTTCGCCATTGGAGGTCTCGGGGAAATTGGTAAAAATACCTATGGGATTGAATACCAAGACGAAATCATCATTGTAGATGCTGGGATCAAGTTTCCTGAAGATGATTTGTTAGGGATTGATTACGTTATTCCTGACTATTCCTATATCGTTGAAAATATCGACCGTGTCAAAGGGGTCTTGATTACTCACGGACACGAAGACCATATCGGAGGAATTCCCTTCCTCTTGAAGCAAGCCAATGTGCCCATCTATGCTGGACCTTTGGCCCTAGCCCTTATTCGTGGAAAATTGGAAGAGCATGGCCTCCTTCGCGGTGCTAAACTCTATGAAATAAACCAAAATACGGAGTTGACCTTTAAGCATATTAAAGCGACCTTCTTCCGTACAACTCACTCCATTCCAGAACCTTTGGGGATTGTTCTCCACACACCTCAAGGAAAAATCGTCTGCACGGGAGACTTTAAATTTGACTTCACGCCCGTTGGTGATCCGGCCGATCTTCACCGGATGGCTGCACTAGGAGAGGAAGGCGTCCTCTGTCTGCTTTCTGACTCAACCAACGCGGAAGTCCCAACCTTTACCAACTCTGAAAAAGTCGTTGGCCAATCCATTATGAAGATCATTGAAGGCATTCATGGACGCATCATCTTTGCATCCTTTGCTTCTAATATCTTCCGTCTCCAACAGGCTGCGGATGCCGCTGTTAAAACCGGCCGTAAGATTGTTGTCTTTGGACGCTCGATGGAAAAAGCCATTGTCAACGGGATTGAGCTGGGCTATATCAAGGTACCTCCTGGAACAATTATTGAACCAAGTGAGATCAAAGATTACCCGGCAAACGAAATCCTCATTATGTGTACAGGGAGTCAAGGGGAGCCCATGGCGGCCCTATCTCGGATTGCTAATGGAACCCACCGCCAAGTGCAACTCCAACCGGGAGATACCGTTATCTTCTCATCTAGTCCGATTCCTGGGAATACAACCAGCGTTAACAAATTGATTAATACGATTTCTGAAGCGGGTGTCGATGTTATTCACGGGAAGATCAACAACATCCATACATCTGGACACGGGGGGCAACAAGAACAAAAACTCATGCTCCGCTTGATCAAACCAAAATACTTCATGCCTGTCCATGGTGAATACCGGATGCAGAAGATCCACGCAGGACTTGCTCGTGATTGCGGAGTAGAAAAAGACAATATCTTCATCATGAGTAACGGTGATGTCCTCGCCCTTACAGCCAACTCTGCTCGTATCGCAGGAAGCTTTAATGCTCAAGACATCTATGTCGATGGAAACCGCATCGGGGAAATCGGTGCTGCTGTCCTTCGTGACCGGCGTGATCTGTCCGAAGACGGTGTCGTGCTTGCTGTTGCAACAGTTGACTTCAAGTCAAAAATGATTTTAGCTGGACCAGATATTCTCAGCCGTGGCTTCATTTACATGCGTGAATCAGGAGATTTGATCCGTGAAAGCCAACGCATCCTCTTCAATGCCATTCGTATCGCCTTGAAGAACAAGGATGCCAACATTCAAACCGTACACGGTGCTATTGTCAACGCCCTTCGTCCTTTCCTTTACGAAAGCACGGAACGTGAACCCATCATTATCCCTATGATTTTGACACCAGATAAAGAAAATTAAGTAAAAAGAATGAGGCTGGGACAAAAGTCCTAGCCTCTCAATTGTCTTTGGATTGTCGAGCAAGACGCAGTGGTTGAGTGGGCTCTACTACGCTGATTTCATCAGCTTTTACAGCCCTACTCAACTGTGCGGAGGTGGGACGACGAAATCGAATTCTAACGAATTATCGATTTCTGTCCCACTCTCATTTTCTATATATGAACAATGAGCCAGGTCATCAAACCTAGCTCATTTTTGTATGGATCTGCTTAATACAAGTCCAAATAGTTATCAATTTCCCATTGTGAAACAAAGGTTGCATAGCTTGCCCACTCGATGCGTTTGGCTTCTAAGAAGCTGGTATAGATATGTTCACCAAGAGCATCCTTAACTACTTCGTCTTCCGTCAAAGCTTTCAAAGCATTGTGAAGGGTAGATGGAAGGTCAGTGATTCCAGCTTCTTTACGCTCTTCCGCTGTCATGATGTAAATATTTTCTTCGATCGGAGCGGGTGCTTCGATTTTGTTTTCAATCCCATGCAAACCAACTTCCAAAAGAACAGCCATAGCAATATAAGGATTGGCCATCGGATCTACTGAGCGCAATTCAAGGCGTGTTCCCATACCACGTGAAGCTGGTACACGAACCAATGGGGAGCGGTTGCGACCAGCCCAAGCGATGTAAACGGGTGCTTCATAACCTGGAACCAAACGTTTGTAAGAGTTAACCGTTGGATTCATGATGGCTGTATAGTTGTATGCGTGCTTGATCAAACCACCAAGGAAGTGATAAGCTGTTTCTGATAACTGCATCCCACGTGGATCCTCAGGATCAAAGAAGGCATTGTTTCCTTCGGCATCAAACAAGGACATATTACAGTGCATCCCTGAACCAGCAATCCCAAATTTTGGCTTAGCCATAAAGGTTGCATACAAACCGTGTTTGCGAGCAATGGTTTTGACAACGAGTTTAAAGATTTGGATCTTGTCACATGCGCGAAGAACTTCATCATACTTAAAGTCAATCTCATGTTGTCCCACTGCCACTTCGTGGTGACTAGCTTCTACTTCAAATCCCATTTGAGTCAAGACATTAACGATCTCACGACGAGTGTTGTCGGCAAGGTCTGTCGGAGCCAGATCAAAATAGCCACCCTTGTCATTCACCTCAAGAGTTGGGTCTCCATTTTCATCGAGCTTAAAGAGGAAGAACTCTGGTTCTGGTCCAAGGTTGAAAGATTTGAAGCCAACTTCTTCCATGTGACGAAGGGCACGTTTGAGGTTACCACGTGGGTCTCCTGCAAAAGGTTCCCCTTCTGTTGTATAGACATCACAAATCAATCCTGCAACACTACCGTTCTCATCTCCCCAAGGGAAAACCGTCCAAGAGTCCAAGTCAGGATAGAGATACATATCAGATTCATTAATCCGAACAAACCCTTCAATAGAAGATCCATCAAACATAGCCTTGTTTGATAGAACTTTTTCCAACTGTTCATCTGTCGCTGGAATTTCAACGTTTTTCATGGTCCCTAAGATATCTGAGAACATCAACCGAATAAAGGTTACATTTTTTTCTTTGACTTCGCGGCGAATATCTTCAACAGTAATTGACATGTGTGTCTCCTTATGAATAAAGCAATAAGCAAAAAGAATGATCAGCGTAACTGACCATATGACGATGAGGTCGTATGAAAGCGACTTTGCTGGAGAATGTCGCGGTGAAGAGCCCTTCGAACTTCCTTCTCGCTGACAACCTTGGCAGCTTGACGTTTAGCTTCTTTCTCAGCAATCCGTTTTTTAATTCCTGCGATATTGAGACCTTCCGATAGGTAATCCTTGATTTCCAACAGGCGATCCATATCGTTAAGAGAAAACATCCGACGGTTGCCTTCTGTTCGATCCGGAGTAATGAGTTGTTGATCTTCGTAGTAGCGAATTTGACGAGCTGTTAAATCCGTCAATTTCATAACACTACCAATCGGAAAGACCGCTAACGTTCGTCTTAGTTCTTTTTCTTTCATACCCGACCTCCTTTCCCTTCTATTATAACCGAAAAAAAACCGATGTCAAGATTAAAATGTCATATAATCTCACATGGTTTTTCTTTTTTCTTTTATAAAATCTCGAATCCGATCCACATCTGAATTAACCAAAATCGCAACGAAGACTCCGATAAAGGTTTCAAAGATGCGGGCAAAAACATATAGGAAAGTTTCTCCTGTCGGAATCGAGAGAGTAATAATCAACATGGCTGAAACACCACCGATGATTCCAGCTTTATTGTTCATGGCGACATTGGTCATAATGGTTAACATGGTCGCAATGGGCACAAAAATCAGGGTTACCCAAAAAGCATTGTGGAAGAGGATCTTAATCATAAAGAACAGCAGCGCATAAAAACCACCGATGCTGTTGCCCATCACGCGCGAAGCTCCGAAGTGAACACTCTTATCAAAATCTTCTCTCAAACTAAAGACAGCTGTCAGCGCCCCAATCTGCAAGCCCCGCCAGCCAAAGATACCAAAAATCAATAGAACCAGAAAAACGGCTATCCCTGTTTTGAAGGTTCGCATTCCTAATCGAAATTTGGAACGGTCAAATTTATGTCGTTTAAAGTAATCCATTGTCCCCTATCTTTCTATCTCTTTTATTCTAACATATTTCTAGAAAGGTTCAAGCAGGGAAATGAAGATCGACTAGCTTCCTTCTACTCACATCCAATAGAAAAAGCACCTTTCGGTGCTTCTTCTATGGTTCATGAGGAACCGTCTTATTTTTCAGTCAAGGCTGCAAGTCCTGGAAGAACTTTACCTTCAAGAAGCTCCATTGAAGCTCCACCACCAGTAGAGATCCATGAGAACTTGTCTGCGCGACCAAGGTTGATCGCTGCAGCTGCTGAGTCACCACCACCGATGATTGATTTAACACCTGGTTGTTTCACGATAGCGTCCATCACACCGATTGTACCAGCTTGGAAGTCAGGGTTTTCAAATACACCCATTGGTCCGTTCCATACAACTGTTTTCGCACCAGTCAATGCTTCATCAAATTTAGCGATAGATTTTGGACCGATATCCAAACCAAGGAAACCTGGGTCTACTGCTTCACCTTCAGTGTCTTTCACTTCAGTGTAGTCAGCAAATGCGTTTGCTTCTTTTGAGTCAACTGGCAAGATCAATTTGCCGTTTGCTTTTTCAAGAAGAGCTTTAGCGACATCCAATTTGTCTTCTTCTACAAGTGAGTTACCGATTTCGATCCCTTGCGCTTTGTAGAATGTGTAAGTCATCCCACCACCGATAAGAACTTTATCAGCTTTTTCAAGCAAGTTTTCGATAACACCGATCTTGTCTGAAACTTTTGAACCACCAAGGATAGCCACGAATGGACGTTCTGGAGCTTCAACTGCTTCTTGGATGTAGGCAATTTCGTTTTCAAGAAGGAATCCAGCAACAGCTTTTTCAACGTTTGCTGAGATACCAACGTTAGATGCGTGTGCACGGTGAGCTGTACCGAATGCATCGTTTACGAAGATACCATCTCCAAGTGATGCCCAGTATTTACCAAGTTCAGGATCGTTTTTAGATTCTTTCTTGCCGTCAACATCTTCATAACGAGTATTTTCAACCAAGAGAACTTGTCCATCTTCAAGAGCGTTAATCGCTGCTTCCAATTCAGCACCACGAGTAACACCTGGAAGGAATGTAACTTCTTGACCCAATTTAGCAGCCAAGTCAGCCGCTACAGGAGCAAGTGATTTACCTTCTTTGTCTGCTTCTTCTTTTACACGTCCAAGGTGAGAGAAGAGGATTGCACGTCCACCTTGCTCAAGGATGTACTTGATTGTTGGAAGAGCAGCAGTGATACGGTTGTCGTTTGTGATCACGCCATCTTTTACAGGAACGTTGAAGTCAACACGAACGAGAACTTTTTTCCCTTTCAAGTCAACGTCTTTAACAGTCAATTTTGCCATTGGATATGACTCCTTCTATTTTTTATACATGATAATTATATCACAAAAGCTGTAAAAGAGGTAGAAAAACCCAAAGCTTTTCCCCTCTAATTGACAGTCCAGCCCATAGAACCTATAATAGATTTAAAAAAGGAGATCGAGATGAAACAAGGATTATCTAGTCAACAAAAAGAAGCCGATCAAGATTTAAATATCCTGGCACTTTTTACCTTTCTTCCTCTAATAGGCTTTCTAGCTTTCCAGGAGCCGATCATCAGCTTCAGTCGAAACCCAGACCATTCTCTCTGGATGCGCTTATTCGTTCTCGCACTTTGTCAATTTTCTATAGCGGGCTTGGGAGCTAGCGTCATCCTGATCTATCGCAAGGAAGGTTTACAGAAATATGGATTAGTCGGAAAAGAAATCTTCCCAACACTCCTTCAAACAGCCCTGATTGCCTTACCTCTTCTTATTTTTCTCATCGCTTCAGGCCAGGTACACTCCTATCTTCCTTTTCAATCCATCCTCCTAACTAAAGAGGTCTTAGCAAGTCCCTTCCCCATCAATTTCCTAGTTTATTTCTTCATTTCTCTTATATGGGGATTCTGGGAAGGGTTTAATTATGTCTTAATTGCCCAAAAGATCAACCTCCGCTATCCTCAAAAAGGAAACGGCTTTTGGAATCTAGGAGCCTTGATTTGCGCCTTGATCTGCCTGCTTATCCATGGGATGATAGGACTTAACCCCTCGTCTCTCTTACAAGAAAGTACTGTTTTCATTCTAATTTATGGAATGCTCCAAATTCATAGACGTACAGGAAATGCTTGGAGCTGTATTCTGATTTTTTTCCTTCTTTGGAACGCCTTTTAAGATTTTTTAAACAAGAGCAAACCTCCCTTGACGATTACAAGGGAGGTTTTTACTTGGCGAGTCTACAGAATGGATAATCACTGGGTAGATAGAATTACTCTTCTTTCTTCTTACCAGCCAAGAGGAAGCCTCCAAGCGCTGCTAGGAGAACAGCTTCTGCTGCAAAAGTAGCCTCTAAACTTGCAGTTATTGGCAATTCCTTGTCAGTATCTTTGCTGGTTTGATGATCTTGTTGAGAGATTCCTTCTTTAGACGGTGTTAAATAGCGACTCAAAACTTGTTGAACTCCTTGATCCAGAAGATCTGGACCATTTTCCTTTTGATTCAATGAATCAGTTGGTTTCGTTGGATTCAATTGTTCTGGTGATTTTTGATTGTCATCCGGTTGTTCTGGCTTTGTTGGATTCTCCGGCTGAGCTGGTTGATCTGGTGTCGCAGGTTGATCCGGTACCGCTGGACTTGGTGTCTTATAGACAATCGCATAGTGGGTAAAGTGAGGAGCTGTAAAGATAACCACATCTCCCACCCGTTCAAAGGCCAAGGATTGAGGAGCTTGACCTTCTGGGAAGAAGAGGACTTGCTCCACTTCTTTATCCTTATCCACAGGGATTTTTACAAGTGATGGATGCTGGGTATCGACATCCTGACCACTTGCATCGACTCCTTCGATATCAAAGAGAGTCGCTTCTCGTCCCTTCAGCTCTTCTTTTTCTGCCTGATTGGCTCCAACTTTCGCAACTTTCAACCCCTTAATAGCAGTCGGCTCCAAGTTAGAGAACTGAACTTCGACTCCAGTCGCAAGGTCTACAAAGACCGCTGGCTTATCTTCTTTCAGGAGCGCAATCAAGGTCTCTAGTCCTGTTTTTGCGGTTGCGAGCGCTTCAGGAGTGAGCTCTGAAGAGTCGAGGAGTTCTTTGTTTTTCTCAACCAGTGCCTGCAAAGCGTCACCAGAAGGGTGATTTGGCTTGCTTGCTAATAGAGCTGTCGCTTCTTCTGTCAGAGCAGAAAGTGCTTCTTTCTCTTTGACTAGATTAGCTTGTCCATCTAAGGCTTTCAAGAGAGCGGTCAATTGGTTCAACTGCTCATTGACCTGATCTTGTGTGCTGGTATCGTGCTCTTTCAAGACTTTTTCAGAAGCAGCCATTCCAGCCAACAAGGCTTCTTTGACTTCAGGACTGGCAAATATGAAGTCTACTTTGGCTTTTGCAGCTTCAGCTTCAGCCAATTTTTGCTTGAGGTATTCATCGTTGAGAGCTGGTTTTGGATTCACGAGGACATCAAAACTTGTGCTAGCTCCTTTGTAATGGATGGTGATGGTTTGACGGCCTTCCTTGGTCGCATCAAAGCCAGTTACTTCCACCCCTTCATCGGTCAAAGCGTGCGTTTCGGTTGTTTCATCATCAAAGACAACTGTAAAGCGCCCGCCTTCTTTTTCAAATGCTTCTCCGACGATATATTCTACTTTTGGTTTGTCGGTCAATTCTAGACCAGCAACTGCTTTTTCACCGGCTTCCTCTGCACTGACCACAAAAACAGTGAGAGTCTTATCCAATTTCTGACCAAGGTAAGAAACTTCTAGGTGTTGTTCTCCAAGCTTGCTACTGTCAAATCCATGAATCTCTACACCTGAGTTGGTGAGGTTGACCAGTTGATCTGCTTGGCCATCTTTATAATGAACACGGAGAGTCGCCCCTTTCAAGGAAAGAGCATCCCCTTCCCGGTAAACCTTCTTGGTCAAACCATCTTCAAATTGAAGTCCCGCAATTTCTTTATCATTTTTTGGAACTTCGATCGCTAGAACATTACTGATATCTTTGCCAGGTTCTTGCGCACGATAGTAGAGAAGAGATGGGGTTGATTCAAAAGCCAGTGGTTTAAAGATCAGATTTCCAGCTTGATTGGCTGTCATGGTCGCAATTGGGCTAGTCGCTTCTTTATCGGCATAAAGAGTCAGTGTGGTATTGGCCGGTACATCTTTGAAGCCGACTTGGACAAAATGATTGCCTAAGTTTTGCGCTGCAGCATGTTTCATCGGGATGTTGACCGTTTCCTTATCCAGACTTTCATACATCTTCCAGTTGTAAATCCGGATGGCTTGCCATGGAGTTCCGTTATCTGCCGTAATGACATGGAGACGCCATTCTTGAGCCTTGATCGGATGATCCAGTGTAATTTCGGACACATGGGCTTTATTGCCACGAACTTCCTTAGCGAGCTTCCATTCACCCGCTTCATCCTTGTAGTAAAGGTCGAAGTCACGGGTATTCATCTTGCCATCATCGACTGACTCCCCACCCGCACCGGCATGGTCCATGACCCATCGAACAATGGTCCGAGGTTGTGTCAAGCGGATATCGACGGTTCCACTCAATTGAGCAGAGGACCATTTATCTGAAAGACTGGTAATGGTACCATTTAACATCCCCTCGATGCCTTCACTACCATCCGCATCTGGGAAGCTTGAACCAATGACTTTGGCTCCGATGACCACGTTTGGTGCTAGGGCTTTTGGAAGACTGGTATCTGACACGGTCATACCCCAATCAAAGGCCACAGTTCCTGCATCTGAACGTTGGCCGTTCTTCCCAACTGCAACGACCTTGAGGTCCTGAGTTGTTCCTTCAGCACTTGCTGAACGGCTAACTTTTGGTAGATAGACGGTTGTCGCAGAAGACCCTGTTAAGAGGCGCCAGTTGTCGCCATCTTTTTCGTAGACTTCATAATAATCCGCATCTGCTACCCCTTTGAAGTTTAGGACCGCTTCTGCTTCTTGTGCATTTTGTAGGCGTTTGCCTTGCACAGTTACTTCAGAAGGAGCAGCTGGTTTTTCTTGTTTCGACGTAATCGACAATTGACCGAGGTTGAACTTGTAATCTTTGACATCTGCATCATGATCAAAGAACATCTTAACGGCATAAATAGTCTTACCCGCCAAGCCTCCCAAATCAAAGGTTTGAGTAGACCAATCCGCACTCGGTGTCAATTCCTTCCATTCGTATTCAGAGTAGTCTTCTTTTGTGGCAACAGCTACCCAAGCAGCAGCTCCGACCCCACCCTTGTGAGACACACTTAATTTTGTCGTTTCTGTCACAGGAATCTTAGTAGAATAGAGCATGACATTTTGGCTGCTATTAGCTTTCAAATCCCCTTCAAAGGTTAAAGAGTTCCCTCCATTGTAGGCTTGATCAAAATCATAGCGACCTTTTAATGGCGTACTATCTTCACTATGCTCTACCCACCAGCGCCATGTTGGAAGGTAGCCAGAAACAGAACGGTAGTTCCACTCCCCTTCTTTAGAAATCTTGCCATCCACAAACCAATGTTTGCCGTGGCCTGTATTAAAGGACGTATTGAAATCAGCACTTGTAATTGGAGTTTTATCCACTACTAGATTGGACATCCCGTACCAAGATTGGTCTGCTGGTTTCCCTTTAGTCGGATCCCCTTGGAAGCCAGTCCAGAAGAGATCTTCGTGAGTATGATAACCTTCTCCCGTTTTTCCTAGACCCGTAATGGTATCTGGCGCATAAAGCCCAAGAGATAGACGCAACTTCCCATGCTCATCTAAAATAGCATTCCAGTCCACATTAGTCTTATAAGAGCCTCCTTTTTGGAGCTCGAGTCCAGCTAGAACATCATAAGGATTGCGGTTAATCCATTTGGCTGTACTAATCGAATAATCAACTTCTGATTTGCCCCAGTTAAAGTTGGCAAAGAAGGTATCAACTGGATTTTCCCCATTTTCAGGCTGCATGAAATTGTAGTTGTATTCACCCAGTGCATTTTCATGGTAGCGACCATATTCATAAGTCATGGCATCATACCAAGAGTACTTAATCGGATAGTTGATGCTCTTCGCATACTCCTTAGTATAAAGAAGGAAATCTCTTAATTTTGGCCCCAAAGGCTCTACTAAGTTCCCTGTTGTTTCTTGGTTGATAAAGTAGCCATCAAAACCATAGTACTTCGCTAAATCCACCAATTTCCGAGCAATCGGGAAGGTTTTTGAGCCTTCACTATCTTCTTTCAAGGTTTCTGCAAAGCGTTCTTGATCCTTAATGCTACTAGACCAGTTGTAAAAGAGTGTTCCATAAATAGGAACCCCATTTCGGTGAGCCGCATCAATCACGTCTGCTGAAGGGACAAGTCCTTCCCAAAAGACCATAGAATCCAAATATTGCCAGTAGTCAAAAGCATAAGCCTTAAACTCTTCCCCACCGACGGAAGCATGATCCTTAGCCTTTGAGTTCATGTTAGAAAGGGCTTGGATCTTTGCATCTGGGTTGGCTTGCTCGTTGATTTGCTTCCCTTGAAAACGGCTAGCAAGGGGGACACTTGCTCTGTTCAAATCATCATCTACTCGTTTTCCTGGTTCCCACTTCAAGAGATCGTCCCAGGTATCGAACTTAACTTCTTTCGGTCTTAATTGTTTTTCTTCATTGGTTGGTAAATCTTCCACTTTTTCTGCAGCTACTTTTGGTTGTTCCGTCGCTGAAACGGCTGGAGTATCTGTCGTCGTCGGGCTAGCTTCCGTGCTAGCAGGACCAGCCTCTGTCGTTGCTGGAGTTGCTACCTCAACTGGTTTTGCTGTTTCTGCAGTTGGCAAAGCAGCATCTGCAGTGTAGACTCCCGCTTCTCTAATCAAATGATTGACATCTTCCGTATTTGCTGTGGAAGCTTCTAAGGGTTGTTCATTAGTCGCATGCGTCTCATCTGCTGAGACTGCCCCCGTTCCTAAAAATGCCAATCCAATCAATGCAGAACATACTCCCACACTAAACTTTCGGATACTAAAACGTTGTTGTTTTTCAAATTGATGACCTTTCATCTTGACCTCCATCTTATTTTACTGATTTCCAATCTCCTAAAACACTCCTCCTTCACTCGCGTGCAATCGCTTACATTTTTTTGAATTGGAAATCTTCACTCAGATTTAGTTTACCCCTTTAAAGAGAGGTCTGTCAATTCATTTTAGCAAATCCTATAATAAGGTGAGGAGGAACTAAAAAAAGTACAAAAAAAGAGGAGGTTACCCTCCTCTCATCATACAGATGAATTATTTAGCAATTTTTGCGAAGTATTCAAGAGTACGAACAAGTTGTGCAGTGTAAGACATTTCGTTGTCATACCATGAAACAACTTTAACCAATTGTTTACCGTCAACGTCAAGAACTTTAGTTTGAGTTGCGTCAAACAATGAACCGTAAGCCATACCTACGATATCTGAAGATACGATTGGATCTTCTGTGTAACCGTATGATTCGTTAGATGCTGCTTTCATAGCTGCATTTACTTCATCAACAGTAACGTTCTTTTCAAGAACTGCAACCAATTCAGTAACTGATCCAGTTGGAGTTGGAACGCGTTGTGCAGATCCGTCCAATTTACCGTTCAATTCTGGGATTACAAGACCGATAGCTTTAGCAGCACCAGTTGAGTTAGGAACGATGTTAGCTGCACCAGCGCGAGCACGACGAAGGTCACCACCACGGTGTGGTCCGTCAAGGATCATTTGGTCACCAGTGTAAGCGTGGATAGTAGTCATCAATCCTTCTACAACACCGAAGTTATCTTGAAGAGCTTTAGCCATTGGAGCCAAGCAGTTTGTAGTACATGAAGCACCAGAGATAACTGTTTCAGTACCATCAAGAATGTCATGGTTAGTGTTAAATACAACTGTCTTAACATCGTTTCCACCAGGAGCAGTGATAACAACTTTCTTAGCTCCACCTGGGTGCAAGTGTTTTTCAGCAGCTTCTTTCTTAGCAAAGAAACCAGTTGCTTCAAGAACGATTTCTACACCGTCGTTAGCCCAGTCGATTTGTTCTGGATCACGTTCAGCAGAAACTTTAACGAATTTACCGTTAACTTCGAATCCACCTTCTTTAACTTCCACAGTACCGTCGAAACGACCTTGAGTTGTGTCATATTTCAACAAGTGTGCAAGCATAACTGGATCTGTAAGGTCGTTGATGCGAGTAACTTCAACACCTTCTACGTTTTGGATACGACGGAAAGCAAGACGACCGATACGACCGAAACCGTTAATACCAACTTTAACTACCATTCGTGATTTCCTCCTTATGAAAATCAAAAAATTTTTTATGTGAAAAGAGTAACTTGATAGGTTACAAATCATCTTTCAACAATATTATTATATACTTTCTTCCCCTAAAATGCAACTGATTTCATTAGGATTAGAAATATTACACAAACTTTCATATTCATTTTCACTATCTCTTATGAGGAAGAGGCCTTAAGTTCTTTTCGAATCAAAAAAAGCTTTCCTCCTATGAGGAAAGCTTTTAGCTAGACGGTAAAATTATGCTTCACCTTTAGCTTTTTTAATGATTTCTTCTTGTACTGATTTCGGTACATCTTCGTAGTGGTCAAATACCATCATGAAAGTACCACGTCCTTGAGTTGCAGAACGAAGGACAGTAGCGTAACCGAACATTTCAGCAAGTGGTACATAAGCACGAACGATTTGGCTTGCACCGTGTGCTTCCATACCGTCTACACGTCCACGACGAGCAGTTACATGACCCATAACATCCCCAAGGTTTTCTTCAGGAACTGTGATGGTTACAAGCATCATTGGTTCAAGGATAGCTGGTTGTGCTGATTTAGCTGCTTCTTTAAGAGCAAGAGATGCAGCAATCTTGAAGGCAGTTTCAGATGAGTCGACATCGTGGTATGATCCATCGTAAAGCTTCGCTTTCACGTCAACCATTGGGTAGCCAGCAAGGACACCGTTCGCCATAGATTCTTGAAGTCCTTTTTCTACTGCAGGGATGAATTCACGTGGAACCACACCACCGACGATCGCATTTTCGAACTCGAATCCTTTTCCTTCTTCGTTTGGAGTAAATTCGATCCAAACATCACCAAACTGACCTTTACCACCAGATTGACGTTTGAAGAATCCACGTGCTTGTGTAGAAGCACGGAATGTTTCACGGTAAGATACTTGAGGAGCACCAACGTTGGCTTCAACCTTGAATTCACGTTTCATACGGTCAACAAGGACATCCAAGTGCAACTCACCCATACCAGAGATAACTGTTTCACCTGTTTCAGGGTTTGTTTCAACGCGGAAGGTTGGATCTTCTTCAGCTAATTTTTGAAGAGCGATACCCATCTTGTCTTGGTCTGCTTTAGATTTTGGTTCAACCATCAATTGGATAACTGGTTCTGGAACTTCGATTGACTCAAGAATAACTTTCGCTTTTTCATCTGTCAATGAGTCACCAGTTGTTGTATCTTTCAAACCAACAGCAGCAGCAATATCACCAGAGTAAACTGTTTCGATTTCCATACGAGTGTTGGCGTGCATTTGAAGGATACGTCCGATACGTTCACGTTTACCTTTAGTAGTGTTCAATACGTAAGAACCTGAGTTCAAGACACCTGAATATACACGGAAGAATGTCAAACGACCTACGAATGGGTCAGTCATGATCTTGAAGGCAAGCGCTGCAAATGGCTCTTCGTCAGATGCTGGACGTTCTACTTCTTCGTCTGTATCTGGGTTCACACCCTTGATTGCAGGGATATCAAGTGGGCTTGGAAGGTAGTCAAGGACTGCATCCAACATCAATTGAACCCCTTTGTTCTTGAAGGCAGAACCACACAATACTGGGAAGAATTCAACGTTGATAGTCGCTTTACGGATACCAGCTTTCAATTCTTCATTAGTGATTTCTTCACCTTCAAGGTATTTCATCATCAAGTCTTCATCAGTTTCAGCAACTGCTTCAACCAATTTTTCACGGTATTCTTGAGCTTGGTCAAGGTATTCAGCTGGGATATCTTCTTCAAGAATGTCTGTACCAAGGTCGTTGGTGTAGATTTCAGCTTTCATCTTGATCAAGTCGATGATTCCACGGAAGTCATCTTCTGAACCGATTGGCAATTGAATTGGGTGTGCGTTTGCTTGAAGACGATCATGAAGTGTGCTTACTGAGTAAAGGAAGTCAGCACCGATTTTATCCATCTTGTTCGCAAATACGATACGAGGAACACGGTATTCAGTTGCTTGACGCCAAACTGTTTCTGTTTGAGGCTCAACACCTGATTGTGAGTCAAGAACCGTTACAGCACCGTCCAAAACGCGGAGTGAACGTTGTACTTCGATAGTGAAGTCCACGTGTCCTGGTGTGTCGATGATGTTAACACGAGTGTCTTTCCATTGAGCGGTTGTCGCAGCAGATGTGATGGTGATACCACGTTCTTGCTCTTGCTCCATCCAGTCCATTTGTGACGCACCTTCGTGAGTTTCACCGATTTTGTGAATCTTACCAGTGTAGTAAAGGATACGCTCAGTTGTAGTTGTTTTACCAGCATCGACGTGGGCCATGATACCGATATTACGAGTTTTTTCAAGTGAAAATTCGCGTGCCATGAGGTTTTGTTCTCCTATATTTTTTATTTCTATACTATTATAACATGATTTAACAAAAACGGATAGGCAGGACCTACCCGTTCTCATTGTTTATCCTGTTTGATTTAGCTGATTTGAGCTCAATTGAACTCGGGCTAAAAGCTCGGAAAATAGATAAGCTTTCCTAGAATCTTTGATTCTTCGTCAAGCTTCCTAATTTTCAGTCGCTTTTTTAACGCCCTTAGTATCTTAATCTTACCAGCGGAAGTGTGCGAAGGCACGGTTAGCTTCAGCCATACGGTGAGTGTCTTCACGTTTCTTAACTGCTGCACCAGTGTTGTTTGCAGCATCCAAGATTTCTTTAGCAAGGCGATCAACCATTGTGTGCTCACCACGTTGACGAGCGATGGTTACCAACCAACGAAGTCCAAGTGTTGTACGACGTTCTGGACGAACTTCAACTGGGACTTGGTAGTTAGATCCACCAACACGACGTGCACGTACTTCAAGTACAGGCATGATGTTTTCCATTGCTGTTTCAAATACTTCAAGCGCGTCATTTCCAGTAGCTTCTTTGATTTGCTCAAAAGCACCGTAAACGATTGAAGCTGCTGTACCACGTTTACCATCAAGCATAACGCGGTTGATAAGACGAGTAACTAGTTGTGAATTGTAAAGCGGATCTGGCAATACATCGCGCTTTGGAGCTCTATTTTTACGACTCATTTCTCTTTATCCCCTTTCCTTATGCTTTTGGACGTTTAGTACCGTATTTAGAACGGCCTTGTTTACGATCGTTAACACCTGCAGTATCAAGTGCACCACGGACGATATGGTAACGTACCCCTGGAAGGTCTTTTACACGTCCACCACGAAGAAGCACCACACTGTGCTCTTGCAAGTTGTGTCCGATACCTGGGATGTAGGCAGTAACTTCGATCAAGTTGCTCAAACGTACACGAGCGAATTTACGAAGGGCAGAGTTCGGTTTTTTAGGTGTCATTGTTCCAACACGAGTTGCAACACCACGTTTTTGTGGTGAAGAAACGTTTGTTTGAACTTTTTTATGACTGTTGTAACCAACGTTCAAAGCTGGTGATTTAGATTTTTCTACTTTTGATTTACGCGGTTTGCGAACCAATTGGTTAATTGTAGGCATCTACATTCTCCTGTATTTTTTTATTTTTGGTGATGATACACTTGGTGACAGCTACCATCTGTGTGTACTTTTGCAACATTTGTCAGCACGTCCCTGTACACTCTTGAGAGACCAAAAGTAAAAAGTACCGTCTATTATTGTAACATAGCGGTACTTTCACTGTCAAGATTTTTTCTCTTTTTTACACGATTGACTCTTCTTAAAATCGCGCCAGATTATTGTTCAGTTTGTTGCGTTACAGCCGGTGTGGTAGCATTCGAAACCTGAGGAACCTCATTGGACTGATACTGAGGGACTTCTGCGGGAACGACTTGTTGAGGTTGAACTGTTTGGCTAGCTTGATTCGTATCAGTTGATTGAGTATTCTGATTGGTTTGCATTCCGTAATAGTCTACAATATATTGAATACGAGCTTGAAAGGCCTGTTTCTTGGTTTCGTCCTTCACTTTTTCTACGGCCTCTTGGGCAGCGGTTAAGGTTTCTTGAGTTGCAGTCGTTTCAAAATGAGCAACTGCTTTTTCAGCCGCTTCAGCGATTTTCGCTTCCTCTTCTTCTTTGGCTTTTTTAGGGTCTTTCTTCTTAATAGGAAGAGAACCTGTTTTTTTGGTTTCTTGCTTCACTACTGTGACCTGGTCTGCAGAATTTTTACGAACCGTATAAAGCCCACCGACAAGAACTCCAGTCAAGATGAATATCGTTGCCAATCGAAGCCATAGGGGACTACGATCAAAACGGTCTAAAATTGTTTTCATTTTCCTTTCTCCCTCTCCAGACTTAGTTCTTATCGAAAATATTTCCGATTTCTACATCAATTTTATTTTCTGCTACATCAATGTTGGTCACACGTAAAAGTGACTTGTGATCGAATAAATCTTTACTTCTAGCCGAAGCATTGTCCGCAAAAATAGCGACTCCTGCCAACTCTGAATCGAACTCAGCCAAGAGACTAACCATCCCACTGATAGTTCCCCCTCCTTTAAGGAAATCATCGACAATCAGGACACGGCTTCCAGCTTTCAAACTACGTTTGGATAGGAACATTTTCTCAATCCGATCGCCACTGGAACCAGATACGTAGTTGACACTGACCGTTGAGCCTTCTGTAATTTTCAAATCGCGTCGTACAATGACAAAAGGAACATTTAAGACATTGGCTACCGCGTTTGCTAATGGGACACCCTTAGTGGCCACCGTCATGACTGCATCGATTTTTTGATCTCGGAAGGCCTTGGCAATAATGCGCCCAATATTATTTAAGATTTTTGGATCACTTAGCAAATCCGAAAGGTAGATATAACCACCTGGTAAAATCCGGTTACTTTCTGACAGTTGATCGCACAAATTTTGGACGATTTCTTTTGAATCTGCATCCGAAATCGATGGTGTAAAGATGACCCCTCCACCTGCACCGGTAAGAGTTTCAATGCTTCCAATTTCCATTTCTTCAAAGGCCCGTTTAATAATGACAATGTCCTCAGAAATAGATGATTTGGCAGATTCGTATTTTTCGGCAAATGTATTTAAACTCGTCAATTCGTAGGGATGATTAATCAAGTAATTCGAGATCACAACCATCCGCTCACTTCTTCTTAGCTTCATTTTCTCTCCACATAGTTTTTTATTGTATTATACCATATTATACCAAAAAACGAACGTTGTTAGTCTCACAACATTCGTTTTTGGTTTTTTTACTAACAAACTTAGAGTGACCTTTTTGGCTCCTGTTTATTAGGAATCTTTTAAATTCGGCTTATAGAAGGAGCGGTTATCCAAGGCAAAAATCTTATTGGTCATTTCACCAGGGCCCACTAAAGCCAAGGCAGAAGTCATCATCATCATTTCTGCATCTAGGTTATCAATCATATGGATGATCTCCGCTTCCATGATTTTTGGACGAACCGGACTACCATATTCTAGTAAACCATGGTGACTCAAAATCACATGTCGCAACACGATCACATCTTCTTTTTGATCATCAATCTTCAACTCTTGTAAGACCTTGGTAATTTCTTCATCGATCAGAGCAATGTGCCCGATGAGGTTTCCTCGAACCGTATATTCCGTATTTTCAGGGCCTGAGAGTTCCAGTACCTTGGCAAGATCATGGAGCATGATCCCGGCATAGAGAAGACTTTGGTTTAATTGAGGATAAACTTGAGAGATGCTCTCAGCCAAACGGACCATAGTGGCTGTGTGATAAGCTAAGCCTGTCTCAAAGGCATGGTGGTTGGTTTTGGCCGCAGGATAAGAGTAGAACTCTTTGTCGTACTTGCTGTAGAGCGCCCTCACCACACGTTGCCAAACCGGATTTTCTATTTTGAAAATCATCCCCGACAGGTAATCTTTCAAATCGACTGGATTCACTGGAGGTTTTTCTTTAAAGTCTGCTGGGTTAGACGGTTCCCCGCTTTGAGGCAACCGCAAGGTTAATTGATTGACCTGGGGCGTATTATTATAAACCTCCCGGCGGCCGCTCATATGAACGACGCGACCAGCTTGGAACTGCTCCACATTATGTGGCTGAGCATCCCACAATTTTCCTTCAATCGTGCCTGTCTCATCTTGGAAGACAAAGGCAAGATAGTTCTTTCCAGCCCGTGTCTGACGAACATCTGCTGACTTAATGAGGTAGAAGCCTTCAAATAATTCGTCTTTTTTCATTTGATTAATTTTGACCATCATCTTCTCCATCTTCTAAATTCAATAGGCTTGCTATATCTAGATTCTCTGACGTTTCAATGTTTCGGAGTGTACGCTCGATAGCATTTGTTCTCCGGTTTAAGAGTTCATCGATGTTGCCAGAAGCATGCTTCAACTGCCGTTGGGTCTTTTCTAAAACGCCTCCAAATTTTTGGAACTCTGTCTTGACGGAAGCAAGGACCTTACTAATATCATCTGCGCTTCGTTGAATATTAAGAGTCTTAAATCCAACCGATAGGGAATTTAACAAGGCCGAAAGCGTGCTTGGACCAGCGACGACGATCTGTTCCTCTCTTCGGAGGCGATCAAAGAAGGCTGGGTCGCGGACCACTTCTGAATAGAGGCCTTCCGTCGGTAAAAAGAGGATCCCAAAATTAGTAGTGGCAGGCGGATAGAGGTATTTTTGATGAATGTCCTTGGCAAATTGTTTGATACTAGCCAATAGGAGCTTGCGACACCGCTCAATCTCCTCTTTCTCTCCACCTTCATAGGCTTCTTCCAGTCGGTAATAACCCTCCAGAGGAAATTTAGAGTCGATTGGCAGATAGACATATTCCCCTCTGACCTGACCAGGCATCTTGATGGCATACTCGACGCGTTCGCTGGAGTTGGGAACTGTTACAAACTCTCTCTCGTATTGGGCGGGAGTTAGGATATCTTCGATAATCTGGCCCAGTTGGAGTTCTCCCATAATCCCACGGGTTTTGGTATTGGAGAGGACCTTATTGAGACTTCCCACATCTCTAGCGACCGTCTGCATTTCCCCAAGGCCTTTATTGACCGATTCCAATTGTTTGGAGACCGTCTCAAAGGAGGTTTGGAGACGACTATGCAAAGTTTTTTCTAGCTTTTCTTCGACCGTTTGACGCATCTGCTCCAACCGCAAATCATTGGAAGCTTGAATCTGTTGCATCCGCTCGTCCGTTTTGTCACGGTTTTTAGTGAAGTTCTCAGCAAGTTCTGCTCGTAAAGCAGTCGTTTGCTGATGCATTTCTGTCCGTAATTCCATTAGACGGTCACTGATCGCCATCTCTATCTGCTGGCCAGTGATTTGCTGAGCTTGTCGTTCTCTCTCAAATCGGTAATCCAGCTGATCCGAAAGATGATCTTCCTGATCTTCTAGTAAGTCACGGACCTGTTTGTTATCCGTTGCCCGTTGCTGGTAGAGCAAGAAGAGCAAGACCAGATTTCCCACTCCTAATACAAAAAGGATTAATTCCATCTTATTTCCCATCCTTGCTATAAATGATAAGGGCATAGCCTCGATCAAGGGTTACGGTAATCGGCTGATTGCTAAACTCGTTGGAACCATAAATTGCTTTTTTAAAATAATTGGTCGGATTTAAGGGATACTTGGCTCCTTCAATCTGGATGGAAGCTCCCTCAACTGGCATAAAAGCTACATAGGTATAGCCTGCTATAGGCTGAATGGTATGGCGACCTGCTGGACGATAGCAGAGATAATTTTGTTGGTCCATCAAGCACAGTTGCGACATAAAAGGACCAATCTCTGGATTGCTGGGCAAAAAAACGCTGGCCAAGTGGTGATCCAGGCGACCACCAAAGGCTCCAAAGATTAGAATATCCGCCTGAGGCCAACCTGCTAATACTTCCTTAATCGCCAATTCCAGATCCGTATCATTTTTTTCTGCTACCGAAGTCCGTAATTCATGAGCCGCAGATTGAATACTCTGGAATTCTTCTGGCTCGACAGAGTCAAAATCTCCAACTGCTAAAGATAGTTCCAGTCCTTGCTCTAAAAGGAAAAGGCAGCCTGCATCCACCCCGACATAAACATCCAAGTCTAGCGGAATGGCTTCCACTCGGCCTCCAGCTACAATGGCAACCTTAGTCTTGGATGGCTGCTCGAAGGGTTTGAACTCTTTCATTCACATCTCCATTAAACACATAGGAACCTGCTACAAAGACGTTTGCTCCTGCTTCTTTCGCAGCGTGAATCGTCTTGTCGTCAATTCCCCCATCGACTTCAATATCGAAATCCAAGCCTTTTTCTTTACGCAATTGAACCAATTGACGAACCTTATCCATGGTTTCTGGCAGGAAGGCTTGCCCACCAAATCCTGGGTTGACAGTCATAACAAGTACTTGGTCTACCAAGTTCAAGATGTGTTGGATACTTTCAACAGGGGTTCCTGGATTGATGACCACACTTGGTTTCACACCTGCCAAACGAATTTTTTGAAGAGCACCATGGATGTGTGGAGTCGCTTCTACATGAATGCTAATGATATCTGCCCCGGCACGCGCAAACTCTTCAATATGTTGCTCAGGATTGGTAACCATCAAGTGGCAGTCAAACACTAGCTTGCTGTGAGGACGCATACTAGCAACTACACCAGCTCCAAAGCTGATATTAGGCACAAAGTGGCCGTCCATCACATCGATGTGAGCGTACTCCGCACCAGATGCTTCTAATTTTTTCAATTCACTTTCAAAATTTGCATAATCTGCACTCAAAATAGAAGGGGCTAATTTGTTTATTTTCATATTCTTCAGATCTCCTTATTTGGGTAATTTTTTCGATACTTTTTTATAGGTTTCTCGTCTATTTTCGATCTCACTCAAAAACTGTAAGTAATTCTCAAAGCGGAAGGAAGCTATAATTCCTTCCTCAACAGCAGGCTTGACGGCACAGGATGGTTCATGTGTGTGGGTACAAGTACGGAACTTGCAATCCTGACTTACCTTGGCGATATCTGGAAAAGCATGATTCAGATCTTCCGCATTATCGACTTCATAATCTAAAGAGGAAAAGCCAGGGGTATCCGCAATTTTGCCCCCATTGAGATCATAGAAACTGACAGCTCTCGTCGTATGGCGGCCTCGTCCAAGACTATCGGAAATTTCTCCTGTCTCTAACTCCAACTCCGGAGCCAAAATATTCAAGAGGGTTGATTTCCCCACTCCTGTTTGGCCCATAAATACCGTCACCTGATCCTTCAAGAGAGGCAAGAGCTCTTCCTTGTCCGTGACAAAGTCATAGCCCATTTGGCGGTAGACTTCCTGGAAAGGAAGCATCTCAGCTGGATCTTCTAGTAAGTCCATTTTTGAAATATAAACAACCGGATGAATCGCCTTTTGCTCCAAGAGGACCAAAAAGCGGTCCAATAAATTAACATTAAAATCGGGCTCTTTGGCAGACATGATGACAACAGCCTGATCAATATTAACAATCGGTGGACGGACTAAGCTATTCTTTCGCGGGAATATTTTTAAAATGTAGCCCTCCGAATTTTCTTCTGCTGAAAATTCTACTTTGTCTCCAACATAGGGAGTTTGTCCCTTTTTCCGGAAATTTCCTCGGGCGCGTGTTTGGTATATTTCCCCCTCGCACTCCACATAATAAAAACCGGCCAAGGCTTTAACAATCGTTCCTTGCAACTAGCACTCCTTTAAAGTTAATACTACTATTATATCAAAAAATATACGATAGCGCTTGCTTACTTGGGGATGAAAAAGAAGTCCATTCAGTTTTTTTGAGCAAGATGCAGACAAAAGGTTGTAAACGTTTTCAGATAGGTTTATAATAGAGGAGAAGGACATAATATATATGCCTCTTGTGGGAAGCACAAACCATTTTATAGAAAGGAAGTGACGGAGACTGATACATTTCTTGACGAAGCTACCTGATTAGTAATGAAAGAAGCCCTCTTTTTGGTGCCTGATTTCTGACTTTCTTACTAATCCCTGCCAGTTATAAGGAGGTCCTTTATGAGTTTTTCATTTCTTTCTAAGAGTAACCCTCTCGTTTCTAATGTAAGGAAAGGGAAGTTCTTAACCCCTTGGTTTTTAGCTCCCTTTATTCTCTATTACATCACCCAGTACATGTCTCCGATTAGTACTGCTTCCACAAACTTCTTTTTGAACAAACAAAGTTGGATTCCCGACTGGTGGAATATTCTAGATCTTTTGTCCTTCCTCTATACCATCATCGCCTTCTTCCTCTGGGTGAAACTTATTGAAAAACGACCGGTTCGGACCATGGGCTTTTCCAAAGGAAATGGACTGTCCGAATTCGCTAAGGGGGTCTTGGTCGGCGCCATTATGATTACCACGGTATTAATCGTCTTCTTTATTACTGGTGATGTTCGTTTCGATCGCATTCAATTTAGTCTTCCTTTCCTCGTATCTTGGATCTTGGTTCTGATTGGCTATATTTTTCAAACGGCAGCAGAAGAAATTTATATCCGTGGTTGGTTGATTCCGATTATTTCTTATCATAAGAATGCTTACTTAGCTATCCTCATTTCTTCTACCATGTTCTCCTACTTCCACTTGAACAACAACGGAGCTTCTTGGCTCTCAACGGTTCACCTCTTCGTTTTCGGTCTCTTCACAGCTGTCTATGCCTTAAAGAGAGGAAATATCTGGGGACCTTGTGGCTTCCACTTCGCCTGGAACTTCATTATGGGCAATGTCTACGGCTTCCATGTCAGTGGCTTTGATAGTGAATCCTCTCTGATGTACTTCACGACTTCAAACCGGACCTTTATCACAGGTGGTGAGTTTGGACCTGAAGGCGGGATCCCTGGCTTAGTCGTCTTTCTCCTTGCTCTCTTATGGGCCATCTTTATTCTCAAAGATACCTCTGCAGAACAAGAAGAACTCTATCCTCAACTGAGTTATGAATAAGTAAAAGAAAGAAAAGGCTGGATTTTCCCAGCCTTTTTCTATTTCCTCTATAGGTTCGATAAAAAAACATGCTATTTTTTCTTGGCATTTCTTTTAAAAAGAGTATAATAGAACTATGCGGAGGTGGTGGAACGGCAGACACGCATGCTTCAGGCGCATGTGCCCCTTCGGGCGTGAGGGTTCAAATCCCTTTCTCCGCATCTTGGAAAGGTGGCTCAGCTCGGTACAGCACCGGACTCGAAATCCGGCAAGTGGATTTTCTTCACGCGCGGGTTCAAATCCCGTCCTTTCCTTCCATCACTCAAAAAGACATGAGCTTCATATCTCATGTCTTTTCTATTATTTGATCCCGGCTTCTAGAAGACCGTCTGCCAAGCGGGCGAAGTCTTCTAAGCTAAGGGCTTCTCCTCGTACAGAAGGTTGCAGGCCTGCAGCTTGGATCCCAGCTTCTAGTTTGTCTTTGATTTCTTCGGTCTTGCCAAAGCGACTGGTCAAGTTGTTCCAAAGAGTCTTGCGGCGGTGGACAAAACTGGCCTTGCTGACAGAGAAGAAGAAATCTTCATCCTTGACTGCCACTGCTGGTTCTGGGCGACGCACCATCTTGAGGATGGCAGAATCGACGTTTGGCGCTGGCACAAAGACGGTGCGAGGCACGATAAAGGCTACCTTAGCAGTCATATAGTATTGGACTGCAATGGACAAAGACCCATAAGCCTTAGTATTAGGTTCGGCTGAGATGCGGTCTGCCACCTCTTTTTGCATCATGACCACAAATTCTTGGAAAGGAATTTTAGACTCGATCAAGTGCATGAGGATGGGAGTCGTGATGTAGTAAGGAAGGTTGGCCACCACCTTGATCGGAAGGTCTGGATTTTTGAACTCTGCGATGTACTGGTTGAGGTCTACCTTGAGGATGTCTTGATTGACAACCGTGACATTGTCAAAATCCCGCAAGGTATCCGCTAAGATAGGAACCAAGCGGTCATCAATCTCAAAGGCCATCACTTCTGCGGCATTTTCTGCCAAAAACTCAGTGAGAGCTCCAATTCCAGGACCGATTTCGATGACATTGACCTGCTTATCAATCTCAGCCGTATCCACAATCTTTTGAAGGATGTTGGTATCAGTCAAGAAGTTCTGACCGAAGGATTTTTTAAAGGTAAAACCGTGACGCTCTAGCACTGCCTTTGTCACGCTATAATCTGCAATTCTCATTTTTTCTCTTTTCTAATCCATTTAGTGTAAGAAATAATCACTCTATCTCTCTTGTGTTTCTCTACAAGCTAGCCTAACAGTCTTCCACAAAGGCATTCTGCTCCGCTTGGTAGACATAAGCTTCCCCGTTCTTATCTAAGACGGTTTCCAACAAGGGCTCTATTTCCAAGGCCTCTTCAAGACTGATAATGGTGATCTTAGATGGATCGTCCAAATCTTCCTGAGACTCAAAGCCTGTAAAGAATTGCCAACCACTATCTTGTGGATGATGAGGTACATCGTGAATCGCCCAATTAATCTCACGTCGTAGGAAGCAATCCTTGGTAATCATGGCCCCTTTTTGCGTATCAAGATTCAGCGGAGGAACCATCAGGCTTGCGATATGTTTCTGGGCAAATTCCAGCTCATCTCCAAGCTGGATGGAGGTAATATAAGCCGGTTGATTGGTTAAACGTCCTTTAAATTTTCCATCATGAATCTCAGTCAGTTCAACCCACATACGCTCTGCTCGACACCCATTCTCCAAAACGGTATCCAGCACAAAGATAAGGCGAACCTGATCTCCAAGCTTCAATTGGTCGATTTCTTCTTGACTAGGAATCAAAAAATGTCGCGGGTTCTTTTGGTGCTCCACTTGAACATTCTCTAACGAAAAGCCTATCACTTTTTTCTTATCTGTAAACAGGTCGAACAATCCCATCTTCTACCTCTATCTCTTTTTTAATAACTAGCCATCGTTTCTTCAACTTCCGCTAATGTTACCCCAAACAACTCCAAGCGTTTGAGCAGTTGTTTGCCATTGCAGTAGCCGATGCGCAAGGCTTCTCCTAGATATTCCCGCCGTTTGCGACTTTCACTGCCCATCAGCAGGCCGAGTCGCATCAGATCTGATTTGGTAATATCAAAGAAATGCTCATCTTCATAGGAGGCCACCAGTCCCGCTAAGGCTTTTTCTAAGTCTTCAAAGCTGGCATGCTCGACTCCCAAGGAACGGCCCTTGGTTTTTGATTTGGGTACTGCTTCGCCACGATTTAAAAAGGCATGCTTGGCCTGCGGAATTTCTTGCATGATGATCTTACGAATGCGCTCCCCATTGTAATCCGGATCCGTAAAAACTATGACTCCACGCAACTCCTGCAAGGTAGCAATTCGTTCTAGGTCATCTTGATTAATGGCGGATCCACGTGTCTCATAGGTATCCACCTCATAATAGCGTTTCAGATTGGCCGTATCATCCTTGCCTTCAACAACAATCACTTCTGGTATTTTTCTTTTCTCAGTCAAGTCCAAATACCTTTCTCGCATTGTCATAGGTGGCTTGAGCTACTTCCTCTGTCGTCAAACCACGTAGTGTTGCAATATGATCCACTACATAGCGGGTGTAGGCTGTTTTATTTTCCCGGCCTCGCTTAGGAACTGGCGCCAGATAAGGGGCATCTGTCTCAACCAAGATTTTATCGAGCGGAAGGCCAGCTGCGGCTTCTTGGACATCTGTTGCTTTCTTAAACGTGACCACTCCAGAAAAAGAGATCATCATTCCCAGATCCATGAAGCGCTTAGCTTCCTCTAAGCTTCCTGAGAAAGAATGCATGATCCCACCGCGCGGACCCACTCCTTCACTCTTGATAATGGCATAGGTATCTTCAAGAGCATCACGCGTATGCACTACAAAAGGCAAGTCCAAGTCCTTGGACAGTTGGATCTGACGACGAAAAACCTTTTCTTGAACGTCTTTTGGTGCTGTCATCCAGTGATAGTCCAGACCGATTTCTCCTAAGGCGACGACTTTAGGATGTTTCAACTGTTCCAGTAGGTAAGCCTCTACCTTAGGACTATAGTCTCCTGCCTCGGTAGGATGCCAACCAAGTGTGAGATAAACTTCCGGGTACTGGTCGGCCAAGGCTATTGCTCGTTCGATGGTTGGTTTGTCAAAGCCAACAACATTGTGGGCAAAGACTCCCAGCTCTTTAGCTAGTTCTAATTCCTCTTTTTCTCTCCCTGCAAACTCTTCAACGTTGAGGTGAGTATGGGTATCAAAAATTTGCATATGGATCCTTTTCTTCGATTTTTTCTCACTCTATTATAACAGAAAGCCTAGCTGAATACACTTTTGGCAAAACAAAAACCAGTAGTCTCGAGTTTCTACTGGTTTTTAGTTTTTTATCTGAATTACGCAGCCAAAACTTTGCGTCCTTTACGACGACGAGCTGCCAATACGCGACGACCGTTTTTAGTTGCCATACGGTGACGGAAACCATGTTTGCGCGCACGACGAAGTTTACTTGGTTGATAAGTACGTTTCACGATGAATACCTCCTCATAGATTTTGTATTCGTTTAGCCGGCTATAATGTGATCAGTTACTAAACATACTTTACTATTCTATCTGATTCACGTCTGTTTGTCAATAGCTATGAAAAATTTGTTGGGGCAGGTTCAATGATACCGCTTTTATTGGGCATCTCCTTCTATCCTTTGACGAGTCGCTTCATAGTAGGGAAGCAAGCTAGCCATTCCTTTTTTTAATTCCTCAAGAATGGCATCTCGACTCGTCGCTTGCGATAGATTGACATCGACTTTTACCAAGACCTTTCGGACCTGGCCAGTTTCCACACCTTTGAGAAGTCTCTGGCGATTGGCTTCTGTCCCTTGGAATCGTTGACTGACACCTTCTATTTGGGCGAAGTAATAGACTGGCGAAAAAACCGGAAGAGTTAAAACGCGGTTCTGCTTTTGTAGACTCTCCTCATCCTTCTTGCGTTCGATAAAACTTACTTCCAGGGACACACCAAAGTCCTTCGCATCTCCATAAAGTCGCAAGGCAAACATCGGATCCGCTATCTCTCCCTCTCCTTGGAGATAAGCCCAAAAATGAGGGCGAAGAATTTGAGCTTGATTCATCCACTGACTGGTCCGATCTTGTTTTAAATGCGGAAAGAGCTTCTGAAAATCGCTGACCAAGTGGGTGAATTCCTGCCGAGCTTCTTGCCCTAACTCGCGATACTCTACCATTCGCTCTGCATCCTCACCAGCTTTAGCAGGGGCTAGGTACTTGATCCCCTGACAATTCAAAAAGTCTCTCATCTTACTATACATTTTTGTCTTCCTTTCCCAAATAGAAAAGGAGAGAGCAAGCTTACACCCCTCTCTCCCTTTTGAAATTTTCCTTTTTAGACGGCAGATTAACCTTCAATATCGACGACAACGTAACGATTTGGTTCTTCTCCTTCAGAATAGCTGGTGACTCCATCCATTTTCGATACGATGCGGTGGATGATCTTGCGTTCACTATTAGACATTGGATCTGTATGTTGCGCTCGACCTTCTTCTAGAGCACGACTTGCCAATTTTTGCGCATAGCTTTGAAGGACTTCTGCACGGTGTTCAACATAATCATTAACGTTGATCGCAATGTAGAAATTCTTAGAATACTGATTGTAAAGGTAGTTCTGTGCCAACAATTGAAGGGCCTTGAGAACTTTCCCGTGGTAGCCAATGACACGACCTGGCTCATTGGTATCAATCTGCATATTGATGGTTCGACGGTTGTAGCTACTTGAAATGCTAGCTTCTACATCCATTTCATCAATTACTGTTTGAACATAGGAAGTGACATCAGAAACAACCTTTTCGATGTCATAGCTTTCTTCTACTTCAATGCCCAAATCAGCAAAATCAGACGTTTGGCGTGACTCAGCTTCTTTAGGACTTGAATCGAGAATCTCCCCATGACCTTGTTCTTCAAGAATGGTTTCAGGAGCCTTCTCATGTTTAAGAATCTCAGCCTTCACCTCTTCCGAAACTTCTTGGCCTTCTTCTTCAACTTTTTTAATCGCAGCCACCACACGACCCAAATCAACAGTCTCTTCACTGACACTCTTGACAGGTTCGTTTTGAACATTTATTTCCTCAGGAACTCCCTTAACAGCTTGTTGATTAGCTTTTGTAACCGTAGTTTCTGCAATCGGTTCGATGTCTACCACAGCTGGCTTCTTACCAAAGAGACCAAGGAACCCTTTCTTTTCACGAGAAACGACAGTAATATGTGCTTTCATGCGCGGGATATCTAATTCTTTCAAACCATTTTGAATGGCTTCTTCAACATTGACTCCTGTATATTGGACCATCTGTCAAACTCCTTCTTAGTTTTTCTTTTTCTGTGCTTTATTAAATGCACGTCGTTTTTGTTTTTCTAGATCTTTGATTGCCTGTTGCTCTGCTTCACGCGCCGCAATAATCTTAAATGGATTGTTCAATAGGTAAGTTTGCCCAACTTGGTAAGCATTGGAAACTACCCAGTAGAGAGCAACCCCGCTGGCTGAGTACATAGCGAAGAAGAAAATCATCACGGGCATCGCATACATCATGGCTGTCATTCCACCATTTTTTTCTGGCATGGCTTTGTTGCTCAACCAGGTGCTAAAGAAGGTGAAGACGGCTGCCAAAACTGGCAAAATAAAGGTTGGGTCTGTTGCGCTCATATCCAACCAAAGAAAATGACCGACTTTTAGGAATTCTACCCGACTCAAGGCTTGGAACAAGGCCATCAAGACTGGCATTTGTACAAGCAATGGCAAGAAGGCAGAGGAAGTCTTGACACCTTTTTCTTTGTAGAGGGCCCGCATTTCTTCTGACATGCGAGTGCGGCTTTCCAAATCCTTCCCAGGATACTTGGCCTGGATTTCTTTTACAAGTGGCTGAATCTCCTGCATTTTGCGCGAGGAGGTCATTTGGTATTGGAAAACTGGCAAGAGAATGGTCCGAATCAAGAGAGTGAAGAGGATAATCCCGACTCCGATGTTTCCCCCAATAGAAAGGAAACGAATGACTTCTGCAAAGAAGTAAACGAATTTTTCCCAAACTCCTGATGATTGGGAAGTCACTTCAGACGTTCCACAGGCTGTTAATAAAAGGAGGGCCCCTCCGAGTAAGCTAGCTACTTTTAGTTTCTTTTTCACGTAATTACCTTTCCTGACGATAGACTTGCGCTAATTTTAATACATGGACTAGATTTTTTTCGACCTGATCAAAATCCAGTTCTTCAACTCCCTTTCGAGCAATCACAACAAAATCATCTGCCACAAGATGATCCTGGTGCTTCATTAAAACATGACGAATCAAGCGCTTGATTCGGTTGCGTGTCACAGCATTTCCTAGTTTTTTACTCACGGATAAGCCGACACGGAAATGGGGCTGCTCTTGTGGCAAACGGTAGATGACAAATTTTCTATTTGCACAATTCTTGCCGCTTTTAAAAATGGCATTGAAATCTTTTTCTCGCTTGACACGATAGCTTTTTCTCAAACTCCCACTCCCTCTTTTAAATTTATTCTATTATACCATAATTTCAAAAAAAACCAACGACCTTCTGGCCCTTGGTTTGAAGCCTCCACCAGTGCCGTCACAACGACTAGGAGAAGAGATGCTGGATGGTTGATAAGATGATGGGTAAGCTATAAATGAAGTTCAGCCCGATATGAGCAAGGATAGGATAATACAAGGAGCCCGTCTTTTCATTCAATAATCCAAACATCAGGGCGGGGATGGTATAGATCAAAAAACTCAAAACAGTAAAAGGATGGTGAAGTAATTGAAGTCCACTATAGATAAGAGCTGGCGCCCATACACTTGCATAGAAGGGCCATTTTTTAAAATAGGCTTGGACGAGTGCTCCACGAAAGATCAATTCCACGGTCATCGGTCGGATGATGACCACTAGGACAAAAAGGATGAGAGAGCCTAAGGCTTCCAAGGTTACCGGAAAAGAGTGATAAATAGCTTGACGTCCTTTGGTGAACCCACTGAGAAAATAGTCCAGCCAGTAGATGGCACAGCTGGAGAATATAGTTGCGTAGATAGCGGGAAGGAATTGTTTCTTCTTCGCCCACTGAAAGACCGTACGTGGACTATACTTCTTTACCAATGAAAAAACAAGCATCAAATAACCTGCCTCTAAAAAGAGAAGGGTCCAAAAATAGCTAAGGGCTTGGCCGACTTGGTTGCTGACTAGTTGGGCCAACTCGCGAAATTGTGGCCGAACCAAGATATAGAAAACCAGTAGTAAAAGTGGATAAAAGAGCTTGGCCTTTGTCTTTATAAATTTCATACATTCCTTTCGAAGGAGATTAAAAATGATTTATTGCATCTTACCATAATCATTCCTAGGATTCAATTAGAAAGTAAACCAAAAAAGGTCGAGACAACCGTCTCTGACCTCTAGTTTCTATTGGAATACTCGTTCTCCCCTTTTCTGTAAGTCACAAAGCCTACAAGCACGGATACAAGAATGGCTAGGCACAGAATGGTCTCTAACCAGAAAAGGGGCCTTAACAGAGAACTGTGCAATAGGCCTTGGGCCATTTTCAGGGAGGTAGCTGTGATGACCGTGGGGAAGGTTAAAGCTGAAAAGGCTGGTTGAAAGCCCTCTTTTATCATTTTAGGTAGGCGCGTTAAAACGAAGAAATAAAAAGTTTGAGAGAGTCCGACCATGATGGATAACAGCCAAACAGGTAGACTGGCTCCACCCACACGAACCAGAGCTGCTAGCAGTAGAGAAAAGGGGGCACAATAGATGCCTTCTTGTCCCAATAAGTGGCTCGGTAAAGGGCTGGTTTTCAACCCCTGGTAGATCAGGGGATAAAGAATCAAGGTTAAGACAAAGCCAAATCCAAGAGTCAGATAGGCCAGCTCAACCACTCCTACCACTGGGTAAGTCAAGGCGGCAACAGCAATCCCCACATAAAGGACGGTCCAACTAGGGGTGGCATTGGCTCTTGGTTTAGCCAATATATGGGTCTTGGTAAAGTAGAAGATCAAGCCACAATCTAAGAGGAAAGCAGTCCACCAAACTGCCTGAGCGAGTCCTCCAAATGTCGGAAAGAGTCGTAAGAGATAAGTCGATAGAATCATCCCAGCCATGGGAAAGGTCGCCATCCCAGATAGAAGGGCTGGTTCTTGTAGTTCGATCTTGGTTTCTTGCCAGTAGATCAGATGGTGACATAAAAAGAAAACCCATAGGATCAAACCCGTCAAACTGAAGAAATGAGCCAGAACTGGGAAGGTATCAGACAGAAGGTTTCCAGCCCCTGCTAAACCTAACAGGCAGCCTGAAAATGCTAAAGGAATCTTTTTCATCTTGATCTCCAATCATTTTATCGCTTTCAGTATACCATAAAAGAGGGGGAAGCATATCAAAAAAAGAAGTAGGCATAAAAGCTACTTCTCATTTCCTTATTGTTAAGCTCAACTCCATCATGTCACGCACAAGCTTTTTTGGTTAAGCGTAGGGTTGCAATTCTGGGTTGATGGGTGTGTTGGCTAGGTTATTGGCATAGTTACAGAGGCTAGCTAGACTCACACCTAGCACCACATCCAAAGCATTTTGGTGACTATAACCTGCTTCCAAAAATTCAGCTAAGGCTTCATCTCCAACGCGCCCCTTGGTATTGATCACTGCTAGGGTGAATTTAGCCAAGGTGTCCAACTTCGGATCAGTTTCGATTGGAGTACGATTGCGCAGGGCTTGAAGAAGGTCATCGTTCATTTGGATTTGCTTGATCGAAAAGGCTGTATGACCTGCCACACAGAAGGCACAACCATTGGTCACCGCTGCAGTGATTTGGACCACTTCACGTTCAACTGGTGTCAAACTGTTGCGGCGGTTAATCGCACCGACTGTACGATAAGCTTCCAAAGCTGTCGGTGCATTTGCTAAAAGACCGATGAGATTCGGAATGTAGCCGTTATTATCTTTTTGAACGGTTTCAAGAACCTCTTTTACCTCTTCCGGTGCTGTCTCAACTGTATGAATCTGGAATGTTGTCATAAATGTACCTCTTTTTCTTTTGGTGACACTTAGTCTATCATAGAAACGGAAGCTTGAAAAATATATATTTCATATACCTTCCATAAAAAATAGTTATCACCAGGAAGAAAAGATTGAGACATGCCGATCCCACTTCTGCTCTCATTCAAAGTCGCTACTTCAAGAAGAAGGTCCTTCCTATCCTTCTAAACCCGTGCAAGGAGCAGATAGATAAACAAGGTTAAGAAGAAGAGGACACTAACGATCAGCGTCGCTAGCTTGATCCCTCGACGGGCTAGCCAATAACTTGGCTTCCCTAAGTTACTGGTCGCATCTGTTGACAGAGATTGTTGTTGACGAGGTTGAAACATCACCAACAAGATTAGACTGATCGATAAAAGAAAAATCAGTACCACAAATAGCATTTCCATCTTAGCCTCCAAACACTCGGAAAAGGGTGAGCAGCACCCCCAACAAGATAACGAGGCCGATGACGACATTTAAAGTCAGGTTGACGTTTTCTGAGCGCGTTGCTTTTTCTTTTTCTGCGGATCGTCGCTTCAGCGCATTCATCCGTCCTTCTACTTCTTTATAGAACAAGTCCTTCTTCTGATCAGGCATCTCTATTACCTATCCCTTCCTGGAATCTCGAACGGAACTCTTCCTGTTCGATTGCGTTAGACTGTGCAATTTGATTTGAAACTGCGTGTCGGTAGTTCTCTATTGATTGATAAACTTCTTTGATGCGTGCCACGAGTTCGTCTTTTTCTCCTTGCCTAAAGATATTTTCTTGAGCAAGATAAGGCGGGTCATGTAAGGTCTGCTCAAAGCCTAGGATCAGCTGTTGGTGCTCAAAGGCCTTACGAACAATGCCCTGTACCTCCCCAAAATGATTGATATCTAGATAGATACTGGACTGGTGAAGAAGCTCCTTGATCCGTTTCTGGCTAATATTCTGATACAAGACCAAATTGGGGTAGCGGACCAGAGACATGAGTTCTGGAGACATTTCTGTCACTGCAGCAACTCGGAAGGTCACATCCGGTAAGTGCTCTAGTAAATAAGGCAAGGCTTCAATCTGATCGGAATTTGTTAATACAAAAGCGTCCTTACGAATATCGTCTTTGACAGCAAAATCATAGATATAACCAAGAGGGGCAAAACAATCCTTTTGCTCTGGTGATACCAACTCTAGGGCACGGCGATAGGTCTCCCTTTGAGGGATGAAAATCTTCTTCGTCCGTATCTCTGGGCTATTGAGGATCAGTTGCATATTGCCTGGCAGACTATCCTGTAATGGCTCTTGCCAAACCAAGACATCCCGGCCTACCAGTCCCATTTTGCCAAGTTGCAAACTCAAAGCAAAAGACTGAGCCAGCGTATTGAAGAGCACTTGATCTAGAGCAAATCCTCGGCATTGGACATAAAAGACGTAGAAAGCTAGTCGATTTTTGAAAATCCGCATGGGCTCATGATCCAGCGTCAAAATCAGATCACCTGTTTGATGATTTTCTGTTAGGCGTTCCATCTCTTCTTCAAAGTAGGTGGTTAACAAGGGATTGCCCTGGCCATCACAAGTGGTCACCGCTATTTTTCGACCGTATTGATCATAGTGATCCACTGTGCTTACTTGTCCCTCTTGATGGAACCACTCTACCCGTTCGACGATTCGTTTATGAGTAGCATCTTGGTAATAGATGCGTGCTTTTTCTTGGCCGTAGTAGGAAATCCGTCCACCAGATGCATCACCAGTGATTTCCCAAAAATCAGGGACTAAAATTTCGTTAAAGAAACGCCCCCGTTTTTCACCTGTCGGTTGACCTAAAAAGTAAAGAAAGGGCGACTCTACTCCATCAGGTAAAAAGCCATTCGGTTCCAAGACGATCGTTGGATGCGTGTAACCTGCTCTCTGTAAAGAATAGAGCAGATCTTGGCTTTCACGCGAAAACTGATCAAATACGTTCAGCATGGGTCACCTCCTCAATCAATTGAGACCAAGATTTTTCAACCTTACTGGTTAGAAAATCTTCTGCACGCGCATAAGATGCTTGACGCATGGATGGCATCTTTTGGCTCTGGTATAGCAAGCAGATCATTTCAGCAAAGGATCTCGCTATCCTGTCCACAACCTGGTCTGGTTCAGTCGGAAGCAGGTAGCCATTTCCCCCATCTCTAACAAAGTTCTGATTGCCATAAGGCACATCAAAGCCAATGATCGGAAGACCAGAACCAATGGCCTCCATCAAGGTCAGGCCAAAGCCTTCACTGGTAGAAGCCGAAAGGTAGACTTCATAATCTTTGTAAATATCGGTCAAGTCCATATGGCCTTTGAGCTGGATATAGTCCGTCGCTCCTAACTCTTCAATCAGTGATTGCAACTTACCTTCCTCTCCGCCTTTTCCATAAATATCAAAAGAAAGGGACGGTAGCTCTTTTTTTGCTTCGACAACTGCTCGAACTAACCAGTCGATGTGTTTTTCTGTCGCCAGACGCGAAGCAGTCATCAGAGAAAAAGGTTTACGAGAGTCGTTTTGCGGTAGACTGGCGAGACTTCCTACCGGAATGGTGTAAATAACAGGAGCATGAGGGGTATATTTGGCGAACTGCGCTGCTAAAACTTCCTTTTGCCGATCGGTTGCGACAATAAAGAAGTCCACCTTGTCCGCATTGGTAAATTGGTAATCGTAATAATTGTTCCACAAAATATATTGATCATCGGTATGATTGACACTATAGTGCTCCGCATGGACCACGACTCCTAGACGAGCTTTTTGGGCCTCTTCAAAAATAGGTTGGCCGATGTCAGTCTCCCGATCCAAAATCACCAGATCTTGTTTGGTCAAGTTGAGACTTTGCATAAAGTAGCGGATCAATTCCTGCCGACCCAGGAGATAACGATCTGGAAAACGGTAAATCTCCTGACCATCTGCCAACTGCATCCGATAGGCCACACTTCCATCTTCATTGTAGAAACGTCGTTCAATCAAGTCGGCTTGATTATTTTTAGGGATAAAGTACTCTGTACAGTAGCGAGTATAGGAAAAGTAGTCTTTTCTGACTAGAATTCCTCTGGAAACATACTCACAGCGCTCTACATAGGGACTCTTTTCGTCCCGAAGATAGCAGGTCAAAAAACTGTCTTGGTCTTCATAGAAATAGCGCTTCACCTTCCCTGTGGTCTCTTCTCGCGTTGGCTTCCCAGCGAACCTAGCCAGGACTTGATCCACCGTATAAGTGGTTGGTGCAATTTTGATATCCGTAAAATGGGTGTAGATCCATATGATTTCATGGTCTTTAAATCCAATATTCTCTGTTAAGTGTTGAATATTGTCTGCTAATATCATATCCATAAAAATAAATTTTGCAGGTTCTTGGATCTGTCTTAGCAACTTGGCCCGATAGGCTTGTGCATACTCGACGCCACTACTGGCCCATCCAATCCCAAGATTGATATTGTATACTGTCATAAATCCTCTTTTATGGGAAATACAGGACAATTTCCCCTTTTGTATTGATTTCTACTCGACTGAGTAAGAGATTGCGAACCATCTGCTCTTTTGCCAAAGCCTTCATCCGATCAAAAGATAAAGAGGCTTCTTGGTAAAATTCGACCAGTGGATTCTTTTGACTGGCGTACTGACCAGACAAGGCCACACGTAATTGTTGCAAATAATCCACTTGTTCCACCCAATTTTCGTCAATAGCTTTTAAGAGCACCATCCGTTGAAACTGAGCAATTACCTCATCGGATTCCAGCCTTTGATATTTAGCAAGCAACTCCGAGCGGGCTAGCTCCCAGAGGAAATCCTCTTTTGCCTGCTTGGAAGGAAAGGCTTGATGGATCTGAGCAGGATTAACCTGATAACTGATATGATCTAAAATATAGTGATAGAAGGCAATCGGGTCTTGATACTTTTTATTTTTAGCCACTTGGGCAAACACTTCCCGAGCAATTTTCTCGATCAGTCCATCCAAACGTCTGTCCAGCCTGATCAACCGATCCCGTTCCTTATAAACCAAATCGCGTTGAATGTTCATACTCTCTGCGAACTCCAAGGTCAAGCAACGACTAGCTTGCGCAGCACTTTCACTCGCATCCTGAGCTTGAGCGACGATGCGTTGGTATTTCCTCCGGGTTAGAGGTTTGGCTTTTCGAAGTCGATCCTCTACGTCGTAATCTTGATACCTATCTTGGATCCAGTTTGGCCCCCAGTGTTTGATTAAATCATCCTCCAGAGAGACAAAAAACTTGGTTTTTCCAGGATCTCCTTGACGTCCTGATCGTCCTCGAATCTGGAGATCTATCCGGCGATTCATCATCCGCTCCGTCCCGACGACAACCAAACCACCTAAGGCAGCTACACCCTGCCCTAATTTGATATCTGTCCCCCGACCTGCCATCGAGGTCGCAACGGTCACTGCACCTTTTTGCCCAGATTCAGCAATGATCTGTGCTTCACGAGAAGCCTTATTGGCATTCAACAGATTATGGGGAATTCCTTCACGAAGGAGAAGGTTTGAATACAAGACAGACATCTCAACCGAGCCGGCAAAGATCAAAATCGGGTTTCCCTTTGCATGGACTTCTTTGATGTAGGCCATAGAAGCATAGACTTTTTCTGGCAAGGTCTGGTATATCTCATCTGGAAGATCCTGCCTAATCCGTTTTCGATTGGTTGGGATCTGAATCACTGACATGGCATAGGTCTCCAAAAATTCAGCTTCTGCAACCTTCCCGGTTCCCGTCATACCGCCAAGTTTTTGAAACATCTTGAATAAATTTTGGTAAGTAATCGAAGCCATGGCCCGTGTCTCTGGTGTCAATGAAAGTCCTTCCTTAGCTTCAAGAGCCTGATGAAGTCCCCCTTGAAGACGAGTCAATTCCATAAGACGCCCCGTTGCTTGATCCAAAAGGACAAGCTCCTGTTCTCCTTTTTTATTCGAACGGACGACATAGTCCTTGTCCCTTTTATAGTGTTGATGTGCTTGTAAAGCCAGACTAATATGGCGGACAAGATCACGGTGCTCAGGATCATACAAATGCTGCAGGGATAGAAAAGCCTCGGCTGCTTTTACACCTTTTGGGGTCAACCACACCTGTTTCTTGTCCCCGTCGGCCTTGTACTCTTCACCTTCTTTGAAGGTTCGGATCAAGGTGTCTACAATCCCATATAGATTGGACTGCACGCGAGGAGAGCCCGAAATCACTAAGGGTGTCTGAGCACTATCCAATAAGATAGAATCGATTTCATCTACAATCGCATAGTTTAAATTTGCTAGGAATTGGCCATCAACAGAGGCGGTTAAATTTTCTGAAAGATAATCAAAGCCCAAGCTGCTATTGGTGGTATAAACAATGTCAGATTGATAGAGCGACCGCTTCTTAGCTGGGGAGAGTTCGCCCTCAGTATCTTGAAGTGGAACTCCAACTGTCAAACCTAGAAAACGATAAATCTTACCCATTTCTTCCGCATCACGAGTTGCCAGGTAAGTATTGGGGGTAATCACCATAACCCCCTTCCCTTCTATTGCATTCAGGTAGGCGGGCATGGTTGCCGTTAGGGTCTTTCCTTCCCCGGTTTCCATCTCTGCAATATTTCCTTGGTGGAGGACGATCGCTCCCATGACTTGAACATCGTAAGGAAACATCCCCAAGACTCTCTGAGAGACTTCTCTCACGACTGCATAAGCTTCAGCTAGCAAATCGTCTAGTGACTCTCCTTGTCGGAAACGGCGGCGGAATTCCTCTGTCTTTTCTTGTAACTGCTGGTCTGCCAACTGGGACATCTGATCTTTCCAGCTATTCACCTCATTTAAGATCTTTTTTATTTTTTTCAATTTTATAGAATCCACTGGGTCCTCATTTACTATCCATCTGCTTGATCTATATCAGAATAACTCATTGTTCAGACGAAATCGGTGAAATTGTGAAATAGCGAAAGGTAAACTCTTGCATCCCAGCACTGAGGAGATGCACTTGGTAAGAATAAGCTTGCTCTGGATATACCAACTTAACTTGCCCTTCTGTACTGACCTGCCGGTCCACTATCTTGCCAAAACGATCCTGGCAAACAACTTCTAGCATAACCGTATGAGCAGGCCTAGAAGTCATCTGAACTTCAACTACATAGGTCCGGCCTCTCTGTAAAAGTGGCAGACTGGGTGCCAGCCGATCCTCCCCATAGCTTGTGAGGGATTTCCAACTTTTTAAGACTTGACCAGAAGGCATCAAAGGATTCGTAAATCGAATCTGATCTTCTGCTAGTCTTTCTATCACAGACCCCCACAAATAATCAACTGAAGAGATCGGCCCCCAATAAAGGGGACGATCTTTTTGCTTTCTCATCCTAATCATCCACTTCTTCCAAAATCTCTTTCCATGATTTCTTTGTATTGGGTCAAGAACCACTCGATGATGGTTTCCGTTGCATCATTGTGGCGACCCGGGCGACTTGAACTAATGATCCGAATAGGCTGGTGATAAAGAGCTTCTAAAATATCCGAATAAGCCTTCTGGTCGTAGTCATCGTCTCTCATATAAGCCAAGGCTAAGAGGGTATCCTTTAACTCTGCCTGATGAAATCGATCCCAAAAACGCTTGTTCAAGGCCTCTATGCCTTCACTTGACACTCGACCAAGGAGCAATTGCATCATATCGAGCGAGGTTCCAAATTCATCCGGCCGTTTAAACTTCAGATTGGCAGCTACATCCCCAAGGTTGACAATCGGTTTCCCAACCAAGATTGCATGAGGTGAGTAAGAGGCTCCATAGTAGAGAGCTCCATAAGTGCCCATCGATAGACCTGAAAAGTTCAATTCTTTGGGACCAAATCCTAAGGATTGAAGATGGTCATCGATAAAATCCTGAATCTTCTTTTCCAACTCCGGAGAGCCTAGATAGAAGCATCCCCCCTCTAGACGTGGATCCGAAAAGAGAATAAAGGGCGCTCCCATATTTTTCATCATGGCAAAGCCTTCAAAGCCCTCTGCAGGACGATAACCGGAGAAATAGACATTCAGAGGTGGCTTCAGGTCTCCTGGATGGAAATAAGCAAAAATTTCCTGACGCTTGCTGTCTCTGAGAGTCTGTGAACCAAGAGCAATTTCTCCAAAAGGACCATGAGAGAAGCGCTTGTGCAAAGCACCGATTATGAGTCGCCCCTGGCCCTTCGCTTCTAGTGTAAAGGATAGGTAATAACGATCAGGCTCATCAATCAGAACCGGCCTTTCCAAATCTGCTTCTGAATAGACAAGCTCCTTCACTAAAGATCCTAAGGTCCCACTCTGGAAAAATTGGACCCGCAACTGGATCTGGCAGTCTGGCGTTTTCTCGTACTCTAGCCATAGATCCGTAGGAAGGACCCCATCATACGAATAGGTGTTGACCCACTGGGCTATGGGAGTATATTCTTCTCCATATGAACCCTCTAACTCCAAAAAGTGTTTCCCTCTGACCGTTTGACTGCCTGCAAAGTCAGCTCTAACTCGTAACTCTCTGACACTAAAGGCATCCCCATACTGGCCGTCATAAAGGAAACGATGGAGTTGATAGAGAAAGGGAGCCTTATCGGAAAAATCCCAAGCCTTAGCCTGAACCAGTTGCATCAAATGATTCAGTTCTTCTGTAACTGACTCTTGATCATATACTTGATCATAAAATACAGTGTAGGGCTGAAAGAGACCCAGCTCTTCTTTGAAACTCAATAGTCTTTCTGGATGATCCAGCACCAAGGCCTGAAACTGCTTGATACCTTGCTCCGCCATGTAGTCCTCTATCTGTAGAGGGGGTTGGATAGAAAAATAATGCCAGTTCAGACCTTCTGGAATTGTCACTTCTTCCTGCCAATTTGTAGGTCCAATTTGAAGAATATGGCCTGTTTCCAACTTCCTGTCCATCCTAGTTTTTCATCCATCCTTCCCATTTTGCGATCAAGCGCTGGCCTGTGTATTCTTGGATCTTTTCGACGGAATAAATCAGCGCTTCATTCCATGGTTTCAGATCCCTAAGGAAATAGTCTATCGCTGTTTCTAGTTCTTCCTCCATCTCCCCCAAGAGATATCCATTTTTTAAATGGTCTACATACTCCGTATGGGTACGATTGATCTGAGGAATTCCTGCCGAAATGCCTGCAATTTGTGTATACAGATTGGGTTCCTCACTTACGTCTACTATTAAGCGAGTCTGTTCTAATTCTTTGATGATATCATTCTCGTTAAAGAAATTTCGAACCTGATAACGATCTTGCTTCTTTTCAAAGAGAGAGGCATCTTCGAGGAGGTGGTTTTCTCCCAGTTCTCGAGAATCAACCTGCCCCCCTAGAGAAGCTATCCCCTTCTTGCTAGCCAAGTCTTCTAGCTGATGTTCTAGTGTCGCTACTGTTTCATCAGAAGCATTGTAAATCGCGAAAACGACCTCAAACAAGGGATTTTTCGCTAATATTTCAAACATTTTCTGTAAAACGGATTGAGAGGGGAGATCCTTTTCATCCAGGTGGAAAAAGATTTTCAACTCCTTCCTCTCCTGACTGCTTCCCAATCTCAGCCGCGAATCAAAGGAGGTCAGGCGATGGATCTTAGAAGTAAGACTTGGAGCAAGACCAAGCAAGTCCTGTTTCGTTTTTTCACTATCTGTCAGCACCAAGTCAACCTCTTTTAAAGAAAAATGAAGCGACGAATCTTCTTGAGATAACGACTGACGTTGCCCATAAAAAGAAAGAACCTTTGAAAGACCTAGTCCCACTTGTTGGACAAAGGGTAGATTGGCTGGATGGGCTGCAATCACCAAACGATCTTGACCCGGAACCAGGTCTCCTAGGTTGGCTTTCAATTTTTCAGCAACCACTTCTCCCATGTCCGGATAGGTTTCTCGTTTAAACTGCTTCTGAAAAGCTTCATTGACAAAGACCATGTGGTTAGCATCCGTCAACAACTCTCTTAAAACCCATTCTCCTTCGGGGGTTAGATAGTCTTGGAAAAAGGGACTTCCTTCTTTGTAGTAAATGACACTGGAAATAAATCCTCGGTCATCCAGATACTGCACATAAACCGTTTCCTGATCCTTTACCCGTCTAACTGATAAGATATTACCGTCTATCCCCAGATCGATACTAGCAATCTCCTGACCGCGACAGAATGCCACTATTTGAAACGGCGTATAGGTAAAGCTTGTGTGAGCAGGCCATTCCAAATCCTCAATCTGAATTGGGACCATCTCTTGATGAGGGGAAACCCCCTGAATGTGATCAAAAGTCGATAGATAGTCTGTTTCCAACAAATCTTGCCGGTGGAGGTAGTAACGCAATTGTGGGCAATAGTGTGGAATCACTAATTTCCGATCCACTCCCGCTTCATGGAAGACGCGAACTTGATGAATAGTCTCATCAAATTCAATCATATCTTTCGACCAATACCAAGGCGTCGTCGTATTGTGCCAAATACGCTCGCTGCCATACCAGGCTGGTATAAAGTAATACATAGCAACTCCTAAAACAATCTTGTGTAGCCTTGGTTCACGCGAAGAGCTCGAACTTCCTCCCGGATCGTCGAAATCATCCCCACAAACATGAGAAAACTTCCTGGAACCATGACCAAACGCAGGAGCCCTCTATCCCAAAGTAGAAAAAGGAAGGGCAACACGGTAAACAGGATTAAATAAAGCGTCCCAAAGACCGTTAAGCGGAAGACAATTCGATTGATGTACCTACGCGTCTCTTCTCCAGGATAAACGAAATCAATATACTCTGAATTTTTCATCATTTTGTCGGCGATTTCTTCCCCATTGACCGTCACAAAAGCAAAAGCAAAGGACAGAATTGCCATCATCAGACTGTAGAGCAATATCCACGCCGGCTCTCCAATGACCAACTCCTTAGCGATAGTGGCAGCCCATGAAGCATGGGGATTGATGACTTGGACCAGCAAAAAGATGTATTGCGGGATAGAAACCAAGGTCATGGCATACATAAAGGGCATGCCCCCAGCTGGATTGAGCTTAACATCTAAAAACGTGTGAGCTTTCAAACTGTTGTGAATCCCCAGCTTATTCACAGGGATCCGATAGCGAGCATACTCGATGCTAACGACCATAAAAATAAATGCTAATAAGAGGGGCAATAGAGTCAGAAGGCTGTATGCTGAAACCCCACTCTTTGATAAGGTCCCAAGGACATCCTCTGGCAAGTACAGGAGCATCCCAGCCATCATGATCACAATAGAATTCCCCAATCCTAGTGCAGTATTTAAATCAGCTAACCAGACCAAGAAAAAGGTTCCTGCTATCATTATCAAGGCATTGAGCGAAACAACTAGAAGGGGGCTCAGGTTTGTTTGTAAGGGGAGATAAAGAGAGATGGCCAAAGATTGAACAAGAGCCAGAGCAAGTGTCAGGTACATCTTCCGTCGCTCCACAAGGTCCGAACTGGTCCTCTCCAGGTTATGACGTTTAGATACTGTAAACAACCGCCACAAGATCATGGAAGACATCCAGGGCGAAAGTCCAAGAGCGAAGATGGACATGCCACGAAGATTCCCACCCATGATAGCACTCGTCAACTCCAGCCCCCTTGCGGTACCTTCGTTCACATTTAGAACCTTCGCTAGGTCTACAAAGGGTAAAGTGATTTTACTTCCTAAAACATAAACAAAGACGAATAGGATCGTCCAAAATAATCGATTCCTAACTCCAGATTGTTTCATCATATCCTACTCTTCTACTCCCCCTTCTTTCGAATGCTTATCTTAACTAAATCCGCGCATCAAATACTCGCGTAAAACTTAACCATTTCACCCAAACGATCCCTGATCTATAAGAGAAAAAAAGTTCTTCAGAAGATGATCTGAAGAACCACTATTCATCTAGCTTTTCTCCATTCATTATACCATATTTCACTAGGCTTTTCACCCGACATTCTCAAAGAAAACCGACAAATCCTCTCATGGATCTGCCGGTATATCAGAAGAATCGAAAGAAGCAAATTCTCACCTTTAAGAAAGAGGATTGTATTTACTTTTTACGATGGAAGAATGAGGCCAAACCTGCAAAAAAAGCCACTACAAGCGTGATAAACAGCTCACGTGACGTCACTCCCAGAGAGTCCGACGTCGATTTTGCTTCAGATACAGAAGCAGCCGATTTCTCGCCAGAAGAGCTCATCTGAGGAGTCGCTTGACTTTGTGAATGGGATTGGCTTGTCGAACTAGAGGTAGAACGACTCGTTGAAAGAGAAGTCGATTCTGAGGAGAGCTGGCTTGCTTTTGATGAAACAAGTGTGCTCACCGGCTCCTGAAGAATCGTCGAAGCGGACTCGTACACCACTGTAGATTCGTTTACCACGTTTGAAGCCGAGGTCGAAACGGATGACCAATTTGGTGTCAGTGGCATAGAATGACTAGACGAAGTCGATCTGTCTGTCGAAGTCGAAGATGGATCAGAAGCACTCGTTTGAAGCGATGCTGAAGCCAAGGTTGAGATGGACTCTGATACGGAATCTTGTTTGCTCGAAGTTGTTTCTGATGTACTTGTTGAAACTGACTCGGAATTCAAGATAGATTCTGAGGCACTTGTTGAAATCGATGTACTAGTTTCTGATACACTTGTTGATGCTGAAGCTGAAACACTAGTTGATACCGAAGCCAACTCAGAGGCTTGCTTGCGTGAGGTTGATTCAGAACTACTGATTGAAACAGATTCGGATGCACTTGCTGAAATCGATGCCCCGACTTCTGACACACTTGTCGATGCTGAAGTGGTTGACTCTGATACAGACAACGATCCACTCAATGATTCAGAAGCGGATTTCTCTGATGCTGATAAAGAGCTACTTAATGAGGCCGAAACGGCTACTTCTGATTCTGATACTGAAGCACTTGCTGAAGCGGATGTAGAATCCAAAACAGACTCTGAGCTACTTACTGATACAGACTCACTAGTTGATACTGAAGCAGATGTTGATACTGATTCTAACTCAGAGGCTTGCTTGCGTGAAGTTGATTCAGAGCTACTGATTGAAATAGACTTAGAATTCAATTCAGATTCGGACGCACTGGTCGAAGCAGAAACTGACTCGCTAGTGGATTCCGAAGTCAACTCAGAGACTGAGGCAGATTGAAGTTCAGAAGATTCCATTTGAGTTACAGATTCTAAAGTACTTGTTGAGACTGACTCTGAGGCTGAAGCCGACGCCAACTTAGAGGCTTGCTTGCGTGAAGTTGACTCAGAGGCACTGGTCGAAACTAATTCTGAACTCAAGACTGATTCTGAGCTACTTACCGATACAGACTCACTGGTTGAGACTGACTCTGAAGCCGAAGCGGATTCCAACTCAGAGGCTTGCTTGCGTGAAGTTGACTCAGAGGCACTGGTCGAAACTGATTCTGAACTCAAGACTGACTCTGAGCTACTTACCGATACAGACTCACTGATTGAGACTGACTCTGAAGCCGAAGTAGATTCCAACTCAGAGGTTTGCTTACGTGAGGTTGACTCAGAACTACTGATTGAAACAGACTCGGAATTCAAGACTGATTCGGATGCGCTTACCGAAATCGACGTACTAGTTTCTGATACACTTGTTGACGCTGAAACGGAAACGCTGGTTGATTTCGAAGTCAACTTAGAGACTGAGGCAGATTGAAGCTCAGAAGATTCAATTTGAGCTACAGATTCTGAAGTGCTGGTTGAGATTGACTCAGATGCACTTGTTGAAACAGATTCGGAACTCAAGACTGATTCTGAGCTACTTACCGATACAGACTCACTGGTTGAGGCCGAAGTGGAGGCCAACTCAGAAATTTGCTTACGTGAGGTTGATTCAGATGTACTTACTGAAACCGATGTAGAATTCAAAACAGACTCTGAACTACTTACTGATACCGACTCACTGGTTGATACTGAATCAGATGTTGATGTTGACTCTAATTCAGAAGCTTGCTTGCGTGAACTTGATTCTGAGCTACTAATTGAAACAGACTTAGAATTCAATTCAGATTCGGACGCACTTGTCGAAGCTGAAACTGAAACACTAGTTGATTTCGAAGTCAACTCAGACGCTGATGCAGACTGAAGTTCAGAAGATTCCATTTGAGCTACAGATTCAGAAGTACTTGTTGAGGCTGATGCAACCGATTCCGATACAGACAACGAACCACTTAATGATTCAGAAGTTCTCTTCTCTGAGGCTGATAGAGAACTGCTTACTGATTCCGAAGTGACTACCTCTGAAGCTGAGACCGATGCACTTGTCGATGCCGAAGCAATCGATTCCGATACAGACTCGCTGGTTGACACTAACTCGGAAGCTGAAACGGACGCAAATTCAGAAGTTTGCTTGCGTGAGCTTGATTCAGAGCTACTAATTGAAACAGATTTAGAATTCAATTCAGATTCGGATGTACTTGCTGAAATGGAAACGCTGGTTGATTTCGAAGTCAACTCAGACACCGATGCAGATTGAAGTTCAGAAGATTCCATTTGAGCTACAGATGCTGAAGTGCTAGTTGAGACTGACTCTGAGGCTGAAGCCGACGCCAACTTAGATGCTTGATTGCGTGAAGTGGACTCAGAGTCACTGGTCGAAACTGATTCTGAACTCAAGACTGACTCTGAGCTACTTACCGATACAGACTCACTGATTGAGATTGAGACTGACTCTGAAGCCGAAGTAGATTCCAACTCAGAGGCTTGCTTACGTGAGGTTGATTCAGAACTACTGATTGAAACAGATTCTGAACTCAAAACTGATTCTGAGCTACTTATCGATACAGACTCACTGGTTGATACTGACTCTGAAGCTGAAACGGACGCAAATTCAGAAGCTTGCTTGCGTGAGCTTGATTCAGAGTTACTAATTGAAACAGACTTAGAATTCAATTCAGATTCGGATGTACTTGTTGAAATGGAAACGCTAATTGATTCCGAAGCAAACTCAGATACTGATGCAGATTGAAGCTCAGACGACTCTATTTGAGCTACAGATTCAGAAGTACTTGTTGAGGCTGATGCAACCGATTCCGATACAGACAGCGACCCACTTAATGATTCAGAAGCGGATTTTTCTGAAGCTGATAGAGAACTGCTTGCAGATTCCGAAGTGACTACCTCTGACGCTGAGACCGATGCACTTGTCGATGACGAAGCAATCGATTCTGATACAGACAAGGATTCGCTCAATGATTCAGAAGCGGATTTCTCTGAAGCTGATAGAGAGCTACTTACTGATTCCGAAGTGACTACCTCTGACGCTGAGACCGATGCACTTATCGATGACGAAGCAATCGATTCCGATACAAACTCACTGGTTGATACTGACTCTGAAGCTGAAACGGACGCCAATTCAGAAGCTTGCTTGCGTGAGCTTGATTCTGAGCTACTAATTGAAACAGACTTAGAATTCAATTCAGATTCGGATGTACTTGCTGAAATGGATACGCTAATTGATTCCGAAGCCAACTCAGATACTGATGCAGATTGAAGCTCAGACGACTCTATTTGAGCTACAGATTCAGAAGTACTTGTTGAGGCTGATGCAATCGATTCTGATACAGACAAGGATTCGCTCAATGATTCAGAAGCGGATTTCTCTGAAGCCGATAGAGAACTGCTTGCAGATTCCGAAATGGCTACCTCTGATACTGAGACCGATGCACTTGTCGATGCCGAAGCAATCGATTCTGACACAGACATGGAACCACTCAATGATTCAGAAGCGGATTTCTCTGAAGCTGATAGAGAGCTACTTACTGATTCCGAAGTGACTACCTCTGACGCTGAGACCGATGCACTTATCGATGCCGAAGCAATCGATTCTGACACAGACATGGAACCACTCAATGATTCAGAAGCGGATTTCTCTGACGCTGATAGAGAGCTACTTACTGATTCCGAAGTGACTACCTCTGATACTGAGACCGATGCACTTGTCGATGATGAAGTGATCGACTCTGATACAGACATGGAACCACTCAATGATTCAGAAGCTAATGCCTCTGAAGCCGACAGAGAACTACTTACTGAGGCTGAGTTCTCTGAGTTATTCAGAAAATCAGACTGAGAAGAGGATAACGATTGAGATTCGAGTTCCTGTGAAATTGAAAAACTATCTGATACCGAGTCACTACTTGAGATCGACTCAGATAAGGATGTTGATTGACTATCCCACAGAGAAACTGCTGCAGACAGAGATTTAGACTCTGAAGCAACTACTTGTGAGTTGCTTTCTGAGTAGGAAAGACTATCTTGTGCTGACATCGAATGAGAAGCTGAATAAATGAATGATTGAGAACTCAATTCAGAAGGAGTCATTCTTCTGTAATAGTAATTCACACTCTTCAATGGAAAGTAACTAACCCGGGTCGAAACCGTATGATAAAACTTAGAAAATCCATCAGCACCTTGAAGGGATGCATCATCACCCACAATATGGCTACCGCTCAGTTGTGCTTGTTTTTCTGGAGCGGAAGTATAGGGCTTGCGGAAAGAATATTCCTTACCCGTTTTTTCATCCGTATAGCTCTCCTTCTCTGTCAAGGAGAACCAACCTGAGATTTTTAGCTTAAAGTTTTTTCCATCTGAAAAATCAGGAGTAACTGTAAGAGAATAATCTTCTTTCTTGCTTTTTACCTCTCGCGTCTCAAGATTTTCAAAAGTTTCATTCCAATGATCATTTCTAAAGGCCTTTTCATAGACTAAGGTATAATTTGCAAGGTCAAATACTGTACCGTTATCACCTTTCCGGTAATTTCTCTGTTTGGAAGGATCCAACACATAGTATTTTAAGGTGAAATCGCCATTTGGACTCGTCACTTCTCGGACAAGCTTAATATAATGGTCTCTTGCCCCTCCCCAATAAGTATCTACATTCTGTTCTCCAACCTTTCTCAAATCAAAGACGCCAGACATTTTATTCTGATGGTAGTCTACTAGCGGAACTTGAACAAAACCATCCAATTGTCGAGCAGCTGAAGCTGTGTACTCCTGACCTTCAATACCAACCTGGGCATAAGAGGCCAAAACAGTTTCCCTACCATTCGGGACGTAAGCTCCTTGTCGGAATTCTCCCTTGTCGTCAATGAGCTTGTAATAGGTGACATGTTCAGCACTTCGTGATGGAACAATGGATGCTACTGTCGATGGTGCATAAAGACCTACATTTTTAGGTTCTAGCACATCATAAAGCTGTTGAATCATAAATTTAGGAGTCTGGTAACTTACACTTTGCATCCGTATAACTCCAGGTTTCCCATCATTATAAATTGAGTAAAAGACCCTGTATTGGCGGTTTGTATCTGAACCAACTAATTCCTTTGGTAAATCAAACTCAACCACACTATTTGCTTTAACTGTTTGAGCATAAACCTCCGTACCACTAGACTTTTTAACCAAGCGGAAGTATACATCGACACCTTTAGGGCTAGTTGAATCAATCGAACTACGGTCGACAGACAAGGTTGCATAATAATCCAGAGGATCCGGCTTCACTCGATTAACGAAATCCCAAATAGCAAAAGTATAGCGCGTCACATCATGAGTCTCAGAAAGAGATTTGAGAGCCTCAGGATCAAGATTTGTAACAGATTTATCTAAATGCGGATCCTTTTCTACTCCTGCAAATTTCAAAGCAACATCTTCGATGTTAGCTCCGTTTCGGTCTTCCAAATCAGGGGTAATTTCTGATAACTCATTAGAATCTCTTACTGTTTCATAAATTGGTGCTAACTGAGCTGCAATAGCAGGTTTGCCGTTTACACTGCTATTTCCCACAAAACCTGTCGCTTTCAAAGCAAGCATCATCTCGTCAACAGACTTACTTAACCGTTGACGCTGATCCACAAATGCTTGCGTTTCCCCATTTTCATGAAGCAACTGAGTACTAGTTGACAATTCTATTTGCACCTTAGCGATCGCAACCGAGAGAGCTGCTTTCTGATTCGCATCTGTAAGGTTTGAAGCATAGTTTTCGGCCATCTGGGTCAATAAGGTCGCCTCTGACAGATTCTGTTCCAGACCAACTTTATCCGTTGCTCCTAGAACCGTTTCTGTCGTTTCCACGCTTGACTCTGATGTCGTCGCAGCTTCTGAGGTAGATTCGCTCAGAGTCACAGCAAGATTCTCAGAACCTTGCTCACTTAAAGAAGCCGAAGCACTTGTCGATTCTAGACTTTCTTCTGACAGTGATCTTGCATCAGATACTGAACCAATCACTAAGCTATTAGCTTCTGCTAAGGTTTCTTTCTGTAATTCAGAGGTTGTCGCCACATCAACACCTGCTTCATCCGCATAGGCCGTATTGATAATAGCGGTGGCACCAACAGTTGCTCCCGTCGCCAATAATCCTTTCAGTACGAATTGACTTGTAGAACGGATCCCATCCCGCTCCTTATCTGACTTTATTACAACTGTTTTTTCTACTTCTCCACGAACAATTTTAAATAAACCTAAAGTGGAATTTTCAGATCGAACCCAATGCTTCCCAGACTTGATTAACTTGAAACGAGTCGTTCGATCCATCTCCCTAACTTTTCCATTCAAACTTTTCAAAAACATGAATATCCCCTCAACATTATAGTCATTAATATTATACATCATTACTATACATATTCAAGTAATTTGAGGTAGATAACAATTTAAATTTCAAAAAATTTCCTCCCCAAAAGCAATTCCGTTTTCTTTTAATAAAATCCGTAAAATTTAGTAGGGTAAAAAAGAAAAAAAGAACCTCAAAATGAGGTTCTTTTGCAGACACTTTGAATACTAGACGGGGGTTTTCCCACAGAGAAATATCATTATTCTTCCTCTTCTTTTTTACGGCGCCCCAATAGAGCTAGTCCAATGAAAGATGCAAGAGTAGCAAATAAGGTTGATGCTGTAGATCTCTTTTCACCAGTTGCCGGAAGAACGGCTTTCGAAGAGCTTTCTTTGTTAGATAGGGACTGGATGAGTAATCCCGGAGCCCCATCAGATTGAGCCTCACTTGTTGAATCCAACCTTGAAAGAGACTGAGAATGACTGAATGACTCTAAGTGTCTATGTGAGTCAAATGAGGATTCTGAAAGGGTTTCACTAGTTGAGATTGAACCACTCAAAGATTCCGATGACGACTCGGTTAGACTGACTGATTCAGACCTAGACTCCGATGTTGAGACAGACTCACTTATTGGAGCAGATTGACTCAAGGAACTCGAGATAGAATCTGAACTTCTTGCCAACTCAGATTGGAAAGCCGACATAGATTCACTTGCAAAAATTGAGGTACTCATTAATTTGGAGACTGACTCTGAAACACTTGCCGATACAGACTGACTAATCAACTCGGATTCTGAGGTCGAAATTGACTCACTGGCGGAAACCGAGGTACCCAAGGATTCGGAGACTGATGCTGAAACACTTGCCGATACAGACTGGCTGAGCAACTCTGATTGAGATGTCGAAATTGACTCGCTTGTGGAAACCGAAGTGCTTAACGATCCTGAGCCT
>NZ_JBCOAT010000004.1:89873-101744 GCF_040226615.1 Streptococcus australis | reverse complement strand
ACGCGCTTGTGGAAACCGAAGTGCTTAACGATCCTGAGCCTGATTCGGAGATACTTAATGACACCGACTGGCTGATCGACGCTGACTCACTGGCTGATACAGAAATACTCAACGAGTCTGAAACCGACTCCGAAATACTTTCCGAGGCAGACTGACTGACCGACTCTGACTTAGAGGTCGAAACTGACTCACTGGAGGAAACCGAAGTGCTCAACGATCCTGAGACTGATTCGGAGATACTTAATGACGCCGACTGACTGAGCAACTCTGATTGAGATGTCGAAATTGACTCGCTTGTGGAAACCGAAGTGCTTAACGATCCTGAGACTGATTCGGAGATACTTAATGACGCCGACTGACTGATTGACTCGGATTGAGATGTCAAAATTGACTCACTTGTGGAAACCGAAGTGTTTAACGATCCTGAGACTGATTCGGAGATACTTAATGACACCGACTGGCTGAGCAACTCTGATTGAGATGTCGAAATTGACTCGCTTGTGGAAACCGAAGTGCTTAACGATCCTGAGCCTGATTCGGAGATACTTAATGACACCGACTGGCTGATCGACTCGGAGTCTGAGGTCGAAACTGACTCACTTTCTAAAACCGAAGCACTTAACGATCCTGAGGCTGATTCGGAGATACTTAATGACACCGACTGGCTGATCGACGCTGACTCACTGGCTGATACAGAAATACTCAACGAGTCTGAAACCGACTCCGAAATACTTGCCGACGCAGACTGACTGATCGACGCTGACTCAGAGGTCGAAACTGACTCACTGGAGAAAACCGAGGTACTCAACGAGTCTGAGACTGACTCTGAAACACTTGCCGATACAGACTGACTGATCGACTCTGACTCGGAAGTCGAAAATGACTCACTTATGGAAACCGAAGTGCTCAACGAGTCTGAAACCGATTCCGAAACACTTGCCGACGCCGACTGGCTGACTGACGCTGACTCAGAGGTCGAAAATGACTCACTGGAGGAAACCGAAGTGCTTAACGATCCTGAGACTGACTCTGAGACACTTGCCGATACCGACTGACTGAGCGACGCTGACTTAGAGGTCGAAACCGACTCACTGGAGGAAACCGAGGTACTCAAGGATTCGGAGACTGACTCTGAGACACTTGCCGAGGCAGACTGGCTGATCGACGCTGACTCAGAAGTCGAAACTGACTCACTGGCAGAAACCGAAGTGCTCAACGAGTCTGAGACTGATGCTGAGATACTTGCCGACGCCGACTGACTGACCGACTCTGACTTAGAAGTCAAAAGAGAAGCACTTAACGATTCTGAGACTGATTCTGAAACACTTATCGACGCTGACTGACTGATCGACGCTAACTTAGAAGTCGAAAGAGAAGCACTGGCTGATACAGAGGTACTCAACGATTCTGATCCACTTACAGATTTTGACTGACTCTCTGAAAGCACCACACTGACTGATGTAGACTCACTTTCTGAAGCTAATGCAGATTCTGAAAGTCTCTCTGATTCTAGAATACTCAAAGATTGAGATGCCGCTTGTGATACCGAGAGACTTGTAGAGAGCGAGGTGCTTTGAGAAACAACGATTGATGTTGATGCACTCTCCGATTCTGAATAGTTCTCAGACAAAGACTCTGATAACTTGGCCGATTGTGACCGCATTTGAGAAGTACTTTGCACTTCAGATACGCTCAGTGAATAACTCACCGAGAGCGACTGCGTTCGAGGATCCTCTGTCAAAGGCACCTTTACAGTATTGGACGTATCATCCTTAAAGACAACCGTAATGTCTCCAGTTGCAGAGACTGAATAGCTCTTAAAATCCTTAGACGCCAGTAGACGTGGATTTCCTGCCTTGAATTTTTCCCAAATCTGCGCTTTTTCAGACTCTGTCAGATTGGTCAAATCAGTCACTTGAGTATTAGAAGTCACTGGAGCAATTGGATTTCGGATACCATCATTTTGAGGTAACACTTTAATGCGGAAAGAACGGTCGAGGAACTGATTTCTAGCATTGGTAAAACGAACCGTGATTGTATAAGTCTTCCCAGGTTCGACAACCTCTGTACCTCCTACTTTCCCTTCAATCAACATGGGAGCAAAAGGCGATTTCAAGGTTGCATTGGGAACGAGAACCCCCTCAACCCGTTCACTATTGGGAGCATAGCCCATATAAGTGAGAATGACGCCACCATTCTGCTCTCTCACAATGTATTGCAACCTAATTGGATCTGAATTATAAGCTGTAATGAGATGATTATTTGCCGGACCGCTCATGACAAAAGGAGTACGAAAGGCACTGTCCGCTTCTAAGGCACTACCTGTACGCGGATCTCTCTTCCCTGATTGCTCTCTTAACACAGCATTGACCAAGCGATTCCGAGCAGACTTGGCCTGAAGAAGAGTCGCCTCTCCATCTTGATCCGGATTGGCTAATTGGTTACGGATCGCCTCCAGAGCCTCTTCCGCTTCCAACACAACTCCTTCTCCACCTTTCAATTCTTTCGCTTGCTCTATATAGGAATAAAGGTCCCGAGCTATACTTTGAAGCTGTTTGTCCCTAGCAGGATCTGAGACGGTTACAGCCTCTTGAACCCCATTTGAAAGGACGCTAACTTCCGTCATTGAAGTAGAGAGTGCTTCAGAATGCTTCATGAACAAAGTAGTAGAAAGAGACCCACTCTGTAAGTCTGATGAAGACCACTCGCTCGTAGACAGACTTGTCATTGACGACTGTTCCACACTGCCTAACACCAAGCTATCTTTACCAACCACTCCCACTTCTGAAGCTACTTCTGACTGTATAGTTGGATCTGCTAGTTCATCAGCAGTTGCTTGATGCACGATTGACGTCGCACCTATAATGGATCCAGTAGCAATCAAGCCTTTTAAGGCTATAGAGCTTGGAGCATCCATACTAGAATGATTGGAAACATCTCTTTCTTTTTTAGGTCGTAAAAAAGAAGCATTCAAACAGGCTACTCGAATCCAATGTTTCCCCGATTTTATTAATTTAAATCTCGTCACTCTATTCCATGTTTTTTTTAGCAAGGTAAGAATGCCCCTCTCTCCTCAAAAATTATTCTCTCTTGATTATACATGATTGAATCCTATTTTCAATCATTTTGGCTATATCTATGCTCTAACTCAGCAAAAAAGCCATCGAATCGATGACTTTTTAGAAATGAACAGCATGTTTTCGAAAGCTGATTCCTATTTAGAAATTTCTGCCAACATTTTCTCAATGTGTTGGATGGATTTTTCACGTCCAAGCAAGTAAATGGTATCTGGCAATTCTGGACCATGCATTTCACCTGAAACAGCGATACGGATTGGCATGAAGAGATTTTTCCCTTTGATACCAGTTTCCTTTTGGACCGCTTTGATTTGTGGGAAGATATTTTCTACCACAAACTCATCGTCTGACATGGCTTCGAGTTTTGCTTTGAAGGCTTCAAGTACAGTCGGAACCGTTTCACCAGCCATGACTTCTCGCTCAGCTGCTGTCAATTCTGGGAAGTCTGAGAAGAAAAGGTCTGTCAATGGAACGATTTCGTCCACCGACTTCATTTGTGGTTTGTAGAGTTCCACCAATTTCTCAGCCTTGTCTGTTAAACGACCTGCTTCTTCAAGGAATGGTTTGGCCATTTCAAAGATAGTCTCAAGATCCGCATTCTTAATGTACTCATTACTCATCCAGTCCATTTTCTTCTGGTCGAAGGCTGCTGGAGACTTGCTGAGACGGTTTTCATCAAAGAGGTTAATGAGTTCTTGACGAGAGAAGATTTCATCTTCCCCACCAGGATTCCAGCCAAGAAGGGCGATGAAGTTAAAGACTGCTTCTGGAAGGTACCCTTTCTTACGGTAATCTTCGATAAATTGAAGGGTGTTAGTATCACGTTTAGATAACTTCTTACCAGTTTCAGAGTTGATGATCAAGGTCATGTGACCAAATTCTGGTGCTTCCCAACCAAGTGCTTCATAAACCATGAGTTGTTTTGGTGTATTGGCAATGTGGTCATCTCCACGAATGACATGAGAGATTTGCATATCGTGGTCATCGATGACAACGGCAAAGTTGTAGGTTGGGTAACCATCTTTCTTTTGGATAACCCAGTCCCCACCGATATTGCCGCCTTCAAACTCGATATCACCTTTGACCATGTCATGCCACTTGTAAATACCAGACTCATTAACTGCCAAACGAACAGTCGGGATGATGCCCGCTGCTTCACGTTCTGCAACGTAAGCTGCTTTTTCTTCTTCGCTCATACCAAGGTATTCATTGATGTAGCGAGGTGTTTCACCTGCTGCTTCTTGGCGTTCACGTTCTGCTGCCAACTCTTCTTCTGTCACATAAGACTTATAGGCTTTTCCTTCAGCCAAGAGTTGGTCGATGTATTTTTGATACAATTCCAAACGTTCAGACTGGCGGTAGTTTTCATGCGTCTCTGGACTTTCATCCCAGTCCATGCCCAACCAACGCAGGTTTTCAAGCTGTGAACGTTCTCCGTCTTCGACATGGCGTTTGCGGTCCGTATCTTCGATACGGATGATAAAAGTTCCACCATGGTGGCGCGCATACAAGTAGTTAAACAATGCTGTACGAGCATTTCCGATGTGTAGTAGTCCAGTTGGACTTGGTGCATAACGCACACGAATATCTTTAGTCACGTATGTTTCTCCTAATTGTTCATTGATTCTGGGCTTCTCATCTAACTGGCCCAGGTACTTTTCACTCTATTATAGCATATCTCCCAAGGAGTAGCTTCCTAATCGAGTCGTTCTTCTAGTTCAAAATTGATCGGCAGGGTAGCTAAGAAATGTTCCAACTCCCGCTCCCAATAAAACCATTCATGTTTTCCTAGTCCATGGCTGTAAGTGATATCAAAGCCGAGATCCTTCAGATGATCCACAGCTATATTGTTGGCCTCATACAGAGCATCTTGCTCTCCGCACCAAGCCCATAAGACCGTCTTTTTATCTGAGTACTTCTCCGCAATGCTTTCCAAGGAGTAAGGACTTGTCGTCCAATCTTCTAGCTTTCCAAAGACCCCTTGCCAATAAGCTGTACTTTCAAGGTCGGTGTTTGCCAGTTGACGCCCCTCAAAGCTAAGAGCACCAGAAAAGCTAGCGGCATGCGAGAAGCGATTGGTTTGAAGAGCCAGTTTGAAAGAGCCATAGCCCCCCATCGATAGACCAGCAATAAAGGTCTTCTCCCGCTTCTTAGTCATATTGGGGAAGAAACGTGCCAAGGTCTTAGGCAATTCCTCTGCGATGGCCGTGTAATAGGGATAACCATACTGTGTATCTGTATACCAACCATTATTGGTATTAGGCAAAACGACAATCAAATTGGTCGAACGTAGGATCCGTTCTACATTGGTCCGTTTCAACCAGGAGTACTGATTGCCATTCATCCCATGAAGGAGATAGAGGACCGGGATATCTTGATCATCCGGATTTTTCACCCGAGACGCATCTGGATAGAGGACGTTGATCCCCCACTCCATTGCGAGCGCTTCTGAATAATATTCAATCTGCATTACTGCCATCTATCTTTCCTCACCATTTCTTTCTTCTTTGACAAGAAAAAGCCGACGATCGACTTTTCCTCTTATGTTAATCTTAGCGTACTTCCATGACAACTGGCAAGATAGCTGGTCGACGTTTGGTCTGGTCAAAGAGGTACTTAGCCAAACTATCACGAACAGCACTCTTGAGCTCACCCCAATCGAAGCTGTCCTGAGCCAAGTATTCTTCCACACTTTGGTTGACAATTTCTGCACTTTCGCGCAAAATATCGCGACTCTTCTTCACGTAGACAAAGCCACGGGTGTGAACTTTTGCCTTCGAGATGATGCGTTTCTCACGACGGTTAACCGTAATAGCCACAATAAAGATACCATCTTCTGAAAGGACTTTCCGGTCACGGAGAACGACATTCCCAACATCTCCGATGGCATTCCCATCGATGAGAACATCTCCTGCAGAGACGCTACCAGCTGGGACGAAGTCCCCATTGTCATATTCCATGATGGAGCCTTTTTTCGGAATGAAGATATTTTCAGGCAAAATCCCCACTTCCATAGCAAGTCTTGCATGGGCATCCAATTCACGGTATTCCCCTTGGATTGGGAACAGATAGTTCGGACGCAGTAAGTTGATCATCAACTGCAGATCACGCGCATTTCCATGTCCTGATACACGCAAGCTTTGAGTAATCTGTTTGACGACTCCTCCTGCTTGGTAGACCATGTTTTCTACACGTGCCATAACCGCTTCTTTGGCGATAGATGGAGTTGTTACGATATAGACCAAGTCACCATCCTTGATTTCGACATAGCGGTGACGGCCAATGGACATCTTACGAAGTCCGTTGATCGGCTCACCCATACGTCCAGTTTCAAGAATAATCAATTCATGGTCCTCAAAACGAGACATTTCTTTTGGCTTGATCAATAATTTTTCGTTGGCCAAAGAAAGCTTATTTAAACGAATCCCTGTCCGGACGATATTTTCTACGTCAAATCCAGTCAAAACAACCCGACGCCCTGTCTCTGCAGCTGCATCAAAGACCTGCTGGATCCGTGATAGGTTACTAGCAACAGCAGCAACAATGACCCGGCCATCCCAGTCCCCAATGGTATCCAGGATTTCATCTCCAACTTCTTGCTCGCTAGCTACTTGAACAGTGCTGTCAGCATTAGCAGAGTCACTCAAGAGAGCTAGCACGCCTTCGCGTCCAATCTCTGCCAAACGAGCAAAGTCTGTCGCATAAAACTCACTCGCTGTCTGGTCAAACTTGAAGTCTCCTGTATAAACGATGTTCCCCTCAGGAGTCTTGATGACAATTCCTAAACTTTCTGGAATAGAGTGGGTTGTCTGGAAGAAGGAAACAACGGTTCCTCCAAAATCGATTTCTGAATTGGCATCGATCACATGGAAGTCATTGAACTTCTTGACACTGTCGTTACTCTTGACAAAGAGCTTGGCCAACTCGACGGTCAACTCCGACCCAAATACTGGAACTTTAGCCTCCGCTAAAAGATAAGGAAGTGCTCCGATGGCATCCGCATGCCCGTGCGTTAAAAAGACCCCTGCGATACGATCGCTATTCTCAAAGAGGTAGTCCATGTTGGGAATAACAACATCGACCCCTAGTTGCTCATTTTCTGGATACTTGAGACCAGCATCCAAAACAAAAATAGAGTCATTTACTTCAGCTATGTAGAGGTTTTTCCCGTTTTCACGGACTCCACCTAAAGTAATCAACTTAATGTTACTCATGTTTTCTCCTTTATGTGATGGTTCATACTTACGGTCCTTGGCTCACCAAGTCGAATTACAGTTTTGCAAATTTCTTGCATATCTAGAACATTATACTATTTTTTCACGATTTTTTCAAAAGTCAGATCAAACAAAAGAGGCTGGGACAAAAGTCCTAGCCTCTCAATTGTCTTTGGATTTTCGAGCAAGACGCAGTGGTTGAGTGGGCTCTACTACGCTGGTTTCATCAGCTTTTACAGCCCTACTCAACTTTGCGGAGGTGGGACGACGAAATCCAATCCTAACGAATTACCGATTTCTGTCCCACTCTCACTTTATTAAGGACTAAGACGACAGCCTAGATTGTCAACTCTGTCAAAAAGAAACACTAGTCCGTATGATAGTCATTTTTCTTATTCTCAATCACCCGTATCGCTGCCTTGATGACGTGAAACTCATTTAGCAGTTCTTCTAGGTGGTGGTAATTCCGATCGCTAAGCGCCCCCTTCTTAAGGGTTTGGGACAAGCTATAAAATCGATCGACATGCTCATCAATATTGGCCAGCAATTCTTTGGCTTCTTTTAAGCGATAGCGATTTAGAAGCTTGCTTTGACTATGTTTATAGGCGAGCACATTCTCACGATGAATGTCTTGACAGACTTCCTTCTGTTCTTCATCCACCGTCAAATTGACCGCTTGAAAGCAGGTAATAAACTCCCGATTCTTCAGATCACACACAAAGACGACACCGTCCTCTGCTACATAGGCTTCCGTATCGGGTCGTTGGTCAAAACTACTATCAAAATGATGAAGCGAGGGCACGTGCTGATTGACCCAGCGTCTCAACTGATCTCCATCAACTCCAAATCGTTCCATTGCTCTTTCTTTAAAGTGATCTCGACAGCTATATTCATGTGCATATGGCAAGCCCACAGCCCTCACCTCGACTTTCTATCATGACAGACAAAAAGACCTCCAGTCTTACGGGACTAGAGGTCTGGTCTGCTTCACTGACAAGAGGCGATTAACCATTTAGGCTAACGAAAACAACAGTTATGATTTTCATTTCTATTCATGGTACGTTCTCACATACCAGTGGTTTTCTTTGCAAGTTCTCTTTCAGTTTTGTTACAAAGCACTCAGTTGAGCATACCGAAGTTCGAAAACCATCTAAAGCTTCCACTACTATTTCCACGTATTTCAATGTCATTTAGTAAGTTAAGCAGACTTACTTGACGGCTCAACCGATTTAACATTTCCGACGTTCTGGCTTTTTTATAAAAAGCACAATCAAGTGTCAGCGAAGGCAGACCTAAAACGAAGTAACCTAATGTATGAATCTATAAGGCATTGGTATCAACCCCTTCTCCCTTATCTTCACCTATAGTATACTCCTTTAATATCAGTATTGCAAGCGATTACACACTGAAACTAGTTTCTAAATTTACTCAAAGAAACGGTAGTAATCAGTCAAGTCCATCTTAGCCTTTTCCTCTTGATTCAAGTCCTGGATAATCTTTCCATCCTTCATGACAATCAAGCGATTCCCGTACTTAAGTGCATCCTCCATATGATGGGTAATCATCAAGGCAGTCAGGCGATCCGTTTTGACAAATCGATCCGTCAGCTCCATCAAGGCCTGACTCGTCTTGGGATCGAGGGCAGCTGTATGCTCATCCAAAAGTAAGAGTTCAGGACGTTTCAGGGTAGCCATCAACAGACTCAGAGCCTGACGTTGTCCACCAGATAAGAATTCTACCGCCGTATCGACATGCTTCTCTAAACCATTGCCAATCTGGCTTAAAACCTCTTTAAACTCGTCTTTGTACTGGGCAAGGCGACGAGGAATCAAGCCCCGCTTTTCTCCTCGGAATTTTGCAATCAGGAGATTCTCAGCCACTGTCATACGAGGGGCTGTCCCCATCTTTGGATCTTGGAAGACCCGGGATAGGTATTTGGCCCGTTTTTCCGGACCATAGTGCGTCACGTCCTCTCCCTTGATCAAGACTTGACCACTGGTCAGCACAAGGGTTCCCGCCAGGGTGTTGAAAAGGGTTGACTTTCCAGCACCATTGCCCCCAAGAATGGTGATAAAGTCATGCTCATGAATCTCCAAAGAGACATTGTCCAAAATGACTTTTTCTTCATTCAAGCCATTGTTCACCACGATGGTGGCATTTTTTAATTCTACAATTGCGGTCATTTGCTGAGTTTGACTCCTTTCAGCAGTTTCTCTTTAAAGGTTGGAATCATGAGACAGATCGCCAAGATGATAGCACTAAAGATACGGATATAGCTGGTATTGACCCCAATAGCAATCACAGCCCAAATCAAGAATTGATAAATGATCGATCCAATAACGATACTGAGCAAACGTTCTGCTAAGGTTAGTTTTGAGAAAAGGACCTCTCCGATAATCAAGCTAGCCAGACCAACGACGATGACCCCGATCCCCCGAGAAGCATCTGCATAGCCTTCTTGCTGGGCCATCAAGGCACCTGACAAGGCAATAATCCCATTGGAAACCACTAGCCCCATCAACTCCATCCGACTGGTATGGATCCCAAAGCTCTTAGCCATCTCAGGATTGTCTCCTGTTGCGATATAGGCCTGTCCCAATTTGGTATCCAAGAAGAAGATCATAGAGGCAATCACTAGGGTCACAAAGATGATCCCAATGATAATCTCGTTTACGCCATTGGCGATAGGAATCATATCTTGGATTTTTGAGTATCCTAGTAAGCCTAGGTTGGCCCGTTGCATCACAAAGAGAATGACAGAGTTACAGGAAGTCATCACCAAAATCCCCGATAACAGCGTCGGAATCTTTCCTTTGGTATAAAGAAGACCTGTAGCCAATCCAGCCAAACACCCAGCGCCTACGGCCACTAGGGTAGCTAATAAAGGATGAACCCCTTTGGTGATCAAGGTTACCGCGACGGCTCCCCCTAATGGGAAAGAGCCCTCTGTAGTCATATCCGGGAAATCCAAGATACGAAAGGTCATAAAAATCCCCAGTCCCAAAATAGCCCAGATCAAGCCTTGTGAAATAATCGAAATAAGCATATCTTTGTCCTAACTATTGTAAATATCCTCTATTGTATCATATTGCCAGACGTGATTTCAATGCTTTCAAGAAATAACAAAAAGGCCCCACTCCTTAGAACGAGGCCTCCTTGTGGAAAACTAAACCATTTACGATCCTAGCGGGAATCGTTAGTGTCTACCACTTGTTTAGTCTTCGTTTTTCTTGCGTCTTGCAAGACCAGCAAGTCCTACCAAACCAAGAGCAGCGCCTAACAATGCAGCAGAAGCTGATTGTTCTTCACCAGTAGAAGGAAGTTCTGGTGCTGGCGGTGTTACCGGTGGTGTTGGTGGTGTCACCGGTGGTGTTGGTGGTGTTACCGGTGGTGTTGGTGGTGTCACCGGTGGTGTTGGTGGTGTCACCGGTGGTGTTGGTGGTGTCACCGGTGGTGTTGGTGGTGTTACTGGTGGTTTCGGTGGAATTACCTTGTTGTTGAACTCAGTATCTTCCGGTAATTGAGAAGTTGCTGTTAAGACTTTGCCTTCTTTAGTAACTGTTACTGTTACTGTAGCTACCATCTTATCGTATTCAACTCCTGCTTCAGTACCTTTAACCTCTTCCACAGTGTAAGTGTAAGTTTTAGCTTTTTCATCTCCACGTTTGAACTCTAATGCAGAGAACTTGATGTTTCCTGATGCATCGTTCTTAACTGTTTCAATAACTTTTCCATCTTTATCTTTAAGTACGAAGCTAAATTCACCTTCTTTTAGCTCACGTCCTTCAAGTTTCTTAGTGAAGTTAAATTCAACTTTAGTTGGGATGTTAACGACACGTTTTTCTGTTGGTTTTTCTGGTTTCTCAACAGATTTCTTAGTTGGATCGTATTGGTGAACAGTTTGTGAAGCAGTATTTTCGATATCTACACCATCTTTAGCTGTTGCTTTGATAGTTGCAGGGATCTCAAACTTGTAGTAACGTCCGAATGCCAATTTAGCAGTGTCGATTACTGGAGTGTTTTCTGCATCGCCAAGTGACTTAGTCAAGTCTGTCTTAGAAGTTGCAGTGATCACACCATTTTCAACCTTGATATCAAATTTAGCTGTCACATCTTCTCCTGTTACAGAGTCGTATGCTTTAATTTCTGCTACGTTGACGTCTAAGTTTTCGCTGTCATATTTATCTGTTACACCTACAGATTGAATATTGTGCGCTTCAGTGAACTTAGTTGTATCCAACCATACTTGGTAGTATACTTTATCACCCTTCTTAAGTGTCTTCGTATTGATATTTTGAGCTTCGTTGTTATCAACCTTATCGGCATATGGATCTTTATTAGTATCCGCTACCTTGTCTGCCAACTCTTTATCATCGTCAACAAGTTTGTTACCTGTAATATCGAATTTAGATTCATTCAGGATATACTTCTCTGGGTTGAATTCTGGAGTTTCTGGTGGAGTCACCTTGTTGTTGAACTCTTTATCAGCGATTTCGCCAACAGTCGCTACAAGAACTTTAGCTGTTCCGTCGTGTGATACTGTAACTGTTACATTCGCTTTCATTGTATCGTATGTAACG
>NZ_JBCOAT010000004.1:0-89780 GCF_040226615.1 Streptococcus australis | reverse complement strand
ACGTATTCTCTGGTTGGAACTTAGGTTCTTCTGGAGGAGTTACACGGTTGTTAAACTCTTTATCAGCGATTTCGCCAAGAGTAGCCACAAGAACTTTAGTTGTTCCATCTTGTTTCACTGTGACTGTTACTGCAGCCTTCATTGTGTCGTATGTAACAGTTGCGTCAGTACCCTTCACTTCTTCTACTGTGTAGTTGTGAACACCTTCTTGGCCTTTCTTGAACTCAAGTTTAGAGAACTTAACGTTACCAGATGCATCGTTGCTTACAGTTTCAAGAGTGTTACCTTCTGAATCTTTAAGAACGAAGCTGAATTCGTTGGCTTGAAGCTCACGACCTTCCAAACGTTTAGTGAAGTTGAATTCCACTTCAACTGGAACATTGTTTACACGTTTTTCAGTTGGTTTGCTTGGTTTTTCAACTTTCTTAGTAGTTGGGTTGTAGTAGTTGACTACTTGAGCCGCAGTATTTTCGATATCTACACCACCAGGAACATCAGCTTTCACTGTTGTTGGGATGTCGAACTTGTAGTAACGTCCAAATTCAAATTTAGTTGTGTCAATGATTTGAGTGTTTTCCGCATCACCAAGTGACTTCGTGAAGCCAGCTTTAAGAGTTGCGGTAATGACTCCGTTATTAACTGTAATATCGAACTTATCTGTTACTTCTGCACCTGTTACTGAATCGTAGGCTTTGATCTTAGTAGAATCAAGATCCAACTTAGTTTCATCGTAGTCATCTGAGATTCCTACTGATTGGATGTTGTCCTTGTTAGCTGCGTCAAATTTAGTTGTATCCAACCATACTTGGTAAACCAACTTGTCGCCACGTTTCACAGTCTTAGTGTTCAAGTTTTCTTTTTCGTTGTTTGATGCATCGTCCGCATATGGGTTCGCATTTGTATCTGCGTACTTATCTGCCAACTCTTTATCGTCATCAACGAGCTTGTCGCCTGTGATATCGTATTTCTCTTCAGAAACAACATATTTCTCTGGTTGGAACTTAGGCTCTTCTGGAGGAGTTACACGGTTGTTAAATTCTTTATCCGCAATGTCGCCAACAGTAGCTACAAGAACTTTAGCTGTTCCGTCGTGAGAAACAGTTACTGTTACATTCGCTTTCATTGTGTCGTATGTAACGGTTGCGTCTGTTCCAGCTACTTCTTCAACAGTGTAGTTGTGAACGCCTGCTTGTTCTTTCTTGAATTCGATAGCTGAGAACTTAACGTTACCATCTTTATCGTTGCTTACAGTCTCAACAACTTTACCTGTTGAATCTTTAAGAACGAAGCTGAATTCGTTAGCTTTCAACTCACGACCTTCCAAACGTTTAGTGAAGTTGAACTCTACTGGTACTGGAACGCTGTTTACACGTTTTTGAGTAGGTTTGTTTGGAGTTTCAACCTTCTTAGTTGTTGGGTTGTAGTAGTTGACTACTTGAGCCGCAGTATTTTCGATATCTACACCAGCCACAACATCAGCCTTCACTGTTGTTGGGATGTCGAACTTGTAGTAACGTCCAAATGCGAATTTAGTTGTGTCGATAACTTGAGTATTTTCTGCGTCTCCAAGTGACTTAGTGAAGCCAGCTTTAAGAGTTGCGGTAATGACTCCGTTATTAACTGTAATATCGAACTTATCTGTTACTTCTGCACCTGTTACTGAATCGTAGGCTTTGATCTTAGTAGAATCAAGATTCAACTTCGCTTCATCGTAGTCATCTGAGATGCCTACTGATTGGATGTTTTCTTTGTTAGTTTCAGAGAATTTAGTTGTATCCAACCATACTTGGTAAACCAACTTGTCGCCACGTTTAACAGTCTTGGTATTGATGTTTTGTGCTTCGTTGTTTGATGCATCGTCCGCATATGGGTTCACATTGGTATCTGCGACCTTATCTGCCAACTCTTTGTCATCATCAACGAGCTTGTCGCCTGTGATATCGAATTTCTCTTCAGAAACAACATATTTCTCTGGTTGGAACTTAGGTTCAGTTGGAGGTGTTACTACGTTGTTGAATTCTTTATCTGCAATTTCACCAAGAGTAGCCACAAGAACTTTAGCTGTTCCGTCGTGAGAAACAGTTACTGTTACATTCGCTTTCATGGTATCGTATGTAACGGTTGCGTCGCTTCCTTTAACTTCTTCAACAGTATAGTTGTGGACACCTTCTTGATTCTTATTGAATTCAAGTTTAGAGAACTTAACGTTACCAGATGCATCGTTGCTTACTGTTTCAACAACTTTACCTGTTGAATCTTTAAGGACGAAGCTGAATTCGTTGGCTTTAAGTTCACGACCTTCCAAGCGTTTAGTGAAGTTGAATTCCACGTCAACTGGTACGTTGTTGACACGTTTTTCAGTTGGTTTGCTTGGTTTTTCAACTTTCTTAGTTGTTGGGTTGTAGTAGTTCACTACTTGAGCCGCAGTATTTTCGATGTCTGCTCCACCTGGTACATCAGCTTTAACTGTTGCTGGGATATCAAATTTGTAGTAACGTTCAAATGCGAATTTAGTTGTGTCAATGATTTGAGTGTTTTCTGCATCGCCAAGTGACTTAGTGAAGCCAGCTTTAAGAGTTGCAGTCATCACACCATTTTCAACCTTGATGTCGAATTTGTTTGTTACATCATCACCAGTTACTGAGTCATATGCTTTGATTGCTGAAGAATTTACATCAACTTTTGTTTCATCGAAGTCATCAGTGATTCCTACAGATTGAACGTTTTCTTTGTTGTTAGCTGAGAATTTAGTTGTATCCAACCATACTTGGTAGTACAGCTTATCTCCGCGATTAACAGTCTTGGTATTGATGTTTTCTGCTTCATTGTTGTTAGTTTGGTCTGCGTATGGGTTCGCATTAGTATCTGCGTACTTGTCTGTCAACTCAGCATCATCATCAAGAAGCTTATTATCAGTGATAGAGTATTTAGCTGTATTCAACACATACTTCTCTGGTTGGAACTTAGGTTCTGTTGGAGGAGTTACTGTGTTGTTGAACTCTTTGTCAGCTGGTTCAGTTACGTTAGCAACCAACGCTTTAGCTGTACCATCGTGAGATACTGTTACAGTCACTTCTGCTTTCATAGTATCGTATGTTACAGTTGTGTCTGTTCCTGCAACCTCTTCAACAGTATATTTGTGAGCTCCCTCTTCACCTTTTTTGAATTTCAATGCTGCGAACTTAACTTTTCCTGCTGCATCATTCTTAACAGTTTGAAGTTCTTTACCAGTTGAATCTTTCAGTACGAAGCTGAATTCGTTAGCTTTAAGTTCACGACCTTCTAATTTCTTAGTAAAGTTAAATTCTACAGTGATTGGTACAGAGTTCACACGTTTTTGAGTTGGTTTTTCTGGAGTTTCTACAGATTTGCTTACTGGGTTGTAAACGTGAACGATTTGGTTGGCTTTGTTTTCGATGTCTACTCCGCCTGCTACTGAATCTTTAACAGTTGCTGGGATATCGAATTTGTAGTAGCGACCAAATGCGAATTTAGTTGTGTCGATAACTTGAGTGTTATCAGCATCACCTAAAGACTTGTTCATAGAAGCTTTAGATGTAGCTGTAATGACTCCGTTAGCTACTGTAATATCAAATTTAGATGTTACATCAACTCCTGTTTCGCTGTCATAAGCCTTGATATCAGCACTGTTAACAGTCAATTTATCTGCATCGTATGTATCAGAGATACCTACAGATTGGATGTTGTTCTTGTCAGTGAAGTTCTTAGTATCCAACCATACTTGGTAAACTAATTTATCACCACGTTCAACAGTCTTGGTATTGATGTTTTCCGCTTCGTTGTTCTTGGTTTGATCAGCATATGGATTTGCATTTGTTTCTGTGTATTCATCCTGAAGCTCATCGTCATCGTCCATTAATTTTGTACCTGTTAGGTCAAATTTTTCTTTTTTAAGGACGAATTTTTCTGGTTGGAACTCAGGTGTTTCCGGAGGAGTGATCTTGTTGTTAAACTCTTTATCCGCTGTTCCATCAGTTGCTTTACCATTAGCGTCTACCCCACCAGCAGAAACTACGTTAGTTACTGTTGTTAATGTGTGACCATTTTTAGCAACTTCTACAGTAATCGTAGCTTTCATAGTATCATATACCATTCCAGCTTCTTTCGCTGCAGGGACAACTTCTTCTACAGTATAAGTGTGAGTACCAACTTTAGAGTTGTCGAATGATAATTCTGTAAATGTTACAGTTCCGTCTGCTTTGTTCGTTACTGTTTCAACTTCTTGACCGTTTGCATCTTTAAGAACGAATTTGAATTCGCCGTCTTTCAGTTCACGTCCAGCTAATTTCTTAGTGAAGTCGAATTTAGTTTTAACTGGTGCTACAACATAGTTGTTGAAGATTTTATCATCAGCACTTGATTTGAATCCACCTTCAGCACTGTATTTAGTCGTAGCTACTAAATCACCTTGAGCGTTTTCAGTTACATTAACAGTCATGGTAACTGTCATTGCATCGTATTCAACGTTTGCATCTGAACCTGGAGTCTCAGTGATAGTGTAAGTGTAAGTACCAACTTTGTTAAATGTTAATTTACTGAATGAAGCTTTACCGTCAGCTTTGTTCGTGACAGTTTCTTCATAAGCTGGGATTGATTTGTTTGGTTGTACTTCTTTAAGTTTGAATGTAAACTCACCGTTTGCTAATACACGTCCTTCCAATTGTTTTTCAACTTCTGGAGTAACTTCAACTGGCTCTTGTTTAACATAGTAGTAAACAGGTTGTTTATACGGTGTCAATGAGTTGAGCAAGTCAACGTTTGTACCGATACCTTCTACTCCACGTTCTAATTGTGAGTTAGCTGAACCATGCCCAATTCCATCACCCAAGAATGGTACGAATACAGTCTTGTATGGTGTATATCCTGAAGCTTTTTGGAAATCGAATGGAACTTCTTTACCATTTGGATATTGAGTTTGAGCTCCTGTTTTTGGATCTGTTACAGTATGTGCAATCGTATTAAGAGGTGATTTTTTAACAACTAGTTCTTGCGTATTAGCTTCACCTGGTTTAATTGGTTTAGTTTCAGCAATCAACATGTAGCCATCTGTACTTAGAGAGCCGTCAGAACGTTTGCTTTGTTGTTTTGGATCAAGTAAGTAGACACGAATAACGACTGAACCATCTTCTCCGACTACTTCTTTAATACGTTTAATACCGTAACGGTCCGCATCCATAAACATAGAACCAACGGTATACGGACGGCTTACATAACCTGATTTGTCGTTTGCATCAGCTGTTTGATACAATTTATAGCCATCAAATTGACGCTCCCCAGATGCTGTGAAACTTTGCCCTTCCATAGCTTTAGTTGTATATTTAGCTAAGTCTACTTCATTGCCGTTTTCTTTATAATCTTGAACAGTTTTATCTGTTTTATTGGCATTAAATGTTGGGTTGTTTTTATCAACTACTTTATAGTAAGTTGTTTTATTAATTGCTGCTGGGATTTTAGCATTTGAGTCAGTGATTGTACGACCATTATAAGCTGGTTCTACAACGTTTAGAATATCTGTTGTAGTACGAGCATTATAAACCGCAGTATAAAGCGCTTGTTCAGCTGGCGTAAGTTGGTGTCCAGCTGCTACTAAGTCTGTGATGCTCTTTCCTACTTCATAACCATTTTGAATAAATGGTTCAGCAACTTTACCTTTTTCAGCAGTACCGGCTTTGTAATCCACTTGGAAAGTTAATTGGCTATTAGACGCTGCCGTAGTAGTCGTGAATTTTTGAACACCACTAGATGAAGTAATTGTTCTTGTTTCTACGACATTACCAGTCGTTTTATCAATCAATTCAACTGTTGTATCAGTAGATTCATCAAATCTCTTATAGGCACGCGCGTAATATTTTGTACCATAACGATTATTGAATTCTGTTAAATCCCAAACAGCATAAGTATAGTAATCGCCTTCTTTTCGTGCGTAACCAGCTGGTACAGGTTGAGAACTTACAGTTGCACCGTTAGCATCTCTGATTTCTGGAGTTACTTTTTCCCCATCTTTTAAGTAAGTGCTTACCGCTACTGGGTTAGAGTTGTGGTCTCCAGTTACAGCTTCGTTAGTAACAGCACGACGATTACGTACTCTTGGTTTGTTTGATTCATCTGCAGCTGGTTTTGCTTCAGTTGCTGCAGGTTTTGCTTCAGCTGCTTTTTCTGTTTCCAACAATTTAGCATGTTCTTCTAAAGAGATTCCTGCTTCAGCTGTTGCTGGTTTTGCAGCTACTTCTGCTTTTGGAGTTGCTTCTGCTGCTGGTTTTACTTCCTCAGCTTTTTCTGAAGGTGCGGCTGGTGTTTCAGTCACAGCTTTTGCTTCAGTTGCTAAAGCAGAGTTTGGAAGCTCCACTTTAGGTGCAGCGTAAGTCCCACCTGGAGCTGTAGTAGCAGTATCTTGAGGCGCTTGGTCAGGCTCGGGTTGAACACTTGTTACAGCTTCCTTACTTGTGTCAGTAGACGCACCAGCTTCCTCCGCAGCTACTGTCGGAGCTCCGACAGCAAAAAGCGCTGTCCCTAGTAATACAGAACAAACGCCAACGCTATACTTTCGCAAAGAAAAGCGCTGACGTCTATTAAACATTTCCTTCATTTATTTGTATCTCCTTTTTCATATTTTTATTGTTTGATACATAACAAATGTTATCAAACTTGTTCATCTCCGTCAACTAATTATATCAAAGTTGTTACTTATCGCAAAACTTTCTGAATATTCAGACGAAGTTTCCCTCTATTTTTTAACATTTTTTTACTTTTTTTCCCATTTAGTCCATTTTTTTATCATTCATTTTTTGACACTTTTTTATTCTTAATAATATAGAAAAAAGTTGAGACCAAAATCTCAACTTTTTAAGAAATTCATTACACTTGAGGAAGCTTAAGACTGCTCCTCTTTCCATCTTTTTCTAATGACGACGAGACTCACAACTGAGACAATAGACAATAGGGCACCGATCAAGCTACCTCTGGTTTTGAAGACAAACTCGACCTTATGTTTCCCTTTGGTGATTGGGAAAGATAGAAAGCTATTCCAGGCTCTTTCGGTTGGGACGGATTGACCATCCACTTTCACCTGCCAGCCGGCACTGTATGGGATGGAGGTCATCATGACATCACTATCATCCGTAATGGTGACATCGCCCTCGATATGAGTATTACTGAACTTGGTCACCTTCAGACCCTGCTGCTTGCGCTTCTCAAGTACTTCTTGGATCTGATCCAGCTCTGCCCGATAGACACCCGCCTGACTCATGTCGATGGTATCCGCTCTAAAGCGGAACTCAATCACCGACTCTTGATTTTCGGCCATGTCCGTCAACTGCCATATTTGCCTTTGGGTAAAGGTCTTACTATTTGGTAGCCATTTATTGTTGACCAGGACAGAATAATCTTGCTTAGGAATCAAGGACGCCGGCACAAAGAAGTAATAGGTATTGTTGGAACGTGGAATGATCTTATAACGGATAATGCCTTCTTTAGAAGAATCTGCCCGTCGATAGATGGCCTCTCCTGTCTCCTTGTTGACCTTTTCTTCTATTAAATTCTCCGTTTCAATCCCAGTAAAGGCCAAGGGTTTGAAATACTCTACATAATCGCCTGTATTCTTTTGATGTCCTTCCATAGAGTTCAAGATAATGTTTTGATTGGCAAAAGCATTGTTGGCCCCAAACTGAATGTTCTTCACAAGGGAATTAGTCCCATAGGCCAAAGGGAAGGAATGAGGGTTTTTATAGACGACAAAGCGATTGTCTTCATAGACCGTCTCTGTGTAGTAACGCCCCATGTCAAAGCGGTTGGTAAAGCGATAGAAATACATCTTTTCCGGATGAGCTTCCATCTCTTTTGGATCGAACTCCTTGGCATGCATGTAATAGCGAACACCGTACAAGGCATCCGTCAGGGGCGTCCCATTGGTATACTCTGTGGCTGCATTGACCCCCAAATCGCCCATGTAAGCAAAGTGATCCATAGTCGACCGTTCTAAGCTCGAGCTGAAGGTACTCAATCCTGGATAAGATACCAAGGATGGGACCGTTCGAGAATAGGCAAAGTCGGTCGCAATCCGGTAAAACTTCTCATCCGCATCAGCTTGGACTTTGTCCGTCACACGCTTGACCGATACAGCAGCGTCTGCAAATTTATGGACACTGTCATAACCTAAGGTCACCTGAGAGAGATAGGCATTGTAGCCAAGCTCAAAGAAGGTCAAGACGTATAAGATCACGACTGACAAGCGGGACCATTTTTGGTTCAAGACCAGAAGGACAAGCAAGTACATCAGAACGGTGATCCCGACTTGGGACAACAAATAGCCTGCTTTTAAAAGGATGAGGGCAAAGACAATGAAGCCGGCCGCCCAGCCAATCCGAACGAGCTTTTCTTTCTGGCTCTTCTTGGACTTGTCCCAATAGCTGTAAAAGCCATAGGAGGCAACGACCAAGAGCCCCAACAAATGAAGGGCGGTAAAGCGGGTGATGTAACGGGAGACACCAGACGGTTGAAGCTTGGCAATAAAGCTATAGTTCTGCGAATAGACGTAGACAACTGCCAAAGCTAACACCAGACCAAACACTAGGTTGGCGATGCGTGAAAGCACAATTTTTTCTTTCATCGCTTGGTAGGCCAGAATGAGCATAAAGAAAGAGAATAGCCAAGAGAAGCGGAAAAAGAAACCAGCTGGATTTTGTCCCATATGCCAAATCTTGCTGACAAATTCATTGACAAAGGAAATAAAGAAGACGAAGGTGACCAGACCGGCAGCCCATTTCTTGACTGTGACAACTTTTTTCGACAAGAAATAGGATACAAAGCCTAGTAACCCCAAGGCTCCGATATAGATATTGGGGAGGTTTGGCCCCGCAGACCAGCCTGAGGTGTTATCAAAGCCACCCACAACTAGCTTGGCAAACATATCCAAGGGGTTAATTTGAAAGGCCAATGAGAAGGTCATCCCTCCTCCAACCTGACCCTTACTTTCGATAAGGTTGAAAAAGACCGGCAAGAGGATGACAGAGGCTAGCGCAATCCCGATAATCGAATAGATCACTGCCTGCAAGAGGGGGAGACTCACGTTTCTTATTTTCTTCTTCCAATCTCCTTCGACCATCAGTCTTGGCGATACATAGTAGCAAGCATACAAGGCGATGAAAATGGAGATCATATAGCCCATATAAAATTGAAGCAAGACGGTCAAGCCTAAGGCAAAGGCATAACGATAGGGAGCGCCTCCATCTAATAATTCTTCTAGGTAGACAATGACGATGGGAAGCATGATCATGGCATCGTAGAAAATGACATTCATCTGATAGGACACTAGCATCCCAGACAGGGCATAAGCCGTCGCAAAGAGGGGCACCAGCCATTTCCTAGACTCCAAGCCCTTATACCGCCTGATCAAGAGGAAGGCAAAGGCCATCCCAATGGCACCGTAGCGGAGCCAAATGGTCAAGAAGACTGCAAACCCAAAGTACTTGAGGGGCGTTAAAATATAGATGATATTAAAAGGGCTCATCAAATAGTAGCCGAGCACCCCTATCATATCTCCCCCCAGAGACTTGGTAAAGGAATAGCTCAAACTAGATAAATCTCCGGAGAGCACGGCATGTTTCAACAAGCCAAAGAAGCTGATGTATTGTTGACCAAAATCAACAGCCATCAAGCTTTTGTCTCCAAATGGAAAAGTACCCATAAAAGCCCAAACGACCAGCATGATGGCCATTGGGAGCATGGCACTAAAAGCATACTGCAAGCCCTTGGGATTTCTCTTCCAAAGCTCTTGCCAAGGCTTGGTCCAGACAAACATTCTTCTATCTCCTATCTTTCTTATCCGATACTATCTTCTTTCGCCTTCTCAATATTGGTGTCTTCAATAATGAAATGAGGGCGACGCTTCACTTCGTAATAAATCTTCCCGATATATTCTCCAAGAATTCCGATAAAGATTAGCTGCACTCCACTAAAGAGAATGATGGCCGCAATGGTGGTGAAATACCCACTCACATAATTCCCCGGAGCAAAGATATACTTCATCAACTCAAAAGCCAAGTAAAGAATAGCCAAGCCCAGACAGATAAAGCCAAACTGGATACAAACGCGAAGAGGCCGGTCATTAAAGGAAATAATCCCTTGAATGGCATAGTTCATGGATTTCTTAAAGCCAAACTTACTCTTTCCAGCCTTGCGAAGTTCATTTTTATAAGGGATGACTTTCTCCTTGAAACCAATCCATTCATACAAACCTTTATTAAATCGATTGTATTCTGGCATGGAAACAAAAGCGTTGATAGCTTTGCGACTGAGAAGTCTGAGCTCAGATTTCCCATCCGTCAAATGGACATCCATCGAGCGGTTGGATAGGAAGTAAAAGAGACGAGCAAAGTTGCTCCCCACAAAGGACTCACCATCACGAGTCCGCTGGCCACTGACGATATCGTAGCCTTCCTTGTAAGCTTCTAGAAAGAGAGGGATGAGATAGGGCGGATGTTGCAAATCACCATCCATGACCATGACAGCATCTCCCGTCGCATACTTAAAACCAGCCAAGATACCACTCTCGCGGCCGAAGTTTCGACTAAAGCGAATATAGTTGACCCGATCATTGTCTCTGGCAATTCCTGCAATCAGCTCAAAGGTCCTATCATTGCTTCCGTCATCAATATAAAGGATTTCATAATCCGAAATATCTTTCCCAAGCATGTCTTCCAGCTGGGCCGAAATAGCTGCATGAGTCTGAGCTAGTACTAATTCCTCATTGAGTAGTGTAATGAGTATTGATAATTTCATCCCTTTTCTCCATCTATCGTTCTCCCAAAAAAGAGAGAGCTTTCGCTCTCTCCATCATACGGAAACTCTTTGTTTATTTATTAGAAATTTTGCGTTTTAACACGATCGCACCGATGAGAACAATGACTCCCGAAATAACGAGACCAGTTGCTACGACTTCACCAGTACTTGGAAGAAGTTTCTTACGACCTCCACCCGTACCGCCGCCTGGTGTTGACTCAGTAGTGTCACCAGTGGTTGGGCCACCAGGAGTTGTTGTAGTGGTTGGACTACCTGGGGTTGTTGTAGTAGTGGTTGTTGGACGTCCTCCACCAGTCGTAGTTGTCGTCGTGGTTGTCGTCGTAGTTGACGTAGTTGTTGGTTCCTCTGTTGTAGTGGTTGACGTAGTCGTTGGTTCCTCTGTTGTCGTGGTTGAGGTAGTTGTTGGTTCCTCTGTTGTCGTTGACGTGGTTGAAGGTCCCTCAGTCGTTGTTGTTGACGTAGTCGTTGGTTCCTCAGTCGTGGTTGACGTGGTTGTAGGCTCCTCAGTCGTCGTGGTCGACGTAGTTGTTGGTTCCTCAGTCGTGGTTGTAGTGGTTGTACTTGTTGTTGTAGTAGTTGTGGTTGTTGTAGTTGTTCGATCCCCACTACCGCTACCTGAAGCACTTTCCAAACGTGTCAAGGCGTTGATTGAGCGAGACTTGTCAAAGTTGCTAGCTGACCATTCTAGGACATTGGCCACTTTACTTCCTTTAGGAAGCTCTGACTTCAACTCTGTTGTGTACTCAATGTACATAGCCCAGTTCCAGTTATCCCCAAAATTAATCGTGAATCCTGTGATGCCACCATCAGCATTTCTGGTAAACTCGGCTTTCTTGGTGAAGTTATCAATTGGTTCTAACTTAAGAAGAGCTGCCTCATTTGGAATCTTCTCTGGCTGAGTTGCATACCGAACAGCACGTAGAGAGCCTTCCACTAGGACTTGCCCGCTGTCACTAAAGTCATCCTTGATAACCATGTTGTTCAACTTATCTTGAACGGCATTCAAGACAATGCGCCATTTAATCCGATTAGGATTTTGTGGATCTTGGTAACCATACTTCATTTCATAGTCACCAGCTTCACCATCGTCCTTGTTGTAGTTCAATGTGAAGTCAGTGCTACCAAATGTAAAGTAGTAAGTTCCCGTCTTTGGCAAGTTCGCTGCATTTGGACGAACATTGTACCTTAAGGTCATTACCTTATCTTTGTAATTTTCAGAGAAATAGTTTGTAAAGGTAATGGTCACCTTTTGCGTACTTGGATCTGTCACTGCGTTCGCAATTACTTCACCATTTTCGTGTACAATTGGAAACTCTAGCTTGGTCACCAGGCCTAGTTCTTTTGGAAGATCTAGAACCAATGTGTCACCAGCATTGATCTGCTGTGAGTCAGGGAAACTAATCTCGTTGGTCGCCTCCATCGTTTGACCAGTAGTGATCTTCGTGTCGGCAGTTAACGGTTGGTTGTCAACCTTAATTTCAGTTTTTATCGTATAACTGGTTACTTCAGTCGCAAAGACTGTCGTAAAAACTGTCAAGGATAAAACTAAAAGACTCATAAATGCTAAAACTCGCTTCACGCGTGCTTTTGTGGTCTGCATATTATGCTCCTTTATAAATTATTTGATTATTATTGTAACATATCTGTTTATAAATGCAAGATTTTTTAATTATTTTTCACTAATTGTTCAGTTTTTTGTCAATCCGATTTTATAGGAAAGCCCAAGCCTCTCAAACACTGAAACGAAGGCCATTATGAGCCTTTCAATTCACAACGAAAACCATCTTAATGCCCGTCTTTTTATTAAATTTTTACAAGCTTTTCTTGGTTTTTCAGATGTCGTTTTCATCACTTCGGGAACAAAAATTCAGTCCTTGCATCGCAAAGACTGAATTCCTTTTTTCTTTATGAAGTAAGAGGTCGACTTTCTGATCGATTCTCTTTCTTCCAAATAATAAATAAGACAATTAAGCTTAACACAGAGAGAACTAGACCAAGGGTAGACCATTTTTGCTTAAAGAAAAATTCAACTTTATGTTTCCCTTGTGAGATTGGGAAAGATAAAAAACTATCCCATGATTTCTTCGTTTCGACTGTTTTACCATCAACCTCGATTTTCCAACCTTCATTGTATGGAATCGAAGTCATCATAACGGTGCTCTCGTCTGTAATGTTCACCTTACCGACAAGATGTGTGTTGCTGAACTGCTCTACATTCAACTCTTGACTCTTTCTCGAATCTAGTACTTCCTTAATCTTTTCAACATCAGCTCTATATAATACTAAATGAGATAAATCAATGTCATCAAATTGGAATCGGAATTCAATAACTGATTCCTTTTGTGACGTTCGATCTGTAATCTGCCATATTTGTCTTTGAGAGAAAACAATTAAATTACTTAACAAATCACCGTTTACTGATACTGTGTAGCCGTTTTTACCAGTTAGTGTCTGTGGCGAAAACAAATAATATGTATTGTCACTCTGAGGCGTGAACTTATAGCGAATCACTCCCTCTTTCGAATTATCTTTTCTTCTATAGATGTATTCTCCGCTGTCCTTATTTTCTTTGACAACTTCTACATTTTCCACCTCAATATCGTTAAAACCCAAAGGCGTAAAATAATCAACATAACCAGCACTTCCAACTGCAACGCCCTGCATCGCATTTAAAATTCTATTTTGGTTATTTACAGCATCATCCCTGTTGAATTTCAAGTCACTCAAAAGATTGTTTGTTCCATATGCGATAGAAAATGAATTTGGATTTTCACGAACCACGTACCGTTCATCCTCATACACTTTCTCAGTAAAATACCGTTCCATATCATAACGATTCGTATACCGAGTAAAATTCATTTTCCCAGGTTGAGGTTCCTTCTGCTTATCTGTGTCATCTTTGAAATCCATATAATATCGAACGCCATACAATGCATCTGTTAATGGAGTCCCATTTGCATAAATTGTAGAGAAATATCCCCCTATATTTCCCATATATGAAAAATGATCAATTGTTGATTTTTCCTGAGTTGAACTAAAGTTCTCCAAGCCAGGGTACGTTAAAAGCGAAGGACTTGTCCTAGAATAGGCAAAGGTAGAGGCCATACGATAAAATTTTGTATCAGCATGATTTTTAACATAATCTGTCACTCGTTTCACAGAAGTAGTCGCATCTACAAACTGATCAACATCGTTATAGTAAAAACCAACTTGGGAAAGATAGGCATTATAACCTAGCTCAAAAAATGTCATCCCGTAAAGCAAGACAACTGCTAGCTTAGACATTTTAGGCTTAATGGAAAAAATTACAAAGACATATGTGAAAAAGGTCAAATAGACCTGTGAAAATAGAAAACCTTTCACAGCCAAGATCGCTGAAACCAGAAGCAAAACAGCAGTTAAAATAACTCTTGTTACCTTCTTTTCTATATTTTCTTTGGACAACTTCCAGTATAAGTACAATATGATACAAGCATTGATGATTGTAAACAATGCAATCAATTGTAAGTGACCAGAAATAATCAGTGTGAAAGTCTCCGGTTGCAGTTGTTTTATATAAGCGAATGTTGTATTGGACAGATAGGAGCATGCAAGCAATAAAAGGATAAGTGAAATTACTTTTCCTTTTTTCGAAACCTCAATTCCTTTTTTTAGTGCTTGGAATGCCAATACTAACATGAAAAATGAGAACAACCAGGAAAAACGATAAAAAAATCCTAATGGCATTTGGCCCATATGCCAAATTTTATTTACAAATTCATTAACAAATGAGATAAAGAAAATACAAGTAACGACACCCGCAGACCATTTCTTTATGCTACAAATTTTTTTACATGAAAAATACAAAATAAATCCGACAAATCCAAAGGCTCCTATATAGATATTCGGTAGGCTTGGCCCCATTACCCAGGCTCCTGAATCAAAACCACCAATTGTTAACTTAGATAAAATATCCAGTGGCTTAATCATTAAGTCTAACGAGAAAGTCATTCCTGGGTTGTAACCACCTCTGCTTTCGAGAAGGCTTGATAAAACAGGTAACAAGATTACAGAAGCTAAACCACCTCCAATCACTGAGGCTCCGAAAGCTCTCAATAACGGCTTAAAAAAGTTACTTAATTTTAGCTTTAATGTTCCTTTACCACCTAATTTGGAAGATACATAAAAACAAGCATATAAAACTATAAAAATAGATGCCATGTAACCCATGTAAAATTGGAAGAAAAGCATCATCCCTAAGGTAAGAGAATATTTAAAGATGCTCCCACCATCCAATAACTCTTCCAAATAAGCGATGACTATCGGAAGCATAATCATAGCATCATAGAATATTACATTCATCTGGTAGGCAACAAGCATTCCAGATAAAGCATATGCTGTGGATAGCAAAGGGACAAGATACTTCTTCGAACTCAATCCCTTGTATCGCTTAATCAATAGAAAAGCAAATGCTAAACCTATTGCTCCGTACCTCAGCCAAATAATGAGGAATACGGCGAACCCATAAAATTGAAATGGGGTAATAATAAAAATCAGATTAAAAGGGCTCAGCAAATAATATCCAACCAATCCTGCCATTGGTCCCCCGAGTGACTGGGTAAACGAATAGCTCAGGTTAGAGAAATCTCCCGATAAGACTGAATTCTTCAATAATCCAAAAAAACTAACATACTGTTGTCCAAAATCAACAGACATCAAGCTTCTGCTACCAAATGGGTATAAACCAATTATCGCCCATACGATAAGCATGATTAGCATAGGTAAAAAAGCACTCAAAAAATAGATTGCTTTTTTAGGGTGCTTATCTAATAATCGTAATATAGGTTTCGATAACGATACCATTTTACTTTCTCCTAAATTATTTTCCTTTTATAAACATAATTACCCTCCCATCGTCCCTCCCAAAACGAACGGAAAAGTTTAATCTCTCACCTCAGTGATTAATCCAGTATCAACATCATAGACAGCTCCTGAGATAATGACATCGTCTGGAATCAGCGGTGAGGCTTTTAAGAGTGCGACATCCTCACGGACGCTCTCGTAGATATCTTGAAAGGGTAGGAAGTCTTGGTCTCCAACATCAACTCCCAGTTCCTTCTTCAGATGCTGACGGAAGCCTTCATTCTCAAAGGTTTGCGCTCCACAGTCTGTGTGGTGCAAGACGACGATTTCTCGAGTCCCCATCTGTTGCTGTGAGATGACCAAGGAACGAATCATGTCCTCTGTCACGCGCCCTCCTGCATTCCGCAAAATATGGGCATCCCCCAGAGCAAGCCCCAGTGCTGGTGCCACGTGAAGACGAGAGTCCATACAGGTCACAATGGCCACTTGCGTTTTCGGTTTGATCGGAAGATGGAGGTCGCCGTGCAATTCAACATAGGCTTGATTGGCTTTTAAAAAATTCTCAAAGTAGGACATTCGGAACTTCCTTTCTGGTTGGTAAAATAGTTTGAACACCAAATTATTTACACTCTATCTTACCATCTTTTTCCCAGATTGTCAGTTGTCAGCCTACATGAAAAAGGAGAGTGGGACAGAAATCGGTAATTCGTTAGAATTCGATTTCGTCGTCCCACCTCCGCACAGTTGATTAGGGCTGTAAAAGCTGATGAAATCAGCGTAGTACAGCCCACTCAACCACTGCGTCTTGCTCGACAATCCAAAGACAATTAAGAGGCTAGGACTTTTGTCCCAGCCTCCTTTATGTATTATGATCGTCTTGGTAAATAGCGATTCAGCAAGCCAGCAAAGGTCTGAAGGTTGAGACTTTGAACATAGACCTCACCAGTCCCTCTAAAGGTATTGACAACACCTTCACCCGTTCCGATGGATTGCCAGAAACCATTTTCCAAATGGATATTATAATCCAAAGACTGGCTCCAAGCAACGACATGGGCATTATCGATGGTGATTTCTTGATTGTTTAGCTCGATTTTTTTAATAGAGCCATAGGCATTCACCAAGAGGGTCCCTTGCCCTTGAGTCGTCATGACGAAGAATCCACCCTGACCACCAAAGAGAGCCTTACCAATCGATTGGGTTTCCATTGTATAGAAAGCTGAACCATCCAGTGCAAGGAAGGCACCATCGTTCAATCGATACTGCTTTTCGCCCAAGTAGAGAGGCACCACCTGACCTGGTGAGTCGGGTGCCAATGCTAGGTAAGCATTATTAGACTGGGCAAATACCTGAGTAATAAAGGTACTTTCACCCGAAACCATTGACCGTCCAACTGCTTTTACAAAGCGTCCTACACCGGAGCCACTGGCATTTAATTTGGTGTTGAGGGTCACATTAGGTGTATGGTAGACCATACTCCCTCGCTGAATATAGACAGTCTCACCTTGATTGAGAGATAGCTCGACCAAAGGGAACTGCACATTGTTATCTGTAAAAAATTGCATGATAATTAACCCCTATCTTTAAGTAAGTATAGACAAAGTATAGCACAGGAAAAACCTTTTTGCAAACGATTCCAAAAAATGGTTAAGAAAAGACTTTTTTCAAAACTTCTCCCACAGTGGAGACCGCCATCACTTGAATACCATCTGGAATCGTGATCCCTTGGAGAGAATTTTTTGGAGCATAAATCTTAGTGAAACCAAGTTTGGCCGCTTCGTTGATCCGTTGCTCAATCCGAGTCACGCGACGAATCTCCCCAGTCAAGCCAATCTCACCGATAAAGGCCTCTTGAGGATTGGTTGGAAGCTCCTTGTAGCTAGAAGCAATGGCCACCGCTACGGCTAAGTCAATGGCTGGTTCGTCCAGTTTGACACCACCAGCTGACTTGAGATAGGCATCCTGATTTTGGAGAAGAAGTCCGCAACGTTTCTCTAATACGGCCATAATGAGACTAACCCGGTTAAAGTCCAGACCCGTTGTCGTCCTCTTGGCATTTCCAAATACAGTCGGTGTCGCCAAGGCCTGAACTTCCGCCAAGATTGGTCTGCTTCCTTCCATGGTGACGACAATGGCAGAGCCCGTCGCGCCATCCAAACGTTCTTCTAGAAAGACCTGACTGGGATTGAGGACTTCGACCAGCCCACCTGATTGCATCTCAAAGATTCCAATCTCATTGGTCGAGCCAAAGCGGTTCTTGACCGCTCTCAGGATCCGGAAGGTATGGTGGCGTTCCCCCTCAAAGTAGAGCACCGTATCCACCATGTGTTCCAGCATACGCGGGCCCGCCAAGGTTCCTTCCTTGGTCACATGGCCGACGATGAAGATGGCGATGTTATTGGTTTTGGCCAACTGCATGAGCTCAGCTGTCACCTCACGCACCTGAGAAACAGACCCCTGCACCCCTGAAATCTCAGGAGACATAATGGTCTGGATCGAGTCAATGATGAGGAAGTTGGGCTGGATGCGCTCCACTTCTGCTCGAACACTCTGCATATTGGTCTCGGCATAGAGATAAAACTCACTGTCAATATCTCCCAAGCGCTCTGCCCGAAGTTTGATCTGTTGGGCCGACTCCTCTCCACTAACGTAGAGAACCGTTCCCACTTGAGACAACTGGGTCGACACTTGGAGAAGGAGGGTCGATTTCCCTATCCCAGGATCTCCCCCGATGAGAACGAGACTCCCTGGGACCACTCCTCCACCGAGTACACGGTTGAATTCTTCCATCTCGGTCTTGGTCCGATGCACATTGATGGAGGTCACGTCCGCCAGTTTCATGGGTTTGGTCTTTTCACCCGTCAAGGATACCCGTGCATTCTTGACCTCTGCGACCTCGACCTCCTCGACAAAAGAAGACCAAGAACCACAGTTGGGACAGCGCCCCAGGTATTTGGGTGAATTATAGGCACAATTTTGACAAATAAATGTCGTTTTTTTCTTTGCGATGATAAACCTCTTTCTAAATCTCTATCTCACACTCAATCACTTGGCAAAAATCAATGGTTTCATTCGGTACAAATTGACGCATGAGCATGCGATGGGCTACAACTACCACAGTTTGATGTTCCCGATACTTAGCCATGCATTCTAGAAAACGAGACTTCATCTCTACAGCTGTCTCATATTGAACAGGAGAATTTGGGAGCAACTCCCCCTTGTTTTCTAAAAACAGACATCTAGCTGTTTCAAAGTTCTCTATACCTGTTTCATAAACCTGCCATTCGTGCAATAAGGGTTCTACTTTCAAAGGTAGGCCCGTAGCACAAGCCAGATAAGAAGCTGTTTCTAAAGCTCGCGTTACTGCTGAAGCTACAAGCAGATCAGCTGATTGGAACAAGGGGTTTTGGCAAAGGTCCTGAGCCTGTTTCCTTCCCTTCTCAGATAAGGGAGCTAGATCCATTCCAAATCCGGAATAAGCACGCTCCTCTAACACACGATAATCTGGCTCCCCATGACGGACAAAGATAATCTTCATCTTAGTGCCCTGTTGATCCAAATCCACCAGTCCGCACGCCATCTGCTTCATCTCCATCTGCAATTAAGAAAGGAGCAAAGACAGCCTGAACCACGCGTTCGCCAACTTCAAGGACAACTTCCTGGTCGGTAATATTTTTCATCTGAGCGAAGATATGACCTTCATTTCCTGGATTGCCATAGTAGTCTCCATCGATAACCCCAACAGAGTTGATCAAGACCAGGCCTTTTTTGCGAGGGTTGGACGAACGGTCATAGAGATAGAGCACCTCAGTCGGTTGCATATAGGCCTTGACCCCAGTTGGGACGAGGACGATTTCTCCAGGTGCAATCACTGTGCGCTCTGCCACCTTTAAGTCGTAGCCAGCCGCATGTGCTGTCTCCCGTTTTGGCAGTAAGTCCTGATTGATATAGCTTGATACAAGTTCAAATCCACGAATTTTTGTCATCATGATTCCTCTTTTATCTAAATAGTTTCCATCTCTTCTATTATACCATCACTTTTCCCTAGCGTCTCCCCTATACTACTATTCGTATTTTTTCTGACAAACACACAAAAGCCCCCTCAACCGAGGAGACTTTTGCAGGAGATTATATGAAAAAAGTAAACTGTATCAAACAAAGTTAGGAGGTCTCTGTTGATGAGACTAGTTTACCTCTTTCTCCTTAAAAAATCCTAAAGATTTTACAATTCTTGTAACAGATAGCGGAAGAGTTCGAGATTGCCTTTTTCTTCTTTGACCAGGAACTCTGGATGCCATTGCAAGCCGATGATACGATGACCATCTACTGCTTCGATAGCTTCAATGGTCTGGTCGCGTGGGTCAATGGCTGTCACTCGAAAGTTAGGCGCCAAGTCCTTGATGCTTTGACGATGAACAGAATTGATCTGGCTAGCTTGTCCAAAGAGACGCTCCACCACGCTGCCTTTTTTGGTCTCAATGGAATGAGAAGTGCCAAAAGGAAGCCCTTGCCAGTGTCCTTCCACTTCTTGATGGAGAGTCCCACCGAAGGCAACATTGACGAGCTGAACTCCTCGGCAGATGGCTAGTACGGGCTTGTTTTGACGGACTGCTTCTTTCAACAAGGCCAACTCAAACTGGTCACGCTCGAGATTGTAGTCATCACTCTCAATGGCGATCTCCTCTCCATAAAAGCTAGGATGGACATTTTGCCCCCCACTGAGGATAAGCTTGTCCACTGTCTCGATATAATCTTTGGCAAAAGACGGATCTCCAACTGGGATAACCATAGGAAGGCCACCTACTTGCTTAATGGTTTCCGCAAACTTACAAGATACAGACGAATGGATATTTTTCCCATCTGGATCCACTGCACATAGATTGGCAGAGACTCCAACAATAGTTCTACACATGGCCTTCCCTCCTTTAATATTTCTATTCCCTATTTTATCATCCCACCCTTAGAGCGTCTAATATGTATTTTTTAAGGGCCTGATAAATATTTTTTATCACCCAAAGCAAAAAAACAGGCTTGTCTAGCAAGGCTAGAACAAAACCTGTTTTAGAGATTAATTCTCACGTTTTTTGTAAACCAAGGCACTTCCAGCAACCGCCAATGCGAGTCCTGTAGCCACTAGTCCTTCACTCATTGATTGACCAGTAGAAGGAAGAACTTCTTTTTTATCCTCTTTTGGAGGATTTGATGGAATTTCTTTTTCTGGTTTTTCAGTAGAAGGTGGTGGGGTTTTCCCTTTTGGAGGATTTGATGGAATTTCTTTTCTTGGTTTGTCAGTAGAAGGTGGTGGGGGAGTCAGTTGATTGACAACATTCCCTTTATCTACTACCAAATTTGTCGCAGCAGTTAATTCCGCCGCAGAAACAGTAATTGAATCAGTTGAAAGTTGGTATCCTGCTGGAGCAGTCAATTCTTTCACCACATAATCCTTAGCCTCAAATCCTACAAATCTTACAAGACCATTGGCATCAGATGTTGCAGTCGCTTGACCTTCGCCATATGGATTGGCAACTGGTGTCACACCATCTGCCTCAAAGAGTCCGAAGACTGCTCCTGCTAGATCTTGGTAAAATGGATTTACCTTGTGAAGCTGAATGGTGTAAAGCTTCAACTCAGGTTTCTCAACCACTGGTGGAGTTGGTGGAATAGCAGTGAATGGTTTGTTGACAACTTTTCCTTGATCAAGTACTTGATCAGTTGAAGCAATCAATTGACTAGATGAAACAGTAATCGCTTCTTCAGAAAGTTGGTATCCTTCTGGTGCTGTCAATTCTTTCACTACATAATCCTTGGCTTCAAGTCCTGTAAAGGTAACGAGACCATTGGCATCAGATGTCGCTGTCGCTTGACCCTCGCCATATGGATTTGCAACTGGTGTCACACCATCTGCTTCAAAGAGTCCAAAGACAGCTCCTGCCAAGACTTGACCTTCATTATTGACTTTGTGCAATTGGATGCTGTAAAGAGTCAATTCCGGTTTCTCAACAACTGGCGGAGTTGGTGGAATAGCAGTAAACGGTTGGTTCACCACATTTCCTTTATCCACTACCAAGTCTGTCGCAGCGCTCAATTCTGTTGCAGAGACAGCGATTGAAGCAGTTGATAGTTGGTAACCTTCTGGTGCTGTCAATTCTTTCACTACATAATCCTTAGCCTCAAAGCCTACAAAGCTTACAAGACCATTAGCATCGGATGTCGCTGTCGCTTGACCTTCGCCATAAGGGTTGGCAACTGGTGTGCTACCATCCGCTTCAAAGAGTCCAAAGACTGCTCCTGCTAGAGCTCGACCTTCACCATTGACCTTGTGAAGTTGGATGGTATAAAGTTTAGCTTCTGGTTTTTCAACTACTGGTGGTGTTGGTGGGATTTCACTTGTGACAAAGGTATTGGTGAAGGATGTCTTCGCACCATATGCCACTGTAGCCTTGATCGTATTGCTTGCGTCATCTTTCGTAACTGTTACTGTCACTTCGATACTCGCTTGATCGTAGGTCATTCCTTTTTCTTGAGATTGAGGGATTACTTCCTTAATTGTGTAGTGGAAAGTTTTCCCTGCATCTTCTTGTGAATAAGAAATTTCGTCAAATGCTACAGAACCATCTGCTGCATTTTGTTTTGTTTGAAGAACTTCTCCAGCTTCATCCAACAAGTTAAAGCTGAATTCGCCATCTTTTAGGTCACGACCTTCTAAAATCTTGCTAGCTGAAATCTGAGCTTTTGCTGGACTTGGAGCTGAGTAAGTATTTGCAAAGACCTTGCTTTCTGGGTAGACAACTGTTGCTTTTAGGTTGTCTCCATCTTTTGTTACCTGAACGGTTACTTGTTTTTCTGCTGTATCGTATGTGATACCTGGTACGTTCCCCTTCACTTCCTTCACAGTGTAAGTGTGTTCACCTTCTGCTGTGTAAGAGATAGCATTAAAGGTTACTTTGCCAGATTTGTTAGTAACAGTTTGAAGTTTGTTAGTACCTTCGTACAATTCAAAACTAAACTCACCGTCTACCAAGTCACGACCTGTCAACTCTTTAGACAACTCAATTGTTGCAGTCGTTGCGTTTGGTGTGAAGGCGTTAGTAAATGTTTTGTTTTCTGGATAAACGACTTCTGCCTTCAAGGCATCTCCATCACGAGTAACTTTAACAGTCACTTGTTTTTCAGAAGCATCGTAAGCAATCGTAGCATTGTCCCCTTTGACCTCTTTCACAGTGTAAGTGTGTTCACCTTCTGCTGTGTAAGAGATAGCATCAAAGGTCACTTTGCCAGATTTGTTAGTAACAGTTTGAAGTTTGTTTACACCTTCGTACAACTCAAAGCTAAACTCACCATCTACCAAATCACGACCTGTCAACTCTTTAGACAACTCAATTGTTGCAGTCGTTGCATTTGGTGTAAAGGCATTGGTAAATGTTTTGTTTTCTGGATAGACAACTTCTGCCTTCAAGGCACCTCCATCACGAGTGACTTTAACAGTCACTTGTTTTTCAGAGGCATCGTAAGTAATGGTAGCATTATTACCTTTGACTTCTTTTACAGTGTATGTATGTTCACCTTCTGCTGTGAACTCAATCGGTTCGAATGTAATTTTCCCGCTTTGGTTAGTCGTTGTTTGAAGCTTGGTTGCACCTTCGTACAATTCAAAGCTAAACTCACCATCTACCAAATCACGACCTGTAAGATTTTTATCCAGCTCGATAGTAGCTTGAGTCTTAGCTGGCTTCTCTTTCTTGTTTACAATCGTTTTGCTAACAGGTTTAGTTGGTGTCGTAAATTCACTAGCTTCAACAATTGTATCTTCTGCCAACCCATAGCCTTCCGGAGCTTGAATTTCTTTGATGATGTATTTGTCACGAAGGATGTTCTTGACAGTAAATTCACCGTTCGCATCTGACTCGAATTCACCAATCACTTGACCAGTTGCTTGTCGAACAACTTGGAATTTTGCTCCTTTAAGAGGTCTGTTTTGTTCGTCTACCTTAGTAACTTTAATACTAAATTCGTAACCAATACCTTCACCACCAGCAATTTGGATTTTCACTGTACTATTTGATGAGGTTTCATCCTTATTGCTTCCCTTGATAGTAGCTTGGTTAAGAATTTTTTCACCATCAACAACAGCATAGTTTACATCTGTCCCATATTCAATAGCAAATTGATCATCTGCAGCAATGTTACCTAGATTAATAGAAAATGAATTTCCATTAATATTCACTGTATAGTCAGCGGTAACATCTTTTGCGTTTTTGAGTTCCCATTTACCATTGTTATATTCCCAAGTTCCTTTTTTAATCTTGAAACTTCCTGGCTTGTAGGTGATACCTGGTGATTTCAAGGTATCTGTAACAACAGCATCATTAATGACTTCATTCGTTCTGTTTACAGAAATTCGGAAGCCGAGCTCTTTGTTTCCTGCTTCGCTCCAACCCGATTTAATGATAGAGTAGCGGTTACCTCCACCTATTGTTCCACTTGTGACTTTTCCTGTGAATTTCTCTTTATCATTTACAGAAACTTTAACTGGAACTTCTCCATCATTTGGAGATTTTACTTTATTAACTTGAGCATAGAAGAAGAATGAACCGGATACATCGTCTTTTGTTTCTACATATTTTGTAAAGGTCAAGATAATTTTACCAGTAGCTGCATCAACTTTTGCCTTGGCAACCAAGTTATCACTTGGATCTTTAATCTCAAAATCCTGTGATTTGATATCAATTGGTGAGTCGATTTTAACCTCTGTTGTGTCTCCGGCTTTGACTGTTCCTCTTTTCCCGATAGCAAACTTTGCATTCAGACGGAAAGTATCGTATCTTCCAAGCGGTCCTGTCAAAGCTTCACCTTTATCATTTTGAATCTTTACATCCGTGATGACATCCACTTTTTTTGACGTTTCTGCATTTACAATTTTTGAAAAAAGCGTAAAGCTTACCATCAACAATGAAAGCGTCATCAATAGATATATTGCCAACTTTTTCATTTTTTCTCCCCTTATATTCATAATAATAAGTGAAATTATTATACCACAAACTAGTAATAATGCAAGTATAAAGTAACATTTTTTATTTATCATCCTTTCAAAATGAATTATCTTCACAAAACAATTGATAGTTATACAAGTTTTTTTGCCTATATTATGTTAAAATAGAGAGAAGAATAGGATCATTCTTCAAGGCCCTCTTGGAGCATTTTTGAAGATGCAAGCCCTAGATTTATAGACTTGCTTGAAAATAGATATAGAAATGGAAGATACTATGGATAAACAAACCGTTGCGGTCATCGGTCCTGGTTCTTGGGGAACTGCCCTTTCTCAAGTCCTCCACGATAATGGCCATGAAGTGCGGATCTGGGGAAACCTCCCAGAACAAATCGACGAAATCAATCAAGAACATACCAACAAACGCTACTTTAAGGATGTCCTGCTAGATTCAGGGATCAAGGCTTACCACAACTTGGATGAAGCCCTTTCTGGAGCAGATGCGGTCCTCTTTGTCGTCCCAACCAAGGTGACACGACTCGTTGCTAAGCAAGTAGCTGAACTCTTGGACCATCCTGTCAAGGTCATGCACGCCTCCAAAGGATTAGAACCAAACAGTCACAAACGGATTTCTCAAATCTTAGAAGAGGAAATCCCTGCTTCTCTACGTAGCGAGATTGTGGTCGTATCTGGTCCAAGTCACGCTGAAGAAACCATCGTTCGCGACATTACTCTGATCACAGCAGCTTCTAAGGATTTAGAAACAGCTCGTTACGTTCAAGAGCTCTTCAGCAATCACTACTTCCGCCTCTATACCAACACAGATGTAATCGGAGTAGAGACAGCCGGTGCCCTGAAAAATATTATCGCAGTCGGAGCTGGAGCCCTCCACGGGCTTGGATTCGGAGACAACGCCAAGGCTGCCATCATCACGCGCGGCCTAGCTGAAATTACCCGTCTAGGAGTGAAACTTGGGGCTAGCCCCTTGACCTATAGTGGACTATCCGGAGTTGGGGACCTGATCGTGACAGGCACTTCCATCCACTCTCGTAACTGGCGAGCGGGGGATGCCCTCGGTCGCGGTGAAAAACTAGAAGATATCGAAGCCAACATGGGTATGATCATCGAAGGAATTTCCACCACTAAGGCTGCCTACGAACTGGCCCAAGAGCTAGATGTCTACATGCCGATCACACAAGCCATCTACCAAGTAATTTATGAAGGGCAAGACATTCGCGAAGCCATTAACTTCATGATGAACAACGAATTTAAAGAAGAAAATGAGTGGAACTAAGGAATTTTTCCTTGCCAATCAGTTCAACAACCAATCATTCTTTAGTTAGAAAGGAATTATTATGACAAAAGTTAGGAAAGCAGTCATTCCTGCGGCCGGACTTGGAACGCGTTTCCTACCTGCAACCAAAGCCTTGGCCAAAGAAATGTTGCCAATCGTGGATAAGCCAACCATCCAATTCATCGTTGAGGAAGCCCTTAAGGCTGGCATCGAGGACATTCTTGTTGTCACTGGTAAATCAAAACGTTCGATCGAAGACCACTTCGACTCAAACTTCGAACTTGAGTACAACCTCAAGGAAAAAGGAAAAAATGACCTGTTGAAACTGGTCGATGAAACTACCGGGATGCGCCTCCACTTCATTCGTCAAAAACATCCGCGTGGACTTGGAGATGCTGTCCTTCAAGCCAAGGCCTTCGTTGGGAATGAACCTTTCGTCGTGATGCTGGGAGATGACCTCATGGATATCACAGATGATACAGCTACTACTCTCACCAAGCAATTGATGAATGACTATGATGAGACACATGCTTCTACTATTGCTGTCATGAAAGTTCCCCATGAAGAGGTTTCTGCCTACGGAGTCATTGCTCCTCAAGGGGAAGGCATCAAGGGACTGTATAGCGTTGAAACCTTTGTCGAAAAACCAGCACCTGAGGAAGCACCGAGTGACCTTGCCATTATCGGTCGTTACTTGCTGACTCCAGAGATTTTCCAAATCTTGGAAAACCAAAAACCGGGCGCTGGAAATGAAATCCAATTGACTGATGCCATTGATACCTTGAACAAGACCCAACGAGTATTTGCCCGCGAATTTAAGGGCAGACGCTACGACGTGGGGGACAAGTTTGGTTTCATGAAAACATCTATTGATTATGCCTTGAAACACCCACAGGTTAAAGATGATCTCAAACAATACATCATTGATCTTGGAAAAAAATTAGAAACATCTGAACAAACTTCGAACTAAACCATTTACGAATCTGAAGGATGTAAAAGAGACTGACCATATGGTGTAAGTGGTCCCCCACTTTACAAAATGGTCAATCTCTTTTTTCTTGTAAAAAGAAGCTGGATAAAAAGTCCAGCTTCTTTCATTTATTCTCTTGTTCAACTATTTTATCTGATTCTATTTTTTAAGGATGAACATTGTAAGAATAATTTGTATTTGGGTAAGTCTCGATTTCGCTTGGATTGAAATTAGATCCGAAGCGATTATTATTGTTTACACTATTTCCTGCTACAGGAGCTTCAGTTGGAGCTTGAACAGTTTCTTCTGGTTTCACAGGAGTTTCTACTTTAGGAGATACAACTGGTTGCTTATCCTTGTTAGCAGCATAGCCAAAGCGATTATTTGGATTTCCTTCTGCATTAGCAGGAATATCCTTATTAGAAGGGGTAGCTCTATAATTTGGAGCCGGGATGTAAACTTTGTTCGCATCTTCACTGATTTGTGGTTTTTCTGGAACTGTTGGTGTATCTGGTTTCTTAGGCTCTTCAGGATCTTTATAATTATCTGGTTTAGAAGCACGATAAGGATCTGACTTGCGTCCAGCTGCCTCTAATTGTTTTTCCATTAATTTTTCATAATCTTTGAAGTGTTGGAAAAGACGATCAGACAAGTCAAGTGAATCTTTCGTTACTTTATCTTCAGCAGCTTTTGCAGCTTCTGGTTGATCTTTTAGTGAATAATATTCAATATCCTTCTTCTCTTGATCAGCAATAAATCCTTTTTCTAGTGCTTTCCAATGTTCTTGGACGGTTTTTCCAAAGATATCTTGATTGTTGATTGCCATGTTGTCAATATGCCAAACAGTCCAATACCAAGAATTTGGATCATAGGTTTCTGTTTGTGGTTTAAAGGCTTCATAAGTGTCTTTCACATTTCCATAGAATGGGACATATGGAGTGTTCCGTGATGGCCCCATTCCTAACCAAACTGTACCACCAAATGATTTTGGTAGTTTTGGATTGATTTGATAGACATGGGCATCGATAACGTTTTCATTCCCTAGTGCATATTTGTATTGATCCTTGCGAACCGTGTCGTTTGCACCATTGTCACCTTGTTTCTTCACTCCAATTTGATCGTCCGGTACGAAGCGACCATTTAAGTGTTCAAAGCGATTCCGTTGCATAGCAAAGGCATCTTCTAAAGTAAATTTCTTATTTGGATCAGTTGGAGAACGGAATAGTTCGTATTCGTCATCCTCGTAAGTCACTTTAGACTCTGGATCAAGTACTGTAATCCCTGCATAAGTCCGAGAACGGTCCCCTTCTGCATATTTTTCAGGTCCGTAAGATTTAGCAATATGGAAGTTGCCATCTTTATCGGTCTTGTAACTTCCTGATTCTTTTGCTACTTTTTCAACATCTTTCGAAGCAATCACATTTTCCTTGTCATTCAAATCAACATGACCTAGGTAGTAGGTATTCGCAAAGACTGCGTATTTATCTTCTGGCACCTTCACCGCTACATATTGGTGACCAGAAAGAATTTCCATATACCATGTCTCGTTTTGGTCAGCAACTACAACTGTATTTCCTTCAGCTGATCCCTTTTCTTCGATAACTTTTCCAAGTAATTCGATTGCTTCACGAGCTGTTTTTGCACGAGGTAAGATTACGTCGAGCATAGCAGCTTCTGGAAGTCCATCTGCTTTCAGTGGATCTTTTTCTAATACCTTTTTATTTGGAATTGCTGTAACAGTGGCAGTCATGGAAACACCCGCTTCGTTAAAGCCATGTTCCCCAAATGCACCATTGCTACCATCTCCACGAGCGGAATCATAAGCAGCTGTGTATTTCATTTCGCTGGCAGCATGAGGATAGGTGAAACCATTGGATTCGTCCTGAATTTGGTCTCCTTCCTTATAATTCTTAGCATCAACAACAACATAGTTTTTGTTGTGTTTTCCGCCGTTTGGATAATAAGGATAGTCCTCAGTCCGACCAAACAAGGTGGTACCATCCTTGGTCAACTGACGGCCAATGATAAATCCACAACAAGCCTCAACAGCTTGAAACGGAAGGAGCAATATAGCCATCGCTACTAACGAGAGCTTAATTAACCATTTTTTCATTGCAAATCTCCTTTTATTTAATATTTTATCCACTTTATGAATGGATAAGAAAGATATTTACAATTGTTAGTTTACTCCTTTTCAATCCTTTTTGCAAGCGCTTTCCTATGTTGTCTTTATTCACTTTTCGAGCAACTTTTTGAGTGTAGCTGCTTATTTTTGGATTTTATATACAAAAAAACTGAGACTTCACTCAGTTTTCAGATAATTTACAAATTCGTTACAAATCATAAAAAGGATGAGCAAGTAAAGGCCAAGCATAAAGAAGGATGGCCCCAGCTGTATAAAGAAACAGAGCTACCAAGCGCCAGCTTTTTTTCAAGCTATCTCGCTCACCATAAACGGGAAAGACAAAAGCTAGAATCCCTCCTCCCACCAGGCCTCCTAAGTGACCGGCTAGACTGATCCCCGGCATAAAGCTAAAGAGGATATTGATCAGAATCAAGGAAGTATAACGTTGGCTCAGATAGCGAATATAGGGACTTCGAGCGATAAAGCGCAAACTGGCAATGGCACCAAAGATACCAAACAAGGCGGTAGAAGCCCCAGCTGCAACAGCAAGAGGAGAAAAAACCAATACAAAAAGGTTGCCCATTAAGCCGGATAAGAGGTAGAGAGCTAAAAAGGCCTTCGAGCCAAATAGATCTTCTGCGATTCTTCCGATAAAATAGAGGGTAACCATGTTCAAAACAAAGTGTTGCAAGCCAACATGAACAAACATGGCAGCAAGCAAACGCCAGCTCTGGCTCGGGTCCATTTGGATTTCCGCCCCTAAGACACCCCCAAAGTCGTAAACAGTTTGGACCGATTCATAGTCAAAGCCACGAAGCAATAACATGGCTAGAAAAACGCCGGTTGTTAATAGGAGCAAGCTACTGGTCACCGGGTATTTCTTATCAAATAGTTGATTCATCCACAAGAACCTCCTGTACTGGAATATCATGGGGAGCAGGTGAAAAGTCTACTTCCTGGCAAGCATAGATAGTGCTGACGGTCGCTCCGTCGAAATCTGCCAAATAGCGATCGTAATAGCCTCCTCCATAACCCAGACGGTAGCCATCCTTTTGAAAGGCCACTCCAGGAACATGGATCAGGTCAATCTCCGACTGATCTACCACTTGAGCCCCATCCTCTGGTTCCAAGAGACCAAAGGCTGTTGGTTTCAATTTCTGCGGATCATAGACTGCAAATTCCATGCGCCCTTTGGGATAGGTTTTTGGGATGACGACTTGTTTGCTATCTTCTTGAGCTGCATCAATCAGAAAACTCGTATCCACCTCATGCGGGAAGGACAAATAGGTCGCAATAACGCTTGCTTCTTGGTAAGCTGGCAAAGAGCGCAACCGCTGAATCAAGGCTTGATCAGCCTTTCGCTTGTTCTCCGGCTCCAAGCCTTTCATCTTCTTCAATATACTTTTTCGAATACTTGCTTTCATTTCCGTCTCTCTTTATTGGTTGGCTTTCATTTTCAAGAAAGGACTAATGGCTTTGACACCAAAGTGCAGGGCTTCTTCCTTGGGACTCATCTGAGGGTGATGAAGGGCATAAGGACTGTCCACTCCTAACCAGAACATGACCCCATCTACTTTTGACAAGAGATAGCCGAAATCTTCTCCAGTCATGGCGGGTAGGATATCAATCAAGGTGACATCTTCTGCTTGATCAAAGAAGGTCATCAGTTCATCTGCCAAGTCCGGATTGTTTTCCACCGGCAAATAGCCCCCTTGCTTAAGTTCAAGATCTAGCTCCATATCAAAAACATCTGCAACCCCTCTGGCAATCGTCTCAAGTCGCTTCTGGGTCAAGAGGTTCATTTCCATGGTCAGGGTCCGGATGGTCCCATGCAGAAAGGCAGTCTCCGCAATGACATTATTGGTCGTCCCCGCATGCATGGAACCGAAAGTTACAACCGCTCCCTCGATAGGATCGACATTGCGGCTGACAATGGTTTGAACCTGGGTGACAAAATAGCTGGCAGCGACCAGGGCATCCTTGGCTTCATGGGGAAAGGCGGCGTGTCCACCTTTTCCTTTAAAGGTCAGCTTCACTTCACAGGTTCCTGCAAAGAGCGTCCCCCGATTGGTCGCGATTTCGCCTACCTTTAAGTCCGGACGGACATGGAGGCCGTAGAATTGATCAGGTAGCCAGTCTCCAAAGGCCCCATCTTCATACATAAGCATGCCTCCAGCTTCATTTTCCTCGGCTGGTTGAAAGAGGAATAAGAGATTGTTCTTAGGCTGTTCTTGAACCAATTGCTCCAACAAGCCCAAGGCTAAGGTCATATGAACATCATGGCCACAGGCATGCATCCGACCTTCGTGGCGGGAGGCAAAGCCAAGGCCAGTTTGCTCGATAATGGGCAGTCCATCGATATCCGTCCTCCAGCCAATGGTCTTTTCTGGATTGGATCCTTTCAGAAAAACCAGGCTCCCCGTCCGCCAGGTCCGCTGCTCGACGAACTCTTTTCCTTCGGTAATTTCAGCGATACGCTCCAAGAGATAGGCTTGTGTTTTGAATTCTTCTAGTCCAATTTCTGGGATTTGATGCAGATCTCGCCGAATTTTTACTAAATCAAGTGTCATATCTATCTTCCTCTTTTGAGAAGAAGCCGAGGTATCCCCCAGCTTCCTTTTCTTATTCTTCTATTAAAGGTTACGCAAGACATCCTCAAGCGCTGTTTTTTGTTGTGTCTGTTCGTCAATCGTCTTGACCACGCGCGCAGGCACACCCGCTACCACTACATTTTCAGGTACATCTTGGGTAACAATCGCACCCGCTGCTACGACAGAGCCATTGCCAACTTGAACCCCTTCGATGACGACGGCGTTGGCACCCACCAAGACGTTATCCCCGATACGAACTGGTTCTGCAGAGGCTGGCTCAATGACACCTGCAAGGACTGCTCCTGCTCCGATATGGCTATTTTTACCAACCGTTGCACGGCCACCAAGAATAGCCCCCATATCGATCATGGTCCCCGCACCGATTTCAGCACCGATATTGATGACCGCTCCCATCATGATCACCGCATTGTCTTCAATGGTCACCTGATCTCGAATGATCGCACCCGGTTCAATCCGGGCATTCAAATAACGCTTGTCCAGCAAAGGTACCGCCGAATTGCGACCATCTTGCTCTACGATATAGTCTTTGTTTTCTGTTAAGTTGACAAGAAGGGGCTCAATCTCTTTCCAGTCTCCAAATAGGACATTGCCTAGCTTTACAACGGATGCTGGAAGCTCTCCTGCCAATTCCCCTTCAAAGGTCACTTTTACGTTGGTTTTCTTTTCTGCATTGCCTATAAAGGCGATAATTTCTTGTGCAGTCATTTTTTGTGCAGTCATGGCGATACCTCTTGTTCTATGTAGTCAGTCCTCTAGGAAAATAGGCTCCTTTTGAACTCTTAGATTTTACTATTATAGCATAATTTGCAAGAATTCTTTCTCATCTAAAGATTTCATCAAAGCAACACGTTCTGGACCAATAGAGACAAGTAGAGAGGCCAGGATTTTTTGACAACCCCTAAATAGGAATTCTCAGATGATCTTATCGATTATGATTTATCCTCAACACTCCTTATACTTTTCAAACGGAATCTCCCCCCAGTTTCATCAAAAGACATAAAGACACTCATCTTATCCTTTGTAGTATAGACGATTGTAATTCGTTTGACTCCCCCAATAGCATAATTATTATGCATAAAGTCAGGAGTTCCTAATTCTTTTACAGCTTCTGTCAACTCTAGACCTTCTTCAGATGAAGCTTGCAAAGCCTTATAGTCTTTACTTGTTTTCGTGACTTCTCCTCTAAAACTTTTCCTAGTATAATAGGTCACACTACTGAGTTCCATAGAATCTTGTTCTTTCAGAAAATTAAGAGACAAGCGCCCTGTATCCCCGACGAGCTCATATTCTAATCCGATTCTCTGGCTACCGTCGGAGCTAGAGGACAGGTGACCAGAGACCGCTTTCCCAATCTGATCGACAATCTGCTCTGGCGTTACATTAGGTTCATTCGCTTTTCTCACTAAAGAAATGAAATCCTCTATGGACAATTCAATTCTGTGGTCCTTGTCAATATAAGGAGAATCTTCTCCAAAAAATGTAAATTCAGTTTTTACGGATGAATCTGTTGGGAGCTTCTCAGTCTTTTTAGTGGTTGAATAGGAATCTCTTTGATGGGAAAGGTATCTTACATAGTGGAGAGCCCCACAAAAGAGACACACAATGACGACAAGACCTATCCCTAGCTTCAGGAGACCACTGCGACGAGAAAACCAGGATGCTTTGAACTGGCCCATTTGGGATGCGTATACTCGATCCGATCTCGAATATTTGTCTTCCTCAAATTGATCTTTGGATTCAAATACCTCTCCTTGTGGTTGACCTTCTGAAAACACCTCCGGTACTTTTTTATTCCCCCCTGGCACTTTTGACCATTCTCGTTGAATTTTTCTACCTTTTTGCATTTCACTCTCCCTTATTCTCGTTTCTCAGGATGGAAGAAAACGGAATGAGACTCCTCCTTCTCACTTTAGTTATTCTTTTTTATCCTTTAATTTCGTCATACTTCCCAAACGGAAAAAATCTCCATCTTGATCAAAATACAAGGTAACTCGCATCTCATCACTTGCTTTATAGGAGATAGCAATTTGAGCCTCCGTCCCAGGTAAAAAACTGGAATAGAGCCAATCTGGTACTCCCAATTCTTTGATAGCTTCCATCAACTCCACCCCCTCTTGACCTGGCTGAGGAATAAGAGCACTATAATCATCACTTGTTCTTTCAGTTGATTCTCTCTGGCTTTCTAGGGTAAAATACTGAATCGAATGCAGAAGGAGGCGATTCTCCTTTTCACTAAAATCAAAGTCCAGTGCTGCTTTATTATCGGTAAGGAGATACGTCAATACACTTCCTCGACTACCATCAGAGTCTATACTCACATATCCATCTCTTGCTTTTCCTAATTGGTTGAAAATATCATCCATAGTAAGGTTGGCATCATTAATTTTTCTAATGTATGCGACAACCTCCTCTATATTGATATCAATTTTATGATTTGGGTCTGTATAGCGAGAGTTTTTATTAAAAAGATTTTTAAATTCCTTATCTGATAAACGAGCCTCTGTCCCCTTGCTTAATTTTACAGAGTGAGAATCATGCGCAGGTGATTTCACATATCGAGACACAATGTTAAAAAGGAACAAGAGGAACAGACCTCCTAGCACTAGCTTGAAGAAAATAGAGAAATGAGCTAAGTAAGACTTCTTAAGCACACTTTTTTGAAGATTCTCTCCACCATTTCGCTTCCCTGTTTTTGCTTCTTTGACCCTGCTTGGTAGTTCCATCCTATCATTCTGCAGATTACTTTTTGAAGAGAGCTCTGAAGAGATTTTATTTCCACCTGGGACCTTAGTCCATTCTCTCTGAATCTTTCTACCTTTTTCCATTCAATTTCTCCCCTCTATCAGGTAAGACTTGTAATCCCTTGAGAGTCCACCTGGCTCTTTCGCAACAAATAGCAAGAACCATCCATTATTTCAATCTCTAATAAATAAGATTTCCCCTTCTCATCCTGATAGGATAGTTGAAAACCTTCCTGATCAGGCCCGATCTGGTGTCGAACGAAGGATTGTAAGCCCTGATAGCTACCTAGAAGTGCTTTCAGATCCATCTTTTCTCCAGGTTCTAAGCTCTGGTAAACTTTTTCTGAAAAAGCTTTGTTCCCCTCCCGGTCTAGATTGGCTAGACTGGCGTCGATCTCTTCTAGCAGATAGCTCCCATCAGCCCCCTTGCTAAAAAGCAAACGGATGGAGGCTCCCTTTCCCCTATCGTCCCATCGATAGAGCAGGGAGAGACTGGGTTGCTTACTTGCTGTAGATTGAAAGAGAACTTTCTCTTGGGGGTGCCCCATTTCCTTCAGAAGGGTCTCCAGGCGACTTCCAGTCTGCTTCAGGCTACCGTTTTGGTTCTTTATCGACAGAGGGAAGCGCTCGATCTGGTCCAAGGTCCATGGCGAATCCTTTTTTTCATTCGTTTCTTTTAAGAGTCGCTCCCCTTGAAATTCTTTCGCTTTAAAAGTTGATAAGTTCCTTATTTCACTTATCGCTGTAGAACTTTTCGGCGGATGACTAAGGACCTCTAACCCCATCCCTAGGAGGAGCGCTAGCAGCAGGAGACCAGGAATTGTTAACTTCTTGATGACTGTATCCATTTACTCCTCCTTATTCGACCTTGACTAGATGATAGCGAGCATCTTTTTGGGCTTGCAAAGTGAGAAAGACGAGCCCCTCTTGTGCACGGTAGGTTAGGACCAAAACTGTCTTTCCATCCTTACGATTCAAAAGCAATGATTGTGGCAAGCCAACCTTTTGTAAAATGTCTTCTAGTTTCATGCCTGTCTTCTCTTTCCCACTAGCAAGACTGGTCAAGGCTGCCTTTTTCAGCTGTTTACTTTCTATATTCTGCTTAGAGGTTGGTTGATAGCCCTGAATAGCTGTTAGATAGTAGCCATCCTTCATATGGGTAAATTCAAATTGGTATCTATCTCGACCATCTTGTGTCGTTCCATAGCTGAGACGAAGGAGCTGCGTTCTAGTTTTTGATTCAAGCCGAGCTTGCTTGGCTCCCCCTAATTTTTTGACCAGGGTCTCTGGTGTCGTCCCCTTGGTGCTTGGTCCACCAGTCCCATCTCCCATTTTAAATTCTAGCAATTCCTCCAAATGCACCCCAACTTCTGGTCGATCTGATTTCGCCAGGAAGGCCTGCAGATAAGCTTCTTCCTTACGAAAGGTCACTTGCTGGTCTGGATTTAGCTGGTCTTGTGGCCTTCCAGAAGCAACAAGGCCGTAGCCTACGCCCAGCATTGCGAGGACCCCGAAAATAATCCCTCTTTTTTGGATGAAAGCTAAGAGGGTCTTCAGATGTTTTCTTGTTGTTTCCTTTACATTATCCATTCTGCGATCGTATCTGTATCCCTTTCCGTCCAACTGTTCACACGTGTTTCCTTTGTCAACATATCCTACTATACCATAAATAGCCAGTCCTCGCTAGAACAGAAAAAGATCTGAAAATACTATTCCAGATCTTTTTAGGGTTTTAAGTGAATGGATTTTTCCTCCCTTACATCTTTCGAAAAGAATGAATGAAGAGCCCTTCTTCATCATCATTCTTTTTCAGATAAGAGGAAATCACCATCTGATTGTCTCACAAAAGTCAACCTATATTCAGAGGAACTTGAGGATTTAAAAGATACTCTCATTGTAGTCACAATATCATGAGTTTTGTAGTCCTCTTCTGCAGACATTGAAAGACTAGAAATAGTATGATCCTTAATCACTTCCTTGTAGGATACACCATCCTTACCAGTTTTGGCATCTCCCACTTTCAGTTTATCATAGTAAGATGAGGTCATAAAATCATCCTCAGCTTCTTTATAATTTCCTGAATAATAGAGGTCTTTTAAATAATAATTGTCTCCATTCTTCTGAAACGTAAGGCGCATTTCACGAACAGTACGATAAGAAGGCAGCGTATCATCCTGATCTTCGTCTAACTCGCCCCATTCTAAATCAATTTTATCTCTTCGAAACGTGCCTTTCAAAGCCTTGCCATGTGCATCCACGACATCTTCAATGCTTGTTCCTAAATCTGGAGTTTCGTATGTCCCAAACTCCAAATCAGCTAAATCATCAATGTTCCAAGAAAATTCTGCTTCTTCCGGATTAATATACTTCCCAGACTGATCACGTTTTGATTCCCCTGCGTCAGCTGTTGGGTGAAGGGCTGGTTCGCTACTTTTAGCATTTGTTGCACCAAAAGAACGGCCAAGAAATAGACCTGCAATGACTCCTAAGACTGCAAAAACACTAACACAAGCGATTAATAGACCTTTCCCTGGCTTCTTTTGATTACCAGTTTCTGGCACACCAAATGGTACCTGTGATTGATTCATATTCATCTTTCATCTATCTCCTCTATATTAAAAACGTTCTGGACCAATGTATAAGAAGTCCCCATCTGGTTGTGCTAAGAAGCGTAATGTCTTATAATCGTCACCGACCTTAAAGTTTACGGTTGCAATAACACGAGTAGAGTCATACTCTTCTCCATCTGCAGTAGTTTTTGTTTCTGTTCCAATTCGAACAGCACTTGATTTACGCTTTTTCAAAACTTCTGATAAAGAAGTTCCACCTTTACCAGTTTTCTTATCTCCTGTTTTCAGATTTTTAAATTCTTTTGTACTTAACTCATAATCTGCAGAAGTTTCTTTATCTTCATCTTCATCTTCTTCATCTGCATGGAATTCTTCTAAATCATAAGCTTCTACAGTTTTCAAATAATAATTGCCATCAACTTTTTCAAATCGGAAATAAACATTCTGATGTTCAGCATTCTTTGCGCGATCCCAATAAAGAGTGAGGCTATTCTTATCATACTCTACACTGGAAGCCAATCCATAGGTGTCAACAATCTGATCAGCAGTCAAACCATAACCATCCTTATTGGTATAACTCAAGGAACCAAGGTCTTTAAGAGTCCAGGTGAAAACAGTCTCCTTCTTTTCTGTAATGAAGCTGTTCTTTATCTTTTTTGCTTCTTCATTAGCGCGTTCTAAACGTTTTGTTCGATTAGCATCTGCTTGAGGCTTAGATGAATTTCCCCAGAAATAGCCAGCTCCACCACCAATTAATCCACCAAGAAGGAGTGCAAGAAGGGAAAAGACAACAAATTTCGTCCATCCACGCTTCGGTTTTGGTTGAACATTCCATTGCGATTGGAAGGCTTGAGGGTTCCCTTGTTGGTAGAACGGATTATTCTCTACCTGAGGCGCTTGATTTTGGAAAAATTGTTCCTGTCCTCCAGCTTGTGGTCCTTCTACTGGAGAAGCCTGTTGAAAGGCTTGCGCTCCTGGTGCCCCAAATGGCTCATAAGCTGTTTGGCCATTTTGTGCTCCAAAAGGTTCTTGGACGGTTTGACCAGTTTGAGCTTCAAGAGGTTGCTGAACAGTTTGTTCTTCTTGTGCTCCAAAAGGTTCTTGAACAGTTTGTCCCTCTTGTGTTCCAAAAGGCTCTTGAGAAACGTTCTCCTCTTGTGTTCCAAAAGGTGTCTTGTCTTCTGTTGTCATAATCTCTCCTTTACTAACAACCTGCGCCCGTCATTCTCCCCACTTTTTGTGGCCATAGTTTGACGTGCAAAGTATAAATATAGTAGTTCTACTATATCATAAAACAGTCTATTTTTCCACCTCATTCTGAGATATTGAAAGCGATTAAAAAACGACCTCTTTCGAGATCGTTTTGTTGTCTATTATAGACGAGCGTTGAGTTCTTTGCTCAATTCTTCAAATCCTGGTTTACCAAGAAGGGCAAACATGTTGCGTTTGTATGCTTCAACACCTGGTTGGTCAAATGGGTTGATAGCGTTCAAGTAACCTGAAAGGGCGATGGCCAATTCGAAGAAGTAGATAGTGTAACCAAGAGTGAAGGCATCTTGCTCAGGAAGAGTTACGTACATGTTTGGTACGTCACCGTCAGTGTGGGCAAGAAGAACACCGTCAGTTGCTTTTTTGTTTACGAAGTCAACGTCTTTTCCTTGGAGGTAACCAAGTCCATCAAGGTCTTCTTCCAATGTAGGGATGATCACGTTCTTACGTGGTTTATCCACACGGACAACTGTTTCAAACATGATACGAGTTCCTTCTTGGATAAATTGACCCAATGAGTGCAAGTCTGTTGAGAAGTTAGCTGAAGTTGGGTAAATACCTTTTTGGTCTTTTCCTTCTGTTCAGGCACCCCTTGTGGATCCATCTGCTGGGAATTCCCTTGCACTGACTGGCTAGTTTGATTGACTTGCCAATCAACCACTGCGTCATCTATTTTTTCTAATTTAGACCCAGAAGCCTGGACTTTTTGTCCAAGCTCTGAATCAATTTTTTAGACTTTTATTTTTCTAAATTGCTTGATTTTAAATTTTGTTATGGTCAAGCAGTTTCGAAAATCTGAATGGTAGAGTCCTTTTCAATTACTACTGCTTGGTCTGCTGCAACATGGAGAGTGCCCGGCAGGCTGCCCTCTTTTGAACCATCAAAAGAAATCGTGATATGGCCCAGTCCAGTTAAATTTTTTTCTACTACATTTCCTACGGCAGTAATCGAATATTCCTGACTATCTACCACCAGCTTTCCACCTTCTAGTATTGCACCTAGAAGATTTTTGTTATCGATTTTAAAACAATACTCTGCTAAGTCTTCCGGAGCTTCTTCTCCAAACAAAATGAGCATATTGGCATCTTGAATCATATTCTGAGCTTCAGGCCCCACTTGAATTACTTTAGCTTCAAAAATTTTCTTCATCTAATTCCTATTCATCCTTTCTCAAATCTGTCATAAACTTATGCTTATAGATAAGTTTAACATAATAGTTGCTATGTTTACGTGCATCTATCAAAAGTTTACTGATAAAGGCCAATACTAGCTATCCAAGCTACTAGCACCCGCGGAACACCATTGAGAAAGCGTGAATAAAGCACAGAAGGGACACCAACCTCAACTGTTTCAGCCTTGGCTTCAGATAGACCGAGTGCTACAGGAATGAAATCACAACCGTTTTGAGTGTTGATAGCAAATATAGCTGGCAGAGCCATTTGGGGCGGAATAGTCCCTTTGCCGATTTCAACTCCAATTAAGGTTCCAATAATCTGACTGATAACAGCTCCGGGACCTAACAAAGGAGATAGGAATGGCAAGGAACAGATAAAGCCAATCAAAATGAGTCCCCAGATGTTCCCAGCTAGGGGAACCATTAATTTTGCCAGCCAATTTCCAACACCTGAACCTTGAATAACCCCAATCAGCAAGGAAACAAAGGCCATGAAAGGAATGATCGTGTTGAGCATTGTTTGGATGGCTTCACGAGCAGCCTGGTTGAAAGTCGCAACGACCTTCCCAGCGCCCATCCCAATTCTTGCTACAATACTTGTTTCAGCTTTTTGCTCTGTAATTTTTTTACTAGTATCGTAAGTTGGCTTTTCTGTTACCACAGTTGTCGCTTTTTCGTCTTCATTAGCAGCAGAAATTTGATTAAGGCCAACTGCTGACACATAGATTTCCTCGGTTATATATTGAGCTAGAGGCCCACTTTTCCCTGTAGCGACAATATTTATTGTAGGGATCCCCTTTTTAGGATAAATACCACAGCGAAGAGTACCGCCACAATCCACGATTGCTAAAGCAATTTCCTCATCTGGGATAGAAGTTTTAAACCCATTAACAGCTTCCATACCGGTCAAATCAGCAATTTTATCTACAATATCTGGCTTTTCTCCTCCGCCAGTGATATAGATGAATTTATGCTTAGCTTCACTAGGTGTAATGACCAAAGGTCCTCCGAAACCGCCATTTCCTTTAACAACTTTTATACTCTTATATGACATAATTTCACTCTTTCTATAAATCAAATGTTTTACTCAAGGTAACACCTTGCTGTTTTGCTACATAAGCAGTTGTAAAATCGGTCACCCAACCGCCTACAAAGTTCATGACAAGCCCAACAAGCATGTAACGAATGGCTAAGTCCATTTGACTTAAACCTAAAGTTTGAATTCCTGTTGCAATTCCCATCCATACAAACAATTCCCCAGGATTGATATGCGGAAATACACCATTTGAAGTGTGGCAGAACTGCATCTGAGCTGCTACAAAACTAGGTTTATAATATTCTGGTAAGAAACGTCCCATACTGATTGCCATCGGATTCCCCAGCATAAAGGCAGAAATGAAAGGTAAAATCATATACCGGCTAACAGGATTTTTGGCAGAAATCTTAGCCAGGGAATTGACCTTCTCTTCTCCCAAGAAAGCGATAAGGGTATTCATTGCAATCAATAGCATTAAGACAAGCGGTACAATATTTGTCATCCAGCTAATAAAGGTTTCTCCACCTAATTGGAAGAGTTTCATAAAACTCTCTGCAAAATTTGTAATGTGATTCATAAGGAACTCCCTTTCTTATTTTTTTTAAATAACTGTTTAATAGATAATTGTAAGTAATTCGCATAAAAGCCGAATCCCAGAAAAGAATCAGATGAACTTGTCTCTTTCTCAATACCTGCCTCATTCCAAAGATAGACTTTTCTAGCATCTTCTATGGCTGATTGCATCAACTTATTTTCTTTTCTCACAAGAGGATTATACTTGTCAAAATAATGGATGTCTTCTCCAACATAATCGTCCATATTTTGAAAACGTGCTAAGATTGTGACTCCTTGCATTTTGCTAGCTTTAAGAACCCGACCGTTTTCATCAACCGCGAACATGACAATCGTACCGGATTTGATTCTTCCGGACTTCCTGCCAATCGCTACGCGCCCCAGTTTTCGGAGCATCGTATAGGTCTTATTGAAGTCTTTGAGTTGCTGCCAGCCGAGGAACATTTGAAATATATAAGCTGCCATGACAAATACAGCGAAAATTATTAGCGAATTCATTAAAATACTCCTTTGCTCTTAGAAAATGATAGAAACTCTGTCTCTGTTTCTACAGCCCTCAATGCTTCTTTTAGAGAAGGCTCTCCTGCAATTCGAAAAATGTCGTCATACAATTCCAGCAATTCACTCTCCATTTTGCTTTCAATTTCTGAGGGAATGGCGACTAGAAAGATAAATTCAATCCAATCATCTCCTTTTTGATAAGGCTCTTCTAGCTTTCCAAACATTAAAATAGTCTTTGCATAACCCTGGTTAATTGTATGGGGGAAGGCAATTCCTCCACCAAAAATGGTTGATTGTTTTTTATCCCTATCAATTATCCGATTTCTAAAACCTTCATCAATCATCTGAAGTTTCTCTAACTCTGCAACCATATTTAGCAAGTATTGCTGATAGGTTTTTTGGGGAGTCAAACGAAGAAAACGTAAGCTGACTGTTTCTAGATTTTTTTGATGAAAAGCATTGGCCCTCTGCCATTCTTCCTGCAGCCATTGATCATCAAAAAGATGATTAACTTGAATGACTGGAGATTTAGAATCTTTATATTTTAGAGGAACTGTCGTAAAAATCGCGAAATAGTCCTGATTCAAATCCAGATTAAAATCCTCTTCAGAATACTGAGTAATGTCTACATCATTTCCAAGAATTCGTCTGAGTTGCTGAATAATCATCGCAGCAGTTCCTCTTCCTGTTGTGCAAACTACAGCTATCTGCTTGCGAGAACCATTTACAACAGAGTTTTGCTTTCTTAAAATCATTTCAAAATACAAAGCCAGATATCCGATTTCAGATAATTCCAATTCAGAACCAAAAATTGCAGATAGTTCTTCTCCAGCAATTTTCGCCATTTCAAAAGCAAAAGGATATTGAGTTTGAACCTCGCCATGGAATATATCATTAGCTTGCACATGGAAAATCAGTCGATTGATTAAGGAGCCTAGATGAGACTTGATTTCTTCAAATAATTCTTCATCATCAAAGTTAACCAACATTGTTTCTTTGACTTTCTTGACAATCCCTTGAAAAATGTTTGCAAGCTGTTCAGATTGATAAGACGGCTTGCTTAAAGTGTCAATAAAACGGATATTAAACGGAAAACACAAAAAGTCTATCTCAAACTGACTGAGGGAAATCTTATAAGTCATCTCAATATGATAGATTAATTTTTCAACCAAAGGTGTCTCTGTTAAATCATTCCTATAGTAAGGAATAGGGCAACTCAACACCCTAGATGCATGAATACGCTCCACCATAATTGAAATGGTCTTTCGAAGGAGTTCCTTTGTTTCTTTCGGGATTTTATACTCCTGGAGTAGCGTCTCCAGAAAAGAAGATGTTGCCTCGGTGAGTGTCTTTCCTTCAAAGTAAGGGGCCACTTGGTGAATATAGAGCAAGCGCAAATTCAGCTCGGACCCCAAGACCTCCAGCCCACGGTTGGGCTTTCCTGAAATAGTGATAGAGTAACTCTCTGCCAAAGATTTTACTTGTTTTAAATCCTTATTAAGGGTACTTCTACTAACACCTGCTTCCTCAGCCAAGTCGTCAATAAGAAGAGGGGAGGTTGACTCAATTAAACGTTTTAGTAAATAGGCAATTCTTTTACTGGAAGAATTGAAGTCACTCTCCCGTTTTAAACTACCAGATAAAATCCTTTCCAACTCAGTATAGTCATACACCTCTAACATTAACTGATCATCTTGTGAGATAATCTGGATACTCGGAGCCAAAACATCATTTAATTGTTGGATACTCTTTTGCAAGGTTTGCATACTAATATCCAGCTCTGAGCGCATATCTACCAAGGAATAAGTTGGCTGTGAGACCATTTTTTCTAAAATATTATACCATCGATTTACTATGGTCAACTCTCTTCCTCACCTTCATTTTTTTAACCGCGAGTTTTCCCTCCGGCAATATTTGTAGTGACTCCAGTTATATAGCTAGAACGGTCTGAAATATAGAATGCTACAAGATCAGCTACTTCCCGTAGTTTACCACTTCGTCCCAAAGGAGTTGTTGAAGTTGAAGCATAACCAGCTCGAATATCTTCTACCGTCTTTCCACGGGTATAAGCAAGAGCTTCCTCATAAGAAAGAGTTCGAAGTCCCGTAGCTTCCATAATTCCTGGAGCAATTCCAACCACACGTACACCATGCTTACCCAGCTCTTTCGCCCATGAACGAGTGTAACTATAGACTGCTGCTTTTGTTGCAGCATAGGCACTTTGTCCTTCAGAACCTTCCAAACCTGCTTCTGAAGCCATGTTCACAATTACACCTTTTCTATTTTTCACTAAAATACGTCCTACTGCCTGACTAACCAAATACAAACCTTTTTGATTAATCATTGTTACTTTTTCAAACGTTTCATCGTCTAACTCGTAAGGACCTTTAGGATTTTCTGCATCAATTAATAATCTGGGAACATTAATCCCTGCATTATTGACTACCGCATCAATATTGCCAAATCTTTCAACTATTTTGGCAACACCCTCTTCTACTTCAGAGCGAGAAGTTACATCAACTTTTACAAATAATAGATTCGGGTGACGCAAATCGTTGTCGCTAAGATCAAAATTCGCTACATTGACTCCTAATTCCAGCAATTCTTCAACGATTGCCTTACCGATCCCAGATGACGCGCCAGTCACAAGAACTGTTTTGCCTTTTATGTTTAACCAATCATTCATTTTGATACCTCTCAAATTTTATTTACAAGGCAATTATACAGCGCTTTCATAAAAGAATTAAGACACTCTTTTTTACACTTTTAAAAAAAATAATAAACTAATTAAGAGGCTTGTACTAAAAATCCACAAGAAATGAACTTGTGGATCTTTTTATATTCTAAATGAACTCAAAGCATATGAGAATCAAAGGCGTGCATTCAACTCAGCACCCAGCTCTTCAAAGCCTGGTTTCCCAAGAAGAGCAAACATGTTTTTCTTATAAGCTTCAACTCCAGGCTGGTCAAATGGATTGATACCATTCAGGTAGCCAGAAAGAGCAATAGCCAACTCAAAGAAGTAAATAGTGTAGCCCAAAGTGAACTCATCTTGCTCAGGCAGTGTCACAAACATATTTGGAACTCCACCATCAGTGTGTGCTAACAGCACTCCATCTGTAGCTTTTTTATTGACAAAGTCAACATCTTTTCCTTGCAAGTAGCCAAGACCGTCCAAGTCTTCTGCCAATTCAGGAATCAGCACATTTTTGCGAGGTTTATCTACACGGATAACTGTTTCAAAGAGGATACGGGTACCTTCCTGGATAAATTGTCCCAGAGAGTGCAAGTCTGTTGAGAAGTTAGCTGAAGTTGGATAAATCCCTTTTTGGTCTTTCCCTTCTGACTCACCAGCCAGTTGCTTCCACCACTCAGAGAAGTATTGCAGAGATGGTTCATAGTTAGCTAGAACTTCTGTCAGATAACCTTTACGGTACAAGATATTGCGCACAACTGCATATTGATATGCTTCATTTTCAGCCAACTTATCAGAAGCATAAGCCTTGCGAGCAGCATTTGCTCCTTCCATTAACTTGCTGATATCAGCTCCTGCAGCTGCGATTGGCAAGAGCCCCACTGCTGTCAATACTGTAAAACGACCACCTACACTATCAGGCACTACAAAAGTATCCCAGCCATTAGCATCTGCTTCAACCTTAACTGCACCTTTAGCGCGGTCTGTAGTTGCATAAATCCGTTTATTTGCTTCTTCCTGACCATACTTCTTAACCAAGAGTTCTTTGAAGACACGGAAAGCAATAGCAGGCTCTGTAGTCGTTCCTGACTTAGAAATAACGTTGACAGAGAAATCTTTGTCTGATACATAGTCTACCAAATCAGCCAAATAGCTTGAAGAAATAGAATTTCCAGCATAGAGGATTTGAGGTGCCTTGCGTTCTTCCTTGCTTTGTAGATTTACAAAAGAATTATTCAAGAAATCAATAGCTGCACGAGCTCCTAAATAGGAACCACCAATACCGATTACGATCAATACCTCACTATCAGATTGGATTTTAGCAGCAGCCTTTTGAATACGAGCAAATTCATCTTTGTCATATTCTTCAGGCAAGTTCAACCAGCCAGTCATTTCTGCCCCAGGACCTGTACCATTTCGCAGAGCAGAATCTGCAGCAGTCACTTGAGGCTGCATATAATCTAGTTCATGTGGTGCTACAAATTTATCTAACACCTTTGAGTAGTCAAATTTAATATGTGACATGTTTATCCTCCAATTGTTCTTTTCTTTTATGATAACGCTTTAAGAAAAAATAAGCAAGTGCTTTCACTATTTTAAAACGTTTACATTTTATATTCTATACTATTTTTCTAAATAAGCTAACCTTAGGACATAACCGAGAGCACTCGTTTGCGTAAGACAACAAATTTTAGGCCTATTGAGAAGAACAATTTTGATTGACAAGAAAACAAATACGCTTCTTAAGATTGGATGTCAGCTGAATTCATTTCAGGTCCGTTCAAACTAGATTCGCTGCTCCAATATTCATCTGCACCTTTTAGGCTTGATTCATTATACTTCGGAACCTAGTTCTCACTTTGTTCGAACTGCGTCAATGCACCTAAGTTCATCCGCGTCCGTTGGACTTGATTCACTAAGGGCTATCATAGGTTTACAGCTTTTTCCCTAGCGGGAAAAACTGCATCCATTGCTCTAGGATTCTTCTGCGTCCCTTGGACTTGACTCATCAAGAGCAATAGAAAAGAGCACACAGTTCACTTCGCTTAGGGCTGCTGGATTCCTCCCCTGACCCGCTTCACGCAGAACTGTTGCTCCGATAGGTATTATATCATAATTTGTGGATTTTGCAAAGGTCCGGTTTTTATTCTTGTGTTTCGGCCTTGGCTGCGAGTTTGGCTTGTTTTTTTCGTTCTCGACCTTGGCGGAAGAAGGTCTGCATGATGGCTGCACATTCTGCTTCCAAGATTCCTGTTTCTACTTCGACTTGGTGATTGAGGCGTTCATCTGCCAAAATGTCGTAGAGACTACCTGCTCCACCGAACTTCTGATTGGTCGCCCCGTAAATCACCTGGGGAATCCGAGCTAGACCAATGGCACCACTACACATGACACAGGGCTCAATCGTGACAAAAAGCGTCGTATCCAGCAGGCGCCAGCTATTTTCACGCTGATTGGCCTCCTCGATCGCCATGATTTCCGCATGCATGACCGCCCGCTGCAGCTCCTCACGCGCATTATGTCCACGCCCGATAATCTGACCATCCTTGACCAAGACACAGCCAATCGGTATTTCATCATTGGCGAGGGCAATCTCCGCCTCCTTCAGGGCTTCCCTCATAAACATCGCTTTTTCCTCTATCGTGTAGTCCATCTCTTCCTTCTTCCTTTTAGTTTCTTTGTTCATTATACCATAGGCAGCTTACGACTCACAAAAAAAGCCGCCGATTGGGCGACTCTTATGGGAGATTATTATGAAAAAGTTTAGGAGGTTTAAACAAAGTTAGGAGGTCTTTGTTTATGCTTCTAGTATAGCTGGCCTATCTTAAATAAAGCTTAAGTTCTCTGAGTATTGATGATTTTGGAAATATCACCACTTAGAATCTCAAAAATATCTGACAAATTGCTGGCTTACTACTATCCGCTTTGTCGCAGAACCAACTATTGTGGCATCGCTCATCCTTTACGTAACTCAAGGATTTGGTCATAGCGCTCTTCTTCATCAATATGATGGGCTATTTCTAGTACCGTGATCGGCAAAGAAAAGATTAGGTCTCTAACCAGACGACTATTTTTTTCGTCCAAAGCTGATGTCACTTCGTCCGCTAATAAAATATCCTTCTCGCGTAAGAGAAAACGAGCCAACTCTAATCTGACACGCTGACCTCCTGAAATGTTTTCACCATTATTATGAATTTCTACATTCAAAATATCCTGAAATTCATCTATTAAGCCAACTCGGTCCAATACCTCCAATAATTCATGGTCCTGAAAAGGCTGACCAAAAGTTAGATTATAGCGGATAGTATCGTTAAACAGGAAGGGATGCTGGCTAATTAAACCGATATTCCCTTGGAAATGACTCGTTATTTGATTTCCATCATACTGAACGAAAATGTCACCCTCATCACATACTTCTTCTCCTAAAATCAAGCGAAAAAGAGTCGTCTTTCCAGACCCGCTCGGTCCTTTGATTAAGACCTTCTGACCTACTGAAATCGTCGCCGTCAAATCAGAAAAAAGCTGACGTTCAGCAAAACTTTTTGAAATATGATTTAAGCGCAACGATTCGAGATTTTCAACAAATTGATCCTTTGTCTCTTCGAAATCAGGTTCTTCCTCGATAATCTTAAACAGGCGGTTCGCAGTCGGCAAGGCACCTTGGAGATTGGCTGCACTGTACATCAGAGTTTGGATCGGTTCTACCAGCATCCCCGCAGCAACATACATAGAGATGAGGCTTGTAATAGAAATAGAATTTCCCTGTAAACTCAAATAAAAGCCTAAAGCAAGAGGAACAACCTGACTAAAAAAGACCATAAATCCATTAAAGAAAAAAATAATATTATGTGTGAAACAAAATCTTTGGATGGCTTTTTGATATTCTCCGTTTAAATCATTCACGCGCTCTTCATTCAGCCTCATGGCCTGATTAATCCGTAAGGTTTGGCTGCCTTGCATACTATCCGAGACAAGCCCATGTAATTTCGTTCTAAGCTTGGACCAGCTGTCTCCCGAATCTTGTAAACGACGATTCATGATGAACTGAGGAATAGGTCTCATAATCGTAAAAATGACAAAAATAAGTCCTAAGAGAAAATTTTGTGAAACAATATAAATGGCTGTAACAAGGGCGACAAATCCCCAACTCACCATAACATTTATATTTTCCAAATAATTATCGCCCACATATTCCATATCTTGAGTTAGCAGACTAACTTTTTCATCATTGGAAAATTTAGGATTCAATATGACTTTCTTAAATAAAAGGGCACGGACACTTTTGTTGATTTCTCTTCGGAATATATTGTGCGAATAGTTTGAAAACAGCATCAGACTATAAATAACAAGATAGACAGACAAACCAAATAAAACAAAATTGAGAATTTTTCCATAAGAAAGGCCGTCTTGATCTAACTTCAAGGCCTTCGTTAAAATCAGAGGTTGCGCCAACACCAAACCACTATTCACAATACGCCCTAAAAAAATAGGAAAAAGATACTTCTTATCAATGTACTTATAAATATTTCTCATAATTATCATCCATCAAAATAGAGGGCTAGCACAACCCTCTTCTCTAATTTATTTAAAATCGTGATTATTTACAATCACAATTATAGTTAAATACTCTAGGTTTAGCATTCATTTTGTCATCGAATTTGTTATTCACTTTAACCTTCACCGAAAATTACAATCTCCATGTGTCAAAATTGTTAGTTCCAATAATTCAGCATCTGTATCGCTTATTTTAGATAGATACTTTTCGACCTCATACTCACCCTCACTTAAATATTTATTTTTATCAAGATAAGCATGAAACTCTTTCCTAATCACATCATTGCTGTCGACTACTCTATTCAATTCATTCGTAAGAAAAAATGAATGATTGGTTTTAGTATTAAAATACAACGTACCATCATCAGTACTATATTTTAATATATATCGTGACAAATTCATATTATCACCTCTTAATCTGTGTGACTTAACCTACAGTAAGTATACACCGATAGAAATATTAAATAAAGCAATATTCAGCAGATTAGAAAAGTTCCAACTTTTAATATTTTGGAAAAGGTTATCCTATAAAAGCTGCAATTTCGCCAACTTCTTGAGCAATATAGGTGGCGCCGGCTTCTTCCAATTCTTCCCTGCTTCCAAAGCCATAAAGGACACCGATAGAATCAAACTTTTGCGCTTGAGCGCCAAGCACATCGTGCTCCCTGTCTCCAATCATGATGGTATGCGCCAAATCTGTAATCCCATTTTGCTCCAAGGCATACTGGATAACATCGCTTTTTTTACTACGTTTTCTATCCATGGTCGCACCAGCGACAAAGTCAAAATAATCATACAAACCAAAGTGTTTGAGAATTTGAATGGAAAATTCTTCAGGCTTTGACGTAGCTACAATCAACTGTTTGCCAGCCTGCTTGAGAGAAGCCAGCAAGTCAGGAACGCCTAGATAGACCTCATTTTCATAAAGGCCTTTTTCGGAAAAATACTCATGATAGTAGTCAATGGCCTTTAAACATTCTTCCTTAGAAAATCCATAAAAGCGCTCAAAAGACTCCTGCAAGGGCGGACCGATGAAAACTCTCAATGCTTTCTTGTCTGGCACTTGAATCCCATATTTTCCTAAGGCATAGGCCACCGAGTTGGTAATCCCTAGTTCTGAATTGGTCAAGGTGCCGTCTAGGTCAAATAAAATCGTTTGATACATTTTTTCCTCTTTCTGCTTTCAAAAAGAGGCTGGGACAAAAGTCCTAGCCTCTCAATTGTCTTTGGATTGTCGAGCAAGACGCAGTGGTTGAGTGGGCTCTACTACGCTGATTTCATCAGCTTTTACAGCCCTACTCAACTGTGCGGAGGTGGGACGATGAAATCGAATTCTAACGAATGACCGATTTCTGTCCCACTCTCTTATCTTCATTTGCTTATAAACTAGACCACACACTTTCAAGGATATTGGTTTGGTCACGATCTGGTCCGACTGAGAAGGTTGAAATGCGCACACCAACTAATTCACCGATCCGGCGAACATAATTGCGGGCATTTTCTGGAAGCTCATCCAAGTGACGGACACCGGTGATGTCTTCTGACCAACCTGGTAATTCTTCATAGATTGGTTTGCAACGTTTGAGTTGCTCCAAGCTTGCTGGGTAGTGGTCAATGCGTTCTCCATCCAAGTCGTAAGCCACACAGATCTTCACTGTATCCAAACCTGACAGAACGTCGATGGAGTTCAAGCTGAGGTTGGTAATTCCTGACACACGACGGCTATGGCGCATGACAACTGAGTCAAACCAACCGACACGACGTGGACGACCGGTTGTTGTCCCATACTCATGGCCGACTTCACGGATCCGATCACCCACTTCATCAAAGAGCTCCGTAGGGAATGGGCCATCTCCAACACGGCTGGTATAGGCTTTACATACACCGACAACCTTATCGATCTTACTTGGGCCGACACCTGATCCGATGGTCACCCCACCTGCAACAGGGTTTGAGGAAGTTACAAATGGATAGGTTCCTTGGTCGATATCCAACATAACCCCTTGGGCTCCTTCAAAGAGCACGCGCTTGCCGTTATCCAAAGCATCGTTCAAGATAACAGAAGTATCGGTTACATATTGTTTGATTTGTTGACCATATTCATAGTATTCTTCGAAGATATCGTCAAATGACAAAGCCTCTGCATCATAGAGTTTGGTAAATTGACGGTTCTTTTCTTCCAAATTGATGCGAAGGCGTTCCGCAAAGACGTCACGGTCCAAAAGATCCGCAATCCGAATTCCTACACGTGCAGCCTTGTCCATATAGGCTGGTCCAATCCCTTTGATGGTCGTTCCGATTTTGTTGTCCCCTTTAGACTCTTCTTGGAGACGGTCCAATTCGATGTGGTAAGGAAGGATGACATGGGCACGGTCAGAAATGCGAAGGCTGTCTGTTGATACCCCTTCTTCATGGAGATAAGCCAACTCTTTGACCAATGATTTCGGGTTGACCACCACCCCATTTCCAATCACAGAGATCTTTTCAGGGAAGAAGATACCAGAAGGAATCAAGTGCAACTTGAACTTTTTGCCGTCAATCACGATGGTGTGACCGGCATTGTCCCCACCTTGGTAGCGAGCAATGACTTCTGCATTGGCTGATAGGAAGTCTGTAATCTTCCCTTTTCCTTCATCTCCCCACTGGGTTCCTACAACAACTACTGATGTCATATCTTTGTCTGAGCTATATAGCTCGTCCTTTCTTGAAAAGCAGGCAGGAATCTCACCTGCGATTATGTTTTATACCTCATTATATGAAAAATTTGACAATTTTTCAAGGAGGGTTCATCATTTCATTTGTTTTTTCTCTTATGTAGACGAATTACATTTTTACAAAATATGTATTTTCTGAATTTTAGTACTTAATTTAAAATAAAAGTTCGGAATTTTTGTAAAATCGTAGCGGAAATTTGCTTTCTTTTTCCGTTTGTAATAGACTAAAATAACTACCATAGGACGGTGAAACGATGACGATTAATCAATTACTGCAGAAACTGGATACATCAAGCCCTATTCTCCAAGCGACCTTTGGTCTGGAGAGGGAAAATCTGCGAGTGACAACTGATGGACACTTAGCTCAAACTGCTCATCCGAGTCAGCTTGGTTCCCGCAATTTCCACCCGACCATCCAAACAGACTTCAGCGAACAACAACTGGAACTAATTACACCTATTGCTCACTCTACTAAGGAAGCGCGGCGCTTACTGGGAGCTATCAGCGATGTGGCAGGCCGCTCAATTGACCAGAGTGAATGCCTGTGGCCTCTGTCCATGCCACCGCAGCTGACTGAAGAAGATATTATCATCGCCCGTCTGGAAAACGAATACGAACGCCACTACCGAGAGGGTTTAGCGAAAAAATATGGCAAAAAACTACAGGCCATCTCTGGTATCCACTACAACATGGAGCTAGGGAAAGATCTGGTCGCTGCTCTCTTTCAAGTCAGCTCCTATCATTTACTCAAGGACTTTAAAAATGACCTCTATCTCAAACTGGCTCGAAACTTTCTGCGTTTCCGATGGCTCTTAACCTATCTCTACGGTGCTGCTCCTCTGGCAGAAGCCGGCTTCTACAGTCAGGAATACCCGCAGCCTATCCGCTCTTTTCGCAACAGCAACTATGGCTATGTCAATGACGAGAATATTCAGGTGTCCTACACTTCTTTGGAGCAATATGTAACCGATATTGACAACTACGTTCAGTCTGGCGAGCTCAGTGCTGAAAAAGAATTTTACTCAGCCGTTCGCTTCCGTGGACAGAAGCACAATCGCGCCTATCTGGAGCAGGGTATCACCTATCTGGAATTCCGCTGCTTCGATCTCAATCCTTTTGACCATTTGGGCATTAGCCAAGAGACCTTAGATACTGTCCATCTCTTTTTACTGGGCCTGCTCTGGCTAGATGATGTAGAAAATGTTGATGCAGTATTAAAAGATGCTCATGATTTGAACCAGAAAATTGCTTGTAGCCACCCGCTGACTGCCCTGCCAGATGAGGCAGACAGCTCAGCCATTCTCCAAGCCATGGAAGGGCTCATCCAGCATTTTGAACTGCCAACTTACTATCAAACTTTGCTTGACCAGATGAGAGAGGCTCTCTTACATCCTCAGCTGACACTGTCAGGACAGCTCCTGCCCCATATCCAGCAAGATTCCTTAACAGCTTTTGGTCTAGAAAAAGCAGAAGAATACCACCGCTATGCCTGGACTGCTCCTTATGCCCTCAAAGGCTACGAAAATATGGAACTGTCCACCCAGATGCTACTCTTTGATGCTATTCAAAAGGGGCTAAATGTCGAAATTTTAGATGAAAAGGACCAATTTCTCAAGCTTTGGCATGGTAGTCATGTAGAATATGTCAAGAACGGCAATATGACCTCCAAGGATAACTATGTCATCCCTTTGGCCATGGCCAATAAAACAGTCACCAAAAAGATTTTGGCAGCAGCTGACTTTCCCGTTCCGGCTGGAGCAGAATTTTCTTCTCTAGAAGAGGGACTGGCCTACTACCCTTTGATTAAGAACCGAGAAATTGTTGTCAAACCCAAGTCAACTAACTTCGGACTGGGCATCTCTATCTTCCAAGAGCCAGCTAGCCTGGAAGCTTATCACAAGGCTCTGGAGATTGCTTTTTCAGAAGATGTCGCCGTCTTAGTGGAGGAATTTATCGCTGGAACGGAGTACCGCTTCTTTGTCTTAGACGGACAATGCCAAGCAGTCCTCTTGCGAGTGGCGGCCAATGTCGTCGGAGACGGTCAGCATACCGTGAGAGAATTGATTGCCATCAAAAATGACAATCCTCTGCGGGGCCGAGATCATCGTTCACCGCTTGAAATCATTGAACTGGGGGACATTGAACTGCTCATGCTGGACCAGCAAGGCTATGGACCAGATGATATCCTGCCTGCTGGAGTCAAGGTTGACTTGCGGCGCAATTCCAACATTTCTACTGGCGGAGACTCGATTGATGTCACAGACAGCATGCACCCATCTTATAAGGAACTCGCTGCGGACATGGCAAAGGCTATGGGAGCCTGGGCCTGTGGCGTTGATCTCATCATCCCTGACAGCTCTGCTATTTCCACAAAGGAAAATCCCAACTGTACCTGCATCGAGCTCAACTTCAATCCTTCTATGTATATGCACACCTATTGTGCTGAGGGGCCGGGACAAAGCATTACTCCGAAAATACTAGCTAAACTTTTCCCAGAAATGGACCTATAAAGTAAGAAAACGCAGAAGATGTCTCTGCGTTTTTGTTTTGTAACCGAGGTAGAGTTTTAGATGATAACCTAAAAAGATTAAGCATGGTCCTCCTACAAGTTTAAAATAGCAAGTCATTTGCTGTAAAATCATCCTCTAACAAGCAAATTTCAAACCTCTCCTGCATATAGCAGAGGAAATCTTCCCTTTTTCATAAAAAGAATCATAGGTCGCGAATACAAGGCTAGTATCATCTGAACAATTTCCAGCCAGTTACTGTTGGCTTCCATAGCCCACCATCTCAACCGCTTTAAAACTGCCTCGGGTTAAAAATTCATACGGAACCCCTAATGCATCAGCTACCGCCAAACCATAGACTGCCGTTTTCAAAGATTGGTTCATGCTAGCCTCCTTTGTTTTATTATACTATTTTTGGTCTTAAAATTCTTCCTAACCCCAAAAAACAAGCGCAGGCCTGCGCCTGTTTTTCTATTTTGTGTTAAAATAAAAGGTATGGACAAAATTATCAAAACTATCTCAGAAAGTGGCTCTTTCCGTGCCTTTGTACTAGACAGTACAGAGACCGTGCGAGCAGCCCAAGAATACCATCAGACACAAGCAAGTTCAACAGTGGCCCTTGGGCGCACCCTGATCGCTAGTCAAATTCTCGCAGCCAATGAAAAGGGAAACACCAAGATAACAGTGAAAATCCTGGGCACTAGCTCACTTGGTGCTATCATCACTGTGGCAGATACTCAAGGAAACGTCAAAGGCTACGTGCAAAATCCTGGTGTGGATATCAAGAAAACAGCGACCGGTGAAGTCGTGGTCGGACCATTTGTCGGAAACGGGGAATTCCTAGTGATTACCGACTACGGCACAGGCAATCCTTATCATTCCATGACACCTCTCGTCACTGGAGAAATCGGTGAAGACCTAGCTTATTACTTGACTGAAAGCCAACAAACTCCATCTGCAGTGGGGCTCAATGTCCTTCTTGATGAAGAAGACAAGGTCAAGGTTGCCGGTGGTTTCTTGGTGCAGGTCTTGCCAAATGCCAAGGAAGAAGAAATTGCCCGCTTTGAAAAACGGATCCAAGAAATGCCGGCCATTTCTACCCTTTTAGCCTCTGACGACCATATTGAAGCCCTTCTTACTGCCATCTATGGCGAAGATCACTACAAACGTCTCTCTGAAGAAGAGATCCGCTTCCAATGTGACTGTAGCAAGGAACGCTTCATGGATGCCTTGGCTAGCTTGCCAGCCAAAGACCTTCAAGAAATGAAGGACGAGGACCAGGGAGCAGAAATTGTTTGCCAATTCTGTCAGACGGCTTATCACTTTGATAAAAACGACTTGGAGGAACTCATTCGTGACAAATCTTAATACACCTTTTATGATTGGGAATGTCGAGATCCCAAACCGGACGGTCCTTGCACCTATGGCCGGTGTGACCAACTCAGCCTTCCGCACGATTGCTAAAGAACTCGGGGCAGGGCTTGTAGTCATGGAAATGGTCTCTGATAAAGGAATCCAATACAATAACGAAAAGACCCTGCATATGCTCCATATTGATGAAGGTGAAAATCCTGTATCGATTCAGCTCTTTGGTAGCGATGAGGACAGCCTGGCACGCGCAGCTGAATTTATCCAAGAAAATACCAAGACCGATATCGTCGATATCAACATGGGCTGCCCAGTTAATAAAATCGTCAAGAACGAGGCGGGTGCCATGTGGCTCAAGGACCCAGACAAGATCTACTCTATCATTAACAAGGTTCAATCCGTCCTTGATATCCCCCTCACTGTTAAAATGCGGACAGGTTGGTCTGACCCTTCTCTAGCAGTTGAGAATGCCCTTGCTGCAGAAGCTGCAGGTGTCTCCGCCCTTGCCATGCACGGACGGACCCGGGAGCAAATGTATACGGGTCATGCGGATCTTGAGACCCTTCACAAGGTTGCACAAGCACTGACCAAGATTCCATTTATCGCCAACGGAGATATCCGGACGGTGCAAGACGCCAAACAACGGATCGAAGAAGTCGGTGCCGATGCGGTCATGATCGGCCGTGCTGCTATGGGGAATCCTTACCTCTTCAATCAAATCAATCACTACTTTGAAACAGGAGAAATCCTGCCTGATTTGACCTTTGAAGACAAGATGAAGATTGCTTATGAGCACTTGAAGCGCTTGATCAATCTCAAGGGTGAGCACATTGCCGTTCGCGAATTCCGCGGCTTAGCTCCTCACTACCTCCGAGGAACCTCAGGCGCAGCCAAACTCCGCGGAGCCATCTCGCAAGCTAGCACTCTGGCTGAGATTGAAGAACTTCTTCAATTAGAAAAAGCTTAATGACAAAAAAACAGCATCGAAATATTGATGCTGTTTAAAATATGTACTAACTATTTTTAACATAAAATAGCTAGCTGGTTTTTCAAAAAAACTGACATATTTTTTTAGTCAGTTATGTAAATCTAAAACTTTCCGCTGTGAGAAAAGTGCCTGAAACACAAATGTTTCAGGCACTCGGAATTATTGAGAGTAAAACAGTTTGGGGAACTGTTTTAGCCTGAGCCCAGAAATTAAAGAGCGAAGGGCTCAATAATTAGTCATGGAACTTCGAAGAAGTTCGCTGACGTCCGTACTCACTTAAGGAAAGTTTTTAGAAGAACTTATCTTCATTTGACAGCATCAACTTTTTGATGCTGTTTTTGTATCTTATTGATCCGCTTGAGATTCGCTTTCTTTCCAGCGATAGGTCTTGCGTGGTTTTTTCTTAGGTACCCGCTTAACCCCCACTTCTTCAACGTAAGAGCCATAGGTCACAAGGAAATTATTGGTCAAAATTTCTTTATCTGGATGGATCAGATTCACCAACTCGGTTGCTTCGTATACGGTGAAAGGCTCTTCTAGGAGATGGAGGAAGGTTGGGTTCCAGGCCAAGCGCCCTTGGATCCGCTTGATGGATTCTTGGACAATCTCATAGTGGTCAAAGGCAAAATCTTCAGCCGTCAAGACACGGCCGTCTAGGGAACATTCCCCATGTTTGAAGTCCACATCGAGAAAGAGAACTTCTTTGGCATCATCTCCAGCTCGGACCATATCTACTGCTTCAGCTGGCAAATAAACCAAGTGAGCAATGGTAATGACCCAACCCCGAGGGTCCCGACCAGGAGTAGAAACTGTCATTAGTTGCTCGACCTTTTGAGGGGTCAATTCTAGTCCAACTTCTTCCTGGACTTCACGGATACAAGCCTGGATAGCATCTTCGTGCTTTTGCAAGAATCCTCCAACCAAGGCGACCCGATGCTGACAAGGATGCGTTTTGCGGCGAATCACCAAGAGCTTCAAACGCCCCTCCACAAAGCAGTAGGCCACCATATCGGCAGTTACGCTTGGATTTTCATAGGTAGGATGATCCTGCTCCTTATACCAACGGAGGAATTCTTCCTCGCTGACGACCGTCTCGTAGTATTCCTTTTCGTTCATCCCTTCCGGAATGCTGATTGTTGCCATCTAAGCAACCTCCTTTTTCACTGCTTTACTCCACTGATACCAACCGACAAGACTGTTAAGGGTATAGACCCAGTACATGCCTTGAATATGGATGCTCTTTCCCCACCAGAGATAGATACTGAAGAGGTTGGTCGCAATCCAAAAAATCCATTGTTCGCGATAGAGACCGGTCATGAGAAGCTGTCCGACACCATTGGTCGCATCTGTTATACTATCACGGAAAGGGCGAGCACTGTGGATGCTTTTATAGGCGTAGCCCATCCCGATCCAAATCAGAGCTGTTAGAACCAAATACTTGATCCATTCCATTAAGGTTAATTTCTTGGACTCAAAGTGAGATTCTTCTGCATCCCCCTGGTCATTGATCCGATTTGACAACCAAACATAGAGACCAATTGGTTGCATCACGAAGAAGTACAGGGTCGTCAAAACTTCTCCATAGAAGTTTTTGTTCAGGGCTAGGACGAGGTAAATCGCTGAGTTTACTGCTCCAAAGAGATAGTTACTAGCCCGACCTTCTGCTACTAGTATAACACAAACGATTCCTGTCCAGGAGGCAAAGAGCCCTAACCAATCGTGACTTGCTTCCTGATTGGTAAACTCTAGGACAAAGGGCACGCTAGATAAAGCAAGCAAATAAAGCCATTGTGTCAGAGTGCGACCTGCAAATAGGTCTTTCCAAAGGAGTTTCATAATCCCTACGAAGCCACGTTTGCCAGCTTCTCGATGGACATTTTTTAAATGCTCCCCAAATGTTTGAATTTTTTCTTGTAGTCGTTTCATGCTGCATCTCCTTTAATCAGCTTGATAAATCGTATCGATGACACGCTTTGCTTCTTCGTAATTCCCCAAGTAGTCCTGCCCGAGATAGGCTGTAGGAATATCTGCGAGATATTGGTGGCGGAGGTGATCCAGGTGATTTGAAAAACTGTTGCGAATTTCGTCATCTGCCATGGTCATATCACGGAAGCCATCATTGACATAGGATCCAATGGGTTGGACAAATAAGATCAGATCCCATTTTTCCTTAGCGAGGATACTAACGAATAAGTTATCAAAGGTATCCGTCATACTGGTCTCTTGGCCTTCTACTTCCATATAGTAGTCGTAATAGCCCTTGGTCACCAGCGAATTCGTATCCGCAATGACCAGGCCTCGATTGGCACTACTGTCGATTAATTTTGAGGTTTGATCGTATTGTCCAAGTAGGAGATAATAATAGTCCTTGGGGGTCAGCTCATCATCCCGTACATTGTTTCTGATCTGGTACTCCCGGGCATATTCTAAGCTCACTGGCGCATCATAGAAGCGGGCCAAATCTTTTGCCAAGGTCGTCTTCCCGTTACTAGCACTCCCCATAATGAGGACCTTTTTCGTAAACTGACGACGGAAGGGTTGCGCAATGTATTTCCAATACTTGCTGGGATTTTCCCGGATGAGGGTCCCTGAGATCCCAAACTGACGCTCCTGTAGGTGCGCTTGAAAGCCTCTCGCTTCAAGCTCCTCTTGGTAAGCTTTCTCTCCAACGAAGAAGATAAGCTCCTCTCTCTCAGCATCATATTGAATGGTTTCTAAGGCTGTTTTCAACCAAGGCTCCCATCCTAAGGGATAGCGAGGAAGTTCTGTCTCGTCTAATTTATAAATTTGGGTGAGTTCATCATTTGAAAAACCTTCTCGAATATAGCGAAAACGTTTCTGCAAAGGAAGGCCAACTTCTTCTCCTCGGTCACCTTTGTAACCAGAGACAATCACACAAACGCGGTCGCATTGGCGTTTTGCCCGTTGAATTAAATCAATATGACCTTGATGAAGGGGGGCAAACGTTCCAAATACTACTGCCACTTTTTCTTTCATCTAACTGGCTCCTTTATCATAATGTCAAAACATGTTTTGCTTATGATTTTATTATAAACTATAATTTCAATCTGTCAATACTTTTTTATAAAAAAATATATTTTTATAAAACAAAAATTAAAAAAGATTCAACTCTGTATGTTATTATACAGAATTGAATCTCTGATTTCAATCATTTTTTTAATTTTCTCAGTGGCGAGCCATTATTCCCGAACCAAGGCATGCGCATGGCCATTTTCTGTCACTTGAACACTTGCCACTTGACCATCTTGACCGACAACTATATCCAGGCTAGCTGCAGATCCATCTTGGGTGGAAATCAAGCCAGCATGGTAATGACCTTGATCCAAGTTGTATTCATAGCTTCCAATTGTATAGCCCACTGCATCGCCACCAGGAGTTTGAATGGTTACTTGTCCACCTTGTCCGATGCTTACGCCTGTATCTCGACCGTCGGTCCAACTACCTGCTGCTCCTGAATAATCCCCTGAGGCATAACTCAAGACACCTTTATAGCGTGGGTTCTCTGTCTTAGAGGCTTGTTCTTTGGCAGTCGTGCGACCTTCTTCCAAGCTAGGACGTTTTTGTTTTTCTGGTGCTGAGTTCACTGCTGGTTTTGTTTCTTTGGAAGGAGTTGGAACCAGGCCTTGACTGGCTTCTGGAACTCTTGGTGTCACTGGAGTTGATGGATTTTCTTGGCTCGCTTGTGTTTCGCTCGAAGCCATGGCAGGTGATTGTGCAACTTCTGTGCTTTGTGTGGTTTTGCTTGCGGTCTTTTTCTCTTCTTTTTTACTAGTAGAGCTTTGTTTCACTTGCGCAATTTTACTAGTTGAAGATGGACTGGTTTCCTTTTTCTTTTCTGATCCACATCCGCTTAAGAGAAGAGCAGCTGTTAGAGCAAGGGTAAATAGACTAAAGAAGGTTCCTTTCATTTTCATGGCAATACCTCTCTTTTGTAACATTTGTTACATTTTGTAATATAATTGTAACATTCATCTATAGGGAAGTCAAGAGGATTTGCAAGTCTTATAAAAAATAGAAACTAGTTTCAAAAAAAGAGTGAACAAATGGAGCCCTACTCCAAGCATTCACTCTTTTTCTTATTGATAAACTTCTTGATAAAATTCGATAGTATCTCCATCTTGGACAGTTGTTTCTGCTGCCCCTTTTGGTGCCATCTCTCCATTGATCTTGTACATCCAATAGAGTCCCTTGCTTTCGTCCTGGGCTACGCCATCGATCGAGGTGATGAGGCCACTCTTCTCCTCAATCTTGTAGTTAGCTTTCAAGACTTCCATCAGGTTTGCTTTTTCTGCAACCTTCAAGGTCTTGCTTTGAGCTTCTTGCCCTTCAGGGGCGATACTGACCGTAATGGTAATTTGTTTTTCTTTGGCTACTTGTGAGCTATCAGCTGAGTTTTTCGTGGTCGATGGTGTGCTTTGTCCGCAGCTGACCAATACAAGAGCTGCTAGGACAGCAAAGAAGCTATAAAGTGTTTTTTTCATGATACAATCTCCTAAATATGACATACAGTAGAGGGTAAAAACAGGCGGTGGAAAGGGCGTGGGCTAGGTTAAAGCTAAAGCCATTCACCAGGGCATAGGTCCACCAGGGCATGTGATAGAGGACAGCATAAAGACTGTCAATCAGCACCCCGTAGAGAAAGGATAAGATACCGACCACTAGGGTTTGGACTTCCAAAGACAAGTGGCGGTAAAGTCCCCGCCAAAGAGTCAAGAGGAGGCCAAAGGCCAATATCTGAGCGAGCACCACTGGGCTCATCCCCAAGAGAAAAGCCGAGGTAAACATGGTGACCGCCATCACCAAACAGGCGAATTGCCAGTCTTCAAATAGCACCAGTAAAAAGAAAATGGCACTAATCGGTTGGACATTGGGCAAGAAGGCAAAGGCTTGTCTCAGCACCACACAGAGGGCTGCTAAGAGGGTGATTCGGGTCAAGCGTTTTAGAGGCACTGCATATCCTCCTAGTCAATCGTGAAGTTAAGCTGACCAGACTTGACACCTACCTTGAGGGTTTGACCTTCTGAAACTTCTCCTCTCAAGAGGATTTCTGCCAAGTAGTCTTCCACCTGGGTCTGGATGGTCCGACGCAAAGGACGCGCTCCCATCTCTGGATCATATCCATGAGTTGCCAGCCATTTAAGAGCAGACGCTTGGAATTTCAGAGTAATGCCTTTCTCTGCTAGGGATTGAACCAACGGTTTCACCATAATCTTAACAATCTCATGCATTTGGTCACTAGTCAAGCTATGGAAGACAACCTTTTCATCAATCCGGTTGATAAACTCTGGTCGATAGGTCTTCTTCAACTCTTCAAAGATGCGTTTCTCCATATTGGCTTGGTCAAAGCGAATATCCTTAGCTCCAAAGCCAACCGTCTTATCATCTCGTAAAGCGGTAGCACCCAAGTTTGACGTCATGATAATAATCGTATTGGAGAAATCTACCTTGCGTCCCTTGCTGTCGGTCAAGACACCGTCATCCAAGACTTGCAAGAGAACGTTAAAGATATCTGGATGGGCTTTTTCCACCTCATCAAACAAGAGGACAGAATAAGGTTTGTTGCGGACTTTTTCCGTCAACTCGCCCCCTTCTTCGTAGCCCACATAGCCTGGAGGGGCTCCGTTGAGACGACTAGCCGCGAATTTTTCCATGTACTCACTCATGTCAAAGCGGATCAAGGCGGACTCGTCATCAAAGAGAACTTCTGCAAGGGCCTTGGCTAGCTCAGTTTTCCCGACTCCTGTAGGACCGAGGAAGAGGAAGGAACCGATTGGTCGCTTGTGAGACCGGATTCCAGACTGATTGCGGCGAATTGCTCGGCTGATGCTTGAGACGGCCTGATCCTGACCGATCACGCGCTTATGAAGTTCCGCTTCTAATTCCATGTATTTCTTAGCAGCTGTTTGCGTTAGTTTCTCCACAGGAATGCCAGAAAGCTGACTGAGAGTCTTCAGGATATCCTCTTCTTTGACTTCCAACTGGTAGCCTTTTGGACTGGCCTCTTCTTTTAGTAACTGAGCAACTTTCTTCCACTGTCCCTTGAGCAAGGCCTGGTCGGCAGCTGTCAAATCAGACTGAAGACCCGCTTGAGGTCCCTTGTTTTGCACGGTCGCTGCCGCCTCATCCAAAAGATCAATGGCTGAGTCTGGCAAGAGGCGACTGGTCAAATACCGATTGGCATAGACAACAGCTGTCTCAATGGCTGCATCCGTGATATGGACGCGGTGGTGACGTTCATAGTTGCCCTTGAGCCCTTGTAAAATCGCGATGCTATCTGCAACAGAGGGTTGCTCAATCAAGACCTTAGCAAAGCGGCGTGACAAAGCGGCATCTTTTTCAATGTGTTTCTGGTATTCTTCTTGCGTAGTCGCTCCTACGGTCCGTAGTGTTCCGCGAGCCAAGGCAGGCTTCAAGATATTGGCTGCATCCAAGGTGGAGTCAATCCCAGAACCAGAGCCCATAATGGTATGGAGCTCATCGATGAAGAGAATGACATGGCCATCTTCTTCAATATCATTGATGATGTTGTTCATCCGCTCTTCAAAATCTCCACGGAACCGCGTCCCTGCGACAACATTCATCAAGTCCAACTCTAAGACACGCATCTTAGCCAGCTCCGTTGGAACATCGCCGCTGGCAATCCGTTGGGCCAAGCCCAAAGCCAGAGCAGTCTTTCCGACACCCGCATCTCCAACGAGGACCGGATTGTTTTTTGTTTTGCGACTCAAAATCTGAATCATCCGCGAGATTTCTTGCCCCCGGCCAATCACCGGTTCCAAACTGCCATTGCGAGCCATTTCTGTCAGATCTCGGGTGTAGTCTTCCAAACCACCACTGGTAGAGGCAGGCATGCCCATCATATTTCCCATGGTTTGACGGTTTGGTTGCTGAGACCGATAGAGCGAACGGATAGCCTTGACAGCTTCCTTGTCCCAACCTGCTCGCTGTTCCAAACTCTTACGAAGTTCGACGATTTTTATGCCATCTTCCTGATCATCATAGCGGAAGCCGACATACTCCAATACTTGAGAAGCTAGGGTTCCCCGCTCTAGTAAAAGCGCCAAGAGGACATGCTCTGTTCCCAGACTTTTAGCATGGACTGCCTGGGCAATCTCTTGGGAACGGTTCATGATTTCTTCTACACGGAAAGAAAAAGGAAATACCTCATAGCGGCCATCCCGTTGGTAGACTTGACCCGTAATGTGCTCTGCTGCATCTTGAAAATCATCAATCTGCATGGGATAGTCACTTAAGACGGAACCAGCTACACTATAGGGGTTATTTGCTAGAGCCACTAGGATATGCCAGGTATCTAGTGTTTGGGAATCAAAATGACCCGCCAAGATTTGAGCGGCTTCAATCGTTTCTAATAGGGCTTTTGAATAGTTCATAAGGAGATTACATTCCCTTTCTATCGACTTGTTGGATAATTTTTCGTAGGATATTGGCTCGTAAGCGATGGGCTTCACTTCCCAGAACCTCGTCTGTTGTCGTCACTGACAAGAGCTCTGCTTCTCTATTTGTAAGGAGTTTTTCTTCAAATAGCATCTGGAGGATATCGCAAAAGACAGTCTGACTGATTTGTTCTCCGATACTTGCGCCAAGCTCTTTTAGCATCTGGTGTTGGTCTGAAAATTGAATCTTGCCAATCCGGATATATCCCCCACCTCCACGCTTGCTCTCTACGATGTAGCCTCGACTTTCGGTGAAGCGGGTCTTGATCACATAATTGATTTGACTAGGAACAACTTGGAAAACATCCGCTAATTCGCTTCTCTTGAGCTCTGCGATTCCTGCTTGGGCCAGTAGCGACTTGATATAGGCCTCAATGCTATCTGATGTATTTTTACTTGCCATGATGCTCCTTTCTGACGTCTTCATTCTAGATGAGCTCTCTGCTCTTCAGAGGGTAAAAAATGGTCTCATCATCCACGATGTCATTATTGACCTTATCTGACTATTATACAATTTTTACGCCTGTAAATAAAGCAAAGACTACGTCGAGATAGAATCTGAAGCCCCCTTACTGATAGTTAGAAGGAACAAAAAAGAGGCTAGCGATTGCTAACCTCTTATAGAAGGGGCATTAGGATTTCCGACGAGCGAATTTTGCTCTTCCGCCTAAGAAACCTAAGCCGAGAAGTCCGATCCAAGCTAAGAAACTTGCCTTCTCTGATCCTGTCTGTGGCAGTTTTTCTTTCGACTGCACAGTGTCTGGATTTACGGCTTCTGATGTAGACACAGGAGAAAGAGGAGTCGCATTTAGCGCCGTCGGTGTCAATATCCGAGAAATTCCACTTTCTTTTTTGTCTTCTAGCGGAAGCAACGGTTTCGTTTCTTGTGAGTCTTCACTTGGACTTGTTGGTAGTGGCACATCCGGAGTAATTGGATTTTCTTCTACCACTCCTGTTCCGACTTCTGTTATCTGGTCCTGGGCTTCTACTTCGACAAAGGCATCGACTTCTGTCCGAATTTCTTTGCCTTCTTCTTGTCGAACCTCGATTAACTTCAACCGGCGTCCAACCTTCCCTGCTTGAAGGATCCGGCTTTCGCCCTTGGCCAAGTCCTTGTTTTCACGCGTTTGACTCTCAAATGGAATCTCCTCCGCTTCGATGAGCAGTTCTGGCTTTTCAAGAATCAAATCCCGAACACCTTCGTCTGGGCGTGTCTGCGTCAACGGTTCATAATTGTGAGCATCTTCTAAGATGGTTTTAAGGGCTTCCACTTGATTCGCTGCAGCAACCAAATCTGGTCGCTCTTGATTCAACAACTGAGTCAATTCAGTCAATTGATGTTGAATAGTCGGTTTGAAGGCTGCTTTCAAGCGATCGAGAGAAGTAGCCTTGATCTTTTCTACTCCTTCTTTGATAATCTGTTGTAGCTCTTCTTGACTGAGCAACTGACTATCTTTTCCTGATAGGACAAACCGGTCTACCTGGATAGCTCTAGATGACTGAAGATCATTGAGGGCTGGATCCAGGTGCAAGCGTAGCTGGTGGTAGCCTTTTGCTAGGCCTTGCAGATTGACCAAACTCTGATCGAGTTTGCGTTGATCTCCGTAGCCACTGAAGTAATGATCGCCTTCGATCTCATAATCATGCCCCCGCCCTTCTTCAAAGGCGATTTCTTTTCCGTCCAGGGTGACGCTGTAGAGACCATGGCTTGGATCAACCACGCCTCGAACCTCCACACCAGTTCCCTTAAAGGTGATGGTCACATCAATGTGTTTCTTTCCTTCTTCATCAGTTACTTGGTTAAAACTCGACCAAGATTCTGTGCCATTTGAGAAGTTTTGATTGTCTGTCTCGTGGTGCCAACCCTCACTGTAATGCAGTTTTGGATCCTGGTCATCCACTTCTTTACGATTTTCCGGAAGCAGGTCCTCATTCATCACTTGGACTGTCAGCTCTGGAATAAAGCCGACCAGACTTCCTTGATCCGGATGCAACAATTTGACCTTAAAGTCATAGACATCTGTCGCCTTGCCTGCAAAATCAAGGGTTGGGACTTGGACTGTTTTTTCTGTCTCTCCATCTGCAAACTCGAGAGTGACATTGGTATCTTTATAAACCTTGCCATGAACCCCTGTTCCTGGTTCTGTGATTAATTTAAGACTAGCACTTCCTTTAGAGCCACCTTTTCTCTTGACGACGACTTGCGCTGGGTCGCCTTTCTTAACAGCTAGGGTTGGCTGGGCAAACTCAAAGAGACCCTTTTCTTGGTTATTGAGGGCATAAATCCCTTCCGTTGCGATCGCATCTCCCTTGCTATTGACTAAGGTCAAAGTATGGGCTCCTGCTTTCAAATCCGGTGTTTCATAGACCTTTTGGCTGCGTTTGCGGGTTGGACTTTGGGTATTAACCGTCGCTAGTTTTTGGCCATCGACATAGACATCCATTTCCCCATGACCAGGGTCTACGGTTGCGACGACATAGGCTTTGGTGCCTTCGAACTGATAGGTTACCGAAGCTCCCTTTTCCTTGGTCCACATAGAGGTGCCTCGGACACCTTCTCCCTCTTCATTCCATTGGCTATTGGCCCGGTCAGCAGTCCGGTCAGAATGATAGGCCAAGCCAAGTGGGTAGCCATCGGTTTCTTCGATGCTAGCTGGTGTCTTATAGACAGAGACGCCGTTCAAGATTGGAGTGGCTTGGGCATCGGTGATGGACACTCGGAGGTAGCGACTATCAACTGGTTGCCCTTTGATCAAACGGCGGTATCCAACGGTTGACCCAGCCCCAAAAGGAACCCATTGCCCATTCACCGCTACATCGATGGTGAAACCGGAAATCCGTTGGCCTTTCTCGATGGTTTCTTTGAGCTCTACCACATCAAAATGTTGCTCTTTTCCAAGATCGAGGACAAAAGATCCGGTCTTGGCATCATCGGCAGGTGCCCAACTGGTCTTCTCATCTCTATCCGTCAAATGGCTGGCTGAGTAATGAGAATTGCGCCGTGTCGAGTCAGCTTCTACCAAAGCGCCCGCCGCATAGTCCACGCTGTAGAGTTGATCCAAGGTCTGGCGGAATTCTTTCAAACGGGCTACATCGGCATCCGCAAATTTCCCATCTTGATTCGGTGGAATATTGAGCAAAAGCGGGGTTCCACGGCCGACCGATTTGAAGTAAATATCCATCAATTCGCGCAAGGACTTAGGCTCTTGATTGTCATGGTAGAACCAGCCGGAGCGAATGGAAACATCGGCTTCTCCCACTGAGTATTGCTTCCCTTCTGGATCCCCGTGATTGAGGTAACTGTTGGATGGATTGTTGCGAATCTTATCCGGATTGACCTTATGCCAAACTGGATCTCCGGCAATCCCCTTTTCATTTCCAATCCAACGAACATTGGTGGGCTCAGCTGAGAAGATGGCAATATCTCCTTGGGCCTTACGAATGGCATCAAACCACTTATCAAAGGTATAGGTGACTTTTTGAGCCCCATCGCCACGCGCTCCATCCATCCAGACTTCCACGAACTTGCCCTTGTTTCCATATTTTGGATCTTCAAGGATTTCTTTGAGCTGGTTGAGATAGTATTCGTTGTATTGGTCCTCTGTATCCACATGGTAGAGCGGGCTGTGAGCATCCCAAGGGGAGAGGTAGACCCCCATATCCATGTCATACTTGCTGGCAGAAGCAGAAACTTCGGCTAGGACATCGCCTTTTCCTTCCTTCCAACCACTTTTGGCAATGGTATGGTCGGTGTATGTAGAAGGGTACAAGAGGAAGCCATCGTGGTGCTTGACGACCATGATGGTCCGTTTGAAGCCAGCATCTTTCAGGGTTTTGATCCACTGATCGGTATCCAGATGTTCTGGATAGAAATAATAAGGATCTTCTTGCCCATCTCCCCACTCACGATCGTAGTAGGTATTCATCCCAAAGTGGATGAAGGCTGCTAGTTCTTCGCGGTGGTATTGCATTTGGGCCTTGCTTGGAAGCGGTCCGTAATCCGCAATCTCAGGCTCCTCATCTAGAGAAGTGGCTGGTTGGGCTGCTTCTATCCCTTGGCTGACTGCTCGGCTTTCTTTCTCACTCGTTACGGTTGAGGAATGTTCTGATTCTTCTTGGTGATCTTTCACAATTTTTTCCTCCTCCCTTTGATGCTCGACATCACTTGTGTCGATTCGTTCTTCACGAGTCTCACTCCTCTCAGCTTGTTCCTCTGCATAACTGGTAGTGACTCCTAAAAAACAAGTCGCTACGACTACGGAGCAAACCCCTACTGAGAGTTTGCGAATGCCAAATCGATTTCTCTTATCAAATAATCTTTTTCCCATATTCCATTCCTTTATGTCATCAGGTAAAGAGGGTGGAGACTCCCCCCATCCTCTTTCTGTTACCTGTGAACTTTTCACCGTATATTTACTGGTTTATCCAGTTTTTTTACTTGGCCTTATCGGCTCTTTTTTTCTTATCATCCAGCACAGCACCGGCAAGTCCTGCTGCTAGGAGACCTGCAACGAGGCTTGCGACGCTTTCTTCTGATCCTGTATTTGGTAATGTATCTTCGGAAACTAGAGCAGACGAAACTGCTGGCGCCTGAGCTATTTTCTCAACTGCCTTCCCTTCTGAAACGATTCCTTTCTGACTGACAGGTTCCACTCCAACAGATGACTTAGAAGTTTCTGCTAGCTCTGGTCTTTCTGAGACATGAGGACGTTCTGGGCTCGGAAGCGGTTGTGGCTCTGGTTGTGGTTGTGGCTGTGGCGTTGGCTTGTCACTTGGATTTTCCGTTGGAACTTCCTTGGTGCCGACTTCTGTGATCTCTGCTACTGGTTCCACCTCGACAAAAGCATCGACTTCCTTACGTGTTTCCACACCGTTTTCTTGTGATACTTCTACAAGATGGAGCTTGCGTCCTGCTTGGCCTTCTTGCACAAGCTTCTTCTCACCTTTCGGTAAGCTATCATTTGGACGTTCTTCACGCGCAAAATCAAGTTCCTCTGCCTCAATGATAAGTTCTGGCTTCGTATGAACCAGATTCTTAACCCCTTCTTCAGGAATGGCCGAGCCTGTAGGTGCTTTTGCGGATAGAGAAAGTTGATATACTTTTTCGAGCTTGCCATCTTCTGAGACAACCTTGACAAGAGCAGGTGTATCAGAACCTTTAGCATCAACAACTGTAACAGCTGCCCCATTCTTACCAAGTGCTGAAACGATTGGACGTTCTCCCTCATACTCTAGATGATAATCCGTCACATCTGGGTTAAATCCTTCTAGGTCTTTGCCATTCACTTGAATGGTGACGTCTGTTGTCGCCTGAGCCTCTTCCGTTGGGGCATAGGCGCTCAATTCAATGATTCCGATACCTTTAAGATTTTCATCACGAACCATTCTTAAACGGATGGCTTTGGTTCTGGTTTCATTGAAGCTGAGGTTAGAGATATAACCAGGCTCAAAGGCATAATCCAATCTGTAAGGAATTTCTTCCCAGTTAGAGGCTTGGTTAAATGGATGATCTGGAAGGTTTTTCAGATTGCCATAATCATCCGGAACATCAAAGTCTGGTCCGATGTAGCGTTCAAGAACCGTCTTGGTTGGCAGACCTGTTTCCTGATCTGCAAAGAAATCGACTGCTACTTTATTGACTAAGCGCTCTGTTACTTGACCATTTTTCTTGAAAATGAGACCGGCAAACACTTCGGTTTGATCCGGCTCTCTCTTCCAGTTGGTCCAACGGTAGTACTCGTTGTAGCCACCATCATTGATGTAATCGATATAGTCGATTTGATTTGGATCGAGATCGTTGGTTTCACTAGCAAATGCTCTGGTATCCTCTGCATTGTAGTCACGGTTCACAGAGAGGATTTCTCCTGTCTTTTCGGACACCCGGACGATCAGCTGTGCTGTCAGATCATAGCCGAGGACTTTTCCTTCTAACGTGAAGCTGCCTTCATGAGAAAGTGCACCAGCTGGGATAGCCTGCCAGTCCACCGTCAGTTCCTTGCGTTCATAGCCTGTAGCCCCTTTGAAGTAGACACCTACGGTAGATGGTAGAGCTAGATCTTGACCGACTTTCACAAAACGTCTGCCTGCTTCTACTGCTACTGGGGCAGCTTGTTGCAGTTTTTCTGCATCACTTGTGAGATGGAGGCGGTATTCTTGTAAGATAGTACCATCTTCCGCTTTATGGACGACACGGATTGGCTCACCTTCATGGACGCTTGGCACAACCGTTGCAAGACCGTGATGGCTAGCTGTCGCTTCCACTTGTGGATAAGCCCGATCACGCGCATCGATGTAGTAATCGGTCACACTTGGATTAACTCCTGGTAAAACTTCACCGTTGACACGAATGGTCACCTGGCTCTTTTCTTCTGCTGCGACCTTATTGGCAAATACCTGAATCTCTGAAATAGAGCTTCCACGTTTGCCTTCTGGTGTCTTCATTCGGATCCGAACGGCATAGGTGTCGACTTTATCAAAACTAAAATGATTCATCTTGCCAGCTGTCACTGCTTCGTCAACGCTTAGGTTGCTGACTTCTTTCCAGTTAGATGGGTTGTTAAATGGATGGTCTGTTTCGTCTTTGACGTGATTTGGATTGCTTGGTACTGCTGGGATTTGCTCACCCACATAGTATTCAATCACATATTCACTTGGAGCCCCAACACCGTGGTCTTCGTGGAAACCAACATGGAGGTTATCCACTGCACGCTTGGTCAAGATACCAGAGTCCCCAAACAAGATACCGACAGAATCTTCCGCATTGTCACGGCCCCAGTTGGTCCAACGGTTAGCTGGAGCATCGGTAAAGGAGATGACCTTATCATTGACCTTAGCAACTGGATCTGCATCATTAGAGTCACTTGCAAAGGCAAGTGGCAAGACTGAGCCTGTCCATTGTTCTGCTACGTTGGCTCCCTTGACTGTGTTTGCGGAAACACGGATATGAAGACGGGTTGGAAGGTTGGTTCCTTCTACACGACCGGAGATAACAACTTCTCCTTCTTGGGCCAAGAGTTGTGGATCGACCGCATCCCAGGCTACCTTAGCAGCATAGGTCTTGCCATTAGAGTGATAGGTCCGCACGCTTTCTGGAAGTGCTGGTTTTTCACCGACTGGAGTTGTGGTGCTGACTTCTTCTACAGCGATAATGCCTTCAACTGTGACTTGGGCTTGGGCTTCTTTCTCCACCCCCTCTACCTGACCTGTGACTGTAAAGTTATGGTAATCCTTGACTTGATCTGCTGTTACGGCATCCCAGGTCACGCGTTTTTCTTTCGGGAATCCCTTATCATACTCGACCAAGACTGTCTCTGGAAGAGCTGGCAAAACGTTTCGATCGGTGCTGATCCGTACAGGACGCACCTTGACAACTGTCTTTTCTTCTGGATTTGGCGTGATGGTAAAGGTTAATTCCCCTGTTTTTCCTTGGAAGTTAGCTTGTAAATGAACCAATCCTGCTTCCCGCAGTTCCAAACCTTTCTTGCTTGCGACTGCTTTTCCTTGACTACCGGCTGCTGTTGCCACATCGATTTGATCTGCTTGGAGGCTAGCTACACTGCCATCTTGGTAATGAGCCAAGACATCAAGCGTTACCGTTTGGTCTTCCTTGAGTTCTTGCCCTTCTGGCAGACGCAATTCTAAACGCTGGATTTGTGGACTTTCTTCTTGGAATTGCACAGCATAGGTCTGTACAGCTCCCGTATCCTTAGCAGTGACAAAGATTTGAGCTCTCAAACCATTTTCGCGATTAGCTTGTAGGACCGTGACTTGGGCATTTTCTGCACTCGCTGTGACCTGACCAGGCTCTTGACCATAAGCCAGCGGACGGAAAATAGTATGGTTGCCACTGCCAAATTTTGGAAGGGCTACCCCATCTAGCTGTACTGTTGGTTTCTTAGCCTTGCTGACTGTTCCACCAGCAACCACCAGAGTCGCTTGGACTGCTTCCCCATTGCCTAGGAGTCCTGTAGCTTTCAAGCGAGCACCTGGTGTAGACAATTGCTCCTCTTGACCAGCTTCCAAGGTCCATTGATCAACTTCATAGCTAACTGTTCGGCCATCTGTGAAGACCAATTGCACAGTCTTATCCACTGTCGCTAGGTCTGCTCCCTGCGGGATTTGTTTGATAACTGGAAGGACTTGCTCCACGCCGATCACATCAACCAGAGCTTCGACCGTGCGTCCTTGAACATGACCTGTCACACGAACTTGGCCAGTCCGACTATAGTCTGCTCTTTCCCATTCAACGGCTTCTTCTTGGGCCTTGCCATCACTATAGACGACAGATACGTGACTTGGAAGCTCAGGTACCTCACCTAGGTAAACTTGTGTCCGAACCGGTTCTACTCCCAAGATAGAGCGTTCTTTCTGGTCCTTCTTGCCTGTAAAGAGGCTGACTTGGTCTGATTGCAAGCGATCTGAGTCTGCATAAAGAGTAAAGGATCCTGCTTGCTCAGTTGATTTGACAATCACCACCCCTTTGCCGTTAAAGGCCCGACGTTGCCATGAGCCATCTTCCTGTGCTTTGTAACGTTCACGGCTGGCTTGTTCCCCGTTGTCGACGCCGACAATTTGACCTTGTCCATGCAGATGGAAATTCACCAAATTATTGGCAGTTGGCACGACACGGCCTGCTTCATCAACGATTTCATAGGTAATATAGGTCAAATCTTTACCGTCTGCCGCAATGGCGTGTTCTTCTTTTAGCAGACGAACACCTGCTGGCTTCCCAGCCGTTTCGATTTGATCGCGGGCAATCACTTCCCCTGCTTCGTTGCGGGCAATGGCTTCCACTTTACCTGGTACATAAGGAACCAACCACTCTAGATAGAGTTCATCCGGATTTGCCCCTTCCTGATAGGTCCGGCCATCAGCAGTGGTCTTCTTGGTAAAGGTCTTCACCCCTTGTGATTCCCCATTGACAATCAATTCCACACTGTGGGCATTAGAGAAGGAACGAACAGGTATCCGACCTTCTTCATCCATGACACGATTGGCCAATTCTGGATTTTCCCAGTTCCAATGTGGTAAGAGATGGACCATTGGATGTTTCTCAGCTGACAACCATTGACTTTGGTAAAGGTAAAAATCATTCTTCGGAAGGCCGGCAGTATCCACGATACCGAAATAAGAACTTTTCACAGGTGTATCATTTTGGTTGTGCCATGGTGTTGGCTCACCAATATAGTCTGTACCTGTCCAGATAAATTGACCTGCATAGCCGGCATGATCGCGGTCAAAGGTCCAAGAGGCTGTCGCTGTCCGACCCCAACCAACCCGGTCATTGCCGTAGTCTGATTGTTCATAGTGGCGATCTTCTTGGTTGCTTCCGACCCATTCTCTTTCAGGGTGGTAGTAAGAGCCCCGTGTCCGCGTCGCAGAAGAGGTTTCAGAACCATAAATGAGCCAGTTTGGGTGTTTAGCTCGTAGGCTTTCATAGTTGGCCTCTGAATAGTTAAATCCAACTGCATCGAGCTCTGCCGCTACCTTTTCATGCCCTCCTGATCCATCACCAAAGCGGAATTTATCAGCTCCCATGGTGACATAGCGAGTTGCGTCCACTTCCTTGATGGTCTTGACGAGACGACGAACGGTTGCGACAGACTTATCAGATCCATCTGCCTCACCGATTTCGTTACCGATTGACCACATCACAATAGAAGGATTGTTCTTGCCTCGCTCTACCATGGTTCGAAGGTCATAGTCAGACCACTTATCCCCTTTACGAGCTTCTGGATGCGTTGCATCCTTTTCAAAGAATCGACCGTAATCGTATTGTTTCTTACCACCATACCAAGTATCAAAGGCTTCTTCTTGGACCATCAAGCCCAACTCGGCCGCAATTTGCAAGGTTTGTTCACTGGCTGGGTTGTGGGTCGTCCGGATGGCATTGACTCCCATGTCCTTCATCTGTTTGAGGCGGCGGTATTCAGCCTTGTAATTTTCCTCAGCTCCGAGAGCCCCATGGTCATGGTGAAGGGAAACACCGTGGAATTTCGTAGCCACTCCGTTAAGGAAGAAGCCCCCTTCTGGTGTCCAATTCAGATAGCGGTAGCCAAAGCGTTCCTTTTGCACATCGACCAACTGCGAATCCCGATAGACCCGCGTATACAGCGTATAGAGGGCTGGGTTATTGGTCTTCACATCCCAGAGGGTCGGTTTTTCAACATGAAGAGTATGAGACAAGTTGATCTCTTGACCAGCCAAAATGGATTGAACTTCACTACGTACCTTTTCACTGACCACTTGACCATTTTGATCGACGATTTCGTATTCTGCATAAATACTGTGGGCTTGATCATCTTGGTTGACAATACGACTCTTCACAAGAGTATCGACTGCCCCATTCTGTTGTTCTTCTAATTTTGAACTCGTGATGGTGGTCCCATACTTAGCCACATGAACCTTGTCCGTCACACTGAGTTTAACATCACGATAGATCCCACTTCCAGAATACCAACGACTACTTGGTTGTTGGTTGACTACATGAACCGCGATGGTGTTTTCACTTCCATCCGCATTCAAATAAGGAGTAATATCATAAGAAAAAGCATTGTAGCCATTTGGATAATGACCAACAAATTGCCCATTTACATAGACTTTCGAATCCATGTATACTCCACCAAATTCCAAACGCACCTTCTTATCGAGGTCCTTGTCTTCCAAACGGAAGGTCTTGCGATACCAAGCATCCCCACCGTTTAATTGTCCCCCTTCATTTTGAGCTGGAGAGTTGTGATCGAAGTCAAAGAAGATTGACCAATCGTGGGGTAAATCTAATTTTTTCCAGTTTTTAACATCCACCTGGCGACCTTCTGCACCAGGAGCTGCATTTAATTTGAAATACCAGTCCTTGTTAAAGTCTCGTTCGCGATCTTGCACCATGTCCTCCGCTACCTGTTTTTGATCTTTCGTAGCCTCTTCAGTAGCCCCAGCAGAACGTTCACTTGTTTGAGGTTCCACCTGTGGCTGTTCGACTTCGCTCTCATTTCTTTCAGGAGTAATGACAGCAGGCGCCTCTAAGGTTGTTGAAGCTTTATCACTTGTCACAACCTCTCCATTCGTTACCTCTGACGCTTCCCTTGTGGACGTCATCTCCTCTTCTGTTACAGCTCTTCCTTCTTCTTCTGCCAATACTGATGGAGCTCCAAAAAAAGATACACCGATTAAAACAGAACAAGCTCCAACCGCGAGCTTGCGAATACTAAATACACTGCGCTTTTCAAAAAAAGACTTTCCCATATTTAACCTCCTATTGGGATTTTTTAAAATGTAAGCGCTTTCTAAAATGCGTTTGCAAATAAAGAAACTCTACATTTTAACTATACCAAAAGTTGAGCCTTTAACAAGAGAACAGGCAAAGAATATATAGTTTGTACTAAAAGAACTATACTTTGTCGAACTGATTCTTATAAGCATAAAATAGGATTGTGCAGAGAATAAATCTCTTTCATATACAAGAAATTGATAAAGAAGATAGTGCTGACGACCATCATTCAGTATAAAAGATTCAAGACCTCCTCTATATCCTGTTTGATTTTTTCTATGCCCTAAAAAGGGATTCTCCTGTCTGAAATAGTTGTCATTCCAGCGGAGATAAGGTAGAATGAAAAGGATGAATTGAAAGGATACCACATGAACTACATTATTACTTTTTTAATCTCTATGATCCCTCTGGTAGAACTTCGTGGAGCTGTTCCCTATGCTATCTCTAGCGGAATTCCTCTCTGGCAAGCTCTTTTGATTGGGGTGATTGGAAACATGCTTCCTGTCCCTATTATCTTCTTTTTCGCTCGCCATATCCTGGAGTGGGGAAAAGAAAAACCTGTGATTGGGAATTTCTTTACTTGGTGTCTCAACAAGGGCCATCGTGGAGGTCAAAAATTGGAAGAAGCTGCAGGAGATAAGGGAATCTTTTGGGCCCTACTCCTCTTCGTCGGCATTCCCTTGCCAGGAACTGGAGCCTGGACTGGTACCCTCGCCGCCTCTATTCTAGACTGGGACTTCAAACGGAGCGTCCTAGCAGTCATGCTGGGAGTCATTCTAGCAGGGCTTATCATGGGAACCCTCTCGCTCCTCTTTGGACTCGATACCTTTGCGCATTAATACCCAAAGAGGCTGGGACAAAAGTCCTAGCCTCTCAATTGTCTTTGGATTGTCAAGCAAGACGCAGTGTTTGAGTGGGCTCTACTACGCTGATTTCATCAGCTTTTACAGCCCTACTCAACTGTGAGGAGGTGGGACGACGAAATCGAATTCTAACGAATGACCGATTTCTGTCCCACTCTCTTTTCTTCTTGCAAAAAAGAGGTTTCCATCGAAACCTCTTTTTTTATTCTTAGTTGTTAAGAGCTGCTGCCATTGTTGCTGCAACTTCTGCTTCAAAATCATTTGAAGCTTTTTCAATACCTTCACCAACTTCAAAGCGAACGAATTCAACAACTGAAGCATTTACTGATTCAAGGTAAGCTTCCACTGTCTTGCTGTCATCCATGATGTAAACTTGTGCAAGAAGAGTATAGGCTTGGTCAACTTTCGTGTTGTCCAAGAAGAAGCGATCCATTTTACCTGGGATGATTTTATCCCAGATTTTTTCTGGTTTACCTTCAGCTGCCAATTCAGCTTTGATATCTTCTTCAGCTTGAGCAACCACTTCGTCAGTCAATTGAGCTTTAGAACCATACTTCAAGTGTGGAAGAGCTGGTTTACCAACCATTGCACGGCTTTCGTTGTCTTGGTCGATCACGTGGTTCAATTGTGCCAACTCATCTTTCACGAATTGCTCATCCAATTCTTTGTATGAAAGAACAGTTGGTTTCATTGCAGCGATGTGCATTGAAATTTGTTTAGCAAGTGCTTCGTCTCCACCTTCGACAACAGAGATAACACCGATACGTCCACCGTTGTGTTGGTATGCACCGAAGTGTTGTGCATCTGTTTTTTCAAGCAAAGCAAAACGACGGAATGAGATTTTTTCTCCGATTGTAGCTGTTGCAGATACGTACGCTGCTTCAAGAGTTTCACCTGAAGGCATTGTCAAAGCAAGAGCTTCTTCGTTGTTAGCTGGTTTACCTTCAGCGATGACTTTCGCTGTTTCGTTTACCAATTCAACGAACTGAGCGTTTTTCGCAACGAAGTCAGTTTCAGCATTTACTTCAACTACTGCTGCAACGTTACCGTTCACATAAACACCAGTCAAACCTTCAGCGGCAACACGGTCAGCTTTCTTAGCTGCCTTAGCCATACCTTTTTCGCGAAGCAATTCGATTGCTTTTTCGATGTCACCCTCAACCTCAACCAAGGCTTTCTTAGCGTCCATGACACCAGCACCAGATTTTTCACGCAACTCTTTAACAAGTTTAGCTGTAATTTCTGCCATTTTGATTCTCCTATATTTTTTTAAAAATAGGAGAGCCGGGCTAAGCCCCGCCCTCCTAGGTAATTACGATTGTGATAATTAAGCGTTGTCGCCTTCTACAACTTCAACGATTTCTTCGATTGAATCTGCTTGAGTTTCAGTTGCTGCCAATTCAGCTTCAACTGATGCAACTGCATCTTCACCTTGACGTCCTTCGATAACAGCGTCAGCCATTTTCGCAGTGATCAATTTAACAGCGCGGATAGCATCATCGTTTGCTGGGATGATTACATCGATATCGTCTGGATCAGTGTTTGTGTCGACCATCGCTACAACTGGGATACCCAATTTCTTAGCTTCTTTAACAGCGATTTGCTCTTTGTGTGGGTCAACAACGTACATTACGTCTGGGATACGAGGCATATCTTCGATACCACCCAAGAATTTTTCAAGACGAGCGCGTTGTTTGTTAAGAAGTGCAACTTCTTTCTTAGGAAGAACGTCGAAGATTCCTTCTTCTTCCATGCGTTTGATTTCTTTCAAACGAGCGATACGTTTTTGGATTGTTCCCCAGTTAGTAAGGGTACCACCCAACCAACGGTGGTTGATGTAGTATTGACCTGAACGAACAGCTTCTTCAGCAACAGCTTCAGCAGCTTGTTTCTTAGTACCAACAAACAATACAACTGCGTCGTTTGCAGCAGCATCACGCATGAAGTCATATGCTTGGTCAGCGTATTTTACTGTTTGTTGCAAGTCGATAACGTGGATTCCGTTACGCTCAGTGAAGATGTACTTAGCCATCTTAGGGTTCCAGCGACGAGTTTGGTGACCAAAGTGTACACCAGCCTCAAGAAGTTGTTTCATTGAAATTACTGCCATGAGTAAATTCTCCTTTTTGTTTTTTTCTCCTCTCCCAGACGTCAGCTTGCAACACGACCACAAGGGCAACGGTGCCACAATGGTTCCGAGATGAGTATTTATTGCTTTACGCAACTTTATCAGTATAGCAGATTTAGAAGCTTTTTGCAAGTCATTTGAGAGAAATTCCTAGACTTTTCCTGCTTTTCTTCAGGACCTTCCTCCTTCCCTTATTTTTTCTCCACGATTCTCATTCTTTCCCTTTCATTGGCCTTTTGTCTGAAATTTTTTCTTGACCTTATCTGATTTTTAAGATAAAATAGAATATGTTGTGGCGGTATAGCCAAGTGGTAAGGCACGGCTCTGCAAAAGCTTGATCGTCGGTTCAAATCCGTCTACCGCCTTCACAAACAAATATCAATGAGCCCAGCAATGGGCTTTTTTGATACATCAGCTTGATGGAATCTCACTTTCGCCGCTTTGTCAGTGATCGTGTTTTCCATTCATGAAAGGAAACGATATTATGAAAAAAGTTACCTTATATGCTCTCAGCATCCTCTCTTTGGCCATGCTCGCTGCTTGCCAACCAGCACAAGAAGAGACTCACCAAAGAAAACCTCTTGTGAGCAGCTCTAAAAAAACCTCTAAAAGCTCTAAGAGTTCTAGAAGTTCATACTCTAAAAAGTCATCCAGCAAAAAGGATTTTTCATCAGGCTTCGACGATGATCATTCTCATAGTTCTTCAGACTCTAACACGCGCGAGGATCCTAACTATACAATGAGCTTGATGGACCAAGGAGAATCACTGGAAGCTATCGGGGATATCCCTGAAATGCCAAAATGGGCTGCCTTCAAAGAGATTAAAGTGGAAATCCTCGTCGGGAATGAAGCCCTTGCTCCTACTACAAAAGATGAAGCCATCAGCAAGTTAGGCCCTACTGATTCCACTTCTGATAATAGTGGTTACTGGCATGGGGAGGGCAGTGGTATCATGATTAGTTTTAATGAAAAAGGCCAAGCTACTAACAAAATTGCCACCTTGCCTAACTCTAAAAAGGTTACGAATCTCAAGGATATTCAACCTGGAATGACAGCTAAAGAAGTCATTGAAAAACACGGCCGTCCAGAAACTGTTTTCGTCTTTGGCTACGCGACTATCTTTACTTGGAAAGGTGAAGACGGGAAGGACTACTCTGTCGGTTTTGACAAAGAAACAGTCTTCCAAGTCTCTGAGCCTGCATAAGAATCCCTTCTCAACAAACACAAATCCTCCAAGACCAGCGTCTTGGAGGATTTCTTTGTATCAAGGGGGAAGGCCCCTTTTTCATTCCTTACAATTCTGCAATTTGATTGAGGTTGACTTCTGCCACAGTGTCATTTCCAAACATGGTGATAATCATTTTCACCTTGTTGTTATCGATTTCTGTGATCTTACCAGTGTAGTCTGCAAAGGCACCATCGATGATGCGTACAGTATCTCCCACCTTCACATCAATGTTGAAATCTTGAACTGTTTGTCCCATCGAAATCAAGATGTTACGAATCTCGTCTTCCAAAAGTGGAGTTGGTTTTGAACGGTTCCCGTGTGATCCAACAAATCCTGTTACGTTTGGTGTATTCCGAACAACAAACCAAGCTTCATCAGTCATGACCATTTCTACTAAGACATAACCAGGGAAGCGATTTTCTTCGATTTCTTTTGTTTTCCCGTTCTTCTCGATTTGCACAGTTTGAGTAGGGATTTCTACACGCAAGATGTTTTCCAACATGTTATATGTTTGTGCGCGTTGAAGAAGGTTTTCCTTCACTTTGTTTTCATATCCTGAGTAGGTCTGTAGGACAAACCAGCCTTTGTCAAAACTATCCATTTTTGTTTCCTTTCTTATCTACCAGAGGTCCATCGTTTCATCACGATACTAAAAAAAGCCTTCTGGCTCTTGTTTTCCTAGCTCCATTATAACATAAAACCGGAGAAAGCAAAGCAGTTTCTCTTGTTTTTCTTCAGCAAGATAAGAAAAAAAGCATCCACTGAGGACGCAAATTTGTTTCTTTTTTAGAACATATCGATTAGCTTCAAAATACCTTTAGCCACTACTTGGTCAAATAAATAAATCAAAGCTACAAAAAAAGCGGTGTACTCAATCACGGAGATAAAGTTTTTCCATCTTTCCTTGCGATTTGGCCAAGTCGTGTTTTTTAGCAAGACAAAAATATCTTTAAAAAATTTCACAACATTCTCCTATCTGGTTTCTTTATGAATTGTATATTTGCTACAATGTTTACAAAACTTGTTAACTTCTAGACGTTTTGGTTTTGGCGTCGCACTCAACTTGATTGAGTAGTTGCGTGACCCACAAACCGTACACGCTAGACTTGCTTTTTTTAATGCCATAACGCCTCCATTCATACCATTATAGCAAGTTTTCTACTATTTGACAAGTTCTTCTGCTCTCTGGAAGCGCATTTTGTTTGGCTTTTCTCTACGATTTGGTACAATATAGGAGATAAAGGAGAAATTATGAAAAGCGATCATCTGAAAGAAAGTAAAAACATTGAAGACCGTCGCGGGCAAAGTGGCGGAAGCTACTCATCTGGCCGCTCTGGTGGGAATTTAGGGGGTGGTATTTTACAAATCCTCCTCTCACCTGGAAGCTTCAAGAGTAAACTAATCTTGATCCTGGTCCTCATCTTTTTGAGCGGCGGAGCTGGATTAAGCGGGCTCTTTGACCAAGGTCAAAGTACGCAGAACTATAACTCAGGACAAGTCACGCGCCAAAGCAATACCCAGGTGAGTGACGGAGATAGCAAATTCGTCAGTCAAGTCCTTGGAACTACTGAGGATTTCTGGGGGCAAACCTTCCAAAATGAAGGCCGAACCTATCATAAGCCAACCTTGGTTTTCTATACGGGTCAAACTCGAACTGGCTGTGGCGTAGGCCAAGCATCTGCCGGCCCCTTCTACTGTCCGACAGACCAAAAGATCTATTTGGACATCAGTTTCTACAAAGAGTTGACCACCAAATACAAGGCTAGTGGAGATTTTGCTATGGCTTATGTCATCGCTCACGAAGTCGGCCACCACATCCAAAACGAATTGGGGACTCTTCAGAGTTACCAGAAAGCCATCCGAGGGAAAAGCGAGACAGAAAAAAATGCCCTCAATGTCCGTTTGGAACTTCAAGCTGACTACTATGCAGGTATGTGGGCTCGCTACATTGAAGAACAAGGCCTCATGGAGACAGGAGATATCGAAGAAGCGCTCAATGCTGCCCATGCCGTGGGAGATGATACCCTTCAAGAACAAGCCTATGGCTACTCCGTCCCTGATAGCTTCACCCACGGGACTTCTGAACAACGCATGCGCTGGTTCAAACGTGGTTACCAATATGGTGATTTTGAGCACGGAGATACCTTCAGCGTCTCTGACGAAGACTTGTAACAACCCTAAAACCAAAAGCCTTTCAGGTCATCATCTGAAGGCTTTTTTGTTACTTTATCTACAGCGATCTAAGCTTTATAATGGCTGGGAGTGTTCAATAAATAAAGATGATTTCTATTTTATGAAATTATTCAACTCAATCTCGAAACTTTCCGCCTTGAGAAAAGTGCTTGAAACATTACGTTTCAAGCACTCGGAATTATTGAGACCTTAGGCTCAATAATTAGTCATGGAACTTCTTCGAAGTTCGCTGACGTCCGTACTCACCTAAGGAAAGTTTCTAAGAAGACTGTGAATGGAAAGAATCTTCCCATCTTTTAAGCATCTATTTTTAGAATCCAAACCAACCTTTGAAAGTATCCCAGGCATTTTGTGCTTTTCCAGGAATATCTGCTTCATCGATGGCTTTTTTGGCATCGTCTACGATACCTGCAGCGCGTTCTTTGACCGTATCAAAGAAGCCCTTGTCCTCTTCTGGACTCTCTGTTTCTGTTTCTTGACCGACAGGGGCAATGCCATTTTCCTGGTAAGAATTTTTCTCATTGTCAAAGCTAGTTCCTTCTGTATAAGGAAGGACGCTATTGGCTACATTTCGGAAGATCACTGAGGCTGTCTCTGCACTGGTCCCTGTCAAATAGTGGGTTTCATCCGTCTTAGGGAAGCCTAGCCACTGACTAATGACCACATCTGGCGTGTAGCCGATGACCCACTGGTCTCCGGAAAGATCGGGGTTGAAGTCCGTTTCAGTCGTTCCTGTTTTACCAGCCATGGTATAACCATATGGTGCTGCATTGACACCCGTTCCATTGGTAAAGGTTCCTAACATCATATTAGTCATCTTCTTATTAGCTGAACTGCTGAGCACTCGTTTCGATTTCTGGCTGTGACTTTTCACCACCTGACCGCTAGCATTTTCAATCTTCGTAATGAGATGGGCATCGTTCATCACTCCATCGTTGGCAAAGGTTCCATAGGCCTGAGCCATCTGAAGGGGATTGGTCGTCACACCAGATCCGAGGGCAACTCCGAGAGATCTGTCCACCTTGTCCATATTGAGACCAAATTTTGTCCCGTAATCAAAGACCGTATTAAGCCCTAACTCATTGGCTGTAGCGACTGCTGGAAGATTGAGAGATTCTGCCAAGGCTTGGTACATAGGGACAGTCGGGCTACCTTGAATGCCGCCGTAGTTATCGACTGTATAACTACCGTAGACCTTAGTCGTATTGTCCAATTCTTTGTTGGTCGACCAGCCGTTGGCAACAGCTGGACTATACACGACGAGAGGTTTAATGGTAGAACCAGGACTTCTCGCAGATTGAGTCGCATAGTTATAGCTTCGGAAGCCAACATCTTGGTCACTAGCCACGCGCCCAACGATCGCCCGCACTCCTCCGGTCTTAGGATCCAGGGCTACACTACCAGATTCTGCCCGCGTGCCATCTTCGGCAACTGGGAAGAGATCTACATTGTCGTAGATGACCTGCATGCTGGCTTGGTAATTCTGGTCCATCTCTGTGTAGATCCGGTAACCATTCTTGATGATATCTTCTTCTGTTAGACCATATTCGTTGACAGCCTCATTGATAACCGCATCAAAATAGGACGGGTAGCGATAATCTTCTGACTTGCCTTCATAGGCATCAATCAGTTGGCCATGAATGTCGACTGCGGCGGATTGATCTGCTGTGGCTTGATCGATATAACCAGCTGCGACCATATTTTGTAGGACCGTATTACGACGATTGGTCGCATTCTCGACAGAATAAAGTGGATTATAAATTTCTGGCCCCTTGAGCATACCGGCAAGGACAGCTGACTGATCCAAAGTCAACTCACTAGCGGATACACCGAAATACTTCTTAGAAGCATCTTCAATCCCCCAAATCCCATTCCCAAAATAGGCATTATTGAGGTACATGGTCAGGATTTCTTTCTTACTATATTTTTTGTTAATCTCGAGGGCTAGGAAGAACTCCTTGGCCTTCCGCTCAACCGTCTGATCCTGAGAAAGATAGGCATTTTTGGCTAACTGTTGGGTAATCGTCGATCCCCCACCAGAGCGACCGGCAGTCAAAATCGCCAGGAAGAAACGACCGTAGTTAATCCCACTATTTTTGTAGAAACTCCGGTCTTCCGTCGCAACAACTGCATTTTGCAAGTTTTCGCTAATGGCATCTAACTCAACGTAGGTCCCTTTTTGCCCCGTTAGGCTACCTGCTTGGTTCCCATCTTTATCATAGATGATCGTAGTCGCCTTGAGGGCATTTTGCAGATCTGCTACATTGGTTGTCTTGGCTATGTAAAAAAGATAACCTCCAACAATGAGACTAAAGGTCAGGCCAATCAGTAGGAAGATCTTGGTCAAGTGATACTTGCGCCAAAAGCGTCTGATTGGATGTTGGGAGTGAGATTTTCTCCGTGACTTGTCCGAGCGGCTATAGGTCGGAGCTTGCTCCTCCCCGTCCGTTGATAACTCAACCTCTTCCGCAATCTTCCTTGGGTTTTTTTCTCGTTGGAAATGACGAATCATTCCCTCCATTAATTCTTTTAATTTGTTCATAGTCCCTATTTTATCACCTTCCTAACGTCTAGACAAGAAAGACCTTCGCAAGAAAGAATACTTTTAGCTTTCTTTAAGGTTGCTATCTAGTCTACTCTAGGGCGGGTTTCAGCGTCTCGTTCCCCCCCTTCCCCTTCCTCCTTCTCACCTTTTCTTTCCTCTTGCTTTCTGATACAATAACACTATGCATTATACGATAACGATACCAAGCGCCTTACCCACGATGACGGTCAAAGAGGCCCTTGAAGATTATTTTCTCATCCCACGAAAGATTCGTCATTTTTTGCGAACAAAAAAACATGTCCAAGTCAATGGGGAGACTGTCCATTGGCAATCGATGCTTCAGGCTGGTGACCAACTCACCCTCACCTTTGATCCGGAAGATTATGAAGAAAAGGAGCTCCTAGCAGGGGATGCTAGCCTGGTCGAAACCCTCTATGAAGATGAGCACCTCATCATCGTAAACAAGCCCGAAGGCATGAAAACGCACGCCAATCAACCAGATGAAATCGCCCTTCTCAACCATGTCTCTACTTATGTCGGAAAGACCTGTTATGTGGTTCATCGCTTGGACAAGGAGACCAGTGGGGCTCTTGTCTTTGCCAAGAATCCTTTTGTTTTACCCGTCCTGAATCGACTGCTAGAAGACAAGAAAATCCAACGAGACTATTGGGCCTTAATCCTAGGCAACTTACCCAAAAAGCAGCTGGTTTATAAGGACAAATTAGGACGAGATCGCCACGATCGACGCAAACGCATTGTTGATCCTCGAAAGGGCCTCTATGCGGAAACCCATGTGACCGGCTTAAAGACTTTCAAACGTACCAGCTTGGTCAACTGCCAGCTCCAGACAGGTCGCACCCACCAGATCCGCGTCCACCTCTCTCACCATGGCCATCCAATCGTGGGAGACCCTCTCTACAACCCAGAAAGAGCTCCTCGTCTCATGCTCCATGCCCACCGCTTGCGACTCACCCACCCCTTTACCTTAGAAAAAATCCAAGTTGAGGCTCCTTCTGCAAGTTTTGAAAAAGGATTAAAAGAGCAGACATCTCCATAGAGCCAAGCGAGTGGTGCTCCTAATCGATTACCTTACAGAGTAATCAAAAAACAGCTAGTTGATTTTCAAAAAATGACTTATTTTGCCATTTAAGAAGATTAAAAACTTTCCGCTGTGAGAAAAGTGCTAGAAACAATAGTGTATCTAGCACTCGGAATTATTGAGACCTTAGGCTCAATAATTAGTCATGGAACTTCTTAGAAGTTCGCTGACGTCCGTACTCACCTAAGGAAAGTTTTTCGGAAGATTTTATCTACATCTAAAAACACAGAATCAAATTGATTCTGTGTTTTTTTGCTATTTCTACATAGGTCCTAGTCCGTCGTTTCTTCACTTGCGGCTGGGCTAACTTCTGTGTTTTCTGACTCTGGAGATGGAGTCTGAGCAGGATCTGAAGTTTCTTCCTTATTCAGATTAGAATCGCTCGTGGCAGGACTTTGAGGGGCTGGGGTTGCTTCGTCTGCTTCCACTGTCACTGCTGTCGATGGAGCCGCTAGCAAATCATCTCGAAGGGCTTGGATCGCCTGTAACAAGGCTTTCTTGTCGCTCTTCGGATCAGCTAGTTGATCAAAGAGGGCTTCTAAGCGTTCAAACTGAGCATCACTGGCTCCTTTTTCGGCCAATTGTTGGTGGAGAGCGATCAACTGGTTATAAATCTCTTGATAGAGAGCTACGTCTCCAAGTTGAGGTTCTTCTGTTTTCTTTTGCTTTTGTTGTTCAATCGTTTCACCAACTTCACGCAAAAGAGTTTTCCCAGTTGTCAAAGCCTTATCAGCATCTGGCTCTTGGCGCACCTGTTCCAAACGTTCTTCAAAAGCAGGACGTTTGCTTTCTTCTACTTGTGGCAAAAGAGAGGAGATTTGATCGATAAGGGCTGTCAGGAGATTAGAGCGTTGACGAGACTCTGTCTTTTCATCCAGGTCGCCATAGACCCCCTTGAGGAAGTCGTAAACAGCTAGGTTATAGGACGGAGCATCTGCTCCCTTTTGATCCAGAACTGTTTTTTCAATTGGATAGGTTGGAGCATTTTCCTGAGACACTAGTTGGTCAATGGCTTTCTTGGCTTGGTAGAGTTCCATGAAATGGGCTTTTGAGTCCCAAGCTTCTTCAAAGGCTTGAGCCCGGTAAAGCTTCAAAGCAAGGTCCGCTGCTGTCGCCCGCAATTCTGGTGTCAAGCGCGCATCACTTAAACTTTGGTAGAAATACTTGAGGTAGTCCACCGAAGTCACACCGGTCCGATCTTGCATCTCTTGAATGGCCTGCAACAATTTTCCTTCTTGCTCCAATCGTTGGCTATCCTTGGCCGTATAGGCTTCCTGCAACTGAGAAACCAGGCTTTCTTTCTTGAGTTGGAAGGCTTCGGTATCTAGCAAGCGAACCTGCTCCAATAATTCCTGGTAGCGACGGTCCAAGGCCGTTTCTTCTTTCGGTTTGACTTCCTGGGTCGCGTGGATATATTCCTTGTCAACTTGGTCAAGACTAGCCAAGTAGCCTGCTGTTGAATTGCTTGGGAAGTTTTTAACAGTTTCTAAGAATTGACCCAAGTTCAACTCAATCCGTCTTTGTTGCAGAGGATCGGATGCGTACAAAGTCCGACTTTCTGCCAGGAGTTGGTTGACCTTGTCCTCTACAGCTTTCTGGTCCAAGTCACCTTTCTGGTAAGCTGATTGGATGGTCGGTAGACGGTGAGCCAGATAGTCCGCCAAGCCTGCTGAGCGCACCTTGATATAGTGGTTATGGTCTCCATGCGGAATGACAAATTGACCATTCTCGATTTGCATCGTATATGGTGAAATACCAGAGCGAAGTGCTGTTGCATAAAGCTCATTGATAAAGTCTAGCTCAGGATTTCCTGTTTCAAGCGGAATCCGAACATGCTCCTTCCGTACTGCATAAGGGTGGATATGGGTTGGATCGTATTCTTGGTCTGGATTGTTAAAGACAAAGAAACCATTGGAAATCTTGATAGCTTCCCGAGGGACGCCGTAAGTCTGGCTAATGTACTGAATTTTTTCTTCATCCGAAGCATCGCGCGAATAGGTAGCCACATCATCTGTCAGTGGTTGACCCTTGTCCTCTTCCTTCTTACCAGCCAACACTGCCTCTGCAGCTGCGATTTCTTGTGGAGAGAGATCCTTCTTGTAGAAGTAATGAGCATGGTCTCCGTGAGCGACCATATAGCCCTCGGCATCCTTGCTGATGACATGATCTGCATGGAATCCATGATCGTGCTCATGGGCCTGTTCGCCTTCATGATGATGGTCATGATCAGCTTCATGGTCCTCATGGTCATGCTTGTGATGAGGATCCTCCTTCTCATGGTCGTGGTCCTGATCGACTGGTTTTGTGTCTGGGCTTGAAGGTTGAGTTGGACTCTCTTCTTTTGCGATATTTCCACCTTGTGTACGGGATAGTTGGAACTGTCGTGCCAACTCCCGCTCTAAAGGCGAAAGGAGACTATAAGGGATGAAATGGAAATGATCCCCATGAGGATAAACTACCCCTTGATCTGTCCATTTGGTAATCTTACTTGGATCAAAAACAGAACCATCCGACTCAACATGGCGCTCTGAAAGCGGAGTTTTTTGCAACTCTTCCAAAAGGCTCGGCAAGCTCCCCCCCTTATTAGTTGCTGTTGGATGAGGCACAGAAGCTGTAATCGTTGGAGTGACCGGGTCTGAGATTGGCTGATTCGGATTAACCGATGAAGCTAGCTGGCTAGAAGGTGGAGCAATAGGATTTACTTCATTTTTTCCTCCTCCATTTAAAACCGCTAAGGCAGCATATAATTCTCCAGCTGATAAGGCACTCTTCGGAATATAGTGGTAGTGTCCCCCATGAGGCACGATAAAGCCATCTCCTGTATCAGAAATTACATCCCCAGGATGGAAGACATAGCCGTCATCTGTCCGGTAGCCACCTTGGCTAGGCTTGACTCCTGCTGTTAGACTAGCTACTGTTTTCCCTTCTCGTAAAGCCTGACTTGGCTGACTAAAATCACGAGTTTGCCCAGCTTTTTGGACACTATCTTTCGAAGCTGAAACCAGCTCTCCTTTTTTCTGTTGGGCAATTTCCTCCACTGAACGAACATTCAGTGTATGTTGCGGATCGGTTAGATAAAGGTAGTAGGTCCCATCCTTCTTGATAATATAGCCATCTCGCACCTGTGTGACAATATCCGATTGCTGCAGTTGGTAAGTGGGATCACGTAATATCAGTTCCTCACTAAATATCGCATCGTAAGGGACCTTGCCATTGTAGTAATGGAAATGATCTCCATGGGAAGTCACAAAGCCCTCGTCAGTAATCTTGACCACAATCTGCTCTGCCTGGGTCTTTTCCTTCGAGTTGACGGTTTCAATGCTTTCTTCCTGCTTGTTTGAGCTGCTAGCTGACTTTTTCTTGTCTCCTTGTAAATACTGCACCTGGTTCTGATTCTTTTTGTCTTCCTTGACTGGTGCTTGCTGACTTAAAGCGTAGGCACATAAACCCAGACCTAGGGTTGCTACTAATCCGATTGTTCCTTTTTTCTTCATTCTTCTACTTACTCCTGTAATTCTTTGGCTAGGCTAGCCATATTTTCTTCTAGATTCTCCAAGAAATCTTTGTTATCTTCTGGATCTGCTTCGAGAGGATCCAAAACCTTCACTTTTGCCCCTGTCGCCTTGGCAATGCTATCAGCCACCTTGGAAGAGGTATGCTTCTCAACAAAGATGGTATGAACTTGGTAGTCCTTGACAAACTGCTGAATCTCCGCTAATTGACGGGCTGTTGGTTCCTGCTCAGGTGAAATCCCTGCGATTCCTAATTGTTTCAAGCCAAAGCGCTTGGCTAGATAAGAAAAGGCTGTATGCTGGGTCACGAAGGTTTTTTGTGTCACTTTTTCAAAGAGAGGCTGGTATTTTGCCACCAAATCCTCACAGCGTTTTTCAAGCTTTTGGGCATTGGCCTCATAATAACTTTTGTTATCTGGGTCAATGTTTCCCAACTCTTGGGCGATGATCTTACCTTCTTCGGCAATTTTCAGTGGATCCATCCAAGTATGAGGGTCATACAAGTGTTTTGTATCCTTCCCTTCCGTATCCTCAATATCCTCTAATCCAGCAACCTTATCCAATTCCATTCCTTTGCTGGCTTCGATGACCCGCAGTTTCGAGTCTTGCAAGCTAGGATCTAGACGTCCGGCCCAAGATTCGAGTGTTTGAGAATGGTAGACGAAGACATCCGCATCATAGATCTGGGCTGTCTCCTTGGCCGAAGGTTCGTAATCATGAATCCCCGCACCTGACTGAACCATCCAGACCTCGTTTCGATCACCTGAGATTTCCTTCACCAAGGAATAGACAGGATAAAAACTCGTCACAATTTTGAGCCCCTTTTTAGTTGAGCCAGCTCCCGAACTCCTCTGACTCCCACAAGCCACTAGCAACAAAAGGAAGACGAATCCAATTCCTAATGCCCTTAGTTTCCTCCAAAACATCTATAATCCCTTCTCTTTTCTTAATCGGTTTATTAAATAGTTAATTAACTAGTTAATGATAACGTTAATTTTTTAGTTTGTCAAGAATTTTTTTGTATTTTTTATCACACAGAAAAAAGAGGCCCCTAAGGGCCTCTCAGAACGTAGACAAACGTCATTTTTGGCGTTTGTCTTTTTGTTGTATTTTTAAAATTATTTGCTTTATCATCTG